>NZ_BBLV01000001.1 GCF_000971115.1 Demequina gelatinilytica | reverse complement strand
CCTAGCGGATCGCCTCGGTGGCGGCGCGCTCGATCGCGAGCCCGGCCTCGTACTGCTCGAGCCACGCGGCGTAGCCGGCGACGTCCCCGGCGTCGGGGGCCGCCACGTCCACGGCCGCATCGGCGAACACGCGCTCGTCGAGGTAGCTCGACAGGTCGCCGCCACCGGTGCGGCGGAACTCCGCGAGCACCGCCATGCCCCACGCGCCGCCCTCGGAGGCCGTGTCGCCGACCGTGACGGGCGCGCCGATGGCCGCGGCGAGCAGGCGCTGCGCCACACCCGCGGTGCGGAACATGCCGCCGTGCGCGAACATCGAGTCGAGCTCGACGCCCTCGTCGTGCAGCACCCGCATGCCCAGGCTCAGCGTGCCGAACGCGCCGTAGAGCTGCGTGCGCATGAAGTTGGCGAGGTTGAGGCGCGAGCCGGGCGTGCGCACGAACAGCGGGCGGCCCTCGGCCAGGCCCGTGATCGGCTCGCCGGACAGGTAGTTGTAGGCGAGCAGGCCGCCGCCGTCGGCCTCACCCTCGAGCGCCGCGCGGAACAGCGCCTCGAACACCGCATCGGAGCCGCCCTCGACGCCCATCGCGGCCGCGAACTCGGTGAAGACCCCGGCCCACGTGCCCAGCTCCGATGCGCCGTTGTTGCAGTGGACCATCGCCACCAGGTCGCCCGCGGGCGTGGTGACGATGTCGAGCTCCTCGTGGACGGACTCGAGCGGCTTCTCGAGCACCACCATCGCGAAGATCGAGGTGCCGGCGGAGATGTTGCCCGTGCGCGGCGCGACCGCCTTGGTGGCGATCATGCCGGTGCCGGCGTCACCCTCCGGGGGAGCGACGAGCGCACCGGGCTGGAGCGTGCCGGTCGGGTCGAGCAGCGCGGCGCCCTCGGCCGTCAGCGTGCCGGCATCGGCACCGGCGACCAGCACCTCGGGCAGCAGCGCCGCGACGTCGAGGCCCGGCTTGCGCGCGGCGACCAGGCCCTGGAAGCGCGCGAGCATGTCCGCGTCGTAGTCGCGCGTGGCGGGGTCGATGGGGAACATCCCGGAGGCGTCGCCCACACCGAGCACCTTGCGGCCCGTGAGCCTCCAGTGGACGTAGCCCGCGAGCGTGGTGATGAACGCGAGCTCGGAGACGTGCGCCTCCTCCTCGAGGATCGCCTCGTACACGTGCGAGGCGGACCAACGCAGCGGGAAGTTGAAGCCCAGCACCTCGGTCAGCTCCGCGGCCGCGCGCTCGGTGTTGGTGTTGCGCCACGTGCGGAACGGCACCAGCAGCTCGTCGTCCGCGGAGAAGGCGAGGTAGCCGTGCATCATCGCGGACACGCCGAGCGCGCCGATGGCGGTCGGGCGCACGCCGTAGGCCTCCTCGACCTGGGCGAGCAGGTCCGCGACCGAGGCCTGGACGCCCTCCCAGATCGCGTCGATCGAGTAGGTCCACAGGCGGTCCACGAACTGGTTCTCCCACGCGTGGCTGCCGGTCGCGATGGGCTGGTGGTCCGGACCGACCAGGCACGCCTTGATGCGGGTCGAGCCGAGCTCGATGCCCAGGGAGGTCTCTCCGGCCGCGATCGCGGCCGCCACGTCGATCTGCTGGGTCTGCGTCATCGCAGCGGTCTCCTTGAGTGTTCCGGTGTGGGGCCGCACCCGGGCGCGACCTCGAAATGTGAACGGTCGACAAGACTCTAGTGCCGCATCGTCCCCTCCCGTCGCACCCTAGGTCCCGTACGGCAGCCGCGCCACCGCGCACGGCCCGTCTCCCCACCCCTCGGCAGGCGGCGACATGCCAGGTAGCCTGGCTCGGTGACCACCCGCAAGGACCGTCCTCGCATCGCCCTGTCGCTCGGCAGCGGAGGAGCCAGGGGATACGCGCACATCGGCGTCATCGAGGAGATCGAGGCGCGCGGCTGGGAGATCGTCGGCATCGCCGGCACGTCCATGGGCGCGCTCGTGGGAGGCCTGCATGCGGCGGGCGGGCTCGCGGAGTATCGCGCGTGGGCCGAGTCGCTGACCCGGCGCGAGGTGCTGCGGATGATGGACCCCGCCTTCAAGGGCGCCGGGGCCATCCGCGCCGACCGCGTGATGCGCAAGATCGACGAGATCCTCGACGGCCGGCTCATCGAGCACCTCCCCATCCCGTACACCGCGGTCGCGACGGACCTGCTCTCGCAGTCCGAGGTGTGGTTCACCGAGGGCCCGGTGGTCGACGCGATCCGTGCCTCGATCGCGATCCCCATGGTGATCACGCCCGTGCGCCGCGACGGACGGCTGCTCGCCGACGGCGGCATCCTCAACCCCGTCCCCGTGGTGCCGCTCGCCTCGATCCGCGCGGACGCGACCATCGCCGTCAACCTCGCGGGCAACGCGCGCCCGGACAACGCGCCGCTGCCGCCCGCCGAGCCCGGTGAACCGCTCATGCGCCTGCCGCGGCTGCGCCTGCCGTCGGTCCACGTCGCGGAGCCGCGCCTGCTCAGCATGATCACCCAGCGGCTGCGGGCCCGCGGCGAGGACGGGGACGATGCCGCGGTCGCCACGGGCGAGGCGCCTGCGCTCGCGGCGGTCACGGGGGAGCCGCCGGAGATCAGCACGCTCGACGTCATCGACCGCTCGCTGCAGACCCTGCAGAACACGGTTCAGCGCTACCGCCTCGCGGGCTATCCGCCGGACGTCATGGTGGACGTGCCCGCGGACGCATGCGGGGTGCTCGACTTCCACCGCGCCGCCGAGCTCATCGACGTGGGCCGCGCGCTCGCGAGCGAGGCCTTCGACGCGTGGGACGGCGCGCCGCGCTAGGCGGCCCGCGGAGAGAGCGCTCCCATGCGTGCGCACCAGGATGCTTGCCCCGCCCGGGCGCGGTGGCACCGGTCCCGCATCGGCGGGTCTAGCATGGCCTGCGGCCCCGGCGCGACCGTGCCGGATCCCGAGCCTTGGGAGGCATCCGCGTGACCCACGCCACCCCTGTCCGCGCCGGCTGGCTGCATGGCCGCATCGCGCTCCTCATCGCGTTCGCCTTCTCCGTGATGGCGGACCCCGTGTCCTCGGTCGCCTATGCGATCGAGGCGGCGCTGCGCGCGCTCGACGGCAACCTCGCGCTGCTGTTCCCCGCGATGGCGGCCGTCGTCATCGTCGTCGGGCTGGTGGTCGCGAGCTACCACCAGCTGGTCGCGCGCTTCCCGGAGGGCGGCGGCTCCGCCGCGGCGGCCGGCGGGGCGTTCGGCGAGGGCTTCGCCTTCATCCCCATGGGTGCGCTCGTGGTCGACTTCGTGCTGACCATCTCCATCTCGGTGTCGGCCGGATCCTCCGCGATCATCAGCTACGTGCCCGGCCTCGCGGAGTACCGCCTGGTGCTCGCCCTGGGCCTGCTGCTCGTGGTCGCCGGGCTGATGTGGTTCGGCCACCTGGGCCGCGCGGTGTTCGCGCTGCTCACCATCGTCTTCATCGTGGTCGCGGTCGCCGTGCTGCTGCCGGTCCCGGGCCTGCCGTCCGTCGACCCGCAGCCCATCGAGGGGCTGACGCACGGCGCGCCGATCGCGGTGGCGCTCGCCTTCCCCGTCGCCATGGCGCTCGCGACCGGCATCGAGGCGCCCTCCTCCGCGATCGCGCAGCTCGCGCAGCTGGACGATGCGGGCCGTCGCAGCTTCGGCCGCTGGGCGCTGTGGCTCACGCTGGGAATCGTCGGCACGCTCACGCTTGCGATCACCGCGGCCGTGGTGCGCCTGGGCATCCAGGTCCCGCACGAGGACACGACGCTGGTCGCCGAGCTCGCCCGTGCCGCGGACGGCCACGCGCTGTTCGCCGCGTTCCAGGCCACCACGGCGCTGCTGCTCCTGTCCGCCGCATCGTCCTCCTTCCAGGCCGGCCCCGGCCTGCTCAAGGCGCTCGCGCGCTCCGAGCACGGCGAGTCCCGCCACGGCGTGCTGCCCTCGATCCTGGGCCGCACCAACGCGCATCACGTCCCCATGGTCGGTGTGGGCGTCTTCCTGGTCGCCTCCGCCGCCGTGGTGACGCTCGCGGGCGCGCGCGACCAGAGCCTCGTGCTCTTCTACGCCGTCTCGGTGTTCGTGAGCTTCCTCATGGGCCTCCTCGCGATGGCCAAGTTCTCTCACCACGACAAGCGCCCGCTGTGGGTCGCGCTCAACCTCGTCGCGGCCGTCGCGGTCGGATTCACGCTCGTGTGCAACCTGCTGCGACCCGCGGCGCTCGGCTCGCTCGCCGCGACCGGCCTGGTGGCGGGCGCGCTCTACCTCGCCTGGGTCCGCGCCGGACGTCCGCGCGGCGCCGCGCTGGCGGTCGCCGAGTCCGAGGCGGGTCACGAGCTGGGCGACGACGCGCTCGATCCCGCGGTGACCGTGGCGGAGGCCCCGGAGGCCCCGGAGACCCCGGAGACCCCGGAGACCCCGGAGACCCCGGAGACCGCGGTGGCCGCGCGCTCCCGGACCGGCCGCACGCCACAGGGCTGACCGTGGCGCGCCGCGTCGGGCTGGTCGGTGCCACCGCCATCGGGGTGGGGTCGATGCTCGGCGCGGGCGTGTTCGTCGTGTGGGGCCCCGCGTACGCCGCCGCCGGGAACGCGCTCGGGTGGGCGGTGCTGCTCGCGGGCCTGGTCGCCGCGCTCAACGCCGGCTCGACGGCGCAGCTCGCGGCCGTCCATCCCGTCGCGGGCGGCGCATACGCCTTCGGGCGCGCGGAGCTGGGGCCGTGGCCGGGCTTCCTCGCGGGCATCGGCTTCGTGGTGGGCAAGACCGCCTCGATCGCCGCGATCGCGCTCGCGGTCGGCAGGTACCTCGCGCCCGGCCACGCCGCGCTCGTGGCGACGGCCGCCGTGGCCGCCTCGTGGGCGCTCAACTCGCGCGGCATCACGCGCACCGCTGCGGCCTCGGTGGTGCTCGCCTCCGCCGTGGTGGCCGCGCTCGTCGCGGCCGTGGTGGCCGCATCCGGCGGCCCCGAGGCGGGAGCCGCCGCCTTCGGCTGGAGCACGCCCTGGGACGATGCCGTGGGCATCGCTCAGGCGGCGGCCCTGGTGTTCTTCGCCTTCGCGGGCTACGCGCGGATCGCGACGCTCGGCGAGGAGGTGCGGGAGCCCGCACGGACCATCCCCGGCGCGATCGGCGTCGCCCTCGCCCTCGCTGCGGTGCTGTACGGAGCGCTCGCGCTCGTCCTGCCGCGCGCGCTGGGCCCCGCGCTGGCGGACGCGACGGCCGCCGTGGCCGACGCGGTCGAGGGCACGTGGCTGCCCGTCGCCGTGGTGACCACGGCGGCCGTCGCGGCCGCGTTCGGATCGCTGCTCGCGCTCACCGCGGGCGTGGGACGGACCTCCATGGCGATGGCGCGCGAACGGGACCTGCCGGGCGGGCTCGCGCGCGAGAACGGACGCGGCGTGCCCGCGCTCGCGGAGGGCGCGGCGTGCATCGCCGCGGTCGCGCTCGTGTGGGCGGGCGACCTCGCGCTCGCGATCGCGATGTCCTCGTTCGCGGTGCTGCTGTACTACGCGGTCGCCAACGTGGCGGCCTTCCGCGCCGCCGGTGCCGGCCACGTCGCGGGCTGGCGGATGCCCCGGACGGCCTCGGCGCTCGGCGCGGCGGCGTGCGTGGTGCTCATGGCGTCGCTGCCCGCGGTCGCGGTGGCATGCGCGGCGGTGCTGCTGACGCTGCTGGCCGCGGGGCGCGCCGTGCTCAGGCGAGCGCGGACGTGAGCGCGTACCCCGCAGCGGCACCCGCGAGGCCCACCGCGACCGTCGCGCTCACATAGCCCATGACTGCCCCGCGACGGCCGTCCTTCGCGAGCACCACCACGTCCACGGCGAGCGAGGAGAACGTCGACAGGCCGCCCGCGAGCCCGGTGCCCAAGGCGAACGTCCACGCGGGGGACAGGAGCGCATCGTCCCCGGCGGCGAGCACCGCGCCCAGCACCGCCGAGCCGAGCGCGTTGGCCAGGATGGTGGGCCACGGGAACGCCTTGCGCGTGTCCAGCCAGCCCAGCGAGAAGCGCACGCATGCGCCCACGCCGCAGCCCAGGATCGCGGCGACGGAGGCCCAGGCGCTCACTCGTTCTCCTCGGCGAAGACGGCCGCCTCGTCGAGCGGGGTGCGCGGACGGTCGCCCAGCCACCAGCCGAGCCACGCCGCGGCGATCGCTCCCGCGAGCGTGATCAGCAGCACGCCGATCGCGACGTCGAGCTGCTCGGAGGCCGACCATCGCAGGCACGCGATCGACGAGTACGTGGTGAAGCCGCCCAGCAGCCCGGGCCCGATGGCGGGGAACAGGGTCCACGGCCCCCGCGCCTGCGTGAACGCGACGGCCCAGGCGAGGACCAGCGACCCGAGCACGTTGATGACCCACAGGTCCCAGGGGACGGGACCGGCGGTGTCAGGGAAGACCTCGGACACGCCGATGCGCAGCGCGCCGCCCACGGCTCCGCCCACCAGGACGAGGCCCAGCTGCGCGGGCCGCGTCACCGCACGAGCCACGCGTCGGCCGCCTCCAGCTGCGCCGTGAGGGCCTTGGTGACGGCGCCCGCGACCGCGCGCTCGATCATCGCGCCGAACAGGGGCACGTGCGCGACCACATCGCCCGTCGCGAGGAGCTCGCTCGCCTCGCCGTCGGGCGTGACGCCGATCGCGCCCGCGACGTGGCCCGGTGCACCCGCGATCTCGACCGCGAAGGTGCCCACGCGGTCGTCCTCGGTGGGGGGCTCCCACACCTCGGTGTAGGTGACCGCGAGCTCGCGGCCCACCAGCGCGCGCAGCTCGGACGGGATGGACGAGGTCGGCACGTCCGCGCGCAGCGTGATCGCGCACGAACCGTCGTCGCGGACGTCGACGTCGACGTCATGCGCCTCCGTGCCCATCGCGGCGGCGCGCGCGTGCCCGAACTCGGGTGACGTGAGCATCGTCCAGACGTCGTCGAGAGCCGCGTCGAAGCGATGCATGTGAGTGATCTTCACCGGTGGAACCCCCTGCGCTCAGGCTAGCGCGCCTGCGAGGCGGCTCTAGGCTGGTGCCCGTGGCAACCCTGCGCGACACCATCGAGGAGTACGGCCCCATCTCGGATGCGGAGGCCGAGTGGCTCGCGCTGCTCGTCGCCGACTGGCAGATCATCGCCGACCTGTCCTTCGCGGACCTGGTGATGTGGCGCGAGGACGGCGAGGGCTTCGTCGCGGTCGCGCAGTGCCGGCCGTCGACGGGGCCGACGGTCCACCTGGACGATGTGGTGGGCACGCACGCGCCCGGCGGCCGCGTCGCGCATCTGCGCCGCGCGCTCGAGGAGGGCGGCATCGTGGGCTCGCGCGAGCCCCGCTGGGACGAGACGTACGCCGTGCGCGAGGACGCGCTCCCGGTGGTGATGGACGGCCGCCCCATCGCGGTGGTGACGCGAGAGGTGTCGCAGGCCGTGTCGCGCTCGTCGAGCCGGCTCGAGCTCAACTACAAGGGTGCGGCCGACGACCTGCTGCGGATGGTCACGCGCGGCGAGTTCCCCATGCACACGTCCATCACGGGGCCGCGTCGCGGCGCCCCGCGCGTGGGCGACGGCGTCCTGCGCCTCGATGCGGTCGGTCACGTGACGTACGCGTCGCCCAACGCGCTGTCCTGCTTCCACCGGCTGGGCGTGCACGGCTCGCTCATGAACAAGTCCCTGCCGCGCGTCACGAGCGAGCTGCTCGAGGACCAGGGCGTGGTGGACGAGACCCTTGCGATGGTGGTCGCCGGCCGCGCGGCCTGGCGCACCGACCTCGAGGCCAACGGCGCGGTGCTGTCGCTGCGCGCGATCCCCGTGACGGAGCATGGCGCGCGCGTGGGCGCCGTCCTGCTGTGCCGCGACGTCTCCGACGTGCGTCGCCGCGAGCGCGAGCTGGTGACCAAGGACGCGACCATCCGCGAGATCCACCATCGCGTGAAGAACAACCTGCAGACGGTCGCCGCCCTGCTGCGCCTCCAGTCGCGGCGCGTCGAGGCGCCCGAGGCGAAGGAGGCGCTCGCGGAGGCGATGCGCAGGGTCGCGACCATCGCGCTGGTGCACGAGACCCTGTCGGGCACGCTCGACGAGCTGGTCAACTTCGACGAGCTGGTGTCGCGCTCGATCCGCATGGCGGCCGACGTCGCGTCGCCCGACACCCAGGTGAGGATCGTCAACACCGGCGAGTTCGGGCTGATCCCCGCGCAGTACGCGTCGTCGCTCGCGCTCGTGGTGACCGAGCTCATCACCAACGCGGTCGAGCACGGCTTCGAGGGTCGCGCTCAGGGCACCATCACCGTGACCGCCACGCGCGACGGCCGCTCGCTCCACGTGAGCATCGAGGACGACGGCGTGGGGATCGAGGGCGAGCCGTCCGGTCTGGGGTCCCAGATCGTGCGGACCCTGGTCCAGAACGAGCTGCGCGGCACCATCGAGTGGCGCAAGCTCGAGTCAGGCTCCGTGGTGGACCTGCGCGGCAACGTCGAGGAGAGGGTCTCCGACCCCAGGCTGTAGCGCCGCGCCACCCTCCGCAATTGGTAGGCAGTTGTCGGCTCTGGAGGATCCGAGCATCACAGCGGTGCGCCATTGTCGATGCCCTCGGGGGGAGCGGTTGTCCGGGCCGCACCATCGGCGCGAGTTCTTCCAGCCTCCGCCGCGCGTGGTGCGATCCGGTGACGATCCGCGATGCCTGCGTGCGCACCGTGCGCGGCTGGCCGCCGCATCGGCGACCGACACTGAGGCACCACTGTGGCGCGAGGATCCGCGAGAACCGACCACCAGCCACCACTTCGGGGGGGGATGTCCGGACGTGCGAAGCCCCGCCGCGGCGGGGCCGGGCGGGGCTTCGAACGTGGCGGCCGAGCCGCCGGAGGACTACTTGGCGGCGCGGCGCGCGCGAGCGGCGCGGCGCTTGAGCGAACGGCGCTCGTCCTCGGACAGACCGCCCCAGACACCGGAGTCCTGGTTGTGCTCCATCGCCCACTGCAGGCAGGTGTCACGCACGGTGCAACGGCCGCAGACGGCCTTCGCGCGCTCGATCTGGCTGAGGGCCGGGCCGGTGTTGCCGACCGGGAAGAAGAGCTCGGGGTCGTCTACTTCGAGGCATGCTGCGCTGCTGCGCCAATCCATGGGGTCTCCTAGGGGGATAGCGGGGATAGCATGGCGCGACGTAGCCCGAGGGGTTTCAAAGGGGTTTCGTCGCGCCGTCGCGTTTCGACTTCATTAAGATTCGCACAAGTAACGAGAATGTTTCAAGAGGTGTTTTCTGTGGACTCGCTCACAGGGGCCGATGGCCACGACGAGACCGTGCGGCGCAAGGGGCCGAAGTCCCTGCGTGACGCGGCCCCCTCAGGCCGCTGGCGCCGTGCGGCTGCTCTCGGCATCGGTGCCGAGGCGCTCGGTCTGGGCGTCTACGGAGGAGCCTACGGCATCCACGCGCTGTCGCTTCCCGAGCCCGCCTTCGCGATCGGGCTCGCGGCCTTCTACCTGCTGGTCGCGGCAGGGCTGCTGCTGGTGGCGCGGGCCTTCGATCGTGGTGCCCGGTGGTCCGTGTCCGCCGCGCTCACCTGGCAGGCGCTGCTGACCCTCGCGGGCATCAACCTCACGGGGGTGCGGCCCGCCTACGGCATCGTGCTCGCCGTCGCGGGCGCGGGGATCGGGATCGCGGTCCTGGTCGGCGGGCGTGACGCCCTACGGCCCTCCGTCGACGGCTGAGACCCCGGCAGCGTCCGGCCTGAGCCGCGCGGCCTCCCACGCCGTCCCGGTCCTGACCGCCACGTAGCCCGCCGGGGGCGACGGCACCGCGATCCCGGGCGGCACCTGCGCCCCGAGCCCGCGCAGCCGCGCCGGGGTGGGCGCGAGCACCACCTCGACAGCGGCACCCGGGTCCCCATGCGCGCTCACGGAGGCGGACGCGCCGGCACGGCGGAGCGCCTCGGCCACCGCCTCGCGTCCGGCTTCGGGAGGGCCCACCACCACAACGGCACCGGCGCCGGGCAACCACGGTCGGGCACGGTCGCCGATCACCCCGAGAGCCCCGGCCGGCAGGTCCGCGGGGCACACGAGGGGATGGACCAGCACGCGGGGCGGCGCCCCGGCCGCAAGGCCGATGCGGCACTCGCCCGCGCCCCGCGCGGCGATCGCGACGCCTCGGCCGGGCTCGGGGACCAGCGAGGCGAGCGGCGGCGGCACGCCCCACAGCACCTGCTCCACGCGATCGAGGCCCGTGAGCACCACGACGAGCCCCGCACGCGACGCCCACCGCGCGCCCCACCCGGGCCCACCCGACAGCGCGAGCGGCACCGAGCGTGCGAGCGACTCGAGAGCGTCGCCTGCACCCCGCATCCATGGATCCAGCTCCTCGCACGCGCGGTCCGCGTCATCCACAAGCAGCGCGGGGATCCTGGAGGTGGGCGCGAGCGCGAGCGTGCGCGCCGCCTCGCGAGGGTCGCGGGGCAGGCTCACGGCCCCGGGCACGGCCGCTGCTGCCGCCGCGAGGGCGGCCGAGCGGCCCGAGCCGCGCGGACCGACCACCACGAGCGGTCCTGAGGCCGGGTCCCACCGCAAGGGCTCCCGGGCGCGCTCGGCGGGCAGGTCGATCCATCCGAGCGCTCCCGGCGCCGGTCGCTCGTCCCCGCGCAGGGGGTCGAGCCAGAGACGCGGCGGCCGTGCGGCACCGGCCCATCGGACGGTGGCGGCGTGGACCAGCCCGGCCCCGGCGGGTTCGGGTCGGGCCCGCGGGCGCGCCGGCGGGCGGGCCTGCGCGAGGGGGAGCGCCGTCTGCATGGCGACCCGGGCGTACGGGGTGACCACCACCGCACGCCCGGGAGCGGATGCGGGCAACGCCGCCGCGCTCGCGTCACCCACCAGGTCCTGCGACTCGGCGGCGTTCGCGGTGCGCAGCGCGATCACGGTCGAGACGTTGGCGCGGATCGCCGGTGTCACCACGCCCGCGGGGCGCTGGGTCGCGAGCACCAGGTGCATGCCGAGCGATCGTCCCTGCGCGGCGAGCCGTGCGAGCTCGGGCAGGAATCCGGGATCCATCGCGCCGAGCTCCTGGAACTCGTCGACCACCACGAGCAGGCGCGGGGGCGGCCGGTCGGAGGGGTCGCGCGCGACCCACTGCGCCCAGGACGCGCACCCGGCACGCGCGAGCGCGGCCTTGCGCTGCCGCAGCTCATGCGCGAGCCCCAGCAGCGCACGCCGTGCGGACGCCGGCTCGAGGTCGGTGAGAAGCCCGCACGTATGGGGCAGCGCCGCGCAGGGCCCGAGGCCCGCGCCGCCCTTGAGGTCGATGAGCGCGACCGCGAGCCTCGCGGGTGCATGCCCGTGAGCGAGGCCCGCGACGAGGGTCTCGAGGAGCGCAGACTTCCCCGCACCGGTGGTGCCCGCGACGAGCGCATGCGGTCCGTCCCGGTCGAGGTCGAGGACCACGGGTCCGTCGAGACCGCGTCCCAGCGCCGTCGCGAACGGCGCGCCGGCGGTCGGGTCCTCCGCCGCGGGGCCAGGCTCGAGCTCCGCCCATCGCACCATGCGAGGCAGCGCCTCCTGGTGCGCCGCGCATCGTGCACGTGCGCGCACGTCAGCGGTCTCGCGCGACACGATGCTCGGCGACCACGCGCGCTCGCGACCATCCACGGCGATGGTCCTCGCGTCGACGTCGATCACGCAGCGCGCCTCGGAAGGCGGGGAACCGTCGGGAGGCAGCACCGTCACCGCACCGTCCGGCAGCCGTGATCCGCACCACCGCATCCAGGGCTCGTCGAGGCGTGGGGGCAGCGCCTCGCCGCGCGCGACGGCGAGCGCACGCGCGGCTCCCCGTGCCCGATGAGGCGTGCCGCGGATCGCGATGGGGAGGGGCAGGTCCGCGAGCAGCTCGGCGCCCACCGGCTCCGGCGGACGCGGTGCGCGGGCCCTCACCATGGCGGCGCCCGTGAGCGCGAGCGGTGCCGCGAGCGCGATCGCCGCGATCTCCCACCGTCCGGTGGCGACCGCGAGGGCGAGCGCCCCGGCCGCGCCGCCCAGGAGCCCCACGAGCATCGGAGCCTGACGCGCGCCCGCCGGGTGCGGGCGCGGGGTCTTATCGGCATCGTGCCCCGGCTCGACCCACCTGAGCGCAGTGTCCCCGGCGAGCACCAGGTCGCCCGCACGCAGGCGACGACCGATGCGCCCCACGCGGCGTCGCCGCGCCCCGCGGACCAGGAACGTCCCGTTGCGGGAGCCGAGGTCGCGCGCCCGCCCGGTCGCGTCGAGCGAGAGGTGCCGACGGCTCAGCCGCGGGTCCGCGAGCGCGAGCGCGCCCTCGCGCCCCACCTCTGCGGCGCCGTGGGCCACCTCGAGCAGCGCGCCGGCGTCGGGTCCTGCGACGACCGCGAGGTGAGGGCCGGTCGGGGGGACCGTGGGCGGTCCGGGTGCCGAGCGGAGCAGGGCACCCTGCACCAGCGGCGCCACGCCCGCGCGATGCCCGGGATCCAGGAGGGTCCCGCCGCACCAGACCGCCGCCGGTGCGCGGGCGATCCTCAGCACCTCCGCGAGCGGGGTGCCTGGATCCACCTCGACGTCGCCTGCGTCCTCGATCGTCACGTCCATGCCGCCAGGCAAGCGCCGATGGGCGCCGTCGGGGGAGCCCGCCGCGCGCCCTGGGGACGCACGGCGCGGAGTCAGGGGCTGGTGACCTCGGAGGCGGTCTCGCCGGCCGGCGCGACGGGTGCCAGCACGCCGTCCTCCCCGACGATGCCGGCGTACCACTGGTAGTCCCGCTCGAAGTAGGTGCGGGGGATGGCCTGAAGGGTGTAGCCGGCCTGCTGGACGGTCGAGGACACGACGATGCCGGGGGCCTCGGTCCATTCGAACCACGAGGGATCGCGCGTGAGCACCACGGGGGAGGCCTCCCATGCCGCGGACATCTCGACCAGCTGGTCGGGTTCGAGCGCCGCGAGCGCGAGGACCGTGGGCTCGTCGCACATGACCCGCAGCGAGCCGAAGTGCGAGGACGTGCCGGCGAGGATGATCGGCCGGTCCGGAGCGACGTCGCACAGCGCGGTGATCTGGCCGTAGGCCCCGCCCATCTCGCGCACGAAGACCGGGGTCGCGGCGGAGATCGGGAGATCGTCGCCCGGGACGATCGACACCCACGTGGTGAGCGGCAGCACCACGAAGGCGCCCGCGGTGATCCGCCTGGCACGCACGCGCCACGCGCTTCTCACCCGTCCCAGCAGCCACCACGCCGCCACCGCGGCCGCGATCGCGAAGCCCGGCAGCGTCGCCGGCTCGAACCGGCGGAAGGCCCACAGCTGGTCGGGGACCACCTCGGGATTCCAGAAGTAGAGGAGCGAGGTGGGCAGCGTCGCGCCGAGCAGGAGCGCCCACGTGGGGCGCTTGCGGATCATCCACGTGGTCGCGAGGCCGAAGCCGAGGATCCCGAGCAGCACGATGGGCCAGCTGAGGTAGTAGCTCACCCACGCGACCGTGTGCTCGGCGTAGGTGCGCGTCGGGTCGACCGTCATGCCCTGCGCGCGCTGGAACGACTCGACCACGCCGTTGGTGAACTCGTCGACGGAGTTGTCGGTGCCGCGATGGGCGGTCATCCACAGCGGTCGCGAGGCGAGCATCAGGAGCAGCCCGGACACGGCCGTCCCTGCGCCGATCGCCCCGCGCCGGCCCAGCATGTCCCGCGCTCCCGTCGCCGCACCGTCGCCGCCCGCGATCCAGCTGAGCACCCAGAGCGCGAGCACGAGCGTGAGCGCGCCGTAGCCCGCCATGAGCATGACCGCCTGGTCCGCGAGCCTGTCGGCGTAGCCCTCGCTCCAGCGCCACAGCGCGGCGTAGCCGGCGTACAGCACCGCCCCCTGGACGGTGATCACCCCCAGCGCCGCGCCCACGCGCCGTGACCGCCGACCCTCCGTGAGCGCGAGGGCGAGCACGGTGGCGGCGAGCAGGCCCGCGGCGAACGCGGCCCCGTCGATGCGGATGAACGACGTCGCCCCCGCCGTGACGGCGCCGAGCGCGAGCACGCGCCCGTCGCGTTCCTCGACACCGCGCCACAGCCACAGGGCGGCGGCGAGCACGAGCACCAGCGTGAGCGGCTCGGTGTAGGCGGCGCGGGACAGCCCGATGTGCGACACGGACAGCGCGACCGCCGCGGCCGGCGCGAGGGACGCGAGCGGGCCCAGCATGCGCCGGGCGAGCACGTAGACGGCCAGCACGCCGACAGCGCCGACCACGCAGTTGGCGACCAGGACGCCGCGGTCGCCCCCGACCCAGCCGCCCACGGCGATGAGCGCCGAGAGCAGGCGTGCTCCCTGCGGCTGGACCTGGTCGTCGCGCAGGTTCCAGGCCTGCGACGCGTCGGCGAGCGCCGAGCGGTCCACGCTCGCCGCCTCGATCGCGCCCGACGCGGGGATGTCGGAGCTCGGGTGGTCGACGAGCCACAGCCCGGCGAGCGTGAGGAAGCCGGGATCGCGCACCACGATGAGGTACTCGGCGTACAGGACCGCCGCGGCGAGGGCCCATGCGCCCGAGCCGATGACAGCGATCAGCGCGCCGCGCCGCTCGGCCGCGGTGACGCGGACGGGCGTGGGGACGATGCGCCATGTGAGGACGATGCCGACGGCGGCCGTGGGCAGCACGGTCCAGGGGGTATGCATCCCGACGCTCGCCCACAGGCCGGCGGCGAGCGCGAGGACCACGAGGCCGAGCAGGATGCGCTCGGGGGCGGCGACGAGCCGCGCTGCGGCACGGTCGCGGCCGGTCGCGGGCGCCGAGGGCGGGGCGGGCAGCGTCACGGCCACCCAGCGTATCGGTGGCGAGGGCCGTGGCCTGCGGGCACCACCGCATGGGGTCGTTGCAAAGTCGGCGGTCCCGGGTACTGTGTCGACATGACGCGAATTGTTTTGGTCGAAGATGACCCGACCATTTCAGAACCCTTGACCCGTGCTTTGGGCCGGGAAGGGTACGACGTCGAATGGCACGGCACGGGCCTCGGCGGGGTCGGGGCATCCGATGACGCGGACCTGGTGATCCTTGACCTGGGCCTGCCCGACATCGACGGCGTGGACGTGGCCCGTCGCATCCGCGACAAGGGCCTCCAGGTCCCCATCCTGATGCTCACGGCGCGCGCCGACGAGGTCGACCTGGTGGTCGGCCTCGACGCAGGCGCGGACGACTACGTCACCAAGCCGTTCCGGCTCGCCGAGCTGCTCGCCCGCGTGCGCGCGCTGCTGCGGCGCCGCACGGGATCCGAGGCGGGCGGGGACATCGAGGCCGGGGGCGTCCGTATCGACGTCGCCGGCCACCGTGCGTACCTCGACGGGACCGAGCTCCAGCTCAGCGGCAAGGAGTTCGACCTGCTTCAGGTGCTCGTCTCCAACGCCGGTTCCGTGGTGTCGCGCGACTCGCTCATGCGCGAGGTCTGGTCCGCGGACCCGGGCGCGCCGTCGAAGACCCTCGACATGCACGTCTCCTGGCTGCGACGCAAGCTCGGCGACGACGCCTCGCACCCGCACTTCATCACCACGGTGCGCGGGATGGGCTTCCGCTTCGAGACCGGCGACTGAGGGGACCCGTGCGCCGCCGCGTCCTCGCCGCGACGTTCTCCGCCCTGGCGGTCGCGGTCGTCATGCTGGGCATCCCGCTCGCGGTCGCCGCGGCGCAGATCATGCGCGACGACGCCGTGCGGAGCCTCGAGCAGCGCGCCACCACGGCGGCGAAGGCGCTCGAGCTGCGCTACCAGTCCGGCGAGGCGATCTCCGAGGGCAACGTCGCGTCCTACGTCTCGAACAGCCCGGGTGCGCCCGAGTACATGCGGGTGGTCCTGCCGGACGGCACGCAGCTCGCGGCGGGCGAGGAGCCCTCGCCCGCGTACACGGCGAACTACGTGACCGACTCGGGCGTGATCGTCTACGTGTACATCTCCTGGTGGGACGTGTTCTGGCAGGCCGCCCGCATCGTGGGCCTGGTGCTCGCGAGCGGGACGGTCGCGATCGTCGCCGGCGCGGCGATGGCGATCTGGCAGGCCAACCGCCTGTCCGCGCCTCTCGTGTACCTCGCCGCGTCCGCCGAGCAGATCGGCTCCGGCCAGGTGAGGCCGCGCCTCGAGACCACGGGGATCGAGGAGATCGACCTGGTCGCGGAGGAGCTCGCGCGATCGTCGGACCGCATGGCCGCGCGGCTCGCGACGGAGCGCCAGTTCGCCGCCGATGCGTCCCACCAGCTGCGCACCCCGCTCACCGCGCTCAGCATGCGCCTCGAGGAGATCAGCGTGCTCACGGACCAGGACGAGGTCCGCGAGGAGGCGGAGCGGTCGCTCGAGCAGGTCGAGAGGCTCGTGGGCGTGGTGGACGAGCTCCTGGGGCGCTCGCGGCGCGCTCTCGGCTCGGGCACCGAGCTGGTGCAGCTCGACGAGGTCTTCGACCAGCAGCGCCAGGAATGGGTCGCGGCCTTCGAGCAGGCCGGGCGACGCCTGGTCGTCATGCCCACCGAGTCGACGGTGTTCGCGACCCCCGGCGGGCTCGCCCAGGTCCTCGCGACGCTCATCGAGAACTCGCTCAAGCACGGCGGCGGCACCACGCGCGTCGCGGCCCGCGAGTCCGGGCAGAACCACGCCGTGGTGATCGAGGTCACGGACCAGGGCGCGGGCGTGCCCGAGGAGCTGTCCTCGCGCATCTTCGAGCGCGAGGTCACATCGGGACGCGGCACGGGCCTGGGCCTCGCCCTCGCGCGCGACCTGGTCACGGCGGACGGCGGCCGCCTGGAGCTCGCGCAGCGCGTGCCCGCGACGTTCGCGGTCTTCCTCCAGGGCGTCCCGCGCATGGTGGGCATCGATCAGATCGTGCCGCACGCGCGCCAGCCCCGTCGCCGGCGGCGCTAGATCAGGTCTCGTCGGGCGCCGCGTGCGTCTCGGGCGCGGTCGACGGCGCGGGGGCGCCCGCATCGTCCGTCGGAGGGTCGAACACGAACAGCGCGTAGCCCGCATAACGGGTCATGGTCCCCAGCCCGATGCCCACGAGCGACGCGATGTTGTCCGCGAGCGCGGACGTGAAGCCCCACCAGTGGTGGCTCACCGCGAGCATGCCGGCCTCGACCAGGAGCGCGGCGCCGTTGACCAGCGTGAACAGCACGGCCTCGCGCATCGGGCGGTGGCGGCGCCGTCCCCGGTACGTCCACTCGCGATGCGCGATCCAGGCGAACGCGATCGACGTGAGCGTCGCGATGATCTTGGCGGTCACCACGCGGTCGTCGGAGCCCACCACCTCGGCGTCGGGCGCGAGCGGTCCCAGGCGCAGCAGGTTGAAGACGCCGAGGTTCACCACGACGCCCGCGAGGCCCACGACGCCGAAGCGCGTGAGCTCGCCGGCGCGGCGTCGGAGCCACGCGAGGAGAGCGGTCATGGGGGATGAGCCTAGCCCCGGTAGTTTTGTCCCATGATCCCGATCGTCGCCGTCGTCGGTGGTGGCCAGCTCGCCCGCATGATGGCGGCCCCCGCCACCGCGCTGGGGCTGACGCTGCGTGTGCTCGTCGAGTCGCACGAGGCCGCCGCCGCCCTCCCCGCCCATGAGACCGTGGTGGGCCTTCCCACCGATCCCGATGCGATCGCACGGCTGCTGGCGCACCCGCGCCCGGCTGCCCTCACGTGGGAGCACGAGCACATCCCCGCCGAGGTGTTCGACGCCGCCGAGGCGGCGGGCGTCCCCGCGCGGCCCGGCCTCCACGCGCTGCTCTACGCGCAGGACAAGATCGAGATGCGCATGCGCATGGACGCGCTCGGTCTGCCCAACCCGGCATGGGCCCACGTCGAGACCGAGGCGGACGTCGAGGACTTCCTCGCGCGTCACGGCGGCCACGGCGTGCTCAAGACCGCGCGCGGCGGCTACGACGGCAAGGGGGTGCGCGTCATCACCTCGCCTGCCCAGGCCGACGACTGGCTCCGCGCCGCGGCCGACGGAGGACCGCGCGTCCTCATCGAGGAGAAGGTGCCCTTCGAGCGCGAGCTCGCTGTGCTCATCGCGCGACGTCCCTCCGGCGAGGCTCGCGCGTGGCCCACGGTCGAGTCGATCCAGCGCGCCGGCGTGTGCTCGGAGGTCATCGCGCCGGCGCCGGAGCTGCCCGCACGGCTCGCGCAGGAGGCCGCCGAGATCGGTCGGACCGTCGCCGAGGGGCTCGACGTCACGGGCGTGCTCGCGGTGGAGATGTTCCTCGCAGGCGACCGGCTGCTGGTCAACGAGCTCGCGATGCGCCCGCACAACTCGGGCCACTGGACCATCGACGGTGCTGTCACCAGCCAGTTCGAGCAGCACCTGCGCGCCGTGATGGACCTCCCGCTGGGGTCGACCGAGCCGACCGCGCCGTGGACCGTCATGGCCAACGTGCTGGGCGGCTCGCGCACGCGCCTCACCGACGCGCTGGCCGAGGTGGACGATGCGGGCGCCAGGATCCAGCTCTACGGCAAGGGCGTGCGCGCCGGCCGCAAGGTGGGGCATGTCAACGTGTCGGCGGCCACGCGCGACGAGGCCTACGGACGGGCGGTCGCAGCGGCCGCCATCGTGAGGGATGGGGTGGACGCATGAGCATCCGTGTCGGGATCGTGATGGGGTCGGACTCCGACTGGCCGACCATGAAGGCCGCGGGGGAGGCGCTCGACGAGTTCGGGATCTCCTTCGAGAAGGACGTGGTGTCCGCGCACCGCATGCCCGAGCAGATGATCGCCTACGGCCGCGAGGCCGAGTCGCGCGGGCTGCAGGTCATCATCGCCGGCGCCGGCGGCGCGGCCCACCTGCCGGGGATGCTCGCGTCCGTCACCACCCTGCCGGTCATCGGCGTGCCCGTCCCGCTCAAGCACCTCGACGGCATGGACTCGCTGCTGAGCATCGTGCAGATGCCCGCCGGCGTGCCGGTCGCGACGGTGTCGATCGGCGGCGCGCGCAACGCGGGCCTGCTCGCGGCGCGCATCCTCGGGGCCGGGGAGGGCGAGGAGGCGGCACGGCTGCGCGAGCGCATGCGCGCCTTCCAGGAGGAGCTGCGCGAGCTCGCCTACGCGAAGGGCGAGGCGCTCCGCCAGGCCTGACGCGCGTCGTCCCCGCGGCTGGGCCACGCGCCTGCCGGTGCGTCGCAGCCTCGGTCTCCGTTCTCGGCTGCCCTCGGGGCTCCGTATGCGGCGGAGCCCCGAGGGCGCTGCGGGGTCGGGATCAGTCGATCACGCAGTCCGCGAGGATGTCGTCCTGGGTCTCGCGCAGCGGCGTGGGGCTCGTGGTGGGCTCCGCGCTGTCGCTGGGCTCGGCGCTCGGCTCCTCGGAGGCGGTCGCGTCGGGCGTCGCGGACGTCGTGGGATCGTCGGGCGTCGCGGTCTCCTCGGGCTCGAGGAGGTCCTTGACGGACTCGTCGGCCTTGAGCGCGGAGAAGACCTCCTGGGCGTCCGGCTGCGTCCACAGGACGTCGCCGCTGCCGTCGCCGGCGTACTGCCACGGCACCGTCGCCATGTAGAGGTTCGAGGTGTCGAAGTTGCGCAGGCTCCAGGCGAGGCCCACCAGGTAGTGGCCGTCGCCGAGCTCGGGGTCCATGGTGAGCGAGCGCGCGAGGGCGTTGACGAACTTGGTGCCCTTGGTGACGTCCGTGAGGACGTTCAGCCCGAGCACCTTGCGCGCCATGTTGGTGAGCAGCTCCTGCTGGCGCTCGATGCGCATGAGGTCCGTGCCGTCGCCCAGGCCGGTACCGGTGCGGGCACGCGCCCACGCGAGCGCCTCGGTGCCGTCGAGCACCTGTGCTCCCGCCTCGAGGTCGAGGTGCGCCTTGGAGGAGTAGACGTCCTGCGTGATGCACATCGGGACGCCGTCGACCGCGTCGACCATGTCGACGAAGCCGGAGAAGTCGACCACCGCGTAGTGGTCGACCATGAGGCCGGTGAGGTCGTAGATGGTGGTCATCACGCACGCCGCGGCCTCCGCGACGTTGCCCTGCGAGCCGCCGTTGGCGAAGGCGATGTTGAACTTGCCGGTCCAGCCGCGGACCGTGCTGCCGTCGAGCATCTGGCAGTCGGACACCGCGACGCGCGAGTCGCGGGGGATCGAGACGAGCTCGATGCGCGACCGGTCCGCCGAGATGTGGGCGATCATCGTCGTGTCGTTGCGCATGCCGCCGACCTCGCCCTTGCCCAGCTCCTGGTTGTCGTCGCCCAGGCGGGTGTCGGAGCCCAGCAGCAGGATGTTGATGGCCTTGCCCGCGGAGGGGTCGTCAAGACCCTCCTCGGCCTCGGCCGACGGCGTGACCTCGGGCAGCAGCGCGCTCACGTCGACCAGCGTGAAGCCGTCGGTGGCGCGGTCGAGGCTGGCCTCGTAGAACACCCACACGAAGCTCGTGGTCGCGGCGATCACGCCCAGGAGCGCGGCGAAGACGCGGTGGCTGGGCACGCGGGTCGCGTGGCGGACGCGCGCGCGGCGGCGGCGGTCCGAGACCTCGACGGTCATTCATGCTCCTGAGCTCGGCGTGCGTGCACGCGATGTCGATTCTGCTGGCGACACAACGCGCCGCGGCTCGCCGAGGTTCCGCGAGGCGACTATCGGCACTGCTCGAGCAGGTCCTCGGTCGTGTCGGCGGAAGGGGAGACGCTGGACTTCGACGAGGACGAGGGGGTTGCGGAAGAGGTGGACTCCTCCTTCTTTCCGTCATCCCAGGCGGAGCTCGCGTCACCCTCAGCGGTCACGGAGATCGGTTGGTCGTTGCGCATATCGTCCCACACCTGTGCGGCCTCCGGGAGGAGCTCCACGTTGAGGCGGTCCTCCGTGTACTGCCACGGAGGGGTGACGAACACGATGTCGTCGAGGCTCAGGTCCCGGAGGCTGTACACCAGACCCACCAGATACGAGGTCGAGGCCATCGACTCGTCCATCGTCATCGACTCGGCGGCCGCCCGCAGGAAGCGCGTGACGTCGTCGGTGTCGGTGAGGAGGTTCTTGGACAGCACGGTCGCGGCGATCTGCTCGAGCAGCTGCTGCTGCCGGGTGATGCGCTGGAGGTCGGAGCCGGAGACGCCTCCCTCCTCGGCCGTGCGCAGGCGCGCGTACGCGAGGGCAGTCTCTCCGTCGAGGACCTGGGGGCCGGCCTCGAGCTCGAGGTGGGCCTTCTCCGACACGATCGGCTCGGTGATGCACATCGGCACGCCGCCCAAGGCGTCGACCATGGTGATGAAGCCCTCGAAGTCCACCACCACGTAATGGTCCATGTAGATGCCGGTGAGCTGCTCGACCGTCTTGATGGTGCACGCCGCCGCCTCGGCGGGATCGCCGCGCAGGCCGCCGTTGGAGAACGCGATGTTGAAGTCGCCCGACGTCGCGGCGATGGTCGAGCCGTCCTTGTAGGTGCACTCGGGGATCTCGACCTGGAGGTCGCGGGGGATCGAGACCGCCTCGACGCGCGAGCGGTCCGCAGCGATGTGCACGATCATCGTGGTGTCGTTGCGCATCCCGGACACTTCTCCGCCGCCCACCTCGGCGTTGTCGCCGGTGCGGGTGTCCGAACCCATCACGAGGATGTTGAGCGCATCGCCCTCGTCCTGGTCGGTGGGGCGGTCGGGACGCTCCCCGACGAGCGAGTCCACGTTCTCCGAGTTCGCCGCGAGCGTCGAGTCGAGCTGGTCGACCACCGTGCTGCCGTACACGAGCACGTAGCCGAGGAGCGCGACGAGCACGAGCAGCGCGTACCGGCCGATGCGGCGCGCGACGCTTGCGCGCGCATGTCGAGGCTGCGCCGCCTCGGGCTCGCTCATGGGCCTCCCTCGCTCCTGCTCCTGCCGCATTGTAGGCATGCGCGATCCGGCGGGTGATGGCGGCTCCGCGTGCCGCTGCCGAGGCCCGGGAGGGGCCAGGAACCGCCGCGCCCGGGTGCGTGTGCGCCGATGTCCACGAATAGTTGGTGTGAAATAGATCATCCGACTTGACTGGGGATGATTACACGGCTGTAATTTCCTGAGACGGGTGGAGGGCCCGTCGCGATCGGGAGGTGGGACCGTGTGGGATATCTACGGCGGCTCCGTGCCCTCCGACGCGGGAAAGCCGGCATCGACGCTGGCGTCCGTGGTCGACATCTTCGGCGAGACCGAGGATGACGGCCCTCTGGCATGGCAGGAGCGCGCGCTGTGCGCCCAGACCGACCCCGAGGCGTTCTTCCCCGAGAAGGGTGGCTCCACGCGTGAGGCGAAGAAGGTGTGCGCGTCCTGCGACGTGCGCTCCGAGTGCCTCGACTACGCGTTGGCCAACGATGAGCGGTTCGGGATCTGGGGTGGGCTCTCGGAGCGTGAGCGCCGCAAGCTCAAGCGGCGCGCGGTCTAGCCGGAGTTCCCGCGTGGGAGTGCGATGAGCCCTGCGCGCCTGCTGGTGCGCGCGATCGTCGTCTCCGACGGTCGTTCGGCGCATCTGCCCGAGGTCCTCGCCGCCGTCGCGGCGCAGACCTTGCGACCCGACATCCTCCACGTGGTGCTCCGCGAAGGCGTCGAGCGCCCCGAGGTCCCCGAGGGCCTCACGGTCGACTGGGTGGATTCCGGGCGCAGCTACTCGCGCAGCGTCTCGCGCGTGCTCGCCGCGCATCCCGCGCATCCGCATGAGTACCTCTGGCTCCTCCACGACGACACGGCCGCCCTTCCCGACGCGCTCGGCCAGCTGGTCGCCACGGCGAAGAAGCGCACCGCCGCGGCGGTGGTCGCCCCCGCCCATGTGCGGTGGGACGATGCCTCGCGCCTGGTGAACCTGGGCGTCACCACCACGCGGGTCGGAGCCAGACGGGTCGACCTGGTCGAGCAGGACGACATCAACCAGGGCCAGTACGACGAGCGCGACGACGTGCTCGCGGCGTCCCTCGCGGCCGCGCTCGTGCGCCGTGACGTGTGGGAGTCCTTCGGCGGCCTGGAGCAGGCGTACCGCGGCTACGGCGACAGCCTCCACTTCTGCCGCCGCGCGTGGCGCGCTGGCCACGACGTGGTGATCGTGCCGGGCGCCAAGGTGCGCCACGCCCAGGACGGGCTCATGGGAGTGCGTTCGGGCTCCGCGCGCGGCGAGGACTCGACGTACGGCCTGCGCCGCACGGGCGAGTGGGTGCACTCCCTCGCGTGGTCGCCCGCGCTCGCGGTGCCGCTCCTGGTGCTGTGGTCGTTCCTGTCCGCGGCGACCCGCGCCGTCCTGCGCATCGCGCAGAACGAGTCGCGCATGGTCGGCGCCGATCTCGCGGTGCCGTGGCGCCTGCTCGCACGCGTGCCCCAGGTGCCCGCGATGCGCCTGCGCATCAGGCGCGGCTCCACGCGTCCCGCCGGCGCCGTCGCCCCCTTCCTGGTGGGCACCAGGGCCGTGGTCTCCCACATCCGCTCCCGCGAGCTGCACGCGTACGACAGGTGGCGCGCACAGTCCGCTCCGTCGGACATGGTGCGCCAGGAGCTCGAGCGCGCGGCCGCGCGCAGGCGTACCGGGCTCGGGATCGTCACGGTGCTGGCCGTCGCTGCCGCGGTGGCGCTCCACGGCACGTGGATCACGGCGCTCAGCTCGGGACGCATGCTCGCGGGCGAGGCGCTCGGCGTCACGGACACGTCGGTGGCCGCCCTGTGGGAGCGGACGTGGTCGGGTTGGAGCGCGGACGGGTTCGGCGCGGCCGCGCTCGACGGCTCCTTCAGCGCGCTGCTGCTGCCGCTCGCGGCCCTCCCGGGTGGCCTGCGGGTGTGGCTCGGCCTCCTGCTCGCGCTCGGTGTCGCCCTCGCGGCCGTCTCCGCGTGGTTCGCGCTCGGCGCGGCGACGCGGTCGGTGTGGGCCCGCGGGCTCGGTGCGCTCGCCTACGGGTTGTGGCCCCTCCACCTCCAGGCCGTCGCGGACGGGCGCGTGGGCGCCGTCATCGCGCATGTGATGCTGCCGTGGTTCGCGATGGGTGTCGCACGTGCAGCGGGATGGCATCGCGGCGAGGCCGTGGGCGGGGGCGAGGAGTTCCCCGCGAAGCGCACGCCGTCGCCCAGCGCCGCGATGGGCGCGGCCTTCTCGCTGGCGGTCGTGGTGGTCGCCGCGCCCGTGCTGCTTGTGCCGCTCGTGCTCGCGGTGATCATCGCGGGCGCGTTGGCGGGCCGCGCGCGCTGGCGCGTCTGGTCCGCCGCCGTCCCCGCGCTCATCGTCTCCGGGCCGGCGCTCGTCGCCGCGTGGTCCGCGGGGCCGTTCACGCGCGAATCCTGGGCGATCCTGGCGCGCGAGAACGGGCCGGCGCTCGCGAGCGCGACCGTCGAGCCGTGGCGGCTGGTGCTGGGCCTCACGGCGCACTCGCACGGGGCCCCGGGTCTGCCTGGCATCCCGGGCACCGTCGTGGTCGGGGCGGTCGGGATCGGCGTGGTGCTCGCCGCCGCGATCGCCGTCGCGTCCGGACGTGCGCCGTGGGCGGTCGCGAGCGGGCTCGCCATCGCGGGCCTCGGCGTCGTGACCGCCGTCGCGGCGCAGGCCACCGTGGTGGTGCACGATGCGGGGGCCGGGGAGGCCCCCGCCAACGGCTTCGCCGGTCCTGGCTCGACGCTGATCGCCGCGGGACTCATCGGCGCCGCGGCCGCGGCATCGTCGCGGCTGTGGATCGCGGGGGAGGGGCGCGGTCGCGCCGCGGTGCGGACCGCAGCGTCCGTCGCCGTGGTCGCGATGGCCGGCGTCCTGGTCGCGAGCGTGGTCGTCGAGGCGTGGCCGGGACGCGCCGAGCGTGGCGACGTCCATGCGGTGTCGACCGCGGTGCTCCCGCTGGTGGCGGCGCTCGAGCAGGATCTCGGCACGCGTCAGCGCGTGCTGGTGCTCGACGACACGGAGACCGGGGTCGACTACTCGGTGCTCGAGTCGGACGGCACCACCACGGTGACCGGCCGTGCGCAGACGGACCCCGAGGGCGCGCCGCTGGTGCGTCCCGGGACCACGCCCGCGACGCCCGCGATGCTGGCGGACACCGTCGCGGCGCTCGCCGGGGCCGGCGCGGACGCGACACCCGTGCTCGCGGACTGGGGCATCGGCGTGATCGTGGCGGCGCCAGGATCGCCGATGATCGCCAGCTCGCTCAGCCAGATCCCGGAGCTCAGCCTCATCGGCGCGAGCGACGTCGGGACGTCCTACCGCGTCTCCCGGGTCGGCTCCGACGCCCCGGTCGCGCGTGCGTGGATCGAGTCCGCCGACGCGGTGGTCGTGGGCACCTCGGACTCATGGTCGGGCGTCATCGACGCGCGCCCGCTCGAGGGCGGGACCCTGGTGATCGCGGCCGCGATGGATGACGGCTGGGAAGCCTTCGCCGACGGCGTCGCGCTCGAGGCCGTCGAGGACGAGCGCGGCCGTGCGGCGTTCACGGTGCCGGACGGCGCCGGCGACGTCACCTTCCGCTACGAGGACACGGACTACCGCTGGTGGTGGTGGGCCTCGGTGGTCGCGACCGCGTGGGCGCTCGTGGGCATGGTCCCGCTGCATGATCGACGATTCCAGGCGGTGCGACGATGATCCGGCGTCTGGTGGTGCTGCTCGCGGCCGGTGCCGCGATCGTGGCGGTCGTGGCGACCGGCCGCATCGTCGTCGACGAGCCGGGTGAGCGCGCGACCACCGTCGCCGAGGTGGTCCCGGCGGTGCAGCCGCTCGCATGCCCCGGCCCGGTCGAGATCCCGGTGGGCGACATCGACTCCGGCGACCCCGACCTGGGCTCGGGCTCGGGCGAGCGCACCTACGACGTCGAGGGCGACGGCACCGACCCCGTCGGGGTCGGCTTCCTGGCGGACGGCGATGCCGCGGCCTCCCTCGAGCGCATCGGCACGGGCGACGTCGCGGGCATCGCCGCCGCCGCATGCGTCGCGCCGGTGCGCGACCAGTGGCTGGTGGGCGGATCGACCGCGCTCGGCGCGAGCGCGCGCCTGGTGCTCACCAACCCCTCCGACGCATCCACCGAGGCCACCGTGACGCTGTACGGCGGGCTCGGCGAGATCGAGGAGCACGCCGTCGTCTCGATCGCCCCGGGCGCGCAGCAGGACCTGCTCCTCGAGGGCATCGCGGCGGAGGTGCCCGCGCTCGCGGTCCACGTGGTCGCGACCGGCGCCGGGATCGTCGCGCATCTTCAGGACTCGCGGCTCGACGGCTTCCAGGCCGCGGGCACCGACTGGGTGACGCGCGGCGCGCAGCCCGGCACGTCGCTCGTGGTGCCGGGTGTGGGGGTGGCAGGCGAGGCGACGGCGACGCTGCGGCTGCTCGCACCCGAGGGCGCGGACGCGAGCCTCACGCTCGTGGGCGAGGACGGCGCCATCGAGTGGGGAGGGGTGTCGGCCCTCGAGCTCGAGCCCGGCGTGGTCACCGAGGTCGAGGTGCCCGCGGCCGCCTCGGGTGCGATCGAGATCGTGGCCGATGCGCCGGTCGTCGCGGGCGCGCTGCTCACCGTGCCGCGCGACGTGGTGGACGGCCCGGACGATGCGCTCGCGGCAGACCTCGCGTGGACCCCCGCACAGCCCGCGGATGACGGCGCGGCCCGCTCGGTCATGATCACCGAGCACATCACCGCGCTCGCGGTGCATGCCTCCGCGACCGGGGAGGTCGCCTTCACCGATGCGGCGGGGACCGTGGTGGCATCGGCCTCGATGACCGCGGGCACCAGCCGCGTCCTCGACGTCGACGTGCCTGCCGGGACGGTCGTGACGGGTCCTGCCGGTGCGGCATGGGTCGCGACCGCGACCGATGAGCCGGGGTTCATCGGCACCGTGGTGCCGCGCCGGACGGATGTCGAGTCGACCCCGGTGACGGTGAGCCAGCGGGGGTACGTGCGCGACGGCTCCTGAGCCTGCTCGACGCGTGCGAGCGGGCTACGCGCCGTAGTCGGGGTCGACGTCCTCGGGCGGACGCCCCACCACGTGCGCGACGTGCTCCGTGACCACGTCCCGCACGAGCGCAGGCAGATCGCCCGGGTCGGCGCGCTGCTCGAGCGGGCGCCGGTAGATCACCACGCGCGTGGGCTGGCCCAGGTCCGCGGGGAACAGGCGTCCGAGCGGCACGCCGTCCTCCCACGGTGTCGGGTCCGACGGCGGCACATCCTCGGTGCCGAACTCGATGCGTCCCCACTGGTCGCCCCAACGGGGCTCGAGCCGGTCCACGGCATCGGCCACGAGCTCGTCGAAGCGCTCGGCGCGCGTGCGATGCCCGGGTGCGCCGAAGGGGAGGAGCGGCCTGCGCAGGCCGCGGCCGTGACGATCGCGCCGGGACATACGGTGAGGCTACCGCGCGTCCCGCGCCCGGCATCGTCCCGCCTCGCCCGCGTGCCGGGGCCCCGGCGTGGCAGCGACGCACGCGAGCGGCGCGGGGGTACCGTCCAAGACGTGATCGCCACCCGTCAGTGCTCGCGTTCGTCGTGCGCCCGCCCCGCCGCGGCCACCCTGACCTACGTCTACGCGGACTCGACCGTGGTGGTCGGCCAGCTGTCCGCGGCCGCGGAGCCTCACAGCTACGACCTCTGCGCGCATCACGCGGACCGCTTCACCGCGCCCCGCGGCTGGGACGTGGTGCACATCCAGAGCGAGTTCGTGGAGCCGGAGCCGTCGACGGACGACCTCGAGGCGCTCGCTCGCGCCGTGCGCGAGGCGGGGCGGCCGCGACCGGCTCCCGCCTTCACGCCCCCCGCACCGGTGGCCTCCGAGCCGCGTCGCGGACACCTGCGCGTCATCACCAATGACGCATAAAGGGATAAACAAGCCTTCGCTAAGGACAGGGCTCGCGACGTCCCGCTAACCTGACCCCGTGACGACCGCACCTGACCTGTCCCAGCTCATCAAGTCGTACGACGTCCGAGGCATCGTGGGGGAGACCCTCACGCTCGAGATCGCCACCGCCATCGGCGCCGCGTTCGCGGACGCGATCGTGCTGCCCGACGGCGAGACCACCGTGGCGATCGGTCACGACATGCGCGACAGCGGGCCCGGGCTCGCGGACGCCGTCGCCGCGGGCCTGACCGCGCGGGGCGTCGACGTGGTGCGCATCGGCCTGTGCTCGACCGACGGGCTCTACCACGCGTCCGGCGCGCTCGACATCCCGGGCGTCATGATCACCGCGAGCCACAACCCGGCCGCCTACAACGGCATGAAGCTGTGCCGCAGCCGCGCCCGCGCCGTGGGCGAGAACTCGGGTCTCGCGGACGTGCGCGCCCTCGCGTCGCAGTACCTGGTCGAGCCGCCCGCGGCCGCGGAGACGCCCGGCACGGAGACGATGCGCGACATGGTGGGCGAGTACGGCGCCTTCGTGCGCTCCCTGGTGCCGCTCGACGGCATCCGCCCGCTCAAGGTCGTGGTCGACGCCGCGAACGCGATGGCCGGCTACACGGTGCCGGCGGTGCTCGGCACGGCCAAGGGGCTGCCCGAGCTCCCGCTCGAGATCATCCCGCTCTACTTCGAGCTCGACGGCACGTTCCCGAACCACGAGGCCAACCCGCTCGACTCGTCGACGCTCGTGGACCTCCAGGCGGCGGTCAAGGAGCACGGCGCGGACATCGGGCTCGCGTTCGACGGCGACGCGGACCGCTGCTTCGTCATCGACGAGCGCGGCGAGGTGGTCACCCCCTCCGCGATCACGTGCCTGGTGGGCCTGCGCGAGACCGCGCGCGAGCTCGCGGCCGACCCGGACGCGCAGCCGACCGTGATCCACAACCTCATCTCCTCCCGTGCCGTCCGCGAGCAGCTCGCCGCGGCGGGTGCGACCCCGGTGCGCTCGCGCGTGGGGCACAGCTTCATCAAGGCGGAGATGGCGCGCCTCAACGCGGTCTTCGGCGGCGAGCACTCGGGCCACTTCTACTTCCGCGACTTCTTCTACGCGGACTCCGGGATGATCGCGGCGATGCACGTGCTTGCAGCGCTCGGCTCGCAGGACGGCCCGCTGTCCGCGATGATCGCGCAGCACGAGCCGTACATCGCGTCGGGCGAGATCAACTCGACGGTCGACTCGGTGCCGGACGCGCTCGCGCGCGTCAAGGCGGCGTTCGTCACCGAGGACGTCTACTCGGACGAGTTCGACGGCCTCACGGTCGAGCACTGGCCCGCCCCGGGCGAGGGCGAGCGCTGGTGGTTCAACGTGCGCCCCTCCAACACGGAGCCGCTGCTGCGCCTCAACTCGGAGGCCGACGGCGCCGCGCTCATGGAGCGCAAGCGCGACGAGGTCCTCGCCGTCATCAGGGAGGCCTGAGTGTCCACCGAGGGCGGCAACAAGGCCGTCATCGCGGCGCTGAGCGCCAACCTGGGCATCGGCGTCACCAAGTTCGCCGCGTGGGGCCTCACGGGCGCATCGTCCATGCTCGCGGAGGCCATCCACTCGGTGGCGGACTCCGGCAACCAGCTGCTGCTGCTCCTGGGCGCGCGCAAGGCGCGCCAGGAGGCGACGCCCGACCACCCGTTCGGCTACGCGCGCTACCGGTACTTCTACGCCTTCATCGTCGCCGTGGTGCTGTTCACGCTCGGCGGGTGCTTCGCGCTGTACGAGGCGTGGCACAAGTGGCAGCATCCCGAGGCGATCGAGTCGTGGCAGTGGGTGCCCGTGGTGGTGCTGCTGGTCGCGATGGCGCTCGAGGGCATGTCCTTCCGCACCGCGATCATCGAGTCCAACAAGATCCGCGGCAACGTCGGCTGGGGGCGCTTCATCCGCCGCTCACGCTCGCCCGAGCTTCCCGTGGTCCTGCTCGCTCTACGTACCAACACAGCATGTGGTTGACAGTCTTTCCTGTAGTAATAACTCGCTGTGTGTAACCCGCAGGTGTTGGTTACACATTCACTTGCGCCCCCGTGACGCCAAGTCATCCGCCACCCGCATCGAGGGTCTGACCTCGCGCACAGCCTCACGCGTGGGCCACGCCGGGTCAGCCGAATGCGCTAGCTCCAGTAGTTGCTGGGCGGGTTGGTTGCGGGATCGACGACCCTGAACCGTTCTCCGGTGCCGATCCCAACGATCGTTGCGATCCGTTGTGACGGCGCGCTCTCAAGGCGCTCGATCAACCCGCGCACGCCTGCAGTGATGGCCCCCGCTGCGAGGGCGAGGCCGTCCAGGCCGTCCTTCGGCATCTTGTAGGTCACGTGATGGAGGCGACTCGCCTTGATGGCTTGGCATTCCTTGGGGTCCATGTACTGGCTTGAGTCGTTCGTTATGAAGGTCTCGTATCGGTGGCTCGCGTCATTCAGGAGAGCTACATCGGGCTTCCCCGACCATCCGATCTCTGCGACGTGATCGACTCTGTGCTCGGGCAGCAGCTTTTTCACCATCGCCACGAGTGGTCGCGGAACGTTCTCGTCGAGCAGGATGTTCATGCGACGGCCGCGTTGAGTTCGATCAGCTTCGCGAACTGGTTTGCACCCGCGATCCCTCGCGGCGTTGCGGACGGGTACATCTCGATGATGTCCTCGTCGCGCACGCCGTCCCTCGACAGTGACGAGATCGTGTTGAACGGCAGTCGCGTGCCCGCTAAGACCGGGAATCCAGCGCGCGTATCGATGTCAATCGATAGCCCTGGCGCAGGTTCGCTGAGGTCTGGAACTACGCGCCCACTGTCAGTCTCGAACTCTCCGAAGATGGCCTGCATCACGACCCGGATGCCCTGTTGCCCGGGACGTTCGACAACATCGACGTACTCGCCGTCGTCCGACATCCAAACGATTGTGCGACCACCCGGAGCGACCTTCAGCAGGTGACTGCTCAGATGCGTATCGGGGTGCGTCTCCTTGAGGTACTGCACTGCCTTCCGGATGCGCTGGAGGCTCGTCTGCTGGCGCAGGAGGACGTAGCCGCGGAGAGCAACCACGTCCTCGAAGGAGTAGAGGTGCCTACGACTGTCGCGATGGGCAGGTTCAAGCAACGGCCCCTGGGAGCCCAGGTCCGACCTCCACCGCGCGAGCTGACCAAGGGTCGCTCCCGTCAGCACACTGGCCATCTTCGTGTCGTACACGTGCGCTCACCGCCCCCAGCCGTCCAAGCAACTATTCGGCATCCTCGCCGCACCGCTCAAGCGAAGACTATCGATGACCTGTGCCCAAGCAAGGTCGCCGCGCAGCCGGCGTGCGCTCTTCTGGGGGCTGGCGCACGCTGGTCGAAGGCGACCCGGCGAACGCAGACGGAGGGTCTCGTTGTCGTTCGCCGTCGGCCTAGACGCGTTCGGTCACCTAGCCGGACATGATTGCCAGCGTTGACGGCACGGGCCGTGCGGCGTGCGGTCCGGTGACGGGTCACATTCACGTTGCCCTGGGGCATCGGCGGTCGCGGCCAGCTCCGCAGCCGGACGGCTCGAGGCCCTGACCTCGCGCACGGCTTCACGTGTCGGTCATGCCGGGTCCGGGGCTCGCCGCACATCCGGTTCGATGAAGATGAGTTTCACGGCAGGGACCGCTGCCCTGATTCGCGCCTCTGCGTCGTCGGTGCGCGCCACGATCGTCGCGAGAGATTCGTCGGGAGCTGCTGCGACCTTGGCCGTGACGAGGATGTCCTCAGGGCCGATGTGCACGGTGCGCAGGTGGATGACGTCGGTGTATCCCGCGTCGGCGAGGGCCACCTTGATCTTGTCGATGTCTTCGGGCACGGCCGACTCGCCGAGCAGCATCTCGCGGGTCTCACTCCCGAGGACAACTGCAATGGTGACGAGTAGTAGGCCGATCGCCGCGGACCCGACCGCGTCCCAGCGGCCGTCCTCCGTGATCAGGGTCATCGAGACGCCGAACAGCGCGAAGATGAGTCCGATCAATGCGCCTGCATCTTCCATGAGCACTACTGGAAGTTCAGGTGCGCGATGCCGGCGGACGAACTTGGTCCATGGCAAGTTGCCGCGCACCTTGTTCGACTCGTGGATGGCAGTGCGGAATGACAGCCCCTCGAGCACGATCGCGACCAGCAGCACCACGACAGGGACCCAGTGCCAGGATTCGATGGGCTCAGGGTGCTGCCACTTGTGCCATGCCTCGTACAGGGCGAACAGGCCACCGACCGTGAACAGGACCACAGCAACGAGGAAGGCGTAGTAGTACCGGTAGCGAGCGAAGCCAAACGGGTGCTCCTCGGTCGCCTCGCGCTTGGAAGCCTTGCCGCCGACAAGCAGGAGCACCTGGTTTCCGGAGTCCGCCACCGAGTGGATCGCTTCTGCGAGCATCGAGGAGGAGCCGGTCAGCGCCCATGCGCCGAACTTCGTCACGGCGATGCCGAGGTTCGCCGAGAGCGCCGCTACGACCGCCTTCGTTCCGCCTTCAGTGGACATGTCAGGGACTCCTTCGGTGCTTGCGGGTTCTGAGCGCGAGCGTACTGGTCCAGCAACCTCGCGGATACGCCCAGACGCCGGGAATTGCCGGAGGTCAGGTGCCCCGCTACGGACTCTCAGGAGTTCTGTCTTCAGGCTCGCGTGTGGGTCCGGATCGCCGCCGAGAGCTGTCACCACACAACGGTTCGCGCCTCGTGGCTAAGACGAGGTGCTGTCAGCTCTACTCGCGCGGGCCCATGACGAGAAGTGCAGCAGTTTTCGCCTCCGCGTGGAATGAGCTCGCGGTGCCGGCAGCGTCGCCGTCGAGCTGAAAGGCGACCTCGCGGTCGAGTTGTACGTCGATACGTCGTCCTGAGAAGCGTCGCATTGGCGACGCCGGACCGTCGCGCCGGATGGCCGCCACCAGACGCATCATGCCGCGAACGCCTTCGCCTCGGGCGATGAGGATGTGGATGCGGCCGTCATTCGGGGTGGCTTCGGGGAGGAGGTTGACCCCGCCCTGTAGCTGTCCAACGTTCCCCACCAGTGTCATCAGTGCTTTGCCGTCGTGAACGACTCGACCGTCGACGGTGACCTTTGCGTGGAACGGTTCGGCGGCGACCTGCCGGATGCCCGCCACGACGTACGCGCCACTTCTGACGACGCGCTTCAGCCGGGGATCGGTGTCGCGCATAATCTGCGCGTCCAGGCCAACGCCGGCCATGACCACGAACGACTCGCTCGCGCCGCCACCCTCCCAATGCGCCATGTCGACCGGCGTCGGCTCCCCGTGGAGTGCGGCGTCCAGAGCTTCGTCTTCATCTAGCGGCACGCCGAGGTTTCGCCCGAGGAGGTTGCCGGTGCCGGCGGGGATGATCGCGACCGGGATGCCCGTGTGTGCCATGGCCGCACAGACGGTCCTCACGGTGCCATCGCCGCCCGCGACGAGCACCACGTCGACTCCCTTGGCCAGCGCATCTTCCGCCATGCCGCGGCCCGGGTCGTCGCGTTGCGTTTCGAGCCACAGTGGGGTCTCCCACCCGGCCTGCGCCATGGCGTGCGCGACTCGTCGGTGGAAGAGATCGAGCTCGAGGACCTTGGTGGGGTTGTAGATGATCGCGGCACGCTTGCCCCGGGGTGCGTCCGGCGCGATCGGGCGCAGGGTCTGCGTGAGCACGTGAATGCCGCTGACCCACAGCGCACCGGCGGCGACAATCGCGCCGAACAACCAGCCCCCGACCATGTCGGACAGCCGCGCATTGTTCATCGCCCATTGGTCTGCGCACGTGGCAACGATCAAGGTGAGACCGAGCGCGCGGCGCAGGTTGCTTGCGGTGGGGGACCGGCGCTGCATGTTCGCGACGGTGACGAGGACCCAGAGGACGATCGTGACCGTGAGCACGTGGCCCGACGGGTATGACGCGCCGATCGCCGAGATCGAGTCGTCGAACTCAGATGGGGGACGTGGGCGGTCAATCAGGACCCGGTTGATCTGCCACGCAGGCAAACCGAGCAGTGCGATCAGAAACGCGACCGCGAGGTGGCGCTGCCGTCGCCGGAACGACCGAAGAGCGAGCACCGCCATGATCACCGCGATGAGGAAGGGGTTGGTCACTAGGGCGAACGCTTCAGCGATCTGTCCCATGTGCGATCGGGGGTCGAGATCCGACGGACCGAACCACGTGTCAACCGTGCGATCAGCCCAACCGGAAATCACTCCGTACGTCCACAAGACGTAAGACACGACCGCTATCGCGAATGCGATCGGCTCGAAGGACCGGCGGCGCTCTGTCGTCGCGAGACCTGGCTCCGCCACTGTTGAACCCCTTCGCTGGTATTCGGCCCTTGGCCGACGTGTGCCGACGCCTAAAGTGCGAGCGGCGTGGGTCCCAGGAACGTCATGCGTCCTGGGACCCACGCCGGGCGGATCAGGTTGTTGCGAGGTCGCGTCGGCGGAATCCTGCGAATCCGACGGTGACCAGGGCCGCGCCGACGAGGAATACGACGCCGAGGCCGGCCCACTCGACGGTCGAGGTGGCCACCGCGGGCACGTGGTAGAACGGGCTTATCGCGAGGACCCAGTCGTCAAGGCCGAAGGTCGGACCCAGGAGCGTCAGGCCGAAGGACAGCAGCACTCCTGCCCATGCGGCGATGGACACCTTGGGACGCGCGCCGACGACGGCGACCGCGACAGCGATCACGGTCCACACGGCCGGGATCGTCGCCAGCGCCTGCCCGAAGGCCTGGCCGTAGGTCACGCCGATGTCGGCGCTGGACGCGAACCCTGCGACGATGACGCCGGCGATGACGAGGAACGCGACGGCCGCGCCCATCGCGACGACGACGTTGCTCGCGTAGTACCGGGCGCGCGAGGTGGGCGTCGCGATGAGCGGCTCCACGCGGTCATCCATCTCCTCCTTGCGTACCCGAAGGATGATCTGCACGCAGGCGATCGATGCGAAGATGCCGATGAGGTTCACCACGGTCGCGACGAACGCGCCGAACACGTCGGCGGGGCTCTGGGCTCCGGAAGCGAGCACCTGGCCGATGCCAGAATCGCCGGCGAGGAGATCCGTGATCGCGGTCGTGAAGTAGCCGAACACGACACCGAGGACTGCGAAGCCGGTCGCCCAGACGATGAGCGTGCCTCGGTTGAGCTTGAGCGCGAGGGCAAGGGGTGTGCGTGCCCGGCCCCGTGCGGGCCCGGGGGCGGGTGCGATCGCTCCCTGGCCGAAGTCTCGGCGTGCCTGCAGGGCGAAGGCCACGACGAGGAGCACCAGCGTCAGCGCGACGGCCAACCAAAGGGGCCACCAGTTGTTCTCGACCGCGGGCTTGGTCTCGGTCATCCACGCGAGCGGATTGATCCACAGGGCCCAGTCGGCCGCCTCCACCGAGTAGGTGAAGCCGCGCAGGATGAAAAGCACACCCATCACCCCGACGGCCATGGAGCTGGACGCGCGCGCCTCGGCACCGAGCTGTGAAGTCACTGCGGCGAAGCCCGTTCCCATCCAGCCGGTTGCCGTGTACGTCGCGCACAACAGCAGCGTCGCCTCGGTGCCGCCACCGCACAGCAGGGTGACGACCGCGGCGACGATGCCGACGATGATGGACATGATCAGGCCCATGGCGACGGCCGTGAGAAGCCTCGACGAGCGTCCCAACACGCCCGAGGCGAGCAGTTCGGCCTGACCGGAGTCCTCCTGGCCGCGGGTGGCCTTCGTGACGACGAAGATCGCACCGAGCGCGGTGAGCAGGCCGCCGAGCGCCAGCGTGCGCCATGCGTTGAAGCCGTCGGCGGTGCTGACGTCGAACGCCGGACCGAAGATTAGGCCGAGCGCCGGGTTGGATCCGACGAGCGTTGCGAGTCCCTCGCGGTCCGCCTCCGTGGGGAACACCCACGGATAGACGAGGACGGATGACGCGGACAGGACGGTGGCGATCGCGATCCATGGCGCGAAGCTGCGTGCCTCGTGCTTGATCGAGGTGCGGAGCAGGAGAGGTGCGCCGACCACGGGTGCGCTCATCGGGTGCCCACCGCGTCGGCGTCGTTCTCGTACAGGCGCAGGAAGAGGCTTTCGAGCGACGGTGGTGCGACCGTGAGCGCCTCGAGCCCGTACGGAGTGAGCAGTGCCATCGCATCGCCGATGCCATTGGCGTCGACGGTGGCGGCGAGTTTGTTGCCATCGAGTTGTACGTCGTGGAGCCCTGCCAGGTCGGTGGCGACCGGGATGCGGGTCATGGTGGCGTGGACTGTGGTGCGGGCCTTGCCGCGCATCGAGGCGAGGGTGCCTGTCTCGACAATCTTGCCGGCGCGGATGATGCTGAGGCGGTCCGCGAGAGTCTCGACCTCGGACAGGATGTGGCTCGACAGCAGTACCGTCGTCCCGCGATCCTTCGCCTCGCCGAGGACCTCCTGGAAGACGTTCTCCATGAGCGGGTCGAGGCCCGACGTCGGCTCGTCGAGGATGAGGAGCTCGACGTTCGAGGCGAGAGCTGCGACGATCGCGACCTTCTGCCGGTTGCCCTTCGAGTACTGGCGGCCCCGCTTGGTGGGGTCGAGCTCGAAGCGCTCGACGAGCTCGGCTCGCCGCGCATCGTCCAGTCCGCCGCGCAGGCTGCCCAGCAGGTCGATCGCCTCGCCGCCGGACATCGACGGCCACAGCGCGACATCGCCGGGGACGTACGCGAGGCGCTTGTGCAGCTCAACCACGTCCGACCACGGATCCCCGCCCAGGAGCCGGGCCGTGCCGCCGTTGGCCTTGAGCAGGCCGAGCAGCACGCGGATGGTCGTGGACTTGCCCGCGCCATTGGGGCCGAGGAAGCCGTGGACCTCGCCCTTCGCGACGGACAGGTCCAGTCCGTCGAGCGCCTTGAACTTGCCGAACATCTTCACTAGGCCCTGGGTCTCGATGACCGGCTCGTCTGCAGACATGCACACCTCTCTTGGCTTCTACGCGTTGGCTCGCGATCCGCGGCTGCGGGTGACTCCATCTAACGACATCACAGGGTTATTCACCAACTGTGGAGTTGTTCACTACGCTGGACGTGTGACTAACCCGGTGGAAGCGACGGACAGCGAGGTCGGTCCGTCTCGTCCTGTCGGGCGACGCCCGGGTGAGACAGTGACTCGCGAGCTGATCCTCGACGCAGCCCGAACGCTCTTCGCGGAGAACGGGTACGACGGCGCGACGATCAGGGCCATCGCACAGCGCGCTGGCGTCGATCCCGCGATGATCCGGCACTTCTTCGGGGACAAGGCCTCGCTCTTCGCCGTTGCCGTCGCGAGTCGGAGCGAGGTTGCGGTGAGGCTTCGCGCCGCGCTGTCGGGGGAGCGTGAAGGTGTCGGCCGTAGAGTCGCGGACGCCTACCTGCACCTGTGGGAGGACGCTGAGGTCGGCGTGGCGCTGCGGGCGCTCTTGCGTTCCGGCATCGAGCCGGGTCGCCCGACTGAACCACTCCTCGCGGCCATCGGCGCGAGCAATGGGACGCCCATCCCCATCGGGCAGGTGCTGGCGGGCACTCACCTGCTCGGAGTCGCATTCGCGCGCTTCGTGGCGGAGGTGCCCGCGATCGTCGTGCTCGAACACGACGATCTGGTTGACCTGGTGGGTCCCGCGATCCAGCGTTACCTGGCCCCGGAAGGTGCGGACGGGGCCTGATTGCTGGACCGCTGTCCGGCGATGCGGCGGCTTAGGGCGCGTAGTGGATCTGGTGACTGAGGCGACCGAACTCTAGGGCGGTGGGCGGCACAGGAATCGGCGCGCCGCGGTCTCCGTCGCCGGAGATGAGCCCATCCAGGAGTAGGTTCGCGTACCGTCGCCACAGGTCGCCGCGCACGTCCGCGGTCGCCCGTGCAAGCGATGAAACCACGAACAGAATCATTGGGATGTCGGTAGCGGCAAGGTCCGCGCGCGCGCTACCTGTGGCCCGGACGCGGTCAACAAGGTCGACGATGAGGGGCAGAACTCGCTCGCCCGCCAGCTTTCGGTGCCGCTCGGAGTCCATGAAGAGGAGCTGCGCTGTGACGCGATCCTCGAACTGACGTTCGCACACCCCGAGGACCGCTTCGCGGAGCCCTTCGACCGGATCATCGTGCTGCGCCGCGGCGGCCACGATGGTTCTGAGGGTTTCGATGCGGGTGTCGATCAGCGCGTCGAGGAGCTCTGACCGGTCTTCGAAGTGTCGGTAGACGGTGCCGACGCCGAGTCCTGCCTCCTCGGCGACGTCGTGAAACGTGAGGTCGACGCCGCGCGTGGCGAGCAGTCGATCTGCTGCGGCAAGCAGTGCTGCGCGGTTCCGCGCGACGTCCTTGCGCACGCGCGTTCCCTCCTGCTTCGACATGGCCACCCCTCATTGTCCCAGCAAGTCGACCCCTGCCGGTGCCGCGCCTGGCGCGCCGCTACCAAAGTGGATCAGCGCCGTCCGTTTCACTGTACACTTCGAAACGGACGACTCCAGTCCATATCGAATGAGGAATGAATGATCGAGATTCAGAGTCTGACTAAGACCTACGGCGAGACGCGCGCTGTCGACGGCATCAGTTTCACCGTCCAGCCCGGCGTCGTCACGGGGTTCCTGGGACCCAACGGTGCAGGCAAGTCCACGACGATGCGCATGATCATCGGCTTGGACCGGCCGACGTCCGGCCGCGCGCTGGTCAATGGCCGCCCGTACGTCGACGCACCCGCGCCGCTCGCAGAAGTCGGCGCGCTGCTGGATGCGAAGGGTGTCGACAAGAACCGCAGCGCCCACAACCACCTCCTCGCGCTCGGGGCGACCATCGGCATCGGGGCGCGCCGCGTGGACGAGGTCCTCGGTGTCGTGGGCCTGTCGGACGTCGCTGGCAAGGCCGCCGGCTCCTTCTCGCTCGGCATGGGCCAGCGCCTCGGCATCGCCGCAGCGCTCCTGGCCGACCCTGAGGTTCTGATCCTGGATGAGCCGGTCAACGGTCTCGACCTCGACGGCATCCAGTGGATTCGCACCCTGCTGACCGACCTCGCATCCGAGGGCCGTACCGTTCTGCTGTCCTCGCACCTCATGAGCGAGATGCAGCTCGTCGCCGAGCACCTCATCGTCATCGGCCGCGGCCACATCCTCGCCGACACCACGATGGGGGAGTTCATCTCGTCCGCGTCCACGGGTGCGGTCGAAGTCGTCACGCCCGAGGTCTCCCGGCTCACGGCACTGCTCGAGGCGGCGGGAGCGACGGTCGTCGCCGAGGACGGGCTCCTCACGGTGACCGGCACGGATGCCGCCAGCATCGGTGAGGCCGCCCACTCCCACGGGCTGCCACTTCACCAGCTCCACACCGTGCCGACGTCCCTCGAGTCCGCCTACCAGGAACTCACGCGCGACGAAGTGACCTACGTGGGCTCCAGCGTCCACCCCACCCACCACACCGAAGAGGCGGCCGCCTGATGACCACCACCGCAACCGCGACCGTCACCCTCGACGTCAAGCAGGCGACCTCCGGACGCCACACCAAGAGCACCCTCGCCCGCATCATCCACTCCGAGTGGATCAAGTTCCGCACCCTGCGCGCCAACTGGACCATGCTCGGCGCGACCATGGTCCTCTTCATCGCCTTCGGAGCCATCGCGGCCGCCGTCTCGACCGGATCGGTCGACGCACCCAACGGCGGCCCGCTCGCCGTCGGCGGCGACGCCCTCCAGACGGTCCTCACCGGTTCACGCTTCGCGCTCCTGCTCCTGGGCGTCCTCGGCGCGCTGTCCGGTGCACGCGAGTACGCCTCGCGCATGATCGTCGCGACCGTCGGAGCGGTGCCCAAACGATGGCACGTCGTCATCGCGAAGGCGATCGTGCTGACCGCGGTCGTCCTCCCAACCGCCCTCATCGGCGCGTTCGGTGCCTTCTTCGCCGGCAACGCCGTCTTCGCGAGCCAGGACGCAACCACCGTCGCACTGTCCGACGACGGCGTCGTCCGAGCACTGGGGGGCATGGCGGCATTCCTCGTCGCCATCGCACTCCTGGGTCTCGCACTCGGCTTCCTCATGCGCAGCGTCGCCGGCTCCATCGGCACCCTCATCGCGGGCGCACTCATCGTGCCCGGCATCGCAGGCGCACTCCTGCCCGATAGCTGGGACGAACTCCTCAAGTACCTGCCCACGCAGGCCGCCGCCAGCTTCACACCCGTCGGCACGACCGGCGACACCCTCAGTGCCGGCGCAGGCGCGATTGTCCTGGCGGTCTGGGTCGTTGCCCTCGTAGCCGCCGCTACCGCATCGATCACCCGTCGCGACGTCTAACGCCACTCCGACGGGTGTTCGCTCGGCACTCACTGCCGGGAAACGCCCCCGGTGACGGCTGGCAGGCCAGCCATCGACCCACCGCACCACCCACGCACGAAAAGGACCCGCTGATGCCCACCCCGATCACCATGAAGGCAGCCCGATTCCACACCTTCGGAGGCCCCGAGGTACTCCAGATCGACGATGTCCCCGTTCCTGCTGCGACCGAGGGACGTGTCATCATTCGCGTCGCCGGCGCAGCATTCAACCCTGCCGACGCTGCCCTTCGCGCCGGGCTGTTCGCGGGCGTGATGGACGTCGAGCTTCCGTTCACTCCCGGTGTCGAGGTCTCGGGCACGATCGCCGAGATCGGCCCCGGTGTCGATGGCTGGGCGATCGGTGACACCGTTGTCTGCTACCAGCCGTTCGGGCAGCCCGGCACGTATGCCGAGCACGTCTCGGTGAGCGCAGACGTGCTCGCGTCTGCGCCGCAGACCGTGGATCTCGCCGACGCCGCCGCCCTGCCCGCCGTCGGCCTGACCGCGTGGCAGGCGCTGTTCGACCACGGCGCGCTTCAGCCGGGCGAGAAGGTGCTCGTCAATGGTGCCGGCAGCGCCGTGGGCGCGTATGTGACTCAGCTCGCTGTGCACCACGGTGCGGATGTCGTCGCTGTGGCAGGTACCGCTAGTTGTGCCCGTGTGCGCGCGTACGCCCCGCGTGCCGTCGTCGACTACCAGGCCGGCGACCTCACCGACGCGATCGACGAGGAATTCGACCTGGTGGTCAACCTCGCTCCGACCGCGTTCGCGGACCTGCTGCCGTTCACCCGCCGCAGTGGACGTTTCGTATCCGCGACGACGCCCGTCGACGCCGAGAACGACCGCAAGGTCCGCGCGATCCGGATGGGATCGAGGTCTGACGCCGCTCAACTGCGCGAGCTCGTGCGACTCGTCGACGACGGCAAGCTCGTGATCTGGGTCAGGTCCAAGCGCCCGCTCGCCGACGCCGCAGACGTCCACAACGGCAACCGCAACGGCAAGACCGTCTTCATCCCCGCCTGACCTCGCACACCGTCGCCGCGGGGCCACCAACGCATCATCAACGACTGGAAGAGAACGCCATGATCGCCACCGGCTCACGCCTCGAACTCGACCTCGTCGACACCAAGGGAGAGCACTTTGACCTGGCCCGCTACTCAGGGAGCGAGGCCGTCTTCGTCTACTTCATGCGAGCCATCCTGTGCATGCAATGCAACGCACACGCACGGACGCTCGCCGCGCACGCAGGCGACTTCAGGGAGCGCGGTGTCGAGGTCGTCATTGTCATCCCCGACACCATCGACGCCGCCGCGAACTGGAAGGCCAAGAAGAGCATCCCGTTCCCCGTCGTCGTCAGCGACGGAGCCGACGCTCACGCCTCCGTGGGTCTCATGCGCAAGGTCTTCGGAGCTGTCCAGCAGTCCGGCGGCATCCTCATCGACCGCGCAGGCATCGTCCGCTACACGCACTCCGCCACGAACCCCGGCGGCAGCTACGATGCCGCCGCGCTGGACGAGGCGATCGCCGCGCTCGGCTGACCCCTGGGAAGCGCGCAGTGCCGGGGTCCTCGCGGCCCCGGCACTGCGCTCCCTCGGCTTGGCCCGCGGCACCGCAGTGGCGGCGCATGGCCGACGACGAAGCAGCCGAACAGCAGGCACTGCGAAGCATCGCTACGCAGAGGGAGCACGCCATAGCGTTCGGCGAGCGCATGCAGGTAATCGCCGAGGTCGAGCGCGGCGGCAAACGCGGCGAGGACGTCGTGGAGTTCCCGTTAACGACGGCGTCACAGGTCGTGAGAGCGGGGCTGGGGGCGAGCCACGAGCACCTCCATGCGGCGTCACCTGTATGGCATTCACGCGAGGGAGGCGTGCGACTTCCCACTGCGCACGACTCACAGCTGTGGACCGCGTCGAAGGGTTCGGCCAACGCGCTGTGGGTGCTCGCTCGTGCGGAGCGCCGCGAGCCTGTGTGACGTTGACTGGTCCTTGATGTGGAGAATCTCCGCCGCGCCCACGGCGCTCCTGTCGGGGACGCTCAAGCGCATCGATGAGCAGAACTGTTGTGAGTCGGAGGTCGTCGCCGACCAGCGCGCCGCGCCGATGCAGGCGTCGAGCGACGCGAGCCGGCGCTCCACGTCTCGCCTGCTGGCAGCCAGTAGGTCTACGCGGGCGGCCAGGGATACGCCGCGCCGACTCGCGACGGGCTTGCGCCAGCCGCGAGCAACTCGGCCGACGCGTCGGTGTGGTCGTGTGAACCGCTGGCATGCGCCATGGCCGCCAGCACGACCTCCAAGTGCTCGCGGGTGAGTCGTGGCAGGACCTCGTCGAGCTGAACCGGGTCGCCGCCAAGAAGCGACACTGCGACGTCGACGTATGCGCGCTCGCTCGTCGGCCACGCGGCGCTCGTGGTCAACAGCGGTGCCGTGATGACGTCGTAGTCATCTCCGAGGTCGACGCTCCAATTGCCGTTGGCCTCGATCCAGGGCCGGCTGTCGTCGAGCATGCCCGGCCTCGGTCCACGAGCAAGCATCTCCACCGCGGCCTCGGACGCGTACACACCGCGCACCCAGGCGCGGAACTCTTGAGTTCGATCGGTCATGCGGTCAGCCTCCCAGAAGGGTCCGACACCCCTCGGGCTCGTTCGTGCGGATAGAGGGCGATTGCCGGCATGGTCCCTTGTTCTGGTGGCAAGTCGGCTGGTGCCGCAGCGCGGATGCAACTTGGGGCCGCAGGCCCGGCGCTGCAGTGGGCAAGTGCGAACAGGGCTGCATGGCCTGCGCCAACCCCCAGGGCATCTTCGGTGTGCCGCATGGCGCGCCGCTCCTGAGTAGCGTCAAGTCGTTCTCATGTACTTCATGACGACTCCTTGGAGACGCTTGTTCTCGCCCTCTAGCTCGTTGATGGTGCTGTGGGCGTTGTCTAGCTGGGCGCGCAGTTCTGCCACCTGACGGGTGAGGTAGTCATCCGCAGCGAGGAGTGAGGTCGCGCTAACCCGACCTGTGCTCTCCGCCTGCTGTCCGTAGATGACGCTGAGGCGGCGCTCGAGGGCGTCGATCTTCCTCTCGTCGCGCGCGTGGATCTGCTGCCAGTGATCCAGTTGGGCGCGCAGGCTGGCCGCTGTCTCGGCGTCTCCTGACGCTCTAGTCCGCGTCATCTGGTTCTTGACCTTGGCCATCGCCAAGTCGTACTCGGTCTGCATCGCGTCGACGAGGTCGCGGGACACGCCTGCCTTCCTGTGAACTTCGGCCTTCGTCATGAACACGCCGCGATTGACTGCCTCCTCAAGAACGTTGCGGACGAGTTCACGCTTGAGTGAACCGCGCCGCTGGACCGCGTCGATCGCCGCCGTCGGTGCTGGGCGGCTGGGTCGGTCCTGGTTTGCCATCAGGCACCTCCTGTCACGTTGTCGGGTGCGACCTCGATCACGGTCGGACGCTCGGGGGCATGCACGTCCGCGCCGATGAGCATCTCGGCCGGGAGTGTCGCCAAGATGAACGCGCGCGCCTCGGTGATGGTGTCCAGTCGATCCTCGAGAGCGGTTCGCGTCGCAGAGTCCAGGCTCGTGAGCTGAGCCTCGCAGCGCTCCACAAGAAGCCGAAGTTTGGCCACCTCCATGTCGTGCGGCATCGCGATCTCGGCGGTCCACGGCTCGAGCATGCCGGCATCGAGCGCGATGCGTACCTCGGTCCTGTCGGTCAGGTGGCGCTCCAGGGCGTAGCGCAGGTCAGGCAAGTGGGAAGGGTCGGTACGGAAGAACCCGCACCCGAGGCACAGATGCCTGAACGCGCAGGCCTTGCCCCCGGCCCGGTTGTTGTTGGGCTCCGTGCAGTTGCCGTACGGCACGGCAAGACCTCCGAGGACGTACAGGCTGGCAGCCGCATCATCGACCTCCGGCGACGTCAAGCCGCTGTGAACGCCCTTGAAGTCAATCTGCAGCGGAGCCAGGGCTCGCACCGCCTCGATCTGGCGCTTGCGGCTCACCTGGTAGTACGTCTGTGTTGTCTCCAAGTTCTGGTGGCCCATGATCTCCTGCAAAACCTCTGGGGGAGTCCCGCCATCCGCGTGACGCTGCGCGTAGGTGTGCCTGAAGGAGTACGGGGTAATGGTGTCCAAGGGGTAGGGGAGGGGCTGCCCATCGAGATCGACGTCAACGCCCTCAATCGTGCCGAGTTCGGTCATCCACTCCCTCACGAGGGTCGAGAACCAACCGTCCGTCGTGGATTCGGTGCCGTGGGGGTTCTGCTGATGCTTCGGGAAAAGCGCCAACTTGGCGGTGGGCGTGGTTGGGTAGCGGAGATCGACTCGCTTCTGCTGCTCTTTGATAACCCGTGCGGTGGCCGCGCTGATGGGCAGGGGTACCCGGCGCTTGCCGACCTTGTTGGCGTCGTAGATCACGAACCAGTTAGTGGTAGTGCGGCCGTCGGGCGTCACGTGCTCGCGCGCCTCCAAGCAATCCCATCGAAGCGACACGAGCTCCTGTGTGCGGCGTCCGGTCTCGGCGTGAATGAGGACGGCCGCGACGGCGTCGTCGGGACCCATCGCCTTGCCTGCGGCCTGTCGAACACCGCGCTCACCGTCGTGCAATGCCGCGCGACGCAGGGCGTCAAGGCCCTCGGCACTGAGCAGTTGCCGCATAACCTTCAGCGGCACGGACTTGCCCTCGGTCTCGTCCGCGGCGACAATCTTGGTCTGACGGACGTGGTCACCTTCCACGAAGCGGAACGTGTCGGGAAGGCCCTCCAGGACACCCCCTGGACCCTTCCATACGAGCCTGTTGGACTCGGCCACGGCGAGGAACTTCCGGAGGTGGACCACCGCCTGTGCGTGGACCTGATTACCCAGTTCGCCGGCGTCCTCGGCCTTGTTCAGCCGGATGAGGTGACGCTCGATATCTGCGCGGCCGAGGCGGGTGATGTCGTCGCCGCCGTCCTCTCTGAGCGCGAGAGTCTTTCCAAACTCGGCACACGCTCGCACCAGGTTGATGAGGGCCGTCTTGCCCTTCCTGCTGGCGACGAGCTCCCTCGCCCGAGCCTTCGCGGCAGCCTTGAGCCACTCGGGTCGGATGGGTGGCATTGGCTGCCCGACCTTGTCGCTCGCGGGACCAGGCCCACCCGCGAAGTGAATGCGGTCGCCACGCGGGTAGCCGAACACCGCCAGGTTCCAAGAATCCTTCGCCATCTCGTCGTCCGGGCTTGTCGTGGCCAAGCGCAGCGCGTCAATGTGGGAGCGGATGGCCTTCACAGCGTTTGCGTAGGCACCGTTCCTCCGGAAGGTATCGCTCAGCAGCGGCTGCCAGTCCACGACATCGAACACGTCCAGCACGCCGCATGCGTCCATAGTCTTCGCGAGCCGCGCCGCGGTCTGTGGTGTCGAACGCAGCCGCTTCTTGAGCCCCAGCGAGAGGATTGCAAGGACCTGTGCCCGGGCTACGGGTGCCAGGCCCGACAGATCGACGTGGGGGCGGCGAAGCTCCTGGACGCGCTCTGCACTAGGGTCCGTGCGGCAGAAATCCGACACTTCGGTGTCGGAGAAACCCTCGCCTTGCAGCCTTGCTATGCCCGAGAGGCGGCGATTGTGGAACTCGCAGAACGCTACGCGGTGAAGCGTCCCTGCGGCGATGCGGTCGCACGATTCCACCGCGCATTCGCCGAATTCACGGAGTGGCACGAGGTCCACTCCGTGCTTCGTCCTCGAGTGAGTCTGACAGAGGTCGCCAGCGGGAACCGCTGGACGCTCGTGCCCCGGGAGGCAGCACACGCGGCAGAGCGCCGGCGTGGATGTGTCTGACCCATGACCTTCGTGGCGAAAGGTCTCCATGTTCGGCTTGCCATCCCGCTTCCATGCGGCGGTGCAGCCGGTGCACAACGTCCCAGACACGGTCTCAAACAGCCTGCTCGCACCGCACCCGGTACACGTCACACCGACCAGGCCCTTGTGGTCGCTGGCGAACCAGATGAACTGCTCGCCCGGGTCGTATCCGATACTGCGAAGGAGATCGAGGTCGGTCACCTCCTCAAGCGTGTTGCCGCGCGTCCGCGTGGGACCGATCGGCGTCGAGACGCGCCTAAGGTTCAGCGGGACGACCTCAGCCGGCGCGACGTTTGGTCCTTGCATCACAGCCCCTCCATCCACGGTGCGTCGAGCCGATCAACGGCGTCACGCTGCTCCTGATCCGAGACATGGGTGTACGGGTCCAAGGAGTTCGGGTGCGTTTGCCCGAGTACTCGCTGAACGGTGTCTCTGCGCTCGCCCTTACGGAGCAATGTGGTCGCGACAGTGTGACGGAACATGTGCGGGCCGACGTGCTCGATGCCTGCCGTCTTCGACAGTCGCTCAAGCATCCGTCCCGGATAGCGGCGGCCCAAGGCCCTGCCCTGTTTGTTAAGGATGAGCATCGTTGTGTTCGCTGCGCCTGGCAGGGCGTTGCGCCAGGGGAGATAGTCAAAGCAAGCCGCGACGAGCGCTTCGTTCGCAGCTACGTCGTCGATGTGGCGTGCCTTGTTCAATGCGCCGTTCGGGTTGTCCTCGCGTCGGACGCGATGGATGTGAGGGCCGCGGACCCGGCAACCTCCCGATGCTCCGGACGGATCGTCGAAGCGGCGGTTGTCGTCGCGCAAATGCAGGTCCTCGAGCCTCAGGCCAAGGATCTGCCCGCTGCGCATGCCCGTGAAGCGCAACAGGCTCAGGATGAAGAGGTCGCGAGGGTTGCGCGATGCGACGGCCATGAGTCGGTTCATCTCGTCCTCGTCGAGGGTCGGCTTGGTCACGGTGCGGATCTCGCGAAAGCGATGTGCGCCAATCGACACCGGGCGTCCGCGTCGCGTCGCGGTCTCCCACAGAACTGTCTCGAGATCAGCTGGAACGCGATTGTGGGCGAGCGCCCAGCGATAGAAGGACCGGACGGCGACGAGCATGTCATTGCAGCGAGCGGGCGACCGCGGTCGGCCAGCATTGCGTCGTCCCTCAGGGATCGGGTCAGTCGACAGGAGGCTCACGAAGCCGGTCATGACCCGGGGTGCGTCGGAGACGGTCTGGCCCGCGGCCTTCGCCCAGGTCAGGAAGTACGCGAGATCCGCGCTGTACTTCCTGACCGTGTTCAGCGAGTCACCCTTCAAACGGATGAACTGCAGCCAGTCGTGAGCGATGTCGATGATCTCGTACTCGTCGTCGACCACGGTGTACCCGACGACAGCGCCGTCCGCGTCCCGAAGGGCAAAACTGTTTGCCACTGGCTCTCCCCCCTACATCTGCCGACACTATCTATGGGCCCTAGATTGCGCAAGCGTTTACCTGGCAGTTGCTGTTTGACCAACATCTACCTACATTCAGATCAGGCCATAGAGTGCTCGAGGACTTCGGCGCGCTCATCGGCCTGGTGTTCGCCTTCTTCGGCGTGGTGATGACGCTGGTGACGGACAACGGCCGCTGGGACGCGTTCGGCACCGCGATGATCGGCGTGCTGCTGGTGTGCATCGCGACCGTGCTCGCGAGGGAGACCCGCGAGATGCTGCTGGGGGAGTCCGCGACCGAGGAGGACCTCGAGAGGATCCGCGCCGCGCTCGCCGCAGGCGGCTACCCCGACGTCATCCACCTGCGCACGTCGCACCTGGGGCCCGAGGACATCCTGGTCGCGGTCAAGGTCGCGGCGGGCGCCGATGAGACGCTCGAGACCATCGCTGCCCGCACGAACGCCGCGGAGGCGCTTATCCGCGAGGCCGTCCCTGCGGTGCGCCTCATCTTCATCGAGCCCGATATCAGGCACGATGCTGCCAGCGGCGAGGGCGAGGCGCCCTCGAGCTGAGCCGAGGGGGCCGTCATGCACACGCTCGAGCTGCTGGGGGCGACGCTCGTCCTCACGGCGATCCTGTTCCGGCGGCCCCTGCTGGGCGCGCTTTCAGCCCAGTTCCGTGCGAGCCGCACGCCCGAGCCGACCGTGATGCGGCCGTGGGCCATGCGGGCCTTCGCCCTTGCCCCGGGCGAGGTCCCGACGCGGACCTGGCGCGCATCGTGCTCGGGGACCCAGGCATGGGCGGCGACCACGAGCGACGGGCGGTTCGTGGTCGGGACCGAGGCAGGGGAGAACCTCGCGAGGCTCGCGCGCGCCGACCTGGCCGCGGGCGCGCTGGAGGCCGCGTCGGGCGCGGATCATGCGGGGATGGTGGAGCTGACGATCGTGCCCGCGCACGGTCCCGTCGTGGTCGTCGCCCTCGAGAGCAAGGCGGCCAAGGAGCTGCGGAAGTGGGCGTCCCGAGCCTAGGCGGACCGGTACTGAGGAATGACGCGTGCCTCGTCGGGGACGGTCAGCGCTCGAGCTCAGTCGACGTCGGGGATCCCGTACGGCAGCGCCGTGAGCCTCGCCGCGTCGCTCGCCGAGCGGGCCATCCGCGCGGCCTCGACGGCGTGCTCGCGGTCACGGCGCGCCACCAGCACGGCCGCGAGGAAGTCCTCAGGGTGCGTGCCCGCGGGCGGCAGGGGAGCGACGTGCGTCGCGAAGCGCGTCGACAGCTGGGTGCCGATGCGCGCGCGGGACGGTGCGTGCATCGTCGCCGCGCGGCCCAGGAACATGCGCGCCGTGAGCGCGAGGCCGTCGGGAAGGCGCGTGATGTCCGCGGTCTGGGCCCATCCGGCGAGCGCGGGCGGCATGGCGAGCGGCGGGAGGGCCCGTCGCGCCCCGCGCGTGCGCATCGCGTACGTGCCCGCGAGGTAGTCGCCGATGCGCTTGCCGCGCGAGCCGAGCGCGGACACGGTCACCGCGAGCATGCCGAGAGTCATGTAGACCTCGAACACCCCGACCAGGGCGCGCGCCGCGGCATGGCGGACGCTCACAGGGCCGCCGTCGTCGCGCACGATGCGCAGGCCCACCGCCCAGCGCCCGAGCGAGCGCCCGCGCGTGAGGGTCTCGACCAGGATCGGTGCGATCACCAGCACCGCGACCATGACCAGGATGGTGAGCGCGCGCGCCCATGCGTCGTTCACCTCGGCCAGCACGTTGTCGAGCAGCGCGTAGGCGGCCACCAGGACCAGCACCGTGACGGCCAGGTCGATCAGGCCGGAGAGCATCCGGAGCGGCACGGAGGCGGCGCCCGAGTCGAGCACCACGCCCTCGCCGATGAGGATCGTGTCCTCGTCCGTCATGCGTCCTCCCTGGCCCAGGCCTCGTATGGCATCGTAGCGGCGTGGACATCGACTCCTTCGGCGCCGTGCGCGAGGCACGCTGGGCGAGGCTCAAGCAGCTGAGCGGCGCGCGGCGGCTCACGGGCGCCGAGGCGGACGAGCTCACGCGCCTGTACCAGGCGACGGCCGGAGACCTCGCGGCGGTGCGTTCCGCCGCGCCCGAGCCCTCCGTGGTGTCGCGGCTGTCGGTGCTCCTCGCGAGCGCGCGCGTGTGGCTCACGGGCGCGCACACCATGTCGACGGGCGACGCGGTCCGGTACCTCACCGTCACGCTGCCCGCGGCGCTGTACCGCGTGCGGTGGTGGAGCGTGGGCGTGACGCTCGCGGTGGTGGGCCTCGCGTTCCTGTCGGGCTGGTGGACGCTGAACCACCCCGAGGCGCTGGACCTGGTGGGGACGCCCGAGGCCCGCGCGGCGCTCGCCGAGGAGCAGTTCGCGAGCTACTACACCGAGTACGACTCGACGTCCTTCTCCGCGTTGGTCTGGACCAACAACGCCTGGCTCGCGGCCCAGTGCATCGCGTTCGGCATCACCGGGGTGTTCCCCCTGTACCTGCTCTACAACACGGTGCTCCAGCTGGGCGTCGCCGGCGCGGTGATGGCCGAGGCGGGCGCGCTCGACGTCTTCTTCCAGCTCATCGCGCCGCACGGGCTGCTCGAGCTGTCGGCGGTGTTCGTCGCGGCGGGCACCGGACTTCGCCTCTGCTGGACGATGCTCGTGCCGGGCCCGCGCCCGCGGGTCCGCGCGCTCGCAGAGGAGGGCCGCGCGGCGATCGCCGTCACGCTCGGCCTGGTGACCGCGCTGTTCGCGTCGGGCCTGATCGAGGGCTACGTCACGGGCTCCGCGATGCCGTGGTGGCTCAAGGTGACCATCGGCGTCATCGCGTTCGCGGCGTTCTGGCTCTACATCTTCGTCGCGGGCCGCGCGGCGACGCTCGCGGGCTCACGCGGCGACTCCGACGGCGACTTCGCGACCGACCAGATCGCGCTCGCGGGCTGACGGGAGGTCCCCGCATCGTCCGCCGGGCCGCCGCACCGCCGTGCCGCCGTGCCGCCGTGCCGAAGTGGTTGCCGGTTGTCGCTGCTGACGGATGGCCACCTCACAGTGGTAGCTGGTTGTCGGGCCCGCGGCGGAGGCGACAACCAGCAACCACTGCGGCGCGAGGATGTCCGAGAACCGACCAAGGGCTACCACTTCGCCGTGGCTCTCGGGGGGGGGGGGGGCTAGAGCCGTCCCGCCGCCTTGAGCGCGAGGTACCTGTCGCACACCGCGGGTGCGAGATCGTCGGGCAGCGCGAGCACCACCTCCGCACCGAGCTGACGCAGCCGCGTCGCGACCGCCTCGCGTTCGAGCAGCGCGCGCGACGCCGCGCCCGCGCCGTAGACCGCGTCCGCGTCGCCGCGGGCGCGGAGCATCGAGCCCAGCTCGGGGTCCTCGACGGAGCCCACGAGCACCTGGTGGTGACGCTGCAGCGCACCGACCGCCTCGATCAGCCCCGAGTCGAGAGCGGAGGTCTCCACCGTGGTGAGCAGCACCACCAGCGAGCGCTGGGACACGCGCGACTCGACCAGGCGCACCATGGCCGGCCAGTCCGGCTCGAGCAGCGAGGCCTCCACCGGCGCGAGGGCATCGGCCAGCTCGGTCATGAACGCGGGCCCGGACGATGCGGCACGCGCCTGCTCGGCGCGGTCGAACGCGGTCGCCTGGACGCGGTCCCCCGCGCGCGACGCGAGCGCCGCGAGCAGCAGCGAGGCCTCGATCGAGGCGTCGAGGCGGGGAGCGTCGCCCACGCGCGCGGCGGACAGCCGCGCGCAGTCGAGCACCACCACCACGCGGCGGTCGCGCTCGGGGCGGTACGTGCGGACCACCACCTCGCCGCGACGTGCGGTTCCGCGCCAGTCGATCGCGCGGACGTCGTCGCCGATCACGTAGTCGCGCAGCGAGTCGAACTCGGATCCGGCACCCTTGAGCTGCACCGCGGTCCGTCCGTCGATCTCCCGCAGGCGCCGCAGGCGCGACGGCAGATGGCGTCGCGACGCGAACTCGGGCAGCACCCGCAGACGCGCAGGGGCGTCGAGCGAGCGCTGGCGGCCGGCGAGCCGCAGCGGGCCGTCGGTGCGGACGGTGACGGCACCCGCGTGACGGTCGCCGCGGCGCGTGGGGGTGAGCCTCGTCCGGAACGTCACCGTCTCGCCCCGTGCGAGCGAGAAGCGGTGCCGCGTCTCGTCGGCCCCCGCGGAGGGCTGCCATGCGTCACGCACCGCGCCGCGCACACGCCGGCGTCCGACGTTCGCCACCAGCAGCGAGGACCGTGTCGACTGCGTGAGCCGCACCGAGCCGGGCACGTCGCGCCGCACGCCCACGGAGGCGGTCGGCGGCGCCATCCAGGTATCGAGCAGCGCGAGCGCGATCACCGCCGCGACCCACCAGAACGCGACCTCGCGCGACTGCGTCACCGCCGCCGGGACAACCCCGAGCGCGGTGAGCGCGACAGTCCAGCCCGTGAGGTGCATGTCAGCGCGGCACCGGCACCGTCGCGAGCACGGACGTGAGCACGGTGGTGGCGGTGACGCCCTCGAGCTCCGCCTCGGCACGCACGCGCATGCGGTGCGCGAGGGTCCACCCGGCGAGCGCCTTCACATCGTCCGGGGACACGTACGTGCGGCCGCGCATCCACGCCCACGCGCGCGCGGTCTGCATGAGCGCGGTCGCGCCGCGCGGGGAGACGCCGAGCGAGACCGACGGCGCCTCGCGGGTGGCGCGGCACACGTCCACGATGTACGCGACCACGTCGTCCGCGATCTCGACCTTCGCGACCTCCGCACGCGCGCGCTCGAGGTCGGCGATGCTCGCGACCGCGCCCACGCCCGCCGCCGCGAGGTCGCGCGGGTCGAAGCCCGCGGCATGGCGGCGCAGCACGGTGGCCTCGTCGTCGCGGCCCGGGAGCGCGACCGGCAGCTTGAGCATGAAGCGGTCGAGCTGCGCCTCCGGCAGCGGGTAGGTGCCCTCGTACTCGACGGGGTTCTGGGTCGCGATCACCAGGAAGGGGTCGGGGAGCGCGCGTGCCTCGCCGTCCACGGTGACCTGTCGCTCCTCCATCGCCTCGAGCAGCGCGGACTGCGTCTTGGGAGGCGTGCGGTTGATCTCGTCGGCGAGCATGAGGTTGGTGAACAGCGGACCCTCGCGGAAGGAGAACGCCGCGGTGCGTGCGTCGTAGACCAGCGAGCCCGTGACGTCGCCGGGCATGAGGTCGGGCGTGAACTGCACGCGCTTGGTATCCACCTCGAGGGACGCGGCGAGCGCGCGCACCAGCAGGGTCTTGGCGACCCCGGGAACGCCTTCGAGCAGCACGTGCCCGCGGCACAGGAGCGCGATCACCAGCCCGGTGACGATCTGGTCCTGGCCCACGACGGCCTTGCCCACCTCGGTGCGCAGGCGGCCCAGGGCGGCGCGGGCCTCGGCGCCGGCGTCGGCCCCGGCATCGGACGATGCGGGCGCCTCGGGCTCGGGCGTCGGGCTCGCGGCGGGCAGGGCCTCGGAGGGAGGGGTGTCGGTCACGGTCGGTGAACCTCGCTTTCCAGTGCGTCGAGCTCGGAGATCAGGGTGAGGAGGGCCTCGTCGTCCGCGGGCGGGGGGCCGTAGAGGAGCCGGTCGACGTCCTGCGCGGGGCGCCCGGACGCGCGGGCGATCGCGGCGACCAGGGTGTCGCGGCCCTCGGAGCGGGGCACGCCGATGCGGCGACCCATCCGCAGGGCGGCCGCGGCGCGGAGCGAGGCCGCGGAGCGTCCGGCCGCGCGTGCCTTGCGGTAGAGCCTCGCGCGGCCGCGGGTCGCCTCGGAGGCGCGCACCACCACCGGCAGCGGCTCCGCGACGAGCGCCCCGAAGCGGCGTGCCTTCCACACGGCGGCCACGAGCACGGTGAGCGCCAGCGCGTAGAGCGCGGTCCCGGTGCCGGGCGGCAGGAAGTCGGGGACCGCGTCGATCGAGCCTGGGGCCTCGCCCGTCGGTCGCGATCCGTCCGCTCCCCACGTGAGCAGGCTCGAGTCGAAGCCGTCGGCCACGTACCAGACCACCTCGGGATGGCGGCCGAGCACCCGCAGCGCCAGGGCCGCATGACCGAGCTCGTCGAGCTGGTCGTTCGTCACCAGCGCGGCGGAGGCGATGACCGTCACGGTGCGCCCGTCGACCTCGGCACGCCCGAAGCCTGCCGCATCGCCGTGCAGGAAGCACAGCTCGACCCCGTCGCCGGTGGCCGCCAGACCCTCGTCGGACACCCGGACGGTGCCCGCGGCGAGCGCGTCGGGGTCCGAGCAGCGGGCGTCCTCGGTGCGTGGGATCACCACGGGCTCGTCGGTCGCGGGGATCCCGAGCGCGTCGAGCGACTCGTCGGACGCGCCCAGCAGCACCACGTCGCCGGGGTACTCGGCGAGCGCCTCGAGCTGACGGGCGCCCAGCAGGTAAGGCTCGGCGATCACGACGGTGGTCGCGGCTGGATCCTCGACGCGTGCCTGGGCCAGGCGGTCCAGCTGGCGGACGCTGACGCCGTGGTCGCGGAGGATCTGCGCGACCGCGCGTGCCCCCGTCGACCGCGAGTTCTCGGTGGAGAGGGCGACCACGTCCCCGCCGCGCGAGCCGAGCAGGATCAGGGCGACGATGGCGGCGAGCAGGGCGACGGCGACGATGCCGAGCCGACCGCGTCGCGCACGCGCCGCAAGGCCCGGGCCCGCCGGCGCGACCACCAGATCCGCGGGGGCCGTCACGGTCCGGGCTCCATCGAGGTGATCCGCGGGCGGGCGTGCAGGCAGACCGCGAGCGTCCCGCTCACGTGCGTGTACGTGTCCTCGGACGCCTCGACGTGGCCGTAGCGGATGCCGTCGAAGGCGTCCGCGTCGCGCAGGAGCCGGGGCGCGAGCTCGGGCAGCGCGCGCGAGGCGGACGCGGCGGCCTCGGCCGCGGTGAGGCCCGCGGTGAGCGGGACGAGATCGCGCTGAGCGAGGTGCGCGATGAGCGCGCGGTAGAGGTCGAGCGTCGCCGTGCCCCAGTCTCGGGCGCGTGCGGCCTCGCGTGCGGACGCCTCGAGCTCGGCCGCATCGCGCTCATCGTCGAAGAGGCCCTCACCGGTGCGCCGCGCGCGCGAACGGCGCATCGGCCCGACCACGAGCCACACCACCAGCGCCGCCACCGCGAGGGCGATCGCCGCGGCGACGATGGTGCCCGTGGCCCCTGTCGCGCCGCCGATCCCGTTGCCGATGCCGTCGATGAGATCGCCCAGCCAGCGCATGAACGAGTCGAGCCACGAGGACCCGCCCTCCTGGTACTCGCCCTTCGCGAGCTCGTCGGCCGCCCAGCGGCGGGCCGTCTCCGCATCGGGGCCGAGCGGCGGGGCGTCGAGGCTCACGCGCGCCGCGCCTCGGCGGCCTCCGCGAGCGTGAGGTCGAAGCCCTCGTGGCGGATGCGCAGGTCGACCAGCAGGAGCGTGAAGAGAGAGCCGAGGTAGGAGTACGTGAGCACGTACGAGACCACGAGCGACAGCACCATGGTCAGCACGAAGGCGATGCCGAGCACCACCGCGCTGTCGGGGGCCGCGAACGTCAGCGCGAGCGAGGCGAAGTTGCCGACCTGCCCGATCACCATCGACACGACGAAGATGAGCACGGCTGCGACGAACAGCACGAGCACGGACCACCAGTAGCGGCCCTTGAGCAGACGCATCGCGCGTGCGATCGCCTTGCCCGCGCTGCGCTGCTCGAGCACCACCACGGGGCGGGCGACGCCGCCGACGAGCATGACCGTCACCACGACGGCGAGATACGCGAGCATCACGATGACGACGGCGAGGATCGCCGCGCCGACCGAGTCGAAGGAACCCACCAGCGCGGCGACGAAGAAGCCGAGCACCAGCGCGACCACCGAGGCGAGGAACGCGTACAGGTAGAGCAGCAGCAGGGATCCGATGCGCGGACGCACGGCCTTCCAGGCCTCGCCCAGCGTGATCCGCTCACCCAGGATCCCGCGCGCGACGGCCGGCGCGACGATCGCGCTCGCGAGCACGTCGGCCAGCAGCATCATGACGCCCGCGGCGATGAGCAGCGCGATGGTGTCCGAGCCCAGGGGCGAGCCACCGGTCCCCGCCACGTCGAAGAACAGCATCGAGGCGTCCTCGAACGCGAACCACGCGGCAAGGGTCAGCATGGCGGTCGCGCCCAGCGTGAAGAGCAGCGGTCCTCCGACGACCACGCCGCGGTTGTACCGCAGCGCGCGGAACGGGAGCCCGAGCAGGTCCCCGAAGCCCAGCGGGCGCAAGGGCATGAACCCGGGCTGCCATGAGGCCGAGGTCGGCAGGGACCTCGGTGCCGCCATCGGCGGCGGCATCACGGGGGAGGCGGCGGGCGCAGGCCAGGACGATGCTCCGGGGGCCGGGGTCGCGGGCGCGCCGGGGGCCTGCCACTGCTGCGCGGACGGCGCCGGCCACGACGTCGGAGGAGCAGGTGCGGCGCTGGGCTCCGGACCAGGAGGGACGGCACCCGGAGCCGCCCAGGCGGCCTCCTCTTCCCGGTCGTTCACCGTGCTCCCTTCGACGCGTTCCGCCCATCCTGCCACGCGCTGCAGGGGCCCCGACGGACGGCTCGGCATAATGGGTGCATGACGGCGAAGATCCTGGTGGTCGACGATGACCCCGCGGTGTCCGAGATGCTCGGAATCGTCCTGCGTGGCGACGGTTTCGAGACGGTGTTCTGCGATCACGGCGACGAGGCGGTGGCCGCGTTCCGTGCCACCAACCCGGACGTGATCCTGCTCGACCTCATGCTCCCAGGCACGAGCGGCATCGACATCTGCCGCGAGATCCGCGCGGAGTCGGGCGTGCCCATCATCATGCTCACCGCGAAGTCGGAGACCGTCGACGTCGTGCTGGGCCTCGAGTCCGGCGCGGACGACTACGTGCCCAAGCCGTTCAAGCCGCGCGAGCTCATCGCGCGGGTGCGCGCCCGCCTGCGCCGCAACGACAACGCGACGCCCGCCGTGGTGCGGGTCGCGGACCTCGAGATCGACGTGACGGGTCACCGCGTGACGCGCGGCGGCGAGCTCATCCCGCTCACGCCCCTCGAGTTCGACGTGCTCGTCACTCTCGCGCGCAGCCCGGGCCAGGTCTTCACCCGCGAGGTGCTGCTCGAGGACGTGTGGGGCTACCGCCACGCGGCGGACACGCGGCTGGTCAACGTGCACATCCAGCGTCTGCGCGCCAAGGTCGAGCGCGACCCGGAGAACCCGGAGATCATCGTGACGGTGCGCGGCGTGGGCTACAAGGCCGGTGGCGTCGGTTCGTGAGGCTCACCCCTCGCTCGCTGTGGGCGAACCTCGCGAAGGGGCCGCGACGGGTCTGGCGCAGGTTCCGCGGCTCGCTCCTGCTGCGCGTGGTCGCGTCGACCACCGTGGTGGGGCTCGGCGCGGTCATCGTCATCGGCGCCATGGTCAGCACGCAGATCCGTGACGGCCTCGTCGAGACGCGCGTCGACCGGATCCTCGACGAGTCCGCGCGCGACGCCGCGTCCGCGCAGGAGAACGTCGACGCCTCGACAGCGGAGACCCCGGGCGACCTTCAGCAGCTCGCGATCGACCTGGTCGACGGGCTGGGTGCGCTCGGCGGCAGCTCGCGCGGCCTCGTGCTCCTGCGCGACCCGTCGAACTCGTCGGGCGTGCTGCTGTCGACCCCCGTGACCGACGCGAGCCTGGTCGACGTGATCAGCCCGGAGATGCGCGACGCGGTGCAGTCGGGCCAGGCGCAGTCCTGGCAGCACGTCGCGCTGCCCGACACCGGGGAGCCCGGCGTGGTGGTGGGGGTGCCGTTCACCATCCGCGTCGCCGGCGCGTACGAGCTCTACTTCGTGTACTCCCTCGCCGATGAGGCCTCGACGCTTCAGCTGATCCAGCGCGTGCTCGCGGTCGGCGGTGTCGCGCTCATCGCCCTGCTCGCGGTGCTGACGGTCCAGGTGTCGCGACAGACCGTGCGCCCGGTGCGCCAGGCCGCGCGCGTCGCATCGCGGCTTGCGGAGGGCATCCTCTCCGAGCGCATGACCGTGCGCGGGCAGGACGAGATGGCGACGCTCGCGCGGACGTTCAACGAGATGGCGGAGTCGCTCCAGCGGCAGATCACGCGCATGGAGGAGCTCTCCCGTCTCCAGCGACGGTTCGTGTCGGACGTCTCCCACGAGCTCCGGACGCCGCTCACCACCATCCGCATGGCCGCCGACGTGCTGCACGATGCGCGCGCGGGCTTCCCTCCCGAGGTCGCCCGCTCCGCGGAGCTGCTCGACACGCAGATCGACCGCTTCGAGTCGCTGCTGTCGGACCTGCTCGAGATCTCGCGCATCGACGCCGGTGCGGCGCAGCTCGAGTTCGACGAGATGTCGGTCGCCGATGTGGTGCGCGACCAGGTGGAGGCCATGGTCCCGGCGGCGCGCAGCCTGGGGGTCGAGCTCCAGCTGTGGGTCGCGAAGGGCAGCCACGTCGCCTCGATCGACCGCCCGCGCGTCGCGCGCATCGTCCGCAACCTGCTGTCGAACGCGATCGAGCACGCGCAGCGCAGGCCCGTCGACATCGTGGTCGCATCCTCGAAGCGGTCCGTCGCCGTGGTGGTCCGCGACTACGGCATCGGGCTCACCCCGCAGCAGGCGCAGCGGGTGTTCGACCGCTTCTGGCGCGCGGACGCCGCGCGTGCCCGCACCATGGGCGGCACCGGGCTGGGGCTGTCGATCGCGCGCGAGGACGCGCAGCTGCACGGCGGCCGGCTCGAGGCGTGGGGCCTGCCGGGCAAGGGCGCGAGCTTCCGCCTCCAGCTCCCGCGCACGGCGCAGGGCCTGGGCCAGCATCCGCCGCTGCCGCTGGTCATCGCGGAGCTGGACTACAGCGCGGTCGCGCAGCGCGTGCCGCTCGAGTCGGATCGCAAGGAGGTCGCGCCATGAGGCTGAGGTTCGCCGCGGTGTGCGCCGGTGCCGCGCTCGCGCTCGGCGCCTGCGCCGTGATCCCCACCACGGGAGCGGTCAACGAGGGCTCGGGCGAGGTCGAGGGCGCCGAGCCTCTGGTGCCGTTCGCGGAGGGCCCGCAGATGGACGACAGCGTCAACGCGATCGTGTCGGGCTTCATCGAGGCGACCGCGGCGGGCTTCGCCTCCGACTTCACGGTGGCGCGCGAGTACCTGACGGTCCCGGCGCGCGCCGAGTGGGACCCGCTCGCCCAGGTCACGGTCTTCGACTCGGGCGCGCTCACCCAGGACTACGACGAGGCGGCGGGGCTGGTGACGTACTCCGTCCCCGTGGCGGCGAGGCTGGACGATGCGGGGCGCATGGTCGAGGCGCAGGCCGGCACCCAGGCGCAGCTGGAGTTCGAGGTCGAGCGCTCGGTCGCGAACCAGTGGCGCATCGGCGGGCTCGACAACGGCTCCCTGGTCGCGGAGGCGACCTTCAACCAGGTGTTCCTTCCCGTGACGCTCGTGTTCGCGTCCGCCGACGGCACCACGGTGGTGCCCGAGCAGCGCTGGCTGCCGCAGGCGAACATCGCGACGTGGGCCGCGAGCGAGCTGGTGGCCGGACCGTCGCCGTGGCTCGCGAACGCGGTGACCACGGGCTTCCCGGCGGGCTCGGCGCTTGCGGTCGACTCCGTGGTGGTGACCGACGGCGTGGCGAAGGTGCAGCTCGCGGCGCAGTCGGCGGGGACGGCCGAGGAGCGTGTGCTCGCGGAGCAGCAGCTGCGGCTCACCCTCACCGCGCTGCCGGGGGTCCGCGAGGTCGATGTCACGGTCGGCGGGGTGCCGCTGACCACGGACCCGCAGAACACGCTGTCGCGCGAGCCCGTCCCCGCGAGCGTCGCGGCGCTCTTCATCGACGGCAGGCTCGGGCTGTGGGACGGCGAGGAGGTCCGCGTGGTGCCCGACCAGGTGGGTGCGCTCCCCGAGGGGGCGAACAACCTCGCGACGTCCTACGACGGCACGCGCACGGCCTTCCGCGTCGGCTCCACCAGCATCGTCGCCTCGGATGCGCTCGCGGGCGGGATCGACTCGCTCGTCGTCCCGGCCGATGCGGGCGAGCCGCAGGGCATCATGGAGGTGACCACGCTCGTCGAGGGATCCTCGCTGGTGCCGCCCGGCTTCGACCGCTACGGATTCGTGTGGACCGCGGAGGCGAACGAGCCGGAGTCCGTCATCGCGGTCTCCGCCGACGGCGTCGAGACCGCTCTCGACGCGCGCTGGCTCGCGGGGCGGACCGTCGAGCAGGTGGTGCCGTCGCGTGACGGTGCACGCCTGGTGGTCGTGTCGCAGTCGGGTGCTCAGACCGTGGTCGAGGTCGCTGAGGTGGTCCGCTCGGAGTCGGGCGAGCCGCTCAGCGTCGGCGAGCCGATGCAGGTGGGTGCGAACATCGGCACCGTCACCGATGCGATCTGGGTGGACGACCTCTCCGTCGCGCTGCTCGGCGCTGCCGAGGGCTCGGACTCCGTGCCGCTGTGGATCGTGTCGGTCGGCGGTCGGACCACCGAGGACCTCGCGGTCGCGGATGCCGTCGCGATCTCGGCGCGTCACGGCGACCGCTCGATCACGCTCGTGGCCGCCGACGGCACGGTGCGCGAGCGCGCCGGCACCGCCTGGTCGACCATCGCGAGCGGGATCGACGATCTCGCGTACGCGGGCTGAGCCTGCTCTCCCGCCGGGGCGATGTCCCCGGACCGGGCGCCCCGCGCATCGTCCCCGGGCGGCGCGTGCCGGGAGGCGCGCCCGCGGCGCGCGGCCGACCGTGGGCCGATGGACGCACGCCCGCGAGGCCCGGGAGCGCTGCTCGCGCGGCTCGTGGTGCCGGTCGCATGCCCCGGCTGTCGCGAGCCCGATGTGCGCTGGTGCGAGGCCTGCGAGGCGCCGTGGTGGGAGCGCCCGCTGCGGTGCGAGTCGGGGGCGCCGCGCCTGTCCGCGATGGAGCCCCCGTTCGCGGTGTGGTCGATCGCGCCCCTCGACGGTCCCGTGCACGGCGCGATCGCCGCGTGGAAGGACAGCGGACGCCGCGATCTGGGGTCGCTGCTGGTCCCCGCGATGGAGAGGGCGGCGCATGCGCTCGTGCCGGCGCTCCGCGACGTTGCCGCCACGGTGACGGTGGTGCCGTGCCCGGCGCGCGCCGCCCACACCCGCCGGCGGGGGGTCGACGTTCCCGCCGTCCTCGCGCGCGCCGCGGCGGCAGGGCTCGCGCGCGGAGGCGTGGAGGCGACGGTGCGTGCCGTGCTGAGGCCCGCCCGGGGGTCCTCGCGGGGCGCGGGCGATCGCGGACGATGGCGCGCGGGGCCTCCCCGACCCACGCGAGCAGCCTGGCGCGACCCCCGCCCCACGGCGGCGCTGCTGGTCGACGATGTGCTCACCACGGGCGCCACGCTCGCGCGTGCGACGCAGGCGCTCGCGGCCTCCCCGTTGGTCCCGGTCGCCGCGCTCGTGCTGGCATCCGCCGAGGGTCCGGGACAAGGACCGGTGGTCCGTCGCGCGTGACCGCGCGGGGGTCTATGGTGGGAGGTCCAGGACGACGAAGAACGTCGGACACCTTCATGGCGAGGAGGTGATGCCCCGGGCGCGACAGGCGCCGACCCCTTGCCCCGAGCCCGTGCGCGGGCTTCAGCGACAGTGAAGGAGTTTTCGTCATGGACATCGCCATCGTGGGACGCCACACCAAGGTCTCCGAGGACATGCGGCAGAAGATCTTCGAGAAGATGGAGAAGGTCGAGTCCCTCGCCCCGCGCGCGACGCGGGCGGACGTACATGTGGTCCATGAGAGGAATCCCAAGCAGGCCAACGATCGCGAGCGCGTCGAGATCACGGTGCGCGGCCGCGGAGTGGTGCGTGCGGAGGCGACGGCGGAGGACCGCTACGTCGCCCTCGACGGCGCGATGCAGAAGCTCACGGAGCAGCTGCGCAAGCTCCATGAGCGCAAGGCGCACCGCCACCAGGGCAAGGCCGGGCTCCACACGGTGCCCGCGCCGATCGACGAGCTGCCCGCGGTCGACGAGGACCGCGCGACCAGCGTCGAGGCCTGGGAGGGCGCCCCGGAGGGCTCGCACCGCGAGATCCCGATCGACGGCACCCCGATCATCATCCGATCCAAGACCCACGCCGCCGCGCCGATGAGCATCGCCGATGCCGTCGACCAGATGGAGCTCGTGGGCCACGACTTCTTCCTCTTCCACGATCTCGACTCCGGCCTCGCCTCGGCGGTCTACCGTCGCCGCGGCTGGACGTACGGAGTGATCCACCTCGAGCAGAGCGAGAGCGAGGCGCAGGAGCGCGAGACCGCCTGAGGTCTGTCGCGGCGGGGCTGCGCCCGGGTAGATTCCCCGGGTGCAGCCCCGCCATTTCGCGTCCGTGGTCGCCGCGGCCACCCTGTGGGGCTTCGGCGGCGTGCTGGGGACGATGCTCGGCGACCATGCCGGCATCGGCGCCCTGTCGATCGCGATGTGGCGCATGCTCGTCGCCGGGCTCGCGCTGCTCGCGTACCTCGCGGCGCGGGGAGCGCTCCGGATGCTCACCGGACCGGCGCTGCGCCGCGCCATGGTCACCGGCGCCCTCACGGCGCTGTTCGAGGCGTGCTTCTTCTCCGCGATCGCCGCATCGTCCGTGGGTGTCGCGACGCTCATCGGCATCGGCTCGGCGCCGGTGTTCGTGGCCCTCTGGGACTGGTGGCGCACGCGCGTGCGGCCGCCCGCGACCACCGTCGCCGCGCTCGTGCTCGCTCTGGGAGGCCTCGCCGCACTGCTCGGCGGCTCGCTCAACGCGGGAGGTTCCGGCGGCTGGGGCGCGGTGATCGCGCTCGCTGCGGGGGCATCGTTCGCCGCCATCACCGTGGTCAACCGGGGCGAGGTCGAGGGCCTCGGCCCGGTCGAGCACACCGCCTTCGCGTTCACGCTCGGAGGGATCATCCTGGTGCCCGCCGCAGCCTTCGCGGGTCTCGGCGCAGCCTCGGACGCGTACGGCTGGGTGCTCACCATCGGTATGGGCGTCGGGGTCACGGCGCTCGCGTACGTCCTCTACCTCGGCGGGCTCCGCACCGTCCCCCCGTTCGTCGCGACCGTGGTGTCGTTCCTCGAGCCGCTCGTGGCGGCCGTGCTCGCATCGATCGTGTTCGGTGAGCGGCTCGGTTGGAGCGGCATCGTCGGCGGCATCGCGCTCGCCGCCGCGATCGTCCTGTTGCGCCCTCAGCGAGACGAGCCGGAGAGCATCCACTGACCGCCTACGATGGTCGGGGACTTACCAGGATTCGCGAGGAGTGCGACGTGGCATTGATGGACCGCATCATCCGTATGGGCGAGGGGCGCGAGCTCCGCCGGCTCGAGAAGGTGGTGACCCTGACCAACGCCCTCGAGGAGTCGTACGAGGCGATGTCGGACGACGAGCTGCGGGAGCTCACGGTCGAGTTCAAGGAGCGGCACGCGGGCGGCGAGAGCCTCGACGACCTCATGCCGGAGGCCTTCGCGGCGGTGCGCGAGGCCGCCCGCCGCACGCTGGGCATGCGGCACTTCGACGTGCAGCTCATGGGCGGCGGCGCGCTCCACCACGGCAACATCGCGGAGATGAAGACCGGCGAGGGCAAGACCCTCGTCGCGACCCTGCCGGCCTACCTCAACGCGCTCGAGGGCAAGGGCGTCCACGTCGTCACCGTGAACGACTACCTCGCGAGCTACCAGTCCGACCTCATGGGGCGCGTGTTCCGCTTCCTCGGCATGACCACCGGGTGCATCGTCTCCGGCCAGTCGCCCGAGGTGCGCCGCCGCCAGTACGAGGCGGACATCACGTACGGCACCAACAACGAGTTCGGCTTCGACCACCTGCGCGACAACATGGCGCTGCAGCCCTCGCAGCTGGTCCAGCGCGGCTACCACTACGCGATCGTCGACGAGGTCGACTCGATCCTCATCGACGAGGCGCGCACGCCCCTCATCGTCTCCGGCCCCGCCTCGGGCGACAACAACCGCTGGTACGTGGAGTTCGCGCGGCTCGCGGGCACCCTCGAGGTCGACGTCGACTACGAGGTCGAGGAGAAGAAGCGCGCGGTCGGCATCCTCGAGCCTGGCATCGACAAGGTGGAGAAGGCGCTCGGGATCGAGAACCTCTACGACCCTGCCAACACGCCGCTGATCGGCTTCCTCAACAACGCGATCAAGGCCAAGGAGCTGTTCCGCAAGGACCGCGACTACGTGGTCCAGGGCGGCGAGGTCGACATCGTCGACGAGCACACCGGCCGTCTCCTCAAGGGCCGCCGCTACTCCGAGGGCCTCCACCAGGCTATCGAGGCCAAGGAGCGCGTGCCGATCAAGGCGGAGAACCAGACCTACGCGTCGATCACGCTGCAGAACTACTTCCGCCTCTACGGCAAGCTCGCGGGCATGACGGGTACCGCGCAGACCGAGGCCGCGGAGCTGCACTCGACGTACGGGATGGGCGTGATCCCGATCCCGACCAACCGCCCGATGATCCGTCAGGACCAGGCGGACCTGCTCTACAAGAACGAGCAGGCGAAGTTCAACGCCGTCATCGACGACATCCTCGAGCGCCACGAGAAGGGCCAGCCGGTGCTGGTCGGCACCGTGTCGGTCGAGAAGTCGGAGTCGCTCTCGGCCGAGCTGCGCAAGCGCGGCATCGACCACACCGTGCTCAACGCCAAGCAGCACGAGAAGGAGGCCGCGATCGTCGCGGAGGCGGGCCGCAAGGGAGCCGTCACCGTCGCGACCAACATGGCGGGCCGCGGTACGGACATCATGCTCGGCGGCAACCCGGAGTTCCGCGCCGTCGCGACGATGCAGGAGCGCGGGCTCGACCCCAAGGAGAGCCCCGAGGAGTACGAGGCGGTCTGGAAGGACGTCTTCGCGCAGGCGAAGGCCGACGTCGAGACGGAGCGCGACGAGGTCCTCGAGGCCGGCGGCCTCTACGTGCTCGGCACGGAGCGGCACGAGTCGCGTCGTATCGACAACCAGCTGCGCGGCCGCTCGGGCCGTCAGGGCGACCCGGGCGAGAGCCGCTTCTACCTGTCGCTCGAGGACGACCTCATGCGGATGTTCCAGTCGGGCCTCGCCGCGACCGTGATGAACTCCTCGGCGCTGCCGGACGACATGCCGATCGAGTCGAAGGTGCTCACGCGCGGCGTGCAGAGCGCCCAGGCGCAGATCGAGGGTCGCAACCACGAGATCCGCAAGAACATCCTCAAGTACGACGACGTCCTCAACTCGCAGCGTCACATCATCTTCGCGGAGCGCCGCCGCGTGCTCGACGGCGAGGACCTGCACGAGCAGATCCAGAGCTTCATCAAGGACGTGGTGACCGCGTACGTGCGCTCCTCGACGCTGGTCGGCTCGCCCGACGACTGGGACCTCGAGGCCCTGTGGAAGGACCTCCGCTCGGTCTACCCCGTGTCGATCGACATCGACGAGGTGATCGACGAGGCCGGCGACCTGTCCGGGCTCACCACCGCCTTCCTCGAGCGCGAGCTCGTCGCCGATGCGCGCCTCCAGTACGAGTTCGTCGAGCACAAGCTGGGCGAGGACGTGCTGCGCCAGGTCGAGCGCCAGGTGCTGCTCCAGGTCATGGACTTCAAGTGGCGCGAGCACCTCTACGAGATGGACTACCTCAAGGAGGGCATCGGCCTGCGCGCGATGGGTCAGCGCGACCCGCTGATCGAGTACCAGCGCGAGGGCTTCCAGCTCTTCGAGGCCATGTCCGATGCCATCAAGGAGCAGGCCGTCTCGATCCTGTACCGGGTCGAGAAGAAGGAGGCCCCGGCGCAGCAGGCTCCCGTGACCGCGGCCTCGGCCGCGGCGACGGCCCAGGATGCCGCCAAGGCGGGTGCGGCCGCTCCCGCCCAGGCGCTGCCTGGCGGCGGTGCCGCGACCGCCGCGGGGCCCGCCGGCCAGCGCATCGTCGCCCGGCCCGCCACCGGCTCGGTGGGCGGTCCCGTCCAGGCGAGCATGGGCGCGCTGACGTTCTCGGGTCCTTCGCAGGACGGCTCGGGGCAGGCGACCGCGACCAAGCCCGCCGAGGGCGCGAAGCCGTGGGACGACGGCCGCACGTTCGCCGGCGCCGGCAAGAACTCGCCGTGCCCATGCGGCTCGGGACGCAAGTACAAGATGTGCCACGGCAAGAACGAGGAGGACGCGGAGCTGTAGCCCCGCGCACCCCGACGCCGGACGAGGGCGGCCACCCCAGGGTGGCCGCCCTCGTCGCGTCCCCGGGCTTGGCGCCTCAGCCGATGTCGAGCACCGTGATGACCCAGCGCCCGGCGAGGTCCTCGAGCCTGATCGCGATCGCGCGTGCATGGCTGCCGATCTGGGCGATCACGGCAACCTCGGTCGCGCGGGGCGAGACGCGGCACGCCCGCGCGCGGACGATGCGCGCCGCGACCCCGCCATGGCGTCCGATCCGTCGCGCGAGGGAGTGCTGGCGTGCGAGACGCTCGCGTACCTCGGGGGTGATCCAGCGCAGGAGGGTGTCGAGCCCGTCCCCGCCGTGGACCACCTCGATCGCGGTGAGCGCGGCGGTGCAGGCGAGCGGAGTCGGGTCGCCGAGCACCGCACGCGTGCGCCCGTAGACGTCGGGCCGGGGCGGCCGCGGCGCCCAGGCGGGCTCGGCGCTCATGACCGTGCCTCGCGGAGGCCCTCGGGGAGGCGGAGGCGCAGGCCCGGATGGATGAGGTCCGCATCCGCGCCGATGCGGGCGCGGTTGTGCTCGTAGAGCACGGGCCACGCCTCGGCGACGGCGGCGGGCGTGGCGTCCGCGCCGAGCGCTGCGGAGGTGATCGACCACAGGCTCTCGCCGCGCACCACCACGTGGAGCGCGGGCTCGGGAGCGGCCGGTGCCGGCGCGGGCGTGGGGTCGGACGTGGCCGCCGGCGGGGGCGACGATGACGAGGCCGACGAGCCCGTGGCGGGGAGCCATCCTGCTGACGGCGGCGGCTCCGCGGCGTGGGCCCCTCCCGCTCCCAGGATCAGTGCGGCGAGCAGCGCCGCGACGGACCGTGCCCACCGGCCCGACGAGCGTGGAGCGGCAGCGCCGCGCAGCTGCGCCGTCAGGGCGAGCAGCACGTCGAGCACGAAGCGTGCCGCGAGCGCCGCGCCGAGGGCCCCCGCGCCGATCGCGACGAGGTCTCCCGGAGCCCACACCTGGAGGTCGAGGCGCGCGCACGCCCGCCACGCGAGGAGCCCCGATGCGGGGCCCAACGTCAGCGCTGCGAGCGCGGCGAGCAGGGCCGTCGCGTCGCCCGTCCGGGTCGGAGCCGAGGTCGGTGCGAGGGTCCTGCCCTGGGTGCCACCTGCCTGTTCGATCATCTTTGCTCCTTATTGATGCTGTTTGATGATTTTTGATACCTCCTGATGTAGTCCGTTGTGCGGCAATTGTCCAGAGGGCGGTGACGCGTGGTGGACGGGCGGCTAACGTGACCGCATGCGTTGGGACCGACTGTTCGCGGATCTCGAGGCGAGCCTCGATGGCGTCGACCGCCGCGGCTGGGACGCGGAGATCGCCGAGCGCGAGCGCGACGAGCGGGCCCGCGTGGGCTTGGCCAGCCGGCTGCTCGCCCGGGAGGGAGCGTCCGTGCGCGCGGTGCTCGTCGACGGGGCGACGGTGGCGGGCACGGTGGCCGATGCGGCGGGGGCCTGGGTGCTGCTCGAGGACCCGCGCGGTCAGGTGCTGGTCCCCCTCGACGCGATCGCGATGATCGAGGGGGTCGGCACCGCGGTGGCGCACCTCACCGAGGTCCGCCGCCGCATGGGCGTGGGCACCGTGCTGCGGGAGCTCGCCGCCACCGGCGACCCCGTGGCCGTGGACACCTCCGCGGGGCGCTGGGCGGGCCGGATCGCGGCGGTGGGTGCCGACCACCTCGATCTTGTGGCGGACCGGACCGTCCGCACGGTCCCGCTCGCCTCGCTGCTGGCGGTGCGCCCGGCCTAGCCGGCCTGGCCGGCCTCGCGCTCGCGCAGGTGCTCGCGTGCCGCGGCGTACTGGCGGGCGATGTAGCTCTCGAGCTCCGCCTCGTCCACACGCCACTGCCCGCGGCCGCCCACCTGGATCGCCGGCAGGTCCCCGGAGCGCACGAGCGCGTACGCCTGCTGGGAGGAGATGTTCAGGATCTCCTGAACGTCGCTGAGCTTGAGGAACCTGGGCGGCACCTCGCCATTGTGACACGGCGCGGGAGCGCGCGTGCGGTGTCCACAAGCCTTCCGGTCGGCGCGCGCACCAGGCATGATGGCGCCATCGAACCTGTCGCCTGGGGGGTGACCATGAGAGACGGGACGCATCCGGTCGCTGCGCGCATGCGCCCGCCCGGCTGGCGGGACCCGCGGCTCGTGGTGGGCGTGCTGCTCATCGCGATCGCCGTGGCCGGGGTGGTGTCCGTGCTCGCGGCGGCGGACCGCACCGTGCCCGTGTACGCGGCCGCGGCGGAGCTCGCGCCGGGCACGGTCCTCGACGAGTCGTCCGTCGCGATCGCGCATGTCCGCGTCGGTGGGGGGTACCTCGAGGCACCCGCGCACGCACCGTGGGGATCTGTCCTCACGCGGGCCGTCGGCGAGGGCGAGCTGATCCCCGCGGCCGCGGTCGTCGACGCCGGCGACTACGACAGCAGGCGCCTCGCGGTGGTGGCCACGTCCCCGGTGGCCCCGGAGATCGGGACCGGCGCCGTGGTGGACGTCTGGGTGACCCCTGCGGGCGGCGGCACGTCCGAGCGCGTGGGGGACGCGCTGACGGTCGCCTCCGTGTCGCGCGACGAGGCCGGGTTCGGGCTGGGCGGGGAGACCGTGTACCTGGTCGTGGAGGCGGAGCAGGTCGGCGCCCTGCTGGACGCGCTCGCGCACGCCGACGCCGTCGCCGTGGTGGGGGAGGGATGAGCCTGCCGGTCGGCGTGGTGGTCGCCGTGCGTGGCTCGGACGAGTCGCGGGTGGTCGCCGAGCTCGACGCGCACCCCCGGATCACGGTGGTACGGCGATGCGCCGACCTCGCCGAGGCCGTCGCGGTCGCGCGGGCGGGGCTGGGCACGGTGGTGGTGGTCTCGGACCAGCCGCACCTCGACGCGGATACCGTCGCCGGGCTGCGCGCGGCCGGCGTCGCGCTGGTCGGGGTGGGCCCCGGGAGCTCCCCGCGGCTCGCGGCGCTCGGGCTGCCCGTGGTCGAGGAGGGTCTGGCCGACGCCGTGCTCGCCGCGACGCCCCGTGCGGCGCCGGTGTTCGCCCCGCCACGCGACACCGGGGGCGGGGCGATCATCGCCGTGTGGGGCACGGGCGGCGCTCCCGGGCGCACCACGGTGGCGGTGAACCTGGCGGCGGAGGCCGCGCTCGCCGGGCACCGGACCGTGCTCGTCGACCTCGACACGTACGGCGCTTCCGTCGCGAGCGCGCTCGGGCTGGCGGACGAGGCGCCCGGGATCGCGGCCGTGGCGCGTGCCGCGGCGCGCGGCGAGGATGCGGCGGCTGCGCTCGAACGCCACCTCCTCGACGTCGCGCCCCGGCTCCGTGTCCTCACGGGTCTCACGCGTGCCGCACGGTGGCCGGAGGTCACCGCGGGCGGCCTCGCGCGGCTGTGGCCCGCGCTGCGGTGCGCGGCGGACGTCGTGGTCGTCGATGTCGCAGCTTCCGCCGATGCGGGCGCGGAGACCTCCTTGCCCGCGGGCCCGCGACGAGACGTCGCCACCCTCGAGGCGCTCGCGGAGGCGGATGCCCTGATCGTTGTCGGGGGAGCGGAGCCCCACCAGCTGGTGAGGCTGGTGCAGGCGCTGCTGGACCACGAGGGCCCCGCACCTGTGGTCGCGGTCAACCGGATCCGCGCCTCCGTCGCGGGTCCGCGTCCCGAGGACGCGATCGCTGCCGCGCTCGGCCGCCATGCGGGTGTCTCGGAGGTCTGGCCGCTCCCGTGGGACCCGCGTGCCTGCGACATCGCCGCACGCGAGGGCCGCGTGCTCGCCGAGTCCGCCCCGCGCGCGCCCCTGCGCGGCGCGATCGCCTCGATGAGCGCGGTGGTGGTCGGAGCCGTGCGCGCCTCGCGCCTCACGCCCGCCGCGGTGCCAGACTGAACTCATGCGCGTGTACATCCCGGCCACGGTCGACGACCTCCCTCGCTGCGCCGACGGGCTGTGGGAGCCGCCCGTCGCCTACGCCGTCACGGAGCGCTTGCTCGAGATCGTCGCGAGCGACGATGCCGATGAGCTGGCGGAGATCGCGCGCGACGTCGCCGCGCTCGCCTCCGTCATCGAGGTCGGCTCGCCCCTGCGCGTGGTCGTGGTGGCCGAGCTCACTCGAGCCGAGTGCGATGCGGACCCCGAGGTCCACCCGGCGGCCGTGCGCGTCCACGGTCGCATCCCCGCGTCCGCGATCGCGTGCGCGTTCGTCGACGAGCCCGAGGCGGCCGGGGACGTCAGCGCCGCCGTCGGGGGCGACGAGGATGCGCTCGACCGGCTCGAGGAGCGCGACCTGCTCTGGTACGACGCCTCCGAGCTCGCGAGCGTGCCCGTGGCCTGACGCTCACGCGAGGCGCGCGAGCACCTCGTCGTGCAGCCGTCCGTTGGTGACCAGCGCGTTGCCGCCGTGCGGCCCCGGCGTGCCGTCGACCCCCGTGAAGCGTCCGCCCGCCTCCTCGACGATCGGCACGAGCGCCGCCATGTCGTACAGCGCGAGCTCGGGCTCGCACGCGATGTCGACGGCGCCCTCCGCGACCATCATGTAGCTCCAGAAGTCGCCGTACGCGCGCGTGCGCCACACGCTGTCCATGAGCCCCAGGAAAGCGTCGAGACGCCCGAAGTCCCGCCACTCGGCGAGGTCCGAGTAGGACAGGGAGGCCTCCGCGAGGGTCCCGACGCCGGAGACATGGATCCGACGCGCCGTCGCCTCGGACTGCCCGAGCCATGCGCCCTGCCCCTTGGCTGCGAACCAGCGTCGGTGGAGGGCGGGCGCGCTCACCACGCCGACCACCACATCGTCGCCGTCGAGCAGAGAGATCAGCGTCGCCCAGACGGGGACGTCCCGGATGAAGTTCTTGGTGCCGTCGATGGGGTCCACGACCCAGCGGCGCGGGCCCGTGCCCGTGGTGCCGTACTCCTCGCCCACGAACGCGTCGTCGGGGCGGTGCTGCGCGATGAGGTCGCGCGCCATGCGCTCGGCGGCGCGGTCCACCGCGGTGACCGGGGTGTCGTCGGGCTTGGTCTCGATCGTGAGGTCGCCCGTGGCGAAGTTCGGCATCGTCACGCCGTCGACGGCATCGGCGATCGCAAGGGCGAGCAGGAGGTCGTCGGCGTACGGCGCGTCGGTCATGGCCCCAACCTACCGGCGTCGCTACCCGGGCCGGGCGGCGACCTGACAGCGGCAACGGACCGCGTCCCGGTCCGCCGGCGTGTCGACCGCATGTCAGCGCGACACGCCGCACACCCGGGATCGATTCCGTTGCAGGTGTCAGGGGGTGGGGGAGGCGCGGGGAGGGTCAGTACGCCTCGCCCGCGGCGCGGGAGGCGAGCAGGCGCCGGATCGAGTCGACCCGCGCGTGGCGGTCGGGCACGTCGCCGGCCCATGCGTCAAGCTCGCAGCCGGCCGCGGCGGACTCGTGGGTGCAGCCGCGGGGGCAGCGCTCGTCGGCGGCGTCCGCGATGTCGGGGAACGCGAGGATGAAGTGCGCGGGATCCACGTGCGCGAGCCCGAAGGACCGCACGCCGGGGGTGTCGACGATGCGCCCGCCCGTGGGGACGTCGTACAGCACCGCGGACGTCGAGGTGTGGCGCCCGCGCCCCGTGACGTCGTTGACGATGCCCACCGCGCGTCCCGCGTCCGGCACCAGCGCGTTCACCAGGGTCGACTTGCCCACCCCCGAGTAGCCCACGAGCACCGTGGTCCCGTCCACGAGCGCGTCGCGCAGCTCGACGAAGCCGGGATCCGCCGCGGGTCCGCCGTCGCGGCGCACCGAGGTCTCGAGCACGCGCACGCCGAGCGGCTCGTACGCGCGGCGCAGCTCGGTCGCATCGGCGAGATCGGCCTTGGTGAGCACCAGGAGCGCGCTCATGCCCGCGTCGAAGGCCGCCACCAGGCAGCGGTCGATCATGCGCGGGTTCGGCTCCGGATCGGCGAGCGCGGTGACGATCGCGAGCTGCTCGGCGTTGGCGACGATGACGCGCTCGGTCGCGTCCGTGTCGTCCGCCGTGCGACGCAGGGCCGTGGTCCGCTCCTCGCGGCGCACGATGCGCGCGAGGGTGTCCGGACGTCCCGATACGTCGCCGACCACGCCCACGAGGTCGCCGATCACCAGCCCTCGCCGCCCGAGCTCGCGCGCCTTGACCGCCGTCACCACCGCATCGTCCACCTGGACCGTGTAGCGGCCGCGGTCCACGCCGATCACGGTGCCGAGCACGGCGTCCTCGTGCGCGGGGCGGATCTTGGTGCGCGGGCGCGAGCCGCGGCGGTTGGGCCGGACCTTGGCATCCGACTCGTCGTACTCGCGACGGGCCATTCAGCGGGCCGTGCCGTCGGCGCCGAGCATCCCCGCCCACATCGCGGGGAACTCGGGCATGGTCTTCGAGGTGGTGCCCACGTTGAGGACGTCGACGTCCGGCACCGCGAGGCCGATCACGGCGGCGAAGGTCGCCATCCGGTGGTCGTGGTACGTCTCCATCACGGCGCCATGGAGGCCGGCCGGGGGGAGCCCCGCGAACTTCAGCGAGTCGTCGCCCGCGAGGCAATGCCCGCCGAGCCGCTCCACCTCCGCGGCGATCGCGGCGAGCCTGTCGGTCTCATGACCGCGCAGATGGCCGATGCCGGTGAGCTGCGAGGGGCCGTCGGCGAGGGCGCACAGGGCGGCGATGGTCGGGGTGATCTCGCCCGCGGGGGAGAGGTCGGCCTCGATGCCGTGGATGGTGCCGGTGCCGGTCACGGAGAGGACGTCGCCCTCGAGCGTGCACACGGCGCCCATGCGGGTGAGCAGCTCCGGGAACAGCGCCCCCGGCTGCGTGGTGACGGCAGGCCAGCCGGGGATGCGCACCGTGCCGCCCGCGACCAGCGCGGCAGCCATGAACGGTCCCGCATTGCTGAGGTCGGGCTCGACGCGGACGTCGCCCGGCCGGATCTCGCCCGGATGGACCACCCACGTGCGCTCGTCGGGCTGGTCGACGCGGATACCCGCAGCGCGCAGCGCCTCGCACGTCATGTCGATGTGGGGAAGGCTGGGGAGCGTCTCACCCGTGTGGCGGATGGTGAGCCCGTCCTCGAGGCGCGGAGCGGTCAGCAGCAGCCCGGTCACGAACTGCGACGACGAGGAGGAGTCGACCTCGACCACGTCCGGGAGCTCGAGAGGCGGGGTGACCGTGAAGGGGAGCGTGCCTCGGCCCTCGTCCTCGACCGTCGCGCCGAGAAGGCGCAGCGCGTCGAGCAGCGGTCCCATCGGGCGCACGCGTGCGCCCTCGTCGCCGTCGAAGCTCACGGGGCCGTCCGCGAGGAGCACCATGGGCGGGACGAACCGCATCACCGTCCCCGCGAGGCCGCAGTCGAGGTGCGCTCCGCCGCGCAGCGGGCCAGGGGTGACGCGCCACTCGTCGCCGGCGTCGTCCACGTCGATGCCGAGGCCGCGCAGGGCGCCGATCATGAGATCCGAGTCGCGCGAGCGCAGGCCCCCGCGGACGGTGACAGGCTCGGCGGCGAGCGCCGCGAGCACCAGGAAGCGGTTGGTGAGCGACTTCGAGCCGGGGACCGAGACGGTCGCGTCGAGGGGACGATGCGCGAGCGGCGCGGGCCAGACCTCGCCGATCCCGGTGCCGAGAGGGAGGGTGCCGCTCACGCGGCTCGCTTCTTCTTCTTGGAGGCCTCCTTGGCCGCGGCCTTGGCCTCCTTCTCCTTGGCCTTCGCGGCGGCCGCCTTCTCCTTGGCCTTCGCCTTCTTGGCCTTCTTGCGGTCGATGTGGCGCTGGCTGTGGCCCGCGGTCGAGGCGAGGAGGACGCCGCCGACCAGCGACAGGTTCTTGAGGAACTGCTCGAGCTCCTCGTCGCGCCTGGCCGGGTCCTCCTCCTTCCAGAAGGGGTGCGACAGCGCGGTGGTGACGCCGGCGAGGCCCGCGAGGCCGAGCGCCGCGGTGCGCGGCGTGCGCGAGAGCGCGAGCGCGGAGGCGAGCGCGATCGAGGCGATGCCGTGCGCCTTCACCAGGTCGGCGGTCTTGACGTCCTCGAGGCCCAGCTCCTCGAGCGCCGGCTCGACGGTGGGAGCGACGCGCGCGGCGCGCGCCTCCGGCTCGAGATAGCTCTGGACACCCCCGTAGACGAACCACGAGGCGAGCAGGGGCCGGGCGAGTGCGCGCAACATGCCTCCTACGCTACCAAGCACAGGCGCGCTCGTCAGGGGCCGCCCGCGCAAGGGAATACTTGTAGGGCGCGCGACGTTGTGCACCGGCGTGACGACCACCGTGGAGAGGCCCCAGCCTGCCCGCGCTTCTGCGCGAGGCCGCTCGCCTGTACGCTCGCATCCGATGACCGACACCACCGATTTCGACTTCGAGGCCGAGGCGCTGTCCTACATGGACCAGCTGTACGGCGCTGCGCTGCGCATGACGCGCAACGGCGCCGACGCCGAGGACCTGGTCCAGGAGACGTTCGCGAAGGCGTTCGCCGCGCAGGACAAGTTCACGCCGGGCACCAACCTCAAGGCGTGGCTGTACCGGATCCAGACCAACGCGTTCATCAACAGCTACCGCAAGAAGCAGCGAGAGCCCAAGCGCTCCGACGCGGAGACCGTCGAGGACTGGCAGCTCGCGGCCGCCGCGGAGCACACCTCCGCGGGGCTCGCATCGGCCGAGGACCGCGCGCTCGACTCGATCGGCGACGACGAGGTCAAGCGCGCGCTCTCCGAGCTCTCCGACGACTTCCGCATGGCGGTGTACCTCTCGGACGTCGAGGGCTTCGCCTACAAGGAGATCGCCCAGATCATGGACACGCCTGTGGGCACCGTGATGTCGCGCCTGCACCGCGGGCGCAAGCTGCTGCGCGAGAAGCTGCGTGACTACGCAGCCGAGCGTGGCCTGTATGAGAAGGCCCCGGTGAAGAAGGACAAGGACGGGGGTACGTGCCGTGCCTAAGCCAGAGTGCGAGGAGGCCCTCGACCGCCTCTTCGAGTACATCGACCACGAGCTCCCGGAGGACGAGATCCACCGGATCGGCGAGCATCTCCGCGAGTGCCCGCCATGCGAGGCGGAGCATCGGATCAACGAGAAGATCAAGCGCATCGTCAACCGTGCGGGGCACGATGTCGCTCCCGACGAGCTCCGCGACCGCATCCTCACGACCATCCGCGCGACGCGCCCCGACGTGGGCGCCTAGGCGCCCACCGCAGCGCCGGGGTGCCCGGAGACGACAGAAGCCGCATCGGCCAGGCCGATGCGGCTTCTCTCTATCCGGGTGGAACGGCTCAGGCGTTGGGCCGCTTGCCGTGGTTGGCGCCACCCTTCGCGCGCGCCTTGCGCTTGCGGCCTCGCTTGCTCACTTGCGTTCCCCTTTCTGGAGTCGAGAAATCAGACCCTCTATCCTCCCACATCTGAGGACTGCGTCACACCGTGCGGGGGAACAGGTGGGTCCGGCGGTAGTCTCGCCTTGACTTCGACCCCTTCGATGCCGATGGAAGAACCGTGAGCGATCAGCCCCAGTCCGTCATCCCGTTCCTGCACGCCCTTGCCTCCACGGGCGGCTCCGACCTCCACTGCAAGGTGGGCTCGGCCCCGCGCGTGCGCGTCGACGGCCGCCTGCGCAAGCTCCAGGTGCCGCCGCTGACCCCGGAGGACACGCGCAACATGGTCGCGCAGGTGCTCCCCGAGGATCTGGTCGCGCAGTTCCGCGACACCCACGAGGCCGACTTCGCGTTCTCGCTGTCCGGCGTGGGCCGCTTCCGCGTCAACGCCTACGTGGCGCGCGGCACCGAGGGCCTGGTGTTCCGTCGCGTGGCGGTGGGCGCGCAGAGCTTCGAGGAGCTTGGCCTGCCGCCCGTCATCGCGGACCTCGCGCTCGAGCCCCGCGGCCTCGTGCTCGTCACCGGCCCGACGGGATCGGGCAAGACCACCACCCTCGCGTCGATGATCGACCTGATCAACAGCTACCGCGAGGTCAACATCGTCACCATCGAGGACCCCATCGAGGTCCTCCACCACGACAAGAAGTCGATCATCTCCCAGCGAGAGGTGCGCTCGGACACGCTCGACTTCACCAGCGCGCTGCGCGCCGCGATGCGTCAGGACCCCGACGTCATCATGGTCGGCGAGATGCGCGACATCGAGACCGTGAGGGCGGCCCTGTCCGCGGCCGAGACCGGCCACCTGGTGCTCGCGACCCTCCACACGGTGGACGCGCAGGACACCATCAACCGCATCGTCGACTTCTTCACGCCGCACGAGCAGGACCAGGTCCGCGCGACGCTCGCGCAGACCCTGCGCGGCATCGTCTCCCAGCGCCTGGTGCGCCGCGGGGACGGCTCGGGCCGCACGCTGGTGGCGGAGGTCATGGTCAACACGGGCCGCACCGCCGAGGCGATCATCGACCCGTCGAGCCAGCCGCCCATCATGGACCTCATCGCCGAGGGCGAGTACTACAAGATGCAGACGTTCGACCAGCACCTGTTCCAGCTGGTGCGCGACAACGTCGTGTCGCTGGACGATGCCGTGGCGATCGCATCGCGCCCGCACGACCTCATGGTCGAGCTGCGCGGCGCCGGCGTCATCGCGTAGCCGCCGCCGCGCGCCTCCCGGCGGGCGACCCTGTCGGACCCTGCACCTACGCTTCCGGCATGGATGGACCGCTCCTCGAGCGCACGCGCGCCGGCTACGACACGGTCGCGGAGGCGTACGCGGCGGCCCTGCCCGACCTGGGGTTCGAGGCGGAGCTCGACCTGGCCATGATCGACCGCTGGGTGAGCATGCTGCCCGTCGCCGCGTGCGTCCTCGACGCGGGGTGCGGCACCGGCCGCATGCTCCCGCACCTGCGTGAGCGTGATCCGGGGATGGTCCTCGCGGGCGTCGACCTCTCCGCCGGGATGCTGGCGCAGGCGCGAGGCCGGGACGCCGCGGCCCAGCTCGCTGTGGGGGAGCTCGCGGCGCTGCCCTATGCGGACGGGAACCTCGACGGCGTGCTCGCCTGGTACTCGATCATCCACACCCCGTCCCGGGACCTGCCGCGCGTGTGCGCCGAGCTGCGCCGCGTCCTGCGGCCTGGAGGTGCTCTGCTCCTCGGCTTCCAGGCGGGCACCGGATCCCGCCGCATCGCGCGTGCCTACGGGCTCGAGGTGGACCTCACCGCGTTCCTCCACGAGGTCCGCGACGTCGCGGGGACGCTCGAGTCCGCCGGATTCGCCCTCGACACGGCCCTCGACCGTGGGCCCAGGGCCTCGGAGGAGCACCGCCAAGGATTCGTCATCGCGCGGACGCCTGACGAGCGCGACGGCGAGGAGCGCGCAGCGAGGTTGTCAGCGCCCGCATCGGGGCGGAACGGGCGCTGAGCACCTCGCAGCGCTCACCTCGGCTCAGCTGGCGGGCGGCTCGATCCCGAGCCACGAGTGCCAGCGCGAGTGGAGCACCAGCCACGCCATGAGGCCGTAGCCGGCCTGCATCGGCAGCGCATCGTGTCCCATCGTCATGTCCGCCGCCCACTGCTCGTGGCGAGCGAGCGGGCCGTACATGTCGATGTAGCCGACCCCGCGGCGCGAGGCGGCGTCCTCGCACACGGCGGCGAGCTCGGCGATGCGCGGGTTGTCCGCCTCCGCGCCCGGCGGCGGGCCCGCGATCAGCGTCTCGAAGCCGAGCGCGTGCGCGCGGTCGAGGAAGTTGGCGATGTTGAGCCGCGTCATGGTCGGCGAGACCTTGCGGTGCACATCGTGGCGGCCGATCGCGAACAGCACGTGGTTGGCCTCGGGCTCGGACTGGCGGAGGCGGCGCAGCGCCTCCTCGTCCCAGCGGCTCGTGAGCTCGCCCGTGGTCTCGTGAGGCACCGCGAGCGTGTGGAACGCGAGGTCGGGCGCGAGGGGGAGGGTCCGCGCCGCGACGCGGCCCACCCACCCCAGCGCCTTGGGGTCCCCATGGCCGGCGACGAGCTCGTCACCGACGAGGAAGACGTTCCTCATCGCTCGAACGCCCGCGTGACCAGCTCGGACTGCTCGGCGGCGTGACGGGAGGCGAGGCCCGAGGCGGGCGATGCGGAGGCAGGTCGTGACACGACTCCGAGCGTAGTCCCGACGATCTGCGGGAGGCTCAGCGACATGCGAGACCAAGCCCCCTGGTTGAGCGGCTCCTCCTGGACCCACATGAGCTCCGCGCCGTCGAACGGCGCGAGCGCCTCGCGGATCGCGTCGTGCGCCAGCGGGTAGAGCTGCTCGAAGCGCACGATGGCGGTGGAGGTGTCTCCCGAACGGTCCCGCTCCGCCACGAGGTCGTAGTAGACCTTGCCGGCGCACATCAGCACCCGGTCGACGTTCGCGGGATCCACGGCGTCGTCGCCGATGACCTCGCGGAACGTGCCCGTGGTGAAGTCCTCGACCGCCGACTGCGCCGCGCGCAGACGGAGCATCGACTTGGGGGTGAACACCACGAGCGGCTTGCGGGGCCGGTCGTACGCCTGGCGGCGCAGCAGGTGGAAGTAGCTCGCGGGCGTCGACGGCATCGCGGCGATCATGTTCTCCTCCGCGCACAGCTGGAGGAAGCGCTCGACGCGGGCCGACGAGTGGTCCGGGCCCTGGCCCTCGAAGCCGTGGGGGAGCAGCAGCACCACGGAGGAGGACTGGCCCCACTTCTGCTCGGCGGAGGAGATGAACTCGTCGATGATGGTCTGCGCGCCGTTGACGAAGTCGCCGAACTGCGCCTCCCACAGCACCAGCGAGTCGGGCCGCTCGACCGAGTAGCCGTACTCGAAGCCCAGGACGCTGTACTCCGACAGCGGCGAGTCGAACAGGTGCAGGCGTGCCTGGTCGGACGCGAGGTAGAGCAGGGGCGTCCACTCGGCGCCGGTGTTGCGGTCGTGGTAGATCGCATGGCGCTGGACGAACGTGCCGCGGCGGCTGTCCTGGCCGGACATGCGTACCGGCACACCCTCCTGGAGCAGGGTGCCGAACGCGAGGATCTCGCCGTAGCCCCAGTCGATGCCGCCCTCGCGGCTCATGACCTCGCGCTTCTCGAGGAGCTTCTCGAGCTTGGGATGCACCGCGAAGCCCTCCGGCGGGCGCACGTGCGCCCGGCCGATGCGCTCGATCTGGCTCGCGCTCACGGCGGTCTTCCAGCCGACCATGATGCCGGCGTCCGACGACTGCGACGCGGGCAGCTCGAGCCCCGAGATCGCCTCCGCGCCGTCCGAGGGCTTGTAGCCCTCGCGCGTCTCGATGAACACGCGCTCGAGCTGTGCGAGGTAGTCCTTCGAGACCGCCTCCGCCTCCTCGGTGGTGATGTCCCCGCGGCGGATGAGCGACTCGGTGTAGAGGTGGCGCACCGAGCGCTTGGCCTCGATGAGGTCGTACATGCGCGGCTGTGTCATCGACGGGTCGTCGCCCTCGTTGTGACCGCGGCGGCGGTAGCAGACCATGTCCACGATGACGTCGCGTCCGAACCGCTCGCGGTACTCGAACGCGAGCCGCGCGGCGCGCACGCACGCCTCCGGGTCGTCGCCGTTCACGTGGAAGATCGGGATCTGGTAGCCCTTGGCGATGTCGGTGCAGTAGCGCGTCGACCGCGAGCTCTCCGGACCGGTGGTGAAGCCCACCTGGTTGTTGATGACCACGTGGACCGTGCCGCCGGTCCTGTAGCCCTTGAGCTGCGCCATGTTGAGGGTCTCGGGGATCACGCCCTGGCCGGCGAAGGCCGCGTCGCCGTGCACGAGCACGGGCAGGACGGGGTAGCCGTCGGTGGCGGGGTCCGCGCCCAGCGCGTCGAGCTTGGCGCGCACGATCCCCTCGAGGACCGGGTCGACCGCCTCGAGGTGCGAGGGGTTGGCCGCGAGGTACACCCGCGTGGTCGCCCCGGACTCGGCCGTGAACGTGCCCTCGGTGCCCAGGTGGTACTTCACGTCGCCCGATCCCTGCACGAGCCCCGGCACCGCGGTGCCCTCGAACTCGGAGAAGATCTGGCCGTACCGCTTGCCCGCGAGGTTCGCGAGCACGTTGAGGCGGCCGCGGTGGGCCATGCCGATGCAGACCTCGTGCACCCCGGCCTCGGCGGCCGCGCTCATGACGGAGTCGAGCAGCGGGATGAGCGACTCGCCGCCCTCGAGCGAGAAGCGCTTCTGGCCCACGTACTTGGTCTGCAGGAAGGCCTCGAACGCCTCCGCCGCGTTGAGGCGGTGGAGGATGCGCAGGTGCTCCTCGCGCGTGGGCTTGGTGTAGCCGTGCTCGAGCCGCTCCTGGAAGAACGCGCGCTGCTCGCGGTCGGCGATGTGCATGTACTCGAGGCCCACGCTGCGGCAGTACGCGTCGCGCAGGCGGCCGAGCACGTCGCGCACGGTCCACGAGTCCTGACCCGCGAAGCCCGCGGTCTGGTAGGTGCGGTCGAGGTCCCACAGCGTGAGGCCGTGGGTCTGCACGTCGAGGTCCGGGTGCTTGCGCGGACGCGAGCTGAGCGGGTCGACGTCCGCCATGAGGTGGCCGCGCGAGCGGTACGCGTGGATGAGCTCGGCGATGCGCGCGGGCTTCGCCGCCTCCGTCGCCGGGTCGGTCGCCGCGTCCTGGAGCCAGCGGACCGGCTCGTAGGGCACCCGGATCGCGGAGAACACGCGGTCGTAGAACCCGTCGAGGCCCAGCAGCTTGCGGTGGACCAGACCCAGGAACTCGCCCGACTGCGCGCCCTGGATGACACGGTGGTCGTACGTCGAGGTGAGGGTCATCACCTTGGACACGCCCAGGCGCGCGACGGTCTCGTCGGACGCGCCCTGCAGCTCCGCGGGGTAGTCCATCGAGCCGACGCCGATGATCGCGCCCTGGCCTTTCATGAGGCGCGGCACCGAGTGGACCGTGCCGAGCGTGCCCGGGTTGGTGAGCGTGATGGTGGTGCCCTGGAAGTCGGCGGCCTGCAGCGCACCGTTGCGCGCGCGCCGGACCACGTCCTCGTAGGCCGCCCAGAACTCCGCGAAGTCCATGCGGTCCGCGCCCTTGATCGAGGGCACGAGCAGCTGGCGCGAGCCGTCGGGCCGCGCGAGGTCGATCGCGAGGCCCAGGTTGACGCCGGCGGGCGTCCGCAGCGCGGGCCTGCCGTCCTCCTCCGTGTACGCGGCGTTCATCGCGGGGAACTCCGCGATGGCCTCGACGATCGCGAAGCCGATCAGGTGCGTGAAGCTCACCTTGCCGCCGCGCGTGCGGGCGAGGTGGTTGTTGACCACCACGCGGTTATCGATGAGGAGCTTGGCCGGGATGCTGCGGACCGAGGTCGCGGTGGGCACCGCGAGGCTCGCCTCCATGTTCTCGACCACCTTGGCGGCGGGTCCACGGAGGCGGGTCACACCCTGCTGGACGTCCTTCGCCGCGAGGGGGGAGTGCTCGGGCCGCTGCAGGTACGCCGCGGTCGGCGCCTGAGCGGTCGCGATCGGCTGCGTGTGCGGGGCGGCATCGGCCACCGCGGGCGCCTCGGGAGCCGCCGGGGACGATGCGTCGGTCGGCGGGGTCGCGGCGGGCGCCGGTGCGGGCGCGGACGCCTGCGCGCTGGGGACGTCGGCGCGCTGCGCGGCAGGCGGCGGGGGCGGCGGCGGGACCGCCGCTGCGGGGCGCGAGGAGGTACGGGGGGTGGGGGACTGCCCGGTGCCAGGGGTCTCCTGGGGCGCGGCGGCGTCGGCCTGCGGTGCATCGGCCCCGTTGGCATCGCCCAGGATGAGCGACGCCACGGACGGGGCACCTGCAGCGCGGGCGACGGAGACACGGTCGGTATCGGGCGCAGAGGTGTCTGGGGACACGGTGGTGGCCGCTCGCTTTCTTGGCGCATCAGCGTCGATGGTGATAGGTGCTCCTATCATCGTCGGAAATCCGGGGCGCCTGGAACCACCCGGCCGTCATTTGGCCAAACTTTTGCCCCTCCGTCAGTCGCTCCTGACGCTTCGCAGAGGGAGAGCAGACTCTCGCCGCGCGCGGCGGCCGCCTGTATCCTTGCGACACCATGGACCCCGACAGTTGCAGCCCCTTATGACCGACTGGATCCTCGTGGGAGCCGGGGTGATCCTCACGCTCGGCACGGCGGTGTTCGTCGCCGCGGAGTTCTCCCTCGTCGCGCTCGATCCCTCGCACATCGACGACGGCCCGCGGAGCCGACGTATCCGCTCCGCGCTCCGCCACCTCTCCACCCAGCTCTCGGGCGCGCAGGTGGGCATCACGCTCACCACGATCCTGCTGGGCTACACCGCGCAGCCCGCCCTGGTGAACCTGCTGTCCGTGCCGCTGTCGAGCAGCGCGCTGTCGCGCGCCGCGGTCGCCGGGCTCGCCGGCACGTTGTCGCTCGTGCTCGTCAACGCGTTCTCCATGATCGTCGGGGAGCTGGTGCCCAAGAACGTGGCGCTCGCGGACGCCATGCGCACCGCGCGCGTCGCGGCGCCGCTCAACATGGCCTTCACCGCCGCGCTGCGTCCCGTCATCGCGACCCTCAACGCCGCGGCCAACGCGATCCTGCGCCTCATGGGGATCGAGCCCAAGGAGGAGCTCGCGGGCGGCCGCTCGCGCCAGGAGCTCGCGGCGCTCGTGAGCCGCAGCGCGGAGGCGGGCACGCTCGCGCCGGGCACGGCGCTGCTGCTCAAGAACTCGATCGAGCTCGACGACCTCGCGGCGATCGACGTCATGACCGACCGCACACGTCTGCACACGCTCGGGCGGGAGGCGACCGCGGCGGACGTCATCGCATCGTCCCGCGCCACCGGCCACTCGCGCTTCCCCATCGTCGGGGAGGGGCCCGACGACGTGCTCGGGATCGTCCACCTGCGCGCCGCGATCGCGGTGCCCGCGCATCGACGCGCCGAGGTGCCGGTGGGCGCCCTCATGGCCGACGCCCCGCGCATCCCCGAGACCCTCGAGATGGGACCCCTGCTGGTCGAGCTGCGGGGCCTGGGCTACCAGTGCGCGATCGTGGTGGACGAGTACGGCGGCACCGCCGGCTTCGTGACGCTCGAGGACGTGGTCGAGGAGCTCGTGGGCGACGTCGCGGACGAGCACGACCGGCGCCGCGCCGCGATCCATCGTGCCCCGGGCGGCGCGTGGATCGTGCCCGGCGACCTGCGCCCCGACGAGGTCGAGGAGCACACGGGGCTCGAGATCCCCGAGTCCCCGGCGTACGAGACGCTCGGCGGGTTCGTGATGGCGCGGCTCGGCCGCGTCGCGGAGGCCGGCGACGTGGTCGACGCGCCCGGCGTGCAGGCGCGCGTCGAGAGGATGGACGGGCGGCGCATCGACCGGGTGCGGCTCACCCCGACCACGGAGGACCAGGCATGAACCCGGGCATGGCGTTCGCGATCGCGGCACTGCTGCTCGCCAACGCGTTCTTCGTGGGCGCCGAGTTCGCGATCATCTCCGCGCGGCGCAGCTCGATCGAGCCGCGCGCCGCGGAGGGCTCGCGTGCCGCGCGCACCGTGCTGTGGGCGATGGAGAACGTGTCGCTCATGCTCGCGACCGCGCAGCTGGGCATCACCGTGTGCTCGGTCGCCCTCGGTGTGGTCGCCGAGCCGGCGCTCGCGCATGCGCTCGAGCCTGTCATCCACGCGATGGGTCTGCCCGAGGACAGCGCGCACGTGGTGGCCGTGGTCATCGCGCTCGTGGTGATCGTGGGCCTGCACGTGGTGGTGGGCGAGATGGTGCCCAAGAACGCCGCCGTCTCGAGCCCCGACCGCGCCGCGATGGTGTTCGGCCCGCCGCTCGTCGCCGTGGCGAAGGTCGCGCGCCCGATCATCGGTGCGCTCAACTGGGTGGCGAACGGCATCGTGCGCCTGCTGGGCTTCGAGCCCAAGGACGAGGTCACCAGCGCGTTCACGGCGGACGAGGTGCAGAGCATCGTCGAGCTGTCGTCGGCGGAGGGGACCATCTCGGATCCCTCGGGGCTGCTGACGACCGCGATCGAGTTCTCGGAGCGCTCCGTGGGCGAGGTCATGGTGCAGGCCGCGACCGTCACCTCGCTCGAGCTGGGGGTCACGGTGGACGAGCTCGAGCGCGTCGCGACGGAGACCGGGTTCTCCCGGTTCCCGGTGGCCGATCACGGACGGTTCGTGGGCTACCTCCACGTCAAGGACGGCCTCTACGCACGCCCGGGGGAGCGCGAGGAGCCCATCCAGGCCTGGCGCGTCCGGGACCTGCCTCCGATCGCCTACGACGCCGAGGTCGAGTCGGCGCTCGCGCTCATGCGGCGCTCGGGAGCGCACGTCGCCGCGGTGGTCCGCGAGGGCGACACCGTGGGCATGGTGTTCCTCGAGGACATCCTCGAGGAGCTGGTCGGCGAGGTGCGCGATTCTTTGGCCCGCCGCGAACGTCGCGCATGACGGCGTTATGCGCTCGCCGATCTGCCAGGCATGTCACCGCTCCCCGTAACAGTGTGATGCACGCCGCACGGGAGGGGGTTGGCCTCGCCGTTACCGTTTGGTAATAATTGGAGCGGCCCCCCGGCTGAGAACGCTCTCCCGGGGTGCCGTCGTATCCGGTTCCGACCCCCCCTGGAGGCCATGGTGAGCATGCGCGGCGCGTTGCACGCACCGCGGTCGACCCACCGTTCGCGCCGGGACCGGCGGATCGAGCACACCCAGGAGATCCAGGTCAGGACGTCGATGCGACGGCGCCGGGTCGCCACGCGGACCGGCGTGCTCGTGGGCTTCCTCGCGGCGATGGTGGTCTACCCGATCATGGGCACCATCGCGCCGTACGCGAACGCGGCCGAGCAGCTGCCCGGCGTGGTCATCGGCGAGGCTCCCACCACGGCGACCGCGATCCTGGGCGCGGCCCCGCAGTTCGAGTCCTCGGACCTTCCGCTGCCGTCGATCGACGACGGCTCGACCGCGATCCTCACGTCGGCGGACGTGCCCGTCGCCTCGAGCCTGCTGCCGGACTGCGACCCGACCTTCGACCCGAACATGGCGAACGGCCGGCTCTCGAGCGACCAGCTGTGCCAGCTGTGGGTCGCGGGTGAGGCGCTGCGGCCCGACGCGGCCCTCGCCTTCGCCGCGCTCAACGAGCAGTTCAAGACGGAGTTCGGCACCGACATCTGCATCGCGGACACGTACCGCGACATCTACAGCCAGTACGCGACCAAGGCGTCGCGCGGCTACCTCGCGGCCACGCCGGGCACCTCGATGCACGGCCTCGGCCTCGCGGTCGACCTGTGCCGCTCCCACGCGAGCGGCGTCTACTACTCGTGGTTCGCGCGCAACGCCTCGACGTACGGCTTCTCGAACCCCGACTGGGCGAAGTCGACCAAGTACGAGCCGTGGCACTGGGAGTACCTGACCGACGGTCAGTACTGACGCCGCAGCCCGTCGCCGGGTGTAGGACTGGAGTCGAGGGCAAGGGGGCCCGCGTCGCCAGGAGGCGCCCGTGATCATCGGAGTTCCGGCCGAGACCAAGAGCGGCGAGACCCGTGTCGCGCTCGCCCCGGCCGGTGTGCACGAGCTCGTGGCACGCGGGCACCGCGTGGTCGTCGAGTCGGGTGCCGGGCGGCGCGCGGGCATCGCGGACGATGCGATGGTCGCCGCGGGCGCACAGGTGGGCACCGCGGGCGAGGCGTGGGCGTGCGACCTGGTCCTCAAGGTCAAGGAGCCCCAGCCCGAGGAGCATGCGCTCCTCCGGGACAACGTGCTGTTCACCTTCCTGCACCTCGCGGCGGGCCCGGCGCTCGCCGACGCGCTGCGCACGGCCGGCACCACGGCGCTGTCCTACGACACGGTGCAGCTCGAGGACGGCACGCTGCCGCTGCTCGCGCCGATGAGCGAGATCGCGGGCCGGCTCGCGGTCCTCGCGGGTGCCCACCACCTGCTGAGCCCTGCGGGAGGGCGCGGCGTCCTGCTCGGTGGGGCGCCCGGGGTCCCGGGCGCGCGCGTGGTCGTGCTCGGTGCCGGCGTCGCGGGCTCGCACGCGGTGGCGCAGGCGGCGGGTCTCGGCGCGGACGTGACCGCGCTCGACGTCTCCCTGAACGCGCTCCGGCGCCTGGACGAGCGCTTCGGGGGGCGGGTCAGGACCGTGGCGTCGACCGCTCATGCCGTCGCGGAGGAGGTGCGGTCGGCGGACCTGGTCATCGGCGCGGTGCTGGTGCCCGGACGGCGGGCGCCGCGGGTCCTCACGCGCGCCATGATCGAGACGATGCCGCGCGGCAGCGTGCTGGTCGACATCGCGGTGGATCAGGGCGGGTGCATCGAGGGGGCGGTGCCCACCACCCACGCCGACCCCGTCCGCCCGCTCGCGGGCTCGCTGCTCTACTCCGTGGCGAACATGCCCGCCGCCGTCGGGGTGACGGCGACGCGCGCGCTCACCAACGCCACGCTGCCGTACGTGCTGGCGCTCGCGGACGGGGTGGAGGCCGCGCTCGACGGCGATGCGGCGCTGCGGCGGGGTGTGAACGTGCGCGACGGCCGCATCGTCCATCCCGAGGTCGCGGCGGCGCTCGGGGAGCGGGCCGGCTCCGCCTAGGCTGGGGCCCATGTCCGAGACCCCCGACGCCGAGCCCACGCCGCGTACCTGGATCCCGTTCGTGGTCGCGCTCTGCGTGGCCGTCCTGGTGGTGGCCGGCGCCTTCGTCGCCGCGGGCCTGCGCTCAGGGATGAGCGCGGCCAAGGCGGCGGGCGTCGAGGCGTGCGAGGCGGCGTACGCCGCCTCCGGGGACGGCGCGACCCTCGCGAGCATCGCGGGAGGCGACGTCTACGGCGCCTCGGAGTGGCGCGACCTGCGCGGCTTCCTTGTCGCGCAAGGCGTGATCGACGACTCCGACGTGGAGCCGGCGGAGGCGGAGGCGCGCGATGACGCGGCGTCCGCTCTCGAGGCGGAGGGGGACGAGCGCGTCGTCGTGGTGTGGTGGCTCGACTCGGAGCAGCACCTCGCGTGCACCGTCGACGTCCGCGACGACGTCGCTCAGGAGGACACCGTGGTGCTGCGCTCCGTCGACTCCCTCGCCGACGTCGCCTGACGTGCGCCGGGGCTACTCGCGGCCCTCGTCGAGCGGGATGAGCATGGTCCTGAACTCGCCGGGCGCCGCCTGGATGTCCCAGATCCTGTCGGCGACCTCCTCCAGCGTGTAGCGGAGCTTGGGGATGGCGCCGGGGATCACGAGCTGCACCACGCGCACGCCCTCGGGCGCGAGCGCCTCGTGCAGCATCTCGCCGTACGCGCTCTCCGCGGGGAACGCCACGGACGTGCCGGAGAAGCCCGCACGTGCCTGCACGGAGGTGCCGCCGTTGATGAGGACGATGCTGCCGTCGCCCGCCGCGCGCATCGCGGGCAGGACCGCGCGGGCCGCGTGGATGAGGCCGAGCGCCGAGAACCGCAGCGCGTCGAGCGCGAGCTCGGGCTCGAGGTCGAGCACGGGGTGCAGGTAGGCGCGCGCGGGGAGCGGGCTGTACTGGAGCGCCGTGACGGGGCCCAGATCGGCGGCGGCGCTCCTCAGCGCCACCTCGAGCTGGGCGCCGTCGCGCACGTCGGCGGCGTACCCGCGCGCGGTGAGGCCCTCGCGCTGGAGCTCCGCGGCGAGCGCGTCCAGCTTGGCCTGCGCGCGGGAGATCAGCGCGATCGCGTAGCCCTCGCGTCCGAACCTGCGGGCGACCGCGGCGCCCAGCCCGGGGCCGGCACCGACGATGGCGAGCGTGGGCATGGTGTTCTCCTTCGCGACGATGCGGGGCGGGGGCTCATCCGACCCTAGCGCGCATGCGCCGGCGGGCATGAAGAAGGGCCCCTCCCGAAGGAAGGGCCCTGGAAGCCGGCGGTACGGCGCTGTGCCGAAGCGCCCCCGACAGGAATCGAACCTGCGACCTACGGTACCGGAAACCGGCGCTCTATCCGCTGAGCTACGGGGGCCCGCCCGGACTGGCCGGGCCGAATGAGGATATCAGCAGGCCGTGGAGCCCGATGCACGCCGCGTTGCCGCAGGATCATCAACGAGATTGGCGACAAAACTTGCGACAATTTCGTATACGACACTAACGTCGCATTTGGGACGCCCGAGGCAACGGCGCCTGGGCCTCCCTCGAAGGAGAGGAATCCCCGTGCTGCACAGCAACGACGCTCCACACGCCCGACCCGCCCCCGCAAGCTCCTCCCGGTCCGCGGTGCTCCGCAGCGCCGTCGCGCTCGGCGCCGCGGCGCTCCTCATCGGTGCCGGCACCGCCGCAAGCGCCCATGGGAGCCCGAAGGGTGCCGATCCTGAGGACCAGGCGCTCCGTTTCGACCCGGACGGCTACACCACGCTGACCGTGGCGGTCGACGGCGAGCCCACCACCGTCCGCTGGTACAAGGAGCTCTGCTACGTCGCCGAGCCCGTGCTCATGTCCGAGGACCAGGTGCGCTTCGGCCAGCCGATCACCATCGACAACCCGGGATGCGGCTACCAGAGCATGAACGTCTACGTCCCCGAGGCCGCGTTCGCGGACGAGGACGCGGCGCTCTACCTCGCCGTCAACAACGCCGGCTGGTTCGCGAGCTACGTGCGCACCTCGGTCACGGACGGAGCGGCCTACGACACCTCCACGAGCAACATCGGGGCGGCGCTCGCCGAGGGCTACGTGGTGATCGACGTCGGCACACGGTCGCGCGAGGTGGTCGGGGCGGACGGCTCGTGGCCCGGCAAGTCCCCGGCGCCGGTGGTCGACGCCAAGGCGGCCGTGAGGTACCTGCGTCTCAACGACGCGGCGATGCCCGGGTCCGCCGAGCGCATCGTGGTCAACGGCACCAGCGGCGGCGGAGGGCTGTCGGCGATCCTCGGCGCCTCCGGCAACAGCCGCGACTACCTGCCCTACCTCGCCGAGATCGGCGCGGCCGGCATCGACGCGAAGGGGCGCTCGACGCTGCGCGACGACGTCCTCGCGATCAACGCCTACTGCCCGATCACGGACCTGGGCAACGCCGACATCGCCTACGAGTGGCTGTACTCGATCCTCGGCACGCGCGCGGCGACCGGGCAGGACCCGTTCCCGGAGACCACGGAGGCGCTCGCCGCCGAGTTCGCGGCGTACGAGAGGAGCCTCAGGCTGCGCAACCCCGACGGCACCAGGCTGACCGCCGACACCATGCTCGAGGCGCTGCACGGCGAGGTGGCGGGCTCCGCCGTCGCGTTCATGCAGGGCGGCGGCGTGATCGAGGGCTACGGCTGGATCACGGTGGACAACGCTGCGGACACCGTGACGTCCATCGACCTCGCCTCCTACCTCGAGTACGTGGTGACCCAGACGACGCTCAAGCCCGCGCCCTCGTTCGACCAGAGCGGCACGCCCGCCCCGGGCACCCTGGGCGGACCCGGGCAGGGCGAGTCGAGCCTGTTCGGGACCTCGGACATGGCGTACTCGAACTTCACGGCGTTCAGCTGGAACACCAACGAGGTGCTCGGCGACGGCACCGGCCTGGACGACACGGGCCTCACGTGGAGCCGGTACGTCCGCAAGCCCGGCACCATCGTCGACGACCAGGTGAGGCTGCTCGACCCGATGGAGTACATCGGCACCAGCGCGGACACCGCGCCGTACTGGTACGTGCGCCACGGCGCGCTCGACCGCGACACCGCGTTCACGGTGTCGATCAACCTCGACCGTGCGCTCGAGGCCGACAGGAGCGTCGAGGACGTCGACTACCGGCTTGCGTGGAACACCAAGCACGCTGGCAACTACGACGTCCCCGAGGCCATGGCGTGGATCGCGGAGGTCCTTGCGGACGCCGACGGAGCGTCGCACCACCGGCGGCGCTGAGCCCTCACGGGGCCTTCGCGGCGCACGCCGCGCGTGGGATGCTGAGGCGTGCGCATCCTCACGTCCGTGGCGGCGGCGGTCCTGGTCCTCGGGCTCGCTGCATGCGAGTCGCGCGGGGACGATGTGCGCGACGCGCGCGACGCCGACGCGGTGGGCACCGTCACCAGCGTCGACGGCGCCGGCGACGCGATCGCCGTCGGCTTCGCCCCCGAGCCCGGCTACGAGTACTTCGAGGGCACCACCTTCTCCTTCGAGCGCGAGGGCGCGCTGCAGACCTCGAACGGCGACGCGGCGACCGTCGAGGACGTCGCGGTGGGCGACCGCATCGAGGTATGGGTCGAGATGTGCGCCGAGTCCTTCCCCGTGCAATGCGCGGACCCGATCGGGCGCATCGTCGGCGAGCCCGCATCGTCCTCCGGCTGACGCCTAGGCTGGGCGCATGGCGGACGGCACCGGCTTCCCACGACGCCTCTACGCGCTCGGGGACGACCCGGACGCGCGCTTCTCCATGGCGAACGAGCGCACCTTCCTCGCCTGGACCCGGACCGCGCTCGCGCTGTTCGCCGCGGGCGTGGGGCTCGAGGCTCTCGACGCTCCCATGAGCCCCGGCCTGAGGCTCGTCACGGCGCTGCTGTTCTGCCTGCTCGGGGCGATCGCCGCGGTGTCGGGCCTGGTGACGTGGTACCGCGCCGAGCGGTCCCTCAGGCTCGGCACGCCGTTGCCCGGGCCCCGCATCGGCGTGGTGCTCACGGTCGGCGTGGTGGTGGGCATGGTGATGGTCGCGTGGGGGCTCGCCGCATGAGCGCGGGACCGGTCGACGACGGGCTCGCCGCCGAGCGGACGCGGCTCGCGTGGGAGCGCACGGCGCTGTCGCTCGCGGTGGCCGGGCTGGTCGGGCTCCAGGTGCTCTCCTCCGCGGGACCCTTGGCCGTCGCGCTCGCGCTGCTGGGACTGGTGACGGCGCTCGTGACCGCGCTCGGCGCGGCCGCGCGGTACCGGCGGGCGAGGGCGCACGCGGCGGTCCGCCACGTGCCTGCCGCCGTGCCCGTGGTCGCGCTGGGCGTGGGTGCGCTCGCGCTCGGCGCGGCGTGCGTCGCGTTCGTGCTGGGCGAGGCGGCGGCCCGGTGAGCGCCGTCGAGATCGCCCTGGTCGGAGGCCCCACCGCGGTGCTCGGATACGCGGGGCTCACGGTCCTGACCGATCCGACCTTCGATCCGCCGGGAGAGTACGGCAACCTCACCAAGCTCGCGGGACCCGCCTTCGGGCCCGCGGAGATCGGTCACGTCCACCTGGTGCTCCTGTCCCACGACGAGCACGCCGACAACCTCGACCATGCGGGCCGCGCGGCGCTCGCGGCCGCCGGGCACGTGATCTCCACCCCGGGGGCGGCCTCGCGCATCCCGGGGATCGTGGGCCTCAAGGCGTGGCACAGCGTCACCGTGTACGGCGCTCACGCGCCGGTGTGCATCACCGCCGTGCCGGCGCAGCACGGCCCCGACGCGCTGGTGGACCGGCTCGCGGAGGTCTCCGGCTTCGTGCTCGAGGCGGCGGGCTGGCCCACGGTCTACTTCTCCGGCGACAACGCGGAGCTGCGCATCGCGGCCGAGGTCGCGCGGCACTTCCCCGAGGTCGACATCGCGGTCGTCTGCGCGGGCGCGGCCCGCGTCGCGCGCCTGGACGATGCTCGGCTCACCGCGGACGCCGCGGTCACCCTGGGGATCGCGGACCTGTGGCCCGCGGCCGCCGTGGTGCCGGTGCACCTCGACGACTGGGCGCACTTCTCGCAGCCGCGCGAGGCGTTCCGCGCCGCGGTCGAGGGCGATCCGGCCCGCGAGCGCATCGTGCTCCTCGACAAGGGGGCCGCCGTGCGCCTCCCGCGCGCGAAAGCGACCCCGCGCCCCGCCTAAGATGGCCTGGTGACCCCCGAAGAGCTCTCCGCGACCATCCGCGCCGCCATCCTCGCCGGCATCGACGACTCCGACTTCCAGCTGTCGCCGTTCGACGTCCCGGAGGCGAGGGTCGAGCGACCCCGCCAGCGCGAGCACGGCGACTGGGCCACCAACGTCGCGATGCAGCTCGCGAAGAAGGCGGGCACCAACCCGCGCGAGTTCGCGCAGACGCTGGTCGAGCGCCTGGGCGACATCGACGGCATCGCGTCCGCCGAGGTCGCGGGCCCGGGCTTCATCAACATCCGCCTCGACGCCGATGCCGCGGGCCTGCTCGCGAAGGGCATCGTCGACTTCGGCGAGGGCTACGGCAGCGGCGAGTCCCTCACCGGTCACACCGTCAACCTCGAGTTCGTGTCCGCGAACCCCACCGGTCCCGTGCACCTGGGCGGCGCCCGTTGGGCGGCCGTGGGCGACTCGCTCGCGCGCCTGCTCGAGTTCCACGGTGCGACGGTGATCCGCGAGTACTACTTCAACGACCACGGCGTGCAGATCGACAACTTCGCCAAGTCCCTGGTCGCGGCCATCCTGGGCGAGGACACCCCCGAGAACGGCTACGGCGGCGACTACATCCAGGAGACCGCGAACCGCGTCCTCATCGAGGCCATGGAGGCGGGCGACAAGGACCCGCTCGAGCTCCCGCGCGAGGAGATGCAGGAGTTCTTCCGGGCGCGCGGCGTGCACCTCATGTTCGACGAGGTCAAGCGGTCGCTCCACGAGTTCGGCGTCGACTTCGACGTCTACTTCCACGAGGACTCGCTGCACAAGTCGGGCAAGGTCGAGAAGGCCGTGACCGAGCTCAAGGAGTCGGGCGTCCTGTACGAGGCCGACGGCGCCTGGTGGCTGCGCTCCACCGAGTACGGCGACGACAAGGACCGCGTGGTCATCAAGTCCGACGGCAACCCCGCGTACATCGCGGGCGACATCGCCTACATCCGCGACAAGCACGAGCGCGGCGCGGACCGGTTCATCTACCTGCTGGGCGCGGACCACCACGGCTACATCGCGCGTCTCAAGGCCGCGGCCGCCGCTCTGGGCTACGACGCCGACTCCGTCGAGGTCATCATCGGCCAGCTGGTCAACCTGGTGAAGGACGGTCAGCCGGTGCGCATGTCCAAGCGCGCGGGCACCGTGGTGACCATGGCGGACCTGGTCGACGCGACCTCGGTCGACGCCGCCCGGTACGCCCTCGCGCGTTCGAGCGCGGACTCGACCATCGACATCGACCTCGACCTGCTCGCCTCCGCGTCGAACGCGAACCCGGTGTTCTACGTGCAGTACGCGCACGCCCGCACCGCCGGCGTCGCGCGCAACGCCGCGGAGTACGGCATCCGTCGCGAGGACGGCTTCGAGCCCTCGCTCCTCACGCACGAGTCCGAGGCGGCCCTGCTGGGCGTCCTGGGCGAGTTCCCGCGCGTGGTGGCGCAGGCCGTGGAGTTCCGCGAGCAGCACCGCATCGCGCGCTACCTCGAGGACGTCGCCGCGGCCTTCAACCAGTGGTACGACCGCACGCGCGTCACGCCGCAGGGCGACGAGGAGGTCACGGACCTCCACCGCACGCGCCTGTGGGTCAACGACGCCACCGGCCAGGTGCTGCGCAACGGCCTGCGCCTGCTGGGCGTCTCCGCACCCGAGAGGATGTGAGCATGAGCGCAGCCGTCTTCTCCCGCACCGTCGCGCGCGGCGACGACGGCGCGCTCTCCGTGGGCGGCGTCGACGTCCGCGAGCTGGCCGGCCAGTACGGCACGCCGCTGTACGTGATCGACGAGGCCGACATGCGGGCTCGCGCCGCCGGGTTCCGGGACGAGTTCACGGCGGCCTTCGGACGCCACGGCGCGAAGGTCGACGTCTACTACGCCTCCAAGGCCTTCCTGTCCTCCAAGGTCGCGCGCTGGATGCGCGCCGAGGACCTCTGCATGGACGTCGCGAGCGGCGGCGAGCTCGAGCTCGCGCTGCGCGGTGGGATGCCCGCGCGGCACATCGGCCTGCACGGGAACAACAAGTCCGATGCGGAGCTGCGGCGCGCGCTCGAGGTGGGCGTGGGGCGGATCATCGTCGACTCGTTCACGGAGATCGAGACGCTCGACGCGATCGCGCGGGAGATGGACACCACCGCTCCCGTGCTGGTGCGCGTCACCACCGGCGTCCACGCGGGCGGGCACGAGTACATCGCGACCTCCCACGAGGACCAGAAGTTCGGCCTGTCGCTCGCCTCGGGCGCGGCGTTCGAGGCGCTGGTCGCGTGCCAGGACGCCCCCGGGCTCGAGCTGCGCGGGATCCACACGCACATCGGCAGCCAGATCCTGTCGCTCGAGGCGTTCCAGGAGAGCGCCGAGCGCATGCTCGGGCTGCGCGCGGCGTTCTTCGCCGAGCTCGGCGTGGACCTCCCGGAGGTCGACCTGGGCGGCGGCTACGCGATCCGCTACACGGCGCACGGGGAGGAGCTGTCCCCGCACGATGCGGCCTACGGCATGGCGCAGGCCGTCGCCGCGGCGGTCGCGAAGGTGGGCGGTACCTGGCCCCACCTCAGCATCGAGCCCGGGCGGGCGATCGCCGGGCCGGCGGGGATGACCCTGTACCGCGTCGGCGTGGTCAAGCGCGTGGGGCTCGACGACGGCGGCGAGCGCCAGTACGTCGCCGTGGACGGCGGCATGAGCGACAACATGCGCACCATCACGTACGGCGCCGAGTACACCGCGACCGTCGCATCGCGCCTCGCGGACGTCGAGCCCGTGCTCAGCCGCGTGGTGGGCAAGCACTGCGAGAGCGGGGACATCGTGGTCCGCGATGTCGAGCTCCCGCACGACGTCGCGCGCGGCGACCTGCTCGCGGTTCCCGCGACGGGCGCCTACGGGCGGGTCATGGCCTCCAACTACAACGCGGTGCTGCGGCCCGCGGTGGTGTCCGTCCGTGACGGGGAGTCGACCGTGCACATCCGGCGCGACACGCTCGAGGACCTCTTCTCCTGGGACGTCGCTCCCGACTGACGTGCCGCGCATCGTCCCGTCTCGCCGCGCGCGCCGCGCGCCCGAGGGGTTGACTGGTGGGGAGCCCCCGGTCAGCGAAGGGAGTCATGATGGCCGACGGCACGCAGGAGACCGCTCACCGGAGCATCTTCGACCCGATCCCTGAGGAGGAGTGGGACGAGCCCGACGACGATCCCGGCGACGTGATCCCGCCGGTCGCCGTCGACATGGAGATCCTCCACCCGGTCGAGCACCACTCGGGCTGAGCGGCGCCATCCCTGGTCGTGCGGCTGTTCGGCCGGGGCTGGGACGCCGTGGCCGTTCCACGGCGTTGACCCAGGAGGACGGCCCGCACGGCCGTCGAGGGAGACGAGGAGGTCCCACCATGAGCGACACGTACGACGACAGCACGGAGATGCTCAAGAAGCTCGCCGAGGAGGTCGAGCAGGAGCGCGACGAGGGACGCTCGGAGTTCGACATCGTCGAGGACGACGACGAGGAGGCCGTCGACGACGAGGCCCCGGCGGACGGCCCGCTCGAGCCGCTCGACCCCGAACCCGCCGAAGGCGGCGCCGCGGCCGAGACGCGCTACCTCTGACACGACGAGGGGGCCCCGGCCACGTGGCCGGGGCCCCCTCGTGCGTGGGCGGGCGGATGCTCAGACGGCTGCGGCCACGGCGTCCGCGAGCGACGTCGCGGGCCGCTCGATGAGGTCCTCGAGCGCGGTGCTGGTGGTGTCGAGCTCCCCCTTGGCGATCGATCCGTCGATCGAGGCCCAGAAGCCCGCGGTGCCGGCGTCCATGCCGACCTCCTGGAACGTCGCCGCGAGCTGGTCGACGGTGACGTCCGACGCCGCCACCGGGGAGCCCGTCGCGGTCGCGACGGCAGAGGCGAGCTCATCGAGGGTGAAGCGGGCGCCGCCCAGCTCGTAGGTGTCGCCCTCCGCGTCCTGGAGCGCGGCGACCGCGGCGGCCTCCGCGTAGTCGGCGCGCGTGGCGGCCGCGATGGTCGCACCGCCGGTGGCGCCGAGGACGGTGCCGGTCGCGGTGTAGGTGCCGATCTGGCCCGTGTAGTTCTCGAGGTACCAGGAGTTGCGCAGGACGGTCGCCGGGATCGGGGAGGCCGCGAGGGCCTGCTCGGTCGCGACATGCTCGGGAGCGAGCGGGTTCGAGGTGGTCGCGGCGCCCAGCAGGGACGTGTAGACGATGCGCGAGACGTCGGCGCGCTCGGCCGCCGCGATCACCGCCTGGTGCTGGGGGACGCGGCGGCCGACCTCGGACGCCGAGACGAGCACGAGGCGGTCGACGCCCACGAGCGCGGAGTCGAGCGAGGCCGCGTCGTCGTAGTCCCCGAAGCGCACGTCGACGCCGCGCTCGGCCAGGTCGGCGGCCTTGGCCGTGGTGCGTGCGATGGCCACGATGTCGGTCGCGGCGACCCCGCGCGCGAGCAGGCTCTCGACGACGAGGCGGCCGAGGTGTCCGCTCGCTCCGGTGACGGCGTAGGTGGTCATGAGGGTTCCTCTCGGTGGGGCCCGGTCGATCCGGGCGCTCACGGGTCACTAACGATAAGTAAGTACTTCCCATTCCGCATGCTTCCCCGCGGCCGCCGTAGAGTGGTCGCCATGGAATCCATCGACGCCGTCGGGCCCGCGCCCGAGCTGGTGAGCGACGTCTTCGCGCGCGCATGCACGTCCCGCGCCGCGTTCGAGGACGTCACCTCACGGTGGTCCTCCCTGGTGCTGCTCGCCCTCGCGGAGGGGCCGCACCGGTTCGGCGAGCTGCGCAGGCGGGTCGAGGGCGTCAGCGAGCGCATGCTCGCGCAGTCGCTGCGCGGGCTCGAGCGCGACGGGCTCGTGTCGCGCGCCGACGCCGGCACCATCCCTCCCCGGGTCGACTACGAGCTCACCGGGCTCGGCGCCCGGGTCGCGGAGGGCCTGCGAGGCCTCGCGGACGTGCTCGAGTCCGCGGTCCCCGAGATCGACCGCGCGCGCCTGGACTACGACGCCCGCTGAGCCCGACGCTCCGCCCGCCGGCGCGTCACGGCGCTCGGCGCATCGTCCGGGAGCCCGTCGAGCACCCCCTCGAGGTGCTTGAGCGCCGCCACGATCACGAAGCTCAGGGACACCAGCAGCGCCCACGAGCCGACCTTGCCGACGTGCACCATGGTCCACCGCAGCAGCTGGTCCGGGTACGCCCACGCTCCCAGCAGCGTGGCGGCGTTCTCCGCGCACCACAGCGCGAGCCCGATCGCCGCGAAGGAGAGCACGAGCGGCATGCGGTAGCGGTGCCCCCGCACCGAGAGGTGGACCAGGGTGCCGCGCAGCTCGAGCAGGAAGCCCGCGGCGATCACCCAGCGCAGGTCGGGGATCCAGTGGTGGGTGAAGAAGTTCGCGTAGGCCGCGATCGCGAGGACGGTCATGGGCCACAGGCGGAAGCCGGTCACGCGCAGGTCGAAGCGCCGCCAGGCCTGCACGATGTACGAGCCGACCGCCGCGTACATGAAGCCCGAGTACAGCGGCACGCCGGCCACCTTGGACCAGGCCTCGTCGGGGTACACCCACGAGCCCACGTGCACCTTGAAGAGCTCGAGCCCCAGCCCGACCAGGTGGAACAGCAGGATCACGCCCACCTCGCGCGTGGTCTCCCAGCCGGTCGCCCAGAGCACGGCGGTGAGCACCAGGGCGAACAGCAGCAACGCGTCGTAGCGCGGGATCGGCAGCTCCACCACGGAGGTGACGGCGAGCGCGGCGAAGATCGCGAGGGCGAACACCAGGGACTGGAGCTCGAGCCACGCGAAGCCCACGGCGAACCGCGCGAGGCGGCGCCACCGCCAGCGCTCGGGATCGAGGACGTCGCGTTCCACCACGCGGACCATCCTGCCCGACATGTGGGATGGAGGCGGCGACCGCTCGGCTAGGCTGGGGGCCGTGTCCAGCCCCCTTGCCTCAGTGAAGGTCGCCGTCCTCGGCCCAGGAACCGTCGGCTCCGAGGTCGTGCGCCTCCTCACCCAGCAGGCCGACGACCTGGCAGCCCGCGTGGGAGCGCCGCTCGAGATCATCGGCGTGTACGTCCGCGACACCTCGAAGGACCGTGGGCCGCACCTGCCGCCCGCGCTCCTGACCTCGGACGCCTCGGCGCTCGTGTCGCAGGCGGATGTGGTGGTCGAGCTCATGGGCGGCATCGAGCCCGCGCGGACGCTCATCCTCGAGGCGATCGCCGGTGGCGCGTCCGTGGTGACCGCGAACAAGGCGCTCGTCGCCGCGCACGGTCCGGAGCTGTACGAGGCCGCCGACGCCGCGAACGTGGACCTCTACTTCGAGGCGGCCGTCGCCGGTGCGATCCCGCTGGTCCGCCCCGTGCGCGAGTCGCTCGCCGGAGACCACATCACGCGGATCCTCGGCATCGTGAACGGCACCACCAACTACATCCTCGACGAGATGACGCGTCGCGGGCTCGACTACGACGTCGCGCTCAAGCAGGCGCAGGACCTCGGCTACGCCGAGGCCGACCCGACGGCGGACGTCGAGGGGCACGATGCGGCGGCGAAGGCCGCGATCCTCGCGTCGCTCGCCTTCCACCAGCGCGTCGCGCTCGACGATGTCTACTGCGAGGGCATCTCCGCGATCACGTCGGACGACGTCATCGCGGCGCGCGAGACCCGTCAGGTCATCAAGCTCCTCGCGATCGCCGAGCGCACCGGGGGCGGCGTGACGGTGCGCGTCCACCCCGCGCTCGTGGGCGAGGACCACCCGCTCGCGGGCGTGCACGGCGCGTTCAACGCGGTGTTCATCGAGGCCGAGTCCGCCGGCGGGCTCATGTTCTACGGCCAGGGTGCCGGCGGCACGCCGACCGCCTCGGCGGTGCTGGGCGACATCGTCTCCGTGGCGCGCCACAAGGCGACCGGAGGCAAGGGCCCGCTCGAGTCCAACTACGCGGTGCACGAGGTGCTGCCGATCGACGCCGCGCTGACGCGCTACTGCATCCGCATGGCGGTCGAGGACCGTCCCGGGGTGCTCGCGTCCGTCGCGGCGGTGTTCGAGAAGCACGGCGTGGGGATCGAGATCGTGCGCCAGGTGCCGGGGCAGACCCACGCCGGCCTGATCCTGTCCACGTACGCGGCGCCCGAGCGCGACCTGCGCGCGACGGTCGAGGGGCTCCGCGCATCGGACGCGGTGGCCGAGGTCAAGTCCGTCCTGAGGATCGAGGGGGAGTAGTGGCGCACGTCTGGCGCGGGATCATCCGCGAGTACCTGGACCGCCTGCCGTTCGAGGAGGGGGACCGCATCGTCTCCCTGGGCGAGGGCGGCACGCCGCTGGTCCACGCCCCCTCGATCTCGTCGGAGGTGGGCGCCGAGGTCTTCGTCAAGGTCGAGGGCATGAACCCGACCGGCTCGTTCAAGGACCGCGGCATGACCTCCGCCGTCACCCAGGTGGTGAAGGAGGGCGCCCACACGATCGTGTGCGCGTCGACCGGCAACACGTCCGCGTCCGCGGCCGCGTACGCGGCGCACGCGGGCCTGCGCTGCGTCGTCATGATCCCGCAGGGCAAGATCGCGGCGGGCAAGATGGCGCAGGCGATCGTGCACGGTGCGGACCTGGTCCAGGTCGACGGCAACTTCGACGAGTGCCTCGACATCGTGCGCGACCTCTCCGAGCAGTATCCGATCGCGCTGGTGAACTCGGTCAACCCGTACCGCCTCCAGGGGCAGAAGACCGCGGCCTTCGAGATCGTCGACCAGTTGGGCGACGCCCCGGACATCCACATGCTCCCCGTCGGCAACGCGGGCAACATCTCCGCCTACTGGATGGGCTTCAAGGAGTCCGTCGAGTCCGGTGCCTCGACCCGCACCCCGCGCGTGTGGGGGGTCCAGGCCGCCGGCGCCGCGCCGTTCGTGGCCGGGCACCCGATCAAGGACCCCGAGACCATCGCCACCGCCATCCGCATCGGCAAGCCCGCGTCGTGGGACCTCGCGATCGCGGCGCGCGACGAGTCCGGCGGCTGGATCCGTGCCGTCTCCGATGCGCAGATCCTCAACGCCCAGGCCCGCCTGGCCGCGGATGTCGGCGTGTTCGTCGAGCCCGCGTCCGCCGCTCCGATCGCCGGGCTGCTCGCCGCCGCCGCGCTCGGCGAGGTGCCCAAGGGCGCGACCATCACGTGCACGGTCACCGGCAACGGGCTCAAGGACACCGCGACCGCGCTGGGCGACCGCACGGTCGAGCCCACCGTGATCCCGGTCGACGTCGAGGCCGCCGCCGCGGCGCTCGGGCTGTAGGGCCCGGCCATGGCGATGCGTCTCGCCGCCGACCACGTCCGCGTCTCGGTGCCCGCGACCGCGGGCAACCTGGGACCGGGCTTCGACGCCCTCGGGATGGCGCTCGGCGTGATCGACGACCTCGAGGTGCGCGCCGTCGCGTCCGCCTCGGTGACGGTCGAGATCGAGGGCGAGGGTGCATCGTCCCTGCCGCGCGACGAGTCGCACCTCGTGGTGCAGGCGCTCCGGGCCGCGCTCGACCATGTGGGCGCGTCGCAGACCGGCCTCGAGATCCGCGCCGTCAACCGCATCCCGCACGGGCGTGGGCTGGGCTCCTCGGCCGCGGCCGTGGTGGCCGGAATCGTCGCCGCGCGTGCGCTCATCGCCGAGCCCGAGGCGCTCGACGCCGCCGAGGCCCTCTACCTCGCCAACGCCTTCGAGGGGCACCCCGACAACGCCGCGCCCGCGATCTACGGCGGCGCCACCGTCGCGTGGAAGGACGCCGAGGGGGCGCACGCGCGACCGCTCGTGGTCGCGTCGGAGATCGAGACCGCGGTGCTGGTGCCGTCCTCGACGCTGCCCACCAAGGAGGCGCGCGCGGTGCTGCCCGCGAAGGTGCCCCACGTCGACGCCGCCTTCAACGTGGGGCGGGCCGCGCTGCTGGTCAACGCGCTCGCCGGACGTCCCGAGGACCTCTTCGCCGCCACCGAGGACAAGCTCCATCAGGGCTACCGCGCCGATGTGCTGGGCCCCGCGACGTCCATGGTGCGCGAGCTCCGCGGTCGCGGGCTCGCGGCGGTGGTCTCGGGAGCGGGTCCGTCGGTGCTGGTGCTCGGCACCGGGCTCGCGGAGGCGGGCCTCGGCACGGGGCGTCTCGCGTGGGCCGACGGCATCGGGGGCGACTCGTGGGCCTGCGTGCACACGGTCGAGCGCGTCCCCGGCGCGACCGGCGTCCGCCTGTAGCGCCGGATCCGGGCTCCTACGCCGTCTCCTGCTCCTCGGTCCCCTCGGGCTCGTCGTCCTCGAGCGAGGCGATCCAGTCCTCCGCCGCCGAGCTCGAGCCCAGGCCGGGGGAGTACTCGTCGATGTAGATCGTCTCGGCCTCGGGCTCTGCCGCATCCGGCAGCTCGTGCGGGGCGGCGGCGGAGATGGCCTCGGGATCCTCGGCGAGCGCCGGCACGGCTCCCAGGCCGGAGACCGCGGCCAGCGCGCCGGTGCCCGGCGCGAGGTCGCCGAGGCCCTCGGGCAGCGTGCCCTCCTTGCGGGCGCGCTTGAAGGCGGTGCGGACCTTGAGCTCGTAGGCGTGCTTGCGAGGCTGGGGGACCCGGGTGTGGAACAGCGGTCCCGTGAGGCGTACGCCGATGGTCGCGACGGTCGCGATCACGGTGGTGACCACCGGATCCACGAACGAGATCAGCGCACCGTAGGTGATGGCGCCCGCGAGGCCGGACACGGCGTTCGGCGGTCCCAGGTACATGATCGACGAGGGCCGTCCCTGGAGGATGTCGGTGAGCATGAGGCCGCCCACGGAAGCGATCATGCCGATCACCACGGCGGGCAGCACCTGCACCCCCGCGAGGAGCGCGGTGTTGACACCGACGCACGCGAACAGCCCGATGATGATCGAGTCGAGCCACCACAGGAACCGGCCCAGCTTGTGGAGGTAGTAGAGGAAGCCCATGCCGATCGCGGCCGCCACGAAGGCCGCCACGAAGTACAACGGATCACGGATCGCTGCGGGCGGGAGGTTGCCCAGCAGCACATCGCGGATGATCCCGCCGCCGAACCCCATCGCCGCCGCAAGCGTGAACACGCCGACGATGTCCGTGTGCTCGTCCTCGCCTGCGCGGATGGTGCCGCCGAGCGCTCCGAAGAACACGGCGAGGAGGTTGATGGCGAGAGGGAGCTCGAGGAGCTCGGGCATGACCGTCACTACACGAGGGTACGTCCGCGGACCTAGGCTCAGCGCATGACGCTGTCACCATCCCGCCTGCTTCCGCCAGGTCGGGCGCTGCGCCTCGCCGCCTTGCTGATCGCGATCCTGCTGGGCGTCGCGGTGGCCGTCGGGCTCGTCATGGGGGTCGGCGCCGGCGTCGGGGCTGCGCTCGGCGGCCTCATGGTGCTCGTGATGGCGCTGCAGCGCGGACCCGTGTGGCATCCGGTGGCGCTCGGCGTGGTGATCGCCGCGCTCGCCGCGGCGGCGACCACGCAGGACGATGCCCCGGTCGCGGTGGGCCTGCTCACCGCGGCCGCGGCGCTCGTCTCGGTCCCGGCGGTGCTGCGCCACGGCCCGGTGGTCGGGATCTCGCCCGTGGTGGTCGCCGCGGCGGGGACGGACGCCGCGACGATCGGGCCGGGCGGCGCCTTCGTCGGGGTCGCGCTGGGGGCCGCCGCGCTTCCCGCGGTCGCCGCCGCGATGGGGCTTGCGAGGCTCGACCCGACCCCGCTCCCCGCCCGGATCGCGTGGCCCTACGTGGCCGCCCTCGCGGCAGGCAGCGGCATCGCGATCGGGGTGGCCCGCGCGCTCGACGTCGCGCACTCGATGTGGGTGGTGATCGCGCTGAGCGCGGTGCTCATCCCCGTGCGCGGCGAGACCACCGCACGAGCCCGCCGGCGCGTGCTGGGCACGGTGGTGGGGACTCTCGCCGGCGCGGTGCTCGCGTCGCTCCTGCCCGGGTGGCTCGGGGGCGCGTGCGCGGTCCTGGCGGCCGTCGTCGGGACCGGCTGGTCCCTCGCGCGGGACGAGGTCCGTGGGGCCGCGTTCACCGCCGCCGCGCTGGTGCTCGTCGCGGGCCTGGCCTCCGCTGCGGGCGCGTGGGACGCCGCGCTCCAGCGCATCGGCCTCACGGTCGTCGGGGTCGTGCTCGCGGTGCTGCTCGCGCTCGGCCTCGCCCGGCTCGAGCGTTGGGGCGAGGGCGCATGATCCGGCCGGCCACCCTCGAGGACCGCGACGCGATCGCGCGCATCTGCCGCCTCACCGGGGCGCAGGGGCGGGATGCGACGGGGGTCTTCGGGGACGACACGGTGCTCGCGGACGTCTATGCGACGCCGTACCTCGACGGTCCTGGCGGCTTCTGCCTCGTGTGGGATCCAGGCGACGGCGCCGTCGGATACGTGCTCGGGACCTCGGACACGCGTGCCTTCCAGCAGTGGTTCGTGGATGCGTGGTGGCCCGCGGTCGCCGCGACGCACCCGCCCCGCACCGCCGGCGACGCATGGCTGGTGCCGTCCGCAGCCGACCCCGCCAGGATGCTCATCCCGGAGCTGGAGGCCTACCCCGCTCATCTGCACATCGACCTGCTGCCCGAGGCGCAGGGCAGGGGTGCGGGACGTGCGCTCATCGACGCGGCATGCGCGCTGCTCGCAGGGCGGGGGGCGCCCGGGGTCCACCTGGTGGCCGAGCGCGCCAACCGCGGTGCGCAGGCCTTCTATCCGCGAGTCGGCTTCGCGGCGGTCGCGGCGGACGATGCGGTGGTGACCTTCGCCCGCAGGCTCCGGCCTCCCGAAGTTGCGGAGTGAGTGCTCACTCACTTAATGTGAGCGGGTGACCACCACGCGCCGCGCGCGCCCCATGCCCGTCGAGGAGCGGCGCGCGCACATCCTCGACGCGGTGATCCCGCTCATCCTCGAGAAGGGCACGGAGGTCACCACCCGCGAGATCGCGGAGGCCGCCGGCATCGCCGAGGGCACCGTGTTCCGCGCGTTCGCGGACAAGGACGCGCTCATCGATGCGGCGATCGCGAAGGTCATGGACCCGAGCGAGATCGTCGGCTTCCTCGAGGGCGTCGACCCGACGCTGAGCCTGGAGGCCAAGATCGAGCTCATCGTGAGCGTGCTCCACAGCCGGGTCTCGGGCGTGGTGCGGTTCATGGCCGCGCTGGGTCCGCGTGAGCACGCGCGGCACGGCGGGCACGGTGGGAAGGGCCGCGGCGCACCGCCGCTGGGCGAGACCACGGGCGTGATCGAGCGCCTGCTCGAACCGGACAAGGACCGGATCCGCGTCCCCGTCGCGACAGCCGTCGATTATCTGCGCATCCTGGTGTTCGGCACCACGATGCCGTTCCTCACCACCGGTGGTGCCTCGGATCCGTCCGAGCTCGCCGACTTCATCCTGCGCGGTATCGCCAAGGAAGGGGACTGATCCCATGCTCTGGAAGCTCCTCGTGAGCTCTGTCCGGCCGTACTGGAGGCTCCTCGTCGGGGTGATCGTCTTCCAGTGCGCGCAGGCCATCGTGAACCTGTACCTGCCGACCCTCAACGCCGACATCATCGACAAGGGCGTCGCCACGGGGGACACCGACTACATCTGGCGCATGGGCGGCTGGATGCTCGCGCTGTCGTTCCTCGGCCTGGTCTGCACCATCACCGCCGTGTACTTCGGTGCGAAGCTCGCGATGCGGGTGGGGCGCGACCTGCGTCGTGACGTCTTCGGGAGGGTCGCGACGTACTCCGAGGCCGAGGTGCAGCACTTCGGGGCGCCGTCGCTCATCACGCGCACCACCAACGACGTCCAGCAGGTCCAGATGCTCGTGGTGATGACGTGCACCATGTTCATGACCACGCCGTTCACGCTGATCGGCGGCATCGCGCTCGCGATCGACCAGGACCCCGAGCTCAGCTGGATCATGGCGGTCGCGATCCCGCTGCTCGTCGTCATCGTGCTGCTCATCGTGTGGCGGATGGTGCCGCACTTCCGCCGCATGCAGGTGCGCATCGACGGCATCAACCGCGTGCTGCGCGAGCAGCTCACCGGCATCCGCGTGGTGCGCGCGTTCGTGCGCGAGCCCGTCGAGGAGGCGCGCTTCGCCGACGCCAACGCGCTCGTCACGGAGTCCGCGCTCAAGGCCGGGCGCCTCATGGCCGCGATGTTCCCCCTGGTGCTGTTCGTGGTGAACGCCGGTTCCGCGGCGGTGATCTGGTTCGGCGGCTACCGCATCGACTCGGGCGAGATGCAGGTGGGCGCGCTCACCGCGTTCCTCAGCTACCTCGCGCAGATCCTCTTCTCGGTGGTCATGGCCACCTTCCTCTTCGTCCTGGTGCCGCGCGCCGCCGTCGCGGCCGACCGCATCGGCGAGGTGCTCGGCACCGAGAGCACGGTCAAGGGGGACGATGCCGCGGCGGAGGTCCCCACCACCGGCGAGGTGGTCTTCGACAAGGTGACGTTCACCTACCCGGGTGCCGAGCAGCCGGTCCTGTCGGACATCTCCTTCACGGCCCGTCGCGGCACCACCACCGCGATCATCGGCTCCACGGGCGCGGGCAAGACCACGCTCATCAGCCTCATCCCGCGCCTGCACGACGTGACGGAGGGCTCGGTGACGGTCGGCGGGCTCGACGTGCGCGAGGCGGGCCTCGAGTCCCTGTGGTCGCGCATCGGGCTGGTGCCGCAGCGTCCCTACCTGTTCGCCGGCACCGTGGGCTCCAACCTCCGCTACGGCCGTGAGGAGGCCACCGACCAGGAGCTGTGGGACGCGCTCGCGATCGCGCAGGGCGAGGACTTCGTGCGCGCCATGCCGGACGGGCTCGACACCCCGGTCGCGCAGGGCGGCACCACCGTCTCGGGAGGGCAGCGTCAACGCCTCAGCATCGCCCGCGCCCTGGTGCGACAGCCCGATGTGCTGATCTTCGACGACTCCTTCAGCGCTCTCGACACCGCGACGGACGCGCGTCTGCGCGCCGCCCTCGCGCGTGACGTGACCGACGTGACCGTCATCGTGGTGGCCCAGCGCGTGTCGAGCATCGTCGAGGCGGACCAGATCCTCGTGATGGAGGACGGACGCATCGTCGACCGCGGCACCCACGCGCAGCTGCTCGAGACGTCGCCCACCTACCAGGAGATCGTGAGTACCCAGCTGCGAGCCGAGGAGGTGGCCGGATGAGCGACAACGCCACCGAGACCAAGCAGGACGCCCCGCGCCCGCCGCAGCGCCAGCACGGACCCGGCGGGCCCGGCATGGGGGCGCCGGGGGAGAAGGCAGGCAACTTCGCCGAGTCGGGCAAGCGCCTCGCGGGGCTGCTGAAGCCCGAGATCGTGCTCGTCGCGGTCGTCGCCCTCCTGGGCACCGGCTCCGTCGCGCTGTCCGTCGTCGGTCCCAAGATCCTCGGCAACGCCACCACCGTGATCTTCGAGGGCTTCCTCGCGGGCGGCGTGGACTTCCCCAAGCTCCACGGGATCCTGCTGTGGGTGGTCCTCATCTACATCGGCTCGACGGTGCTGGGCCTGCTCCAGGGGTTCATCCTCAACGGCGTGACGCAGCGCACGATGTACCGGTTGCGCCAGGAGGTCGAGGACAAGATCCACCGGCTGCCGCTCAGCTACTTCGACCGCCACCAGCGCGGCGACCTGCTCAGCCGTGTCACCAACGACATCGACAACATCGCGCAGACCTTCCAGCAGACGCTGAGCCAGATCTTCACGTCGGTGCTCACGGTGATCGGCATCCTCATCATGATGTTCACCATCTCGTGGGGGCTCGCGCTGCTCGCGCTCATCTCGATCCCGCTCACCACCGTGGTGGTCGCGCTGGTCGCGAAGCGCTCGCAGCCCAAGTTCGTCGCGCAGTGGAAGCACACGGGCGACCTCAACTCGCAGATCGAGGAGGCGTACACGGGGCACACCCTGGTCAAGGTCTTCGGTCGTGGCCGCGAGTCGCGCGAGGAGTTCGCGCGCAAGAACGAGCAGCTCTACGAGGCCAGCTTCGGCGCGCAGTTCATCTCCGGCATCATCATGCCCTCGGCGATGTTCATCGGGAACCTCGTCTACGTCGCGATCGCCGTGGTCGGCGGGCTGCGCGTCGCGAGCGGCACCATGACGCTCGGCGACGTGCAGGCCTTCATCCAGTACTCGCGCCAGTTCCAGCAGCCCGTGAGCCAGCTCGGCTCGATGGCCAACCTGCTGCAGTCGGGTGTCGCGAGCGCGGAGCGCGTGTTCGAGCTGCTCGACGCGGAGGAGCAGGGCGCCGACCCGGAGCCTGCTCAGACCCCCACTGACGATCACGGTCGCCTGGTGTTCGAGGACGTGTCGTTCCGCTACGTCGAGGACAAGCCGCTCATCGACAACCTCGACCTGGTGGTCGAGCCGGGCCGCACGGTCGCGATCGTGGGGCCCACAGGAGCGGGCAAGACCACGCTGGTCAACCTGGTCATGCGGTTCTACGAGCTCACCAGCGGCCGCATCACGCTCGACGGCACGGACACCGCCGCGATGACCCGTCAGGACCTGCGCTCGCGCACCGGCATGGTGCTGCAGGACACGTGGCTGTTCGGGGGCACCATCCGCGACAACATCGCGTACGGGCGGACCGACGCGACGGAGGAGGAGATCCTCGCCGCGGCCAAGGCGGCCTACGTCGACCGGTTCGTGCACTCGCTGCCCGACGGCTACGACACGGTGCTGGACGACGACGCGACCAACCTCTCGGCCGGCGAGCGTCAGCTGGTGACCATCGCGCGTGCATTCGTCGCCCAGCCGCAGGTGCTCATCCTCGACGAGGCGACGTCGTCGGTGGACACCCGTACCGAGCTGCTGGTCCAGCGCGCGATGGCGAAGCTGCGTCAGGACCGCACCGCGTTCGTCATCGCGCACCGGCTGTCGACCATCCGCGACGCGGACCTCATCCTGGTGATGGAGGACGGCAGCATCGTCGAGCAGGGGAACCACGTCGAGCTCCTCAAGGCCAAGGGCGCGTACGCGCGCCTGTACGAGGCCCAGTTCGCGGCGCCCATCGAGGATGTCGAGCCGCCGATCGACCCGGTGGATCCGACCACCGGCGAGCTCGCGACGGTCTTCGACGACCCGTCCGTGCCCCATCCGGAGGCGCCCGCCCACCGGGGCGAGGAGCTGGGCGACGCGGCCGTCGACCGGGCCTGAACCCGTCGGCATCGTCCCTCGGAGGGACGATGCCGACGGTGGTCCCGGGTGCGACGCGCCTACGATGCGGGCATGACCGACGACGCTCTGCGCACCCCTTCCGGCATGACCGCGCTCTGGTACGGAGGCGACTACAACCCCGAGCAGTGGCCCCGCGACGTGTGGGACGACGACATGCGCCTCATGCGCCGCGCGGGCGTGACGGTCGCGACCATCGGCGTGTTCTCATGGGCGCGGCTCGAGCCGCGCGACGGCGAGTACGACTTCGCGTGGCTCGACGACCTCATGGACCTCATGCACGCCAACGGCGTGCGGGCGGACCTCGCGACGGCCACCGCGTCCCCGCCCAAGTGGCTGGTCGACAAGCACCCGGAGATCCTGCCGGTCACCGACGACGGCACGGTCCTCAGCTTCGGTGGACGCCAGCACTACCGGCCCTCGTCCGCCGCGTACCGCACCCACGCGACCAGGCTGGTCCGCGCGCTGGCCGAGCGCTACGGCACGCACCCCGCGCTCGAGGCATGGCACGTGGGCAACGAGTACGGCTGCCACGTGTCGCGCGACTACTCCGACGAGGCCGCGGTCGGTTTCCGGGTCTGGCTCCGCGAGCGCTACGGCGACATCGACACCCTCAACGCCGCGTGGGGCACGTCCTTCTGGTCCCAGCGGTACACGGAGTTCGCCCAGGTCGACCCGCCGCGCGTGACGCCGGCGGGGACCAACCCGACGCAGACCCTCGACTTCGACCGCTACAGCTCCGACGAGCTCCGCGCGTGCCTGCGCGCCGAGATCGCGGTGCTCCGCGAGGTCACGCCGGACATCCCCCTCACCACGAACTTCATGGGGCTCTTCAAGAACATCGACTACTGGACCTGGGCGGACGACCTCGACTTCATCTCGGACGACCTCTACCCGGACCCTGAGGACCCGGAGTCGCCCATGCTCGCGGCGATGGCGCGCGACCTCATGCGCTCGCTGGGCGGGGGCCGGCCCTGGATGCTCATGGAGCAGGCGACCAGCGCGGTCAACTGGCGCGAGTTCAACGCGCCCAAGCCCGCGGGCATGCATCGTCTGCTCTCGCTGCAGTCGGTCGCGCGCGGCGCGGACGGGATCATGCAGTTCCAGTGGCGCGCGTCCCAGGCGGGCTCGGAGAAGTTCCACGCGGCGATGGTCCCCCACGCGGGAGAGGACTCGCGGATCTACCGGGAGACCGAGGCGCTCGGCGCCGAGCTCGCCTCGATCGCGGACATCCGCGGGGCACGCTGCGAGGCGCGGGTCGCGATGGTCGTGGACTGGCCGTCGTGGTGGGCGCTCGAGCAGGGCTCGATGCCGTCGCGGCTGTCGTACGTCGAGCAGCTCACCCGCTGGTACCGCGCGCTGTGGCGGCGCGGCGTGCTGGTCGACATGGTGCACCCGTCGGGCGACCTCGGCGGCTACGACGTGGTGATCGCCGCCGGCGCCATCGCCCTGGACGATGCTGCGCTCGAGAACCTCGCCGGCGTCCCGGCACGCGGCGGCCAGCTGGTGGTCGGGTACCAGACGGCGGTGCTGGACCAGCACGCGCACGCGCGCCTCGGGGGCTACCTGGGCGCCCTTCAGGAGGCGCTCGGCGTGCGGGTCGAGGAGCTGTGGCCGTTGCGGACCGGGCGCATCGCGGGTCTCGCCGCGGGGTCGGTGTCCGAGTGGGGCGAGCTGGTGCGCGTCCGCGACGCGGAGGTGCTCGCGACGTTCGTGGGCTCCGAGGACCTCGACGGACAGCCCGCGATCACCCGGAAGGTGCACGGGGACGGCGCGGCCTTCTACGTCGCGACGGCCCCTGAGCGGCTGGGCGACGCCGTGGAGCGCGTGCTCGAGGACGCCGGCGTGCCGTGGACGGCGCTGCCCCCGGGCGTCGAGGTGGTGACGCGAGGGGACCGTACGTTCGTGCTCAACCACGCCCCCGCATCGTCCACGGTGACGGTGGCCGGCCAGGACGTGCAGGTGGGACCGCGGGACGTGGTGATCCTGCGCGGCTGACGTCCCGCGGCTCCGCCACCTCCGCCGCCTCCGCCGCCTCCGCCACCTCCGCCACCTCCGCCACCTCCGACACTCACAACGGAGCTGGTCCCGGTTCGCAGGCGTGTCGCCCCGTGGTGACGGTCACACGCCGGCGTGTCGCGGCGAGATCCGTTGCGAGTGTCGGGGTGGTCAGGAGCTCGGCGCCTCGAGGTGGTCCGCATCGAACGTGTACGTGGGGACCATCTCGATCTCGATGAGCGAGGTGTCGAGGCCGTCCTGCTCCATCGCGTCGTACACCTTGGCCATGTCCGGCAGGGGAGGCTGGCCCTTGACGATCACGTGGACCTTGCCGCCCTCGCGCGGCGTGATCGACACCAGGTCCCAGCGCGTGCCCTCGGTCGCCTCGTTCACGAAGTTCGTGACGCGTCCCATGCGGGAGCGCGACTCGATGCTCTGAGCGGTAGAGTAGGCGAGCGGCACCGTCACCACCACGAGGAGCACGATCGTCGTGAGGTAGGCGCGGGCACGCCGCCGCCGCTCCGCCTCCTTGTCCTCGGCCATCTCGATGCGCACGTTCGCGAAGCCGTAGATCGCCATCACCACGGAGCCCGTCGCGAGGATCGCGGCGACGTTGGTGAGGAAGAGCAGGAGCGCGCCCGCCGCCTGCGCCCATGCGCCCGACTCCGCGGTGAGGCCCACCACGGTCAGGGGCGGCACCAGCGAGATCGCGATCGCGACGCCGGGAAGCGTGTCGGAGATGTCGGAGCGCAGCAGCGCGATCGAGCCCACCACGCCGGTCGCGAGCGCCGCGAGGAGGTCGACCACGCCCGGGGACACGCGGCCGGCGACCTGGGCGTTGGTCGCCGCCGTGATCGGCTGGATCACCAGCAGCCCGATGACGAACCCGACGCCGATCGCCGCGGTCGCCCCCGCGACCATGATGCCGACGGATCGGACCAGGTTCCGGTGGTCGCCCAGGACGGTCGAGAGCATCGTCCCCTGGATGGGGCGCATGAGCGGCGCGACGATCATCGCGCCGATCACCGTCGCGGTCGAGTCCGCGACCACGCCCGCGGTCGCGATCACCGAGGCGAGGATGAGGAGCAGCCAGAAGCGGGTGTGCTGCGAGCGTGCCGTCCGGCCCTCGAACAGCACCGCGTCGCGCATGTAGTCGACGGAGTTGAGCTTCGCGCCCCAACGCGTCGCGCGGGGCGTGGATGCAGGGGTGCTCACCCCAGGAGCTTCGCCTTGGCCGCCGCGAACTCCGCGTCGGACAGGATGCCCGCCTCCTTCATCTGCGCGAGCTTCTGGAGCTCCGCCATGAGGTCGCTGCCGCCCGCGGCGGGCGCCGCCTCGACCTGGGCGGGTGCCGGCGCGGCCTTCAGCGCGGCGAGCTCGGCCTGCATCGCGGCCATCTGCGCCTGCGACTGCTGCTGCTGGTACGCCTGCTGCTCCACGGCGTACTGCTCCGCCTGCGCCTGCTGCTCCTTGGCAGCCCACCGCTGGTTCTGGCGGCGCGACACGTTGCCGCCCACCGCCTGCGCGGTCCCGGCGATGACCGCCGTCCGCGCCATGGTCCCGATCAGACCCGGTCGTCCCACCCTGCGCATCGTCGCTCTCCTCGCTCTCGCGCCCGAACCCCTACGCCTCGGCGCTGACCGCGTCGAGGACCTCCTGCACCACCGGGCCCGGCACCCGCACGGTGTCGAGCAGCTCGCCGCCGTTCGCGACGATCGCGTCGCGCAACGGCACCACCCACGAGTGCTCGAAGCACAGGATGGCCGCGGTACCGCCCGGCGGGAGGGACTCGACGACGATCTCGGCGTCCTCGTCGTTGAGCAGCCCGTCCATGCGCGCGAGGAGCTCGCTCAGCGCGGCCACATCCTCGTCGTCGGTGACCTCGGCGAGCTCGAGGATCTCGACCCCGCCCTCGACGTCCTTGCGCACGATCACGGCGTCGACGATCGAGATCACCCCGGTCTCGACCAGGCGGCGCAGCTCGGGGAGGATCGAGCCGTCGAAGCGGTCCTCCGGGAAGGCGATGGTGACGATCTCTACCGGTCCGATCACGGCGCAGCTCCTCGGATGTCGATGCTCTCGGGGCGCCTCGCGTGGGCCCTCCCTCTCGCAGGCTAGGCCCGCGGACGATGCGCGGCAACAGGAGCGGTGTGCGCCGACACCCGGGAACACGAGGGGTGATTGTGTCACCGGGGGCCGCGGTGATAGCCTGGCTCCGCTTCCACCGGAAGGCGCACGTCGCCCCGGGGAGCGCAATCCACGTTGCAGGCGTCTGACGATGATGTCTTGGTCAGCCGTACCCACGTGGATGATCTCGCACTTCTGGAGCCACAGGGGCTCGTGCGATGAAGGGAACTTACGTGACTGACACGACCGTGGCGCCCGACCAGACCGCCACCCTCTCCGCGATGAAGCTTGCCCAGCTCCAGGCGCTCGCCGCCGAGCTCGGCGTCTCCGGCACGGCGCGCATGCGCAAGGCCGACCTGGTCGAGGCGATCAAGAACGGCGGCGTGGTGCCGGCCAAGCAGAAGGCCGAGGCCCCCGCCGCGAAGCCGTCCAAGGAGCCGGCCAAGGAGCCCGCGAAGCAGGACTCGCAGCAGGACGCGGGCGAGGCGCCGCAGGGCGAGCGCCGTGCGCGCGGCTCGCGTCGCGCATCGTCCCCCCAGTCCGCACCGCAGGCGCCCGTCGAGGGCGACAAGGCCGAGGACCGTGCGCGGCGCGCCAAGGAGGCCGTGAGCCTCGACCTGCCGCGTGGCGACCGCCAGCCCGAGCCCGCGTCCGAGGCCGCCGAGGACCGCGCGCGACGCGCCAAGGAGGCCGTGAGCCTCGACCTGCCGCGTGGCGACCGCGAGGAGGGCGACGACGAGCAGCGCCAGCAGGGCCCGCGCCAGGCGCAGGGCCAGCAGGCCGACGACGACGAGCGCGGCGGCCGCCGGCGCCGCGGCCGCGGTCGTGGCCGCGGACGGGGGCGCGACCGCGATGTGGTCGAGGTCGCCGGCCAGCCGCAGCACGACGAGGACGACGCCCGCGACGACGAGGAGCTGACCCCGGTCGGCGGCATCGTCGACATCCTCGACAACTACGCGTTCATCCGCACCACCGGCTACCTCCCCGGCAAGTCGGACGTCTACGTGTCGATGAACCAGATCAAGAAGTACGGCCTGCGCAAGGGCGACGCCATCACCGGCACCGTCCGCCCGCCCCGCCCGGGCGAGCGCGGTCAGCGCCAGAAGTTCAATGCCCTCGCCGGCGTCGACAAGGTCAACGGCATGGCGACCGAGGAGGCTCGGAACCGCCCCGCGTTCGGCGACCTCACGCCGCTGTACCCGCAGCACCGTCTCCACCTCGAGACCGAGCCGCGCAACATGACCAACCGCGTCATCGACCTCGTGGCGCCGATCGGCAAGGGTCAGCGCGGCCTCATCGTGTCGCCGCCCAAGGCCGGCAAGACGCTGGTGCTGCAGTCGATCGCCAACGCGATCACCACGAACAACCCCGAGGTCCACCTCATGGTCGTGCTCGTCGATGAGCGCCCCGAGGAGGTCACGGACATGCAGCGCACGGTCAAGGGAGAGGTCATCGCCTCGACCTTCGACCGTCCGGCAGACGACCACACCACCGTCGCCGAGCTCGCGATCGAGCGTGCGAAGCGCCTGGTCGAGATGGGCCACGACGTGGTCGTGCTGCTCGACTCGATCACGCGTCTGGGCCGCGCCTACAACATCTCGGCGCCCGCGTCCGGCCGCATCCTGTCGGGCGGTGTCGACTCGTCGGCGCTGTACCCGCCCAAGCGCTTCTTCGGCGCCGCGCGCAACATCGAGAACGGCGGCTCGCTCACCATCCTCGCGACCGCGCTCGTGGAGACCGGCTCGAAGGCCGACGAGGTGATCTTCGAGGAGTTCAAGGGCACCGGCAACATGGAGCTCAAGCTCTCGCGCACGCTCGCCGACCGCCGCATCTTCCCGGCCGTCGACGTCAACGCGTCGGGTACGCGCCGTGAGGAGATCCTCATGAGCGCCGACGAGCTCAAGATCATGTGGAAGCTGCGCCGCGTCCTCACGGGGCTCGAGCAGCAGCAGGCCATCGAGGTGCTCCTGGGCAAGCTCAAGGAGAACAAGACCAACGCCGAGTTCCTCATGCAGGTCGCCAAGACCACGCCGGGGATGGACGAGGAGAAGTAGCCTCGCCGCTCGCGCGCGTCAGGGCCGGGTCCGCCACAAGGCGGGCCCGGCCTTTTCTTGTGCCGGTGCGGCATCTGCGCGCGAATCGTGCGTGATGCGCAGGACGATGTGCGGTTCACCTTGCGCGCGTCGCAGAACCTTGCCATATGGTGACCATGTGCTCAAAGCGTAGTAATTCATGCGTTTCGGGCATGGCGCCGATGCCGTGGGCCCCATCAGAGCCGCAGGGCGGAGGCGTGCAGCACGGCGGCCGCGTGAGCGCGGCCGCCTTGTATCGCGCTGCATCCGTCATCAGCGGGTGCGGCGTCCCTCAACCCGGGAGGCATACGTGCGCAAGAAACTGTTGGCAACCACCACCCTGATGATCCTCGGCGCGGGCATGGCGGCGGCACCCGCCGCGACCGCGTCGAGCCTCGTCCCTCCGGATGACACGGGCACCGCCGAGGCGGTGCCCTCCGACAACATGCCCAACCCGCTCGACGAGAAGCGCTCGGCGCTGCGCGAGGCGGCGATCACGGGCGTGCTCGACGGAGACCTCACGGTGGAGCAGCGCGGTGGCAGCACCGTCGTCAAGGTCGGCGAGGAGGTCGAGACCGCTCAGGCGAGCGGGAAGAAGGGCTCCACCAAGGGCTCGAAGGGCTCCAAGGGCCATGAGCCCAAGACCAGGGATCAGTACGTCGAGCTGTCGCGCGAGGCGACCGACCGCATCTTCGTGGTGCTGGCGGAGTTCGGCGACACCCCGAACCCGTACGGTGCCGCCGAGGACGCGCAGCGCACCGAGGGCCCGCTCCACAACGAGATCCCCGAGCCCGACCGATCGGTGGACAACAGCACGGTCTGGCAGGCGGACTACTCGTCCGACTACTTCCAGAACCTCTACTTCGGCGACGACGAGTCGTTGCGCGAGTACTACGAGACCCAGTCGTCCGGACGCTACAGCGTGGACGGCGAGGTGACCGACTGGGTCAAGGTCGACTACACGGAGGGCCGCTACGGCACCGACATCTGCGGGGGCAACGTCTGCACGAGCGTCTGGGCGCTCGTGCGCGACGCGGCGAACGTCTGGTACGAGGACCAGCTCGCGCAGGGCCGCTCCGTCGAGGAGGTGAACGCGGACCTGCAGTCGTTCGACCAGTGGGACCGCTACGACTACGACGGCGACGGTGACTTCAACGAGCCCGACGGCTACATCGACCACTTCCAGATCGTGCACGCCGGCGGCGACCAGGCCGACGGCGACCCCATCTACGGCTCCGACGCCATCTGGTCGCACCGCTGGTACGCCTACTACAACTACGCAGGGCAGACGGGCCCCGAGGGCAACCTCCTCGGCGGCACCCAGATCGGCACCTCGGGCGTGTGGATCGGCGACTACACGATGCAGCCGGAGAACGGCGGGCGCAGCGTGTTCTACCACGAGTACGGCCACGACCTCGGTCTGCCCGACGACTACAACGTGCAGTCCGGCGGCGACAACAACAACGAGTACTGGACCCTCATGGCGCAGAGCCGGCTCGGCGCCAAGACCGACGGCGGCATCGGCGAGCGCGGAGGCGACCTGGGCGCGTGGAACAAGCTCATGCTCGGCTGGCTCGACTACGAGTACGTCGAGGCGGGGGACCGTGCGACCGTGAAGCTCGGGCCGTCGGAGTACAACACCAAGAAGCCGCAGGCCCTCATCGTCGGGCTGCCGGAGAAGACGGTGACCACCGATCTCGGGGAGCCGGCGAGCGGGGACTACCAGTGGTACTCCGGTTCCGCGGACGATCTGACCAGCACGCTCACGCGTGAGGTGACGCTGCCCGAGGGCTCCCCGGAGCTCACGTTCCAGACGCGGTACGACATCGAGGAGGGCTACGACTACCTCTACGTCGAGGTCGACAGCGGTGGCGGCTTCGTGCCGATCCCGGGCTCGATCACCACGGTGGACGAACCGGCATCGACGGACGGCACCCAGGCCGACTGGATCGGAGCATCGTACGACCTCAGCGCCTTCGCCGGTCAGACGGTCTCGCTGCGTCTGCGGTACACCACGGACGGCGGCGTCGCGGGCAACGACCAGAATGTCGTGGACGGGGTGTTCCTCGACGACCTCGCGATCGACGGCGTGTTCAGCGACGGCGCGGAGGACGGCGACGGCGGCTGGACGGTCGACGGCTTCACCGCGGTCGGGTCCTCGTCCACGCAGGACTACCCGAACTACTACATCGCGGCCAACCGCTCGTACACGTCGTACGACCGCTACCTCGAGACCGGGCCGTACTTCTTCGGCTACGGGAGCGCCAAGCCGGACTGGGTGGACCACTTCTCCTACCAGGAGGGCCTGCTCATCTCGTACTGGGACCTGTCCTACTCGGACAACGACACCTACGCGCACCCGGGCAGCGGCCGCAACCTCTACATCGACTCCCACCCGAAGCCGATGAAGGACGTCAACGGCAACTACTGGCGCGCGCGCGTCCAGGTCTACGACGCGCCGTTCAGCAAGCGCAGGGCGGACTCGTTCACCCTGCACATCGCCGGGGTCCCCAGCTTCATCAAGGGCTCCGCCGGCAACGCGGTGTTCGACGACACGGACACGTACTGGTACCCCGAGCTGCCGAACCACGGCGTCAAGCTCCCCGCCGCCGGCGTGGAGATCCGCGTGGTCAAGCAGCAGGGCACGTCCATGACGGTCCGCGTGAGCTGACCGCACGATGACGGCGCGGCGGCGCCCGGAGGCCCGGCCTCCGGGCGCCGTCCCGCGTCGCGAGGAGGACCATGGAAGGGTGCGAAGGCTGGCGGTGCCCGTGGTCGCCGTCGCGGTGGCGGCGATGATGGCCGCGTGCGGCCCGGCGTCCCCCGGGGACGATGCGACGGGCGCGGCGACGCCGTCCTCGAGCAGTGCGGCGCCCCTGTCGCCTTCGGAGCTGCCGACGCTCCCGACCCCGACCGCGCCGCCGTCGACGCCCACCGACGTGATCCCGTCCGGCGTCCTCGCCGGACGCGTGACGGCGCTCACGGACGGGTGCACCGAGGTCACTACGGACGACGGTGTCGCCTGGTCGTTGGTCGGCGCGGTGCCCGACGGCCTGGTCGTGGGGGACACGGTGACCGCCAAGGTCGAGGAGCTCGGCACGCACGACGCGCCCTGCGGCGACGGGATGCCCGCGCGCATCGTCTCCCTGCGCATCGTCCAGTAGGCGGCCCCGCACCGCCTCAGCGGGACATGATTGCAGGATCTGGCTCGGATCCGGCCCTCATGTCCCGCTGGGGCGCGCGAGTCGACGTGCCACCACTTCAAGCACACGTTCACGGCACCAGCCGGGTCTGTCGACGATGTCCCGCCATCCGAAGCGCAGCACCACCCAGCCCGCCGCGGCGAGGTCGGTCTGACGCTCACGATCCGCATCGCGTGCCTCGCGCGTCGAGTGGTAGCGGTCGCCGTCGAGCTCGACGATCACGCGTGCCGCCCGGTGCAGCATGTCCACCGTGGCATGGCGCGTCGGCAGGCGTAGCCCTACCTGGCGCTCGAAGCCGCTGAAACGTCGGTCCGCGAATGCCTCGTGACGTGCCCGTACCTCGAGCGGCGTGGTGGCGCCGTCCTCGAACCATCCGAGAACCCGCTGGAGCCGGTGCCGCTCAGGTATCCGAGCGGCACCCTGCTCGGCGCGGGCGAGCTGCCGCCAGGTGCAGACGCGTGCCCACAGCGACTCCCACAGGATGTCGAGGCGCTGCGGTGGCGATGCGAGGCGCCATGCATCGAGCAGAGCGAGCTCGGGCACCACGCATGAGACTCCGGAAGGTGCGCTCGACACAAGGATGCGCTCACCTTGGAGGCACCGCACCCACGGTGGGGTGCGGGGGCGGAAGCCGTTCTGCACGCGGATATGCGCGACCGGCGCGGCTGCGACGGGGACGCCATAGAGGCGGAGCGCGAGCGGCCCGGTCACCAGGCCGGCTGGATGCCAGAGGTTGAGCGCCTCGCCGCGGACGGTCGGCGACCCTGTGTACGTCCGGGCGCAGTAGACGCCGGGTAGGACCCGGCGGGCGTCGCCTGAGCGGACGGCGTTCTCGAGCGCCGCTCTCGACCACCGCGCGCGCAGGTCGGCGCGGGTGAATGCGTGTGCATTGGCGACGAGGAACTCGGGGAGCGGACGGTCGAGCGAGACGAGGTCGGGGAGGAGACGCATGACTCGCATTCGACGCCCCATGGCGCGTCGGGGGAACCCGGTGTGGAGAAGTCGCGGGTCCTGGCGGGACATGGATGCAGGACCCAGCCTGGATCCGACCTTCATGTCCCGCTGGCGTAGGTTGACCGCATGGACCAGGTGATTCTCACGTGCGGGATGGCTGGCTCCGGCAAGTCCACCTACGCGAGAGGGCTCGAGGCCCGGGGCTACGAGGTGCTGTCCTTCGATCGCATCGCGTGGGAGCTCGGGTTCCGCGAGCATCCGTTGGCGGACGATGCCCGCGCGGAGGTGCACGCGCGCGTCCAGGAGTCTCTCCTGGCCGTCGTCGCGCGGGACGAGCGCGCCGTGGTGGACTCGTCGTTCTGGTCGCGCGGGCAGCGCGACGCCTACCGCGAGCTGCTTGCCGCGCACGGCATCGTCCCCGCTGTGCACTACCTGGACACCCCGCGCGAGACGATCCTCGCGAGGCTCGCCGCGCGCGGGAACCGCTCCGCCGACGACATCGCCGTGTCGGCCGCGGCGGCGACCGCCTACCTCGAGGGCTTCGAGGTGCCGACGGAGGAGGAGGGGCCGCTGCGCATCGTCAAGGCGCCCTAGCGGGACATGGATGCAGGATCCAGTCTGGATCCGACCTTCATGTCCCGCGAGCGCGGGGTGGGGCGCGCGGCGCAGCGGCGGATTCGCCCGGGCTTGACACGCGTGGCACAATTGTTCGTTGGCCCCGCCTGCGGACGGGGTCCCAGGTTGCCGGTTCACCTGTGCGAGAGACGTGCGGGACCCGGTGGCGAACTAAGGGAGATCATGAAGAAGGACATCCACCCCGAGTACGTGACCACCACTGTCACGTGCACCTGCGGTAACGCGTTCGAGACCAAGTCCACCGTGACGTCCGGCGCGATCAGCGTCGAGGTCTGCTCGGCCTGCCACCCGTTCTACACGGGCAAGCAGAAGATCATGGACACCGGTGGCCGCGTGGCGCGCTTCGAGCGCCGCTACGGCAACAAGAAGTAACCCGCTTCACCCGCGCGACGACGTGGCCGAAGCCTTCGCAGCCGTCCAGCCGATGCTGGACGAGTACGCCGACATCGAGCAGCAGCTCGCCGACCCCGCGGTTCACGCGGACGGCGGACGGGCGCGCACGCTCGGGCGTCGCTTCGCGGAGCTCGGCCGCGTCGTCGCCGCGCATCGGGCCTGGAGGAGCGCCCAGGACGATCTCGAGGCCGCCCAGGAGCTGGCGGACCTCGACCCCGAGATGGCCGAGGAGATCCCGGCCCTCGAAGGCGCCGTCGAGGAGGCCACCGAGCACCTCCGGCGCATCCTCATCCCGCGCGATCCCGACGATGCGCGCGACGTGATCCTCGAGATCAAGTCGGGTGAGGGCGGCGAGGAGTCCGCGCTGTTCGCGGGCGACCTGCTGAAGATGTACCTCAAGTTCGCGGAGACCAAGGGCTGGAAGGCCGAGGTCCTCGAGGCCGTGCACACCGACATGGGCGGGTACAAGGACGTGTCCGTCGCCGTGAAGGCGCGGGGCTCCGTCGAGCCCGAGGACGGCGTGTGGGCCCAGCTCAAGTACGAGGGCGGCGTGCACCGCGTGCAGCGCGTGCCCGCGACCGAGTCGCAGGGCCGCATCCACACCTCGGCGGCCGGCGTGCTCGTCTACCCGGAGGTCGAGGAGGTCTCCGAGGTCGAGATCGACATGAACGAGGTGCGCGTCGACGTGTACCGCTCGTCGGGCCCCGGCGGCCAGTCGGTCAACACGACCGACTCGGCGGTGCGGCTCACGCACATCCCGACCGGCATCGTGGTGAGCTGCCAGAACGAGAAGAGCCAGCTCCAGAACAAGGAGTCCGCGCTGCGCATCCTGCGCGCACGTCTCCTCGCGGCGCAGAAGGAGGCCGCCGAGGCCGAGGCCCAGGACATGCGCCGGTCGCAGATCCGCACGGTCGACCGCTCCGAGCGCATCCGCACGTACAACTTCCCCGAGAACCGCATCGCGGACCACCGCACGGGGTACAAGGCGTACAACCTCGACCAGGTGCTCGCCGGCGACCTCCAGCCGGTCATCCAGTCCGCGATCGACGCGGACGAGGCCGCCCGGCTCTCCGCGGCCGAGTAGCGTCCGCACCCCGTAGACTCCACCCGTGCCCACCGTAGGCGCGCGCCTGCGCGACACCACCCGACGCCTTGCCGACGCAGGCGTCCCCTCGCCCCACCACGACGCGATCGTGCTGATCGCGCACACGCTGGGGCTCGAGCCCAGCTACATCCGTACCGCCGCCGCGCGCGACGACGAGTGGCCCGACGGCGCCGACCTGGACCTCCTCGAGGCCCGCGTCACGCGCCGGGTCGACCGCGAGCCGCTCCAGCACATCACCGGCAAGGCGTACTTCCGCTCGCTCGAGCTCCAGGTCGGGCCCGGCGTGTTCATCCCGCGGCCCGAGACCGAGGTGGTGGCCGGCGTCGCGATCGCCGCGGCGCGCGATGCGCTCGAGATGCGCGGCACCGTCCGTGTCACCGACCTCTGCGCCGGCTCCGGGGCGATCGGCATCTCGATCGCGACGGAGATCCCCGAGGCGGAGGTCGCGATGGTCGAGGCGAGCGAGGAGGCGCTGGTCTACCTGCGCCTCAACGCGCGCGCCCAGCCCGCGGACGTGCGCACTCGCCTGCGCTCCGTCTACGGCGACGCGCGCAACTGCCTCCGCCAGTTCGACCAGTGCGCCGATGTGGTGGTCACCAACCCTCCGTACGTCCCCACCGCAGCGATCCCGCGCGACCCGGAGGTGGCGCTCCACGATCCGCCGCAGGCGCTGTACGGCCTGGGCGCCGACGGCCTCGCCGTGCCGCGCGCGATCCTCGACGAGGCGCAGCGTCTGCTGCGCGTCGGCGGTGTGCTGGTGATGGAGCACGGGGACGAGCAGGGCCCTGCCCTGCGCGAGTACGCCGAGTCCTCCGAGTGGTGGGGAGATGTCCGCACGCTCACGGATCTCACGGGACGCGACCGCATGCTCGTCGCGACGCGCGTGGGTGTCTGAGAGACTGACCGCGTGATCCTGCCCGTCCACGACCCCAACGCCTGGGGGCCGTCGCTCGATGCCGCCGTCGACGCCGTCAACCGCCAAGCGGTCATCGTCCTGCCCACCGACACCGTCTACGGGGTCGGGGCCGACGCCTTCAGCCCCACCGCGGTCACGGCGCTGCTCGCGGCCAAGGGCCGCGGTCGCCAGATGCCGCCGCCGGTGCTCATCCCCGACGTCCGCACGGTCGACGGCCTCGCACGCGAGGTGGCCGCACCGGCCCGCGCGCTCATGGAGCAGTGCTGGCCGGGTGCCCTCACGGTCATCGTCAAGGCGCAGCCGTCGCTCGCATGGGACCTCGGCGAGACGCGCGGCACCGTCGCGCTGCGCGTGCCCGACCACCCGGCCGCCCTCGCGCTGCTGTCGCGCACCGGCCCGCTCGCGGTGACCAGCGCGAACAGGACGGGCGAGCCTGCCGCGACGACCGCGGCCGACGCGGAGACGCAGCTGGGCGACTCCGTCGCGATCTATCTCGACGCCGGCGACAGCCCGCTCGGCGTCGCCTCCACCATCGTCGACGCGACGGGCGACCGTCTGCGCATCGTCCGTCAGGGCGGGATCTCCCGCGAGCGCATCGTCGAGATCGTGGGGGAGGACGCCGTCGCAGGTGACGCCGGGTGAAGGTCTACCTGACGCTCATGGCTATCGCGGCGCTGGTCGCGTACGTCGCGACCCCCGCGGCACGCCACCTCGCCTTCCGCGTGGGCGCGATCACCGCCGTCCGCGCCCGTGACGTCCACACCACCCCGATCCCGCGGCTCGGCGGGATAGCGATCTTCCTCGGTCTCGCCACGGCGGGCGTGGTCGCATCGGCCATCCCGTTCCTCATGCCCGTGTTCGACGCGGGGCGCGAGGCCTGGGCCGTGCTCGGCGGCGCCGCGATCGTGTGCGCGCTCGGCATGGTCGACGACATCTTCGACCTCGACTGGATGGCCAAGCTCGCGGGACAGTTCCTCGCGGGCGTGGTGGTCGCCTCGGGCGGCGTGCAGCTGGTGACGGTGCCCATCGCGGGCGTCACCATCGGGAGCTCGTACGTCTCGCTCATCGCGACGGTGTTCGTGGTGGTGATCGCGATGAACGCCGTCAACTTCGTCGACGGGCTCGACGGGCTTGCCGCCGGCATGATCGCGATCGGCGGCACGGCCTTCTTCGCGTACACGTACCTGCTCGCGCGCTCCGCGTCGCCGGGGGACTACTCGTCGCTCGCGACCATCGTGGTCGCGCTGCTCGTGGGCGCGTGCCTGGGCTTCCTGCCGCACAACGTGCATCCGGCACGCATCTTCATGGGCGACTCGGGCTCGATGGTGCTGGGGCTCATGCTCGCCGCGGCAGCGATCATCGTGACGGGGCAGATCGACCCCGCCGTGATCTCCGAGCGCGAGCGCGTCCCGGCCTTCATCCCGATCCTCCTGCCGATCATGGTCCTCGCGGTCCCTCTGGTGGACATGACGGCCGCCGTGGTGCGACGCACGCTGCGCGGCGACTCGCCGTTCTCGCCCGACAAGCACCACCTGCACCACCTGCTGCTGCGGCGCGGGCACTCGCACCGCTGGGCCGTCACGGTGCTCTACATCTGGACCGCCGTGCTGTCGTACGGGACCGTGTCGATCGTGTTCCTGCCGCCGGCGGGCGCGATCGCGTTCACGGCGGTCGGCGTGATCGGCGCGGCGGTGGTGACCGCCTCGCCGCGGCTCGCGAGGTTCTTCTCGCGGCAGTGGCGGCGCCTGGGTCACGCGATCTTCGCGCTCCAGCGGGTCACCCCCGAAGGGCGCAAGCGGCACGATGCCCGCCTGGCGGCCCGTGCGGCCGCCGCCCAGGCCGCCGCGTCGTCAGCCATCGCATCGTCCACCCTGACCGAGGAGAAGCCATGACCGCAGAGGCACGGATGTATCGCCGTGCGATCGTCCTCATCGGGATCGTCCTCGGTGCGATCGCCGTGGTCGGCGCCGCGATCGCGTGGGCCGTCGCGGGGCCCGCGGCGGCCGTCGCCGCCCTGGTCGGCGCCGCCGTGGCCGCGCTCGGCGCGATCCCCACGCCGGTCGCGATGCTCGTCGGGCATCGCAAGCCGCCGCATGTCATGGCAGGCATCGTCGCCTTCTCGTGGCTGGGCAAGATGCTGGTCATCATCGTCGCGCTGCTGCTGCTGAAGAACGTCGAATCGTTCCACAAGGTGGCGTTCGCGGCCACCGCCGTCACGGGTATCGTGGCATCGCTCGTGGTCGATGTGGCCACGATGCGCAAAGCGCGCATTCCGTACGTCCAGCCGGGTCCTTAGTCCCGGCTTCGATGCGTTAGGCTAGCGCGCAGTCAACGGCGTCGGACGATGGTCCGCGCCCAAGAAGCCATCGCACAGGAGACTTCGTGGGGAACCTATTGGCAGCGGTCGTCAGCGCTGAGGCTGCCGACTCGGGAGAGTCGAAGAGCTACATCGAACGGATGTTCAGCTCCGACGGCTTCCACGCCCCGTCGATCACCGACTTCTTCCCGCCCGCCCTCTTCGGCGACGGAACGATCTTCGAGTTCAACCGCATCATGATGGTGCGCCTCATCGCGGCGATCGCCCTCATCGTGGTGTTCGCGATCGTGGCGCAGCGCGCGAAGGTGGTCCCCGGCCGCTTCCAGGCCTCGATCGAGTTCCTGCTCGACTTCGTCAAGGACCAGATCGTCGAGCCCGTCATGGGCCACGAGGGCAAGCGCTTCCTGCCGATCCTCACCACGATCTTCCTCGCGATCGTGTTCTTCAACATCACGGGCGTGATCCCGTTCCTCAACATCGCGAGCACGTCGCTGATCGGCCTGCCGATCATCATGGCGCTCTGGGTCTACGTGCTGTACCTGGCGCACGGCGTCAAGAAGCACGGCCTGGGCGGGTACCTCAAGAACTCGCTGTTCCCCCCGGGCGTGCCGAAGGCGATCTACCTGCTGCTCACGCCGATCGAGTTCCTGCAGGTGTTCATCCTGCGACCGGCCACCCTGGCGCTGCGACTCGCGGCGAACATGATCGCGGGCCACCTGCTGCTGGTGCTGTGCTTCTCCGCCACCCAGTACTTCTTCTTCGCCGCTTCGGGGGCGATGAAGGCGACGGGCGCGGTGACCTTCGCCGCGGGCTTCGCCTTCACCCTGTTCGAGGTCTTCGTGGCCCTGCTTCAGGCGTACGTCTTCACCATGCTCGCGGCCGTGTACCTGAACATGGCGCTCGAGGAAGAGCACTAAAACCAAGCCTGCGCGGCCAGAAGCCCTGGCCTCGTCACAACGGAAGGAAACACAAGTGGACGTCACCACTCTTGCTGCGGTCGAGGGCAACCTCGCGACCATCGGTTACGGCCTTGCCGCGATCGGCCCCGGCATCGGTCTGGGCATCCTGATCGGCAAGACCATCGAGGGCATGGCCCGCCAGCCTGAGGTCTCCGGCCAGCTCCGTGCCACGATGTTCATCGGTGTCGCGTTCGTCGAGGTGCTCGCGCTGCTCGGCCTGGTCACCGGCTTCATCTTCTGATGATGCTCGCCCAGACTCTGCTTCTCGCGGAGGAGGCGCACACCTCGGAGGTGGAGGGCGCGGACCTGATCCTGCCCGCGCCTTACGACCTGCTGTGGTCGATCGTGATCTTCGCGATCATCGCTGTGGTCTTCACCAAGGTGATCCTCCCGAAGCTGCAGACCGTGCTCGACGAGCGCGCCGAGCTCATCCAGGGCGGCATCGAGAAGGCGGAGAAGGCTCAGGCCGAGGCCGCCGCCGCTCTCGAGGAGTACACGGCTCAGCTCACCGAGGCTCGTGCCGAGGCCGCGCGTATCCGTGAGGACGCGCGCGTCGAGGCCTCGCAGATCCTCGCCGAGGCGCGTCGTCGTGCCGGCACGGACGCGGAGCGCATCGTCGAGACGGCCCAGCGCCAGATCGACGCCGAGCGTCACCAGGCGGTCATCTCGCTGCGTACGGAGGTCGGCTCGCTCGCGACCGAGCTCGCGTCGCGCATCGTGGGCGAGTCGCTCGCCGACGACGCCCGTCAGCAGCGTGTGATCGACAGCTTCCTCGACGACCTCGAGTCGACGGTCAAGGCGGAGGGCTAAGCGCATGCGTGGAACGAGCCAGGCGTCGCGTGACGCGGTGCTCCAGCAGCTCGCCCCCGTGATGGCGGCGAACCGCAAGGACGGCATCGTCATCGCGGAGCAGCTGTTCGCAGCGGTGGACGCGCTCGACGGGTCGGGCTCGCTCCGCCGTGCCCTCACGGATCCGGCCCGCTCGGCCGAGTCCAAGGGCGAGCTGGTCCGCCAGCTGTTCGCCTCCTTCGACCCGCGCGTGGTGGACGCCCTCGCGGCGTTCGCCGGTGCGCGCTGGTCGGCCGAGGACGACCTCGCCGACGCGATCGACGATGCGGGGGAGCGCGCGATCTTCGCGTACGCCCTCGACGCGGGCACCCTCGACGACGTCGAGGAGCAGCTGTTCCGCGTCGAGCGGGCGGTCTCCGGCGACCGCGACCTCCTCACGGCGCTGGGCAACCGCTCCGCGACCAAGGAGGCGCGTCTGGCGCTGCTCGAGGGCGTGCTCGGCGGCAAGCTGCTGCCGACCACGGATGCCCTGCTGCGCAGGGTCGTGGGCGTGCCGCGTGGCCACCGCCTGCTCCCGGCGCTCGAACGGCTCCTCGAGGACGCCGCCGAGCACCGCGAGAAGGTGCTCGCGCATGTCACCGCCGCGGTCGAGCTCAGCGCGGCGCAGCGCACGCGGCTCGTCTCGCTGCTCACGCAGGCGTACGGCCGCGAGGTCACGATCAACGTCGCTGTGGACCCCGAGGTCCTGGGCGGCATCCGAGTTCAGGTCGGGCACGAGGTCGTGGACGGCACCGTCCTGTCCCGGCTCGACGAAGCACGACGACGACTTGTCGGTTAAGCCCGACGCACCACCGGCCGCCACGGCGGTACTGACAGGAGAGATGGCATGGCAGAGTTGACGATCAGCCCCGACGAGATCCGGGCTGCACTCGACAGCTACGTGAAGTCCTACGAGCCCAAGGGCGCCGTGGTCGACGAGGTGGGTCGCGTGACGCTCGCGGCCGACGGCATCGCGCAGGTCGAGGGGCTTCCGGGCTGCATGGCCAACGAGCTGCTGCGCTTCGAGGACGGCACGCTCGGCCTCGCGCTCAACCTCGACGTCCGCGAGATCGGCGTCGTGGTGCTCGGTGAGTTCACGGGTATCGAGGAGGGCCAGACGGTCCAGCGCACCGGCGAGGTGCTCTCCGTCGCGGTCGGCGACGGCTACCTCGGCCGCGTGGTCGACCCGCTCGGCAACCCGATCGACGGCCTCGGCGACATCGAGACCGAGGCGCGCCGCGCGCTCGAGCTCCAGGCGCCCGGCGTCATGCAGCGCAAGTCGGTGCACGAGCCCCTCCAGACGGGTCTCAAGGCCATCGACGCGATGATCCCGATCGGCCGTGGCCAGCGCCAGCTGATCATCGGCGACCGCCAGACCGGCAAGACCGCGATCGCGATCGACACGATCATCAACCAGAAGGCCAACTGGGAGAGCGGCGACCCGTCCAAGCAGGTCCGCTGCATCTACGTCGCCATCGGTCAGAAGGGCTCGACCATCGCCTCGGTGCGTGGCGCCCTCGAGGAGGCCGGCGCGCTCGAGTACACGACCATCGTCGCGGCCCCCGCGTCCGACCCGGCCGGCTTCAAGTACCTCGCGCCCTACACCGGCTCGGCCATCGGCCAGCACTGGATGTACGACGGCAAGCACGTCCTGATCATCTTCGACGACCTGTCGAAGCAGGCCGAGGCCTACCGTGCCGTGTCGCTGCTCCTGCGTCGCCCGCCGGGCCGCGAGGCGTACCCCGGCGACGTGTTCTACCTGCACAGCCGTCTGCTCGAGCGTTGCGCGAAGCTGTCGGACGAGATGGGCGCGGGCTCGATGACGGGTCTCCCGGTCATCGAGACCAAGGCCAACGACGTCTCGGCCTACATCCCGACCAACGTCATCTCGATCACCGACGGCCAGATCTTCCTCCAGTCGGACCTGTTCAACGCGAACCAGCGCCCCGCGGTCGACGTCGGTATCTCCGTGTCGCGCGTCGGTGGCTCCGCGCAGGTCAAGGCCATGAAGAAGGTCTCCGGCACGCTCAAGCTCGAGCTCGCGCAGTACCGCTCGCTCGAGGCGTTCGCGATGTTCGCGTCCGACCTCGACGCGGCCTCGCGCCAGCAGCTGACCCGTGGTGCACGCCTCATGGAGCTGCTCAAGCAGCCCCAGTACTCGCCGTTCCCGGTCGAGGAGCAGGTCGTGTCCGTGTGGGCCGGCACCAAGGGCAAGCTCGACAAGATCGCCGTGGGCGATGTGCTGCGCTTCGAGCGCGAGCTGCTCGACCACCTGCGTCGCAACACCTCGATCCTGTCCGACATCGCGACCACCGGTCAGCTGTCCGACGACAACGAGGCGGCGCTCCACACGCACGTCGACGACTTCGTCTCGACCTTCCTCGAGGGCGAGAGCGTGGCGCTGACCACGGACTCGACCGTCGACGACGGTGAGGGCGTCTCCGTCGAGCAGGAGCGCATCGTCGCGGAGAAGAAGTAGCCGATGGCCGGACAGCAGCGCGTCTATCGGCAGAAGATCAGGGCGACCAGCTCGCTCAAGAAGATCTTCCGCGCGATGGAGCTCATCGCGGCCTCGCGTATCGGGAAGGCCCGGCTCCGTGTGGAGCAGGCCACCCCGTACACGCGGGCCATCACGCGCGCGATCAGCGCGGTGGCGGCGCACTCGAGCGTCGACCACCCGCTGACGACCGTGCGGACGGACACCGGTCGCGTGGCCGTGCTGGTCATCAGCGCGGACCGTGGCATGGCGGGCGCGTACTCCGCGAACGTCATCCGTGAGGCCGAGCGCCTGCGCGGTCGCCTCCAGGCGGACGGCAAGGAGGTCGTGCAGTTCGCGGCCGGCCGCCGCGCGGTGTCGTACTACTCGTTCCGCCGGCGCGAGCTCGCGGGTCAGTGGACCGGCGCGTCCGACGCCCCGGAGCGCGAGACCGCCCGCGAGATGGCCCGTGCGCTCTTCGAGCGGTTCCAGGCGTCCAAGGAGGACGGCGGCGTCGACGAGATCTACATCGTCGGCACCCGGTTCGTCTCGATGGTGACGCAGCAGGCGATGGTCCTGCGTCTCCTGCCCCTCGAGATCGTCGAGGGCGTGGAGGAGACGGAGGAGGGCGAGATCGAGCCGTTGTACGACTTCGAGCCGTCGCCCGAGCTGGTGCTCGACGCGCTGCTGCCGCGCTACATCGAGTCGCGCATCTTCGCGAGCCTGCTGCACTGCGCGGCCTCCGAGCTCGCGAGCCGTCAGCGTGCGATGAACACCGCCACCTCGAACGCCGAGGACATCATCCGCAACTACACCCGACTCGCCAACCAGGCGCGTCAGGCCGAGATCACCCAGGAAATCAGCGAGATCGTCTCGGGCGCCGATGCGCTCGCGGCCTCGTGACAAGAAGCGAGAGATCATGACCACCACCGCAGAGACCACCCCGGCCAACGCCGCGGACGCGCCCGTCGTCGGTCGCGTCTCGCGAGTCGTCGGCCCGGTCGTCGACATCGAGTTCCCGGCCGACGCGATCCCCGACATCTACAACGCGCTCACGGTCGACATCGACCTGTCCTCGCAGGGCGAGGACGAGGGCGTGCTCCACATGACCCTCGAGGTCGCGCAGCACCTGGGCGACAACCTCGTCCGTGCCATCGCGCTGAAGCCCACGGACGGCCTCGTCCGCGGCGCCCAGGTCCTCGACACGGGCAAGCCGATCTCGGTGCCCGTCGGCGACATCACCAAGGGCCACGTGTTCAACGTGACCGGCGAGGTGCTGAACGCCAAGGAGGGCGAGAAGATCGAGGTCACCGAGACGTGGCCCATCCACCGCAAGGCGCCCGCCTTCGACCAGCTCGAGTCCAAGACCCAGATGTTCGAGACGGGCATCAAGGTCATCGACCTCCTCACCCCGTACGTGCAGGGTGGAAAGATCGGCCTCTTCGGTGGTGCGGGCGTCGGCAAGACCGTCCTCATCCAGGAGATGATCTACCGCGTCGCCAACAACCACAACGGTGTGTCGGTGTTCGCGGGCGTCGGTGAGCGCACCCGTGAGGGCAACGACCTCATCGAGGAGATGACCGAGTCCGGCGTCATCAAGCAGACCGCCCTGGTCTTCGGCCAGATGGACGAGCCGCCGGGCACGCGTCTGCGCGTCGCCCTGTCGGCGCTGACCATGGCGGAGTACTTCCGCGACGTCCAGAAGCAGGACGTGCTGCTGTTCATCGACAACATCTTCCGCTTCACGCAGGCGGGCTCCGAGGTGTCGACGCTGCTCGGCCGCATGCCCTCCGCGGTGGGCTACCAGCCCAACCTCGCGGACGAGATGGGCCAGCTCCAGGAGCGCATCACCTCGACCCGTGGCCACTCGATCACCTCGCTGCAGGCGATCTACGTGCCCGCGGACGACTACACCGACCCGGCGCCGGCCACCACGTTCGCGCACCTCGACGCGACCACGGAGCTGTCGCGTGAGATCGCGTCGCGCGGCCTCTACCCCGCGGTGGACCCGCTGACGTCGACCTCGCGCATCCTCGACCCGCGCTACGTGGGCCGCGACCACTACGAGACCGCGAACGCCGTGAAGTCGATCCTCCAGCGCAACAAGGAGCTGCAGGACATCATCGCGATCCTCGGTGTGGACGAGCTCTCGGAGGAGGACAAGATCATCGTCGCGCGTGCGCGCAAGATCCAGCAGTTCCTCTCGCAGAACACCTACATGGCGACCCAGTTCACGGGCGTCGAGGGTTCGACCGTGCCGCTGTCCGAGACCGTCGAGGCCTTCTCGGGCCTGGTCAACGGCAAGTACGACCACATCTCGGAGCAGGCGTTCTTCAACATCGGTGGTCTCGAGGACCTCGACAAGAACTGGGCGCGCATCCAGAAGGAGATCGGCTGATCATGGCCGGTCCTCTCACCGTCGACGTCGTCGCCCCCGACCGGGTCCTCTGGTCGGGGACGGCGGAGCGGCTCGTCGCGCCCACCGTGGAGGGCGAGATCGGCCTCCTGACCGGGCACGAGCCGGTGCTGTCCGTCCTGCGGGCCGGCACCGTGCGCGTGCGCGGCGGGGCCGACGGCGACGCCGAGTTCCCGATCTCCTCGGGCTTCGTGTCCTTCGACCGTGACGTGGTCACGGTCGTGGTCGAGCCCGTGGCCCCCGCCGAGGCGAAGGCTCCGGCCGCTCACTGATGCGGGTGGTGATCGCGCGCTGCGCGGCCCGGTACACCGGACGGCTGTCAGCGCATCTTCCGCTCGCGACCCGAGCCATCATGGTCAAGGCCGACGGCTCGGTCCTGCTCCATTCGGATGGCGGCTCGTACAAGCCGCTCAACTGGATGAGCCCGCCGTGCACTCTGCGGTCCTCCTCCCTCACGGAGGAGGCCGCGGAGCGCGGCGTCACCGAGGTCTGGGTGGTCCAGCACGACAAGACGGACGACCGCCTCGAGATCGAGCTCCACGAGGTGCTGTCCGACACCGAGCACGAGCTCGGGGTGGACCCGGGGCTCGTCAAGGACGGCGTCGAGGCGCACCTCCAGGAGCTCCTCGCGGCCCAGATCACGCTGCTCGGCGACGGGCACACCCTGGTGCGCCGCGAGTACATGACCGCGATCGGCCCGGTGGACATCCTCGCGCGCGACTCGGCCGGCGCCTCCGTCGCGATCGAGATCAAGCGTCGCGGCGAGATCGACGGCGTCGAGCAGCTCACGCGCTACCTCGAGCTCATGAACCGCGATCCGCTCCTCGCGCCCGTGCAGGGCGTGTTCGCCGCGCAGGAGATCAAGCCCCAGGCCCGCGTGCTCGCGGAGGACCGAGGCATCCGTTGCCTGCTCCTCGACTACGAGGCGATGAAGGGCGACGTGGACCTGAGCGACCGGCTCTTCTAGCTCTCCCACCCCGACAGCAGCAACGGATCCCGCGGGAACGATGCGGCGTGTCGGCCGTTCCTCGGCGCGACACGCCTGCGAACCGGGACCAGCTCCGTTGGCGCTGTCGGGTGAGGGGCTCGGGTCGAATCGTTTCGGCTAGGCTCGCATCCATGATCTTCCCCCAGGACTTCCTCTTCGGCGCGGCCACGGCCGCCTACCAGATCGAGGGCGCGGCCACCGAAGGCGGCCGCGGGCCGTCCATCTGGGACACGTTCTCGCACACGCCCGGCGCGGTGGTCGAGGGCGACACCGGCGACGTCGCGTGCGACCACTACCACCGGTGGGAGCGCGACATCGACATGATGGTCGACCTGGGTCTCCAGGCGTACCGCTTCTCCATCGCGTGGCCCCGCGTGCAGCCCACCGGCACGGGCGAGTTCAACCCCGAGGGCATCGCCTTCTACAGGGGCCTGGTGGCGCGTCTGCGCGAGAAGGGCATCGTGCCCCTCGCGACCCTGTACCACTGGGACCTCCCGCAGCCGCTCGAGGACAAGGGCGGCTGGCTCAGCCGCGACACGGTCGACGCGTTCGTCGCGTACGCGACCCGCATTGCGGAGGAGCTGGGCGCCGACGTCGAGACGTGGGCGACGTTCAACGAGCCGTGGGTGAGCTCGTTCGTGGGCTACGGCTCCGGCGCGCACGCGCCGGGCCATGCGGACGATGTCGAGGGCCTCACCGCCGCGCACCACCTGCTGCTCTCGCATGCACGCGCCTACCGCGCCATGAAGGCCGTGCGGCCCGACCTGCGCATCGGCATCGTCAACAACTCGCACACGCCGCGTCCGTGGGACCCGTCGAACCCCCTCGACCTCGCCGCGAGCGCGCACATCGATGCGCTCGCCAACGGCATGTTCCACCAGCCGTTCGTGGACGGCACGTACCCGGCGATCCTGCGACCCAACACCGAGCACCTCACCGACTGGGCGTTCGTGCAGCAGGGCGACCTCGAGGAGATGAAGGGCGCCGTCGACTGGTTCGGCGTGAACTACTACGCCTCCCACGTGGTGCGCCACAACGCGCACAAGGCCAAGGCCGCATCGGACGTCGCGACGCTCGCGGACGGCCACAAGGCCGGCGCCAACTCGCCGTGGCCGGGCGACGAGCAGATCGAGTTCATGACCCCTCCCGGGAAGATGACCGCGATGGGCTGGAACACGGACCCCGGCGCGCTCCACGCGCACCTCATGAAGATCCACCGGGAGACCGGGAAGCCGCTCTACGTCACCGAGAACGGCGGCGCGTGGGACGACGTGCTGGGTGAGGACGGCCGCATCCGCGACGCGGACCGCGTGAGCTACCTCCACGACCACATCGGCGCGGTGAGGACCGCGATCGAGGAGGGCGCCGACGTCCGCGGCTACATGGCCTGGAGCCTCATGGACAACTTCGAGTGGGCGCAGGGCTACGCCAAGCGCTTCGGGATCGTCCGCGTGGACTACGCGACCCAGGAGCGCCGCTGGAAGGACTCGGCCTACTGGTACCGCGCGACCATCGCGCGCCGCGGACCGCTGCCGCTCGCGGAGCTCGACGCGGCGGTGGAGACGCCCGCGCGCACGTACTGACCTCACGCTCCGCCCGTCCGGCGACGATGCGCCGGGCGGGGGAGCGGGGCACCGTGCGGCCGTAGACTGGACCCCATGCCTTCCGGTCGTCGCTCCTCCAAGCGCCCGTACGGCAGGCCCCACGAGGAGCTCGACGTCGATCGGGTGTGGGGCAACCGCGCGCGCATCGAGCGAGGCCCCCGGGGCGAGGACTTCTACGTCGCCATCCCGCGACCGACGGACCGCACCTTCGTGTGCCCCGGCTGCCATGGTGAGATCTCGGGCGCAGTGCAGCACGTGGTCGCCTGGCCGGTCGAGAGCATCATGGGCGCCGAGGCCGCCGCCGATGCGCGCCGGCACTGGCACACCGGCTGCTGGCAGGGCTTCGGGCGCGCCCGCTGAGGCGCTGAGAGAGGACACGATGACCGAGGACACCGAGAACCTGGTCGAGCTGCGCTCGATGACCGTGCTCCCTGCCGACCGCGAGGAGATCGTGCTGCGCACCGAGGACGGGCTCACGCTCGTGGGCGAGCTCGCGCTTCCCGCGCACGGCCCCGTCACGGGCACGCTCATCACGCTCCACCCTCTGCCGACGCACGGCGGCTTCATGGACTCGCACGTGTACCGCAAGGCCGCCTGGCGGCTTCCTGCGCTCGCCGGGCTCGCGGTGCTGCGCTTCAACACGCGCGGGACGTCCTCGCCGCGGGGGACCTCCGAGGGCCGCTTCGAGGAGGGCATCGGCGAGGCCGCCGATGTGCGCGCCGCGGTCGACTTCGCGGTGAGCCGGGGGCTCCCGCACCGGTGGCTCGTCGGCTGGAGCTTCGGCACGGAGCTCACGCTCATGCACGGCGCCGATCTGGACGTCGAGGGGGCGATCCTGCTGTCCCCGCCCCTGCATCGTGCCACCGAGGAGGACATGCGCCGTTGGGCGGCCACGGGCAAGCCGGTCACCGCGCTGGTCCCGGAGCACGACGACTTCCTCCAGCCGGAGGAGGCGCGCGAGCGCTTCGCACCGCTCACCCAGCTCGAGCTGATCGCCGTGCCCGAGGCGAAGCACCTGTGGGTGGGGGAGCGGTACGTGAGGCTGGTCCACCAGGCGATCGTCGAGCGCGTCGCGCCCGACCGCGCGCCGCTGCCCGACGCGGTGCCCGCGTCCATGGTGGAATGAGGTCAGGCCCGACCTCAAGGAGTCTCCCGTGAGCCTCGTACCCGACGGCACGCCCCTGGTCCTCCTCAACGCCTTCCCTGTCGACAGGTCCCAATGGGACCCGCTGCTGGAGGCGTTGCCCGCGCTCCCCGGCGACATCATCACGTTCGACGTGCCTGGCATCGGCGACATGCCGCTCCCGGACGAGGAGCCGTCGCTCGAGCTCGTCGCGGATGCCGCGGTGCTCGCGATGCGCGAGGTCACGGGGCATCGGAACGCGGTGTGGGTCGGCTGCTCGATGGGCGGCTACATCGCGATGGCCGTCGCCGAGCGTCACCCGGAGGCGGTCGCCGGGATCGGTCTGCTGGGCACCAAGTCGGAGGCCGACACGGACGAGGCGCGCGACGCCCGCCTCGCTCTCGCCGACCAGGTCGACGGCGCCGAGGGTCACCCGGATCCGCGCGGCGCTGCTGAGGGCCTGGTGGGCACGCAGGGCGAGGCGCGCGAGGCGCTTGTCGGGACGGTCGCGGCGAACATCGCGCGCCACGGCGGCGACGGCATCGCATGGGGGCAGCGCGCCATGGCGGCCCGTCCCGACCGCACCGAGGTGCTCTCGTCGCTCGAGGTCCCCGCCTTCGTGGCCGTAGGCGAGCACGATGCGATCGCCGGGCAGCCCGCCGCGCGCGCCATGGCGGCCTCGCTGGGGGTCGAGCCGGTGGTGCTGGAAGGCGTCGGGCACCTGTGCGCGGTCGAGGCGCCGGAGGCCGTCGCAGGGCTGGTCGCCGGCCTGATCGAGCGCGCCGAGACCGCATCCTGAGACGATCAGGCCCCCCGCGTTACCGATATGTGAAATTTGTGCCGCGGGTATGGCGCGCTCACGGTGCCCGTGTCACCATGCTGGTGCGGGGGCACCTCACCACGAGGGGGGCGTGAGGTGCCCCCTCCATCCACGTCCGGGAACCGCTGGTCATCCAGGCGCGATGCGGCGCCGGCGGGTGTCAGCCCCAGGAGTCGCCGCCCGCGAGGCGCTTGTCGAGCGCCTCCTGCAGCGGCAGGGACTCGCCGTCGCGCGCGCCGCGGCCCAGCTCGAGCGGGGGATCGGCGGGAGCGAGCGTCGCACCCCGGAGCCGTTCCATGAGCCCGCCCGGCGTCGACAGCACGTAGAAGCTCCCGTCGGTGCCGACGCCGACCGACCGGTCGCGCTTGAGGTACCACCCCGTCACATGCGTACGGATGCGGGAGCGGCCGTCGTACGTGCGCGCCGTGAGCGTCTCGGGGGCCAGCCCGGCCGCCTCGGCGTCGCGGACGAACGCCTCGATGAGGCCGGCCGCCGCGCGCGACTCCGCCTGCCGGCGCCGCTCGAGGGCGGCCGCCATCTCGAGACGGTCGTCGCGCGCGTCCACGTCAGGCCTCGGTGTGCTCGGCCTCGGCGTCGTGCTCGGCCTGGAGCCGGGTCGCGCGCGCGAGGTTGCCCACCGGGTCGGAGGACAGCAGCCCGCGGAGATCGTCCAGGTAGGTGGTGATGGACTCGCGCTGACGGTTGAGCTCGTCGACCTCGCGGGCGGCCATGGTGCGCTCGCGCTCGGCGTCGCTCACGGCCTCGGAGATGATGGCCTCGGCGTGCTCGCGCGCCTCCGAGACGATCTCGTCGGCGTTGTTGCGCGCGTTGGTGAGCAGGGTCTGCGAGTGGACCTCCGCCTCGCGGCGCACCGCCTCGGCACGCTCGAGGGTCGCGCTGAGGCGGTCCTCCGCCTCAGCGGTGCGGCGCTTCGCGTCCTCGACCATCGCCGCGGTCTCGGCGGTGGCCTCCTCGTGACGCTGCGTGAGCTCGCGCTCGGCCTGCTCGCGCTTGGTGGCGATGTCCAGCTCGAGGTCCTCGCGCGTGCGGCGTGCCTCCTCGTGAGCAGCCTCGGCCTCGGCCTGGGCCTCGTCGCGCAGACGCGTGGACTCGACCGTCGCGACCTGCACCAGGCGCTGCGACTCGGCGGTCGCGTTCGCGACGGCGTCCTTCGCCTCGCGCTCGGAGGAGGCACGCAGGTCGGAGGCCTGCTGCTGCGCCTTGCCCAGCGCGGCCTCGGCCTCGCGGGTGAGGCGCGTGGCGTCGGCATCGGCGGCGGAGCGCAGCTCGGCGAGCTCCGCGTTGACGGTCGCGCGCAGGTCCGCGGTCTCTGACTCGGCGGCCTGACGCAGCTGCAGCGTCTCGGTGGCGACGAGCGCACGCAGGGCGCCGGTCTCCTCGTCCGCCGCGCGGCGGGTGTCAGCGGCCTGACGGCGCGCGTCCTTGAGCTGGGCCTCGGCCTCGGCCCGCAGCTCCTCCGCCTCCGTGGCCGCGCCCTGGCGCAGCTCGGCGAGCTCGGCCGCGACGGCGTCGCGCAGCTCGGCGACCTCCTCGTCCGCGGCCTCGCGAACCTTGGTCGCGTACGCGTCCGCGTCGCGGCGCTGCTGCGCGGCGTAGGCGTCCGCGTCGCGGCGCTGCTGCGCGGCGTAGGCGTCGGCCGCACGGTGCTGCTCGGCGGCGTACGCCTCGGCGCCCTGGCGCTCCTTGGTGGCGTACGCGTCGGCGGCGCGGCGCGTCTCGCCCGCGTACGCATCGGCCTCCCGGCGCGTGTCGGCGTCGTAGGCCTCGGTCTCCTGGCGCTGGGCCGTGACCCAGGTCTCGAGCGCGAGGCGGTCGGCCGCGAGCTCGTCGACCGTGGCCTGGCGCAGGTCCACCTCCCACGTCTCGGTCTCGTGGCGGAGCTCCGCGGCCCAGGCCTCGGTGGCCTGGCGCAGGTCCACATCCCAGGCCTCGGTCTCCTTGCGGAGCGCCGCGACCTCGGCGGCGGCCTCCGCGCGCCATCCGGCGACCTCGGCGGCGGCGCCGTCGCGCAGCGCTGCGACCTCGTCGCCGACCTCCTCGCGCAGCGCGGCGGCCCAGGCATCGGTCTCCTTGCGCAGCCCGGTCGCGTACGCCTCGGCATCGCGGCGCTCGGCGGCGGCCCAGGCATCGGTCTCCTTGCGCAGCCCGGTCGCGTACGCCTCGGCATCGCGGCGCTCGGCCGCCGTGGCGTTCTCGGTCTCCTGGCGCAGGTGCGCGACCCACGCCTCCGTCTCCTGGCGCAGCTCGGCCGCGTACGCCTCGGAGCTGTCGCGCAGCTCGGTCGCCTCGGTCTGGGCGGCGGTGCGCAGCTCGGCGGCCTCGCGGGCCGCGACCGCGCGCAGCTCGGCGGTCTCCTGCTCGGTGTTGTGACGGAGCTGGGCGACATCCTCGGCGGCCGCGTGGCGCACCTCCGCCACGTAGGCATCCGCCTCGCGGCGCTGGTGGCCGGTCTCGCGCTCGGCAAGCGCGCGCAGCTGCGCCGCCTCCTCGCTCGCCAGGCGTCGGAGCTCGGTCGCGGCGGCCTCGGCGGCGTCGCGCGTCTCCTGCGCCTCCTCGGCGGCCTGCGCGAGCGCCGCCTGGGCATCGTTGCGCATCGTCGACGCGTCGCTCTCCGCGGAGATGCGCGTGTCGGAGGCCTCCGCCTCCGCGACCGCGCGCAGGTTCGCCGCCTCGCGCTCCGCCTCGGCGATCGAGTGGCCCGCGGCGGCCTCCGCCGCCTTGCGCGTGGCCGCGGCCTCGTCCCGCGCCTCGGCGACGATGCGCGTGGCATCGGCCTTGAGACGCTCCGTCTCGACCCGCGTCGCCTCGGTGAGCTCGTCGACCTCCGTGTGCGCGGCGGCCAGGAAGGCCGCGGCGTCGTCCCGGAGACGGCTCGACTCCTGATGCGCGTGCGCGAGCTTCTGCTCCGCCTCGGTCCGCGCGGCGTCGACCAGGTCGGCCGCCTCGCGCTGGCTCGTGACGCGCAGCTCGGTGGCCTCGCGCTCGACGGTGGCACGCACGGTGTGCGCCTCGCGCTCGCCGGTCGCGCGCACCTCGGCGGCCTCGGCCTCCGCGGCCGAGCGGATCCGCTCCGCCTCGCGCTGGGCGCGCTCGACGGACTCGCCGGCCTGGCGCTCCGCGGCCTCGCGGACGCCCCCGGCGAGGTGCTCCGCCTGCGTCTTGATCTCATCGGCCTCGCGGCGGCTCTGCGCGAGGATCTCCGCGACCTCGTTGTCCGCGCGTGCCCGCAGCTGCTGGGCGGCGACGTTGGCACGCGCGACCGTGTCCTGCGCATGCGTGTTCGCACGGGCGATGACGTCGGAGGACTGCTCCTCGGCGGAGCGCAGCAGCTGCTCGACCCTCGCGCCGAGGCCCTTGTACGTCGGCTGCTCGGACTCGCGCAGCGCCTTCTGGGCCTCATCGAGCGAGCCGCGGGCCTGCTGCGCCTCGCGGCGTGCCTGCTCCGCAGCGGCCGCCTGCTCGCGTGCGGCGTCCTCGAGCCGCGCGATGTGGGCGGCGACGGCCTCCCGGTCGTAGCCGCGCATCGCAAGCGGGAACGGCAGGTTCTCTTCGGCCATGACTCTCCTCGATCGCGCGGAGGGGGCCGCGCGGGTCTCGCATTCGCCCCTCAGGGTAGTGCCCGTGCAGGGCCCGGAACAAAGTCGCCCCCGACAGCGTTGGCCGCAAGTCTCGTAGAGTGAACAGCGAGACGAACGGAGACACACGTGACTTTGCGCACCACCGCGCTGATCGCGGGCGCGCTCGGGCTGCTCCTCCTCATCGGCGGGCTGATCGCCGATGCGATGCGCCCGGCCGCCTTCGGCACCCCATCTGCCTCGCTCGACACCCCGGTCCTGCTGCTCGGGCCGGAGATGGTCGCGATGGCCCCGGGCGGGACCATCACCGTCGAGGGCACCAGCGAGATCACCGCCTACTCGGGCCGGGTCGAGGACGCCGAGGCGTGGGCCGCGACCCGATCGGCCACGGTCGTGACGGGCGTCCCCACCTGGGAGGAGCTCGCGACCGACAGCTTCGCCGAGGCCTCGCCCGAGCCGTCCGCCTCCGCCACGGCCGACGCCGCAGCGGATCCCTCGGCCTCCGCCTCGGCGCAGCCGAGCGGATCCGCGGAGGCCTCGGCTTCGCCGTCGGCCGAGCCGGGCGCCTCCGCGGCGCCGGTGGAGATCGCGGACATCTGGCGCGACTCGTGGACGGGTGAGGACGGCACGCTCGTGCTCGACACCGACACCCTCCCCGTGGGCCTCGAGATCGTGGTCGAGTCGACGGACGGCTCGCCGCTGTCCGCGGTCTCGATGCGCATCGACCGCGTCGTCAACGACAGCTGGGTCAAGCCGCTCAAGCTGTGGGGCGGGTTCCTCGCGATCGTGGGGCTCATCGCGCTCGTGTTCCTGTTCATCGATCATCGCCACGCGGGCTCCAAGGTCGAGACCGCGGTGGCGAGCCGCAAGCCGGCGGCTCCCGCCACCCCGGGCGGACGCCGCGAGCGTCGGGAGGCGCTCACGGCCTCGGGCGGCATCCCGCTCGTGACGGCGGAGGAGGATCCGACCACCGGCGAGCACCCGCTCGTGGAGGGCACGGAGCACGATGCGCCCAGGGACGGGCACGACGACGAGGAGGACCGCGCATGAGGCGGCAGGCGGCGATCGCGGGAGCGGTCGCGATCGGGCTGGCGACCCTCGCGGGGTGCACCCCTGACGTCCCGCCCGCGGTAGCGGCCCCCGCCGCGCAGGAGACGTCCGCGATCACGCAGACGCAGATCGACCGGATCGTCCCCGAGACCTTCGAGGAGCTCGCGGCGGCGGACGAGAAGCGCAAGGTGTCGCTGCTCGGCGACCGCGTCGGTGGCGCGGTGCCCAACGTCCGCAAGGCGCAGTACGCGATGGTCAAGGCAGGCGACAAGGCCGCGCTCGAGGAGATCCCGTCGACCATGCAGGCGGTGTACGTCTCCGCCGAGGGCGCGTTCCCCCGCATGATGATCGGTGTCTCGGACGCCCCGAAGGACAGCACGCCTGTGGTGCTCCTGTGGCTGCAGGAGGACATCGACTCGGAGTACGTGCTCCAGGACTGGGCTCACATGGTTCCGGGCGCGACGCTGCCCGCGATGCCCGGCACCGCGGTGGGCTCGAGCCAGCTCGCGCTCGACGATGCCACCGTGACGCCTTCTCCCCAGAAGGTGGTCGAGGACTACGTCACGCTGCTGCGCGAGGGCGCCGGCTCCGATCTTGCGGACGAGTTCGCCCCCGACACCTTCCGCGATCGGCTGTTCGCGTCGCGCAAGGTGCTCAACACCGCGGCCAAGAAGGGCGACGGCAAGTACGTCGACACCATCGAGACGCGCGAGGACGACACGTACGCGATCGCGACCGCCGACGGCGGGGCGCTCGTGTTCGCTCCGATCGTCGTGAGGTCCTCGCTGCGGGTCGAGGGCGGCGCGACGGTGTCGATCTCCGACTCGGACAAGGCGCTCGTCGACGGCAAGCTCAAGGACCGGGTCACCCACCGGTACCGCGACATGCTCGTCATCCACATCCCGCCGGCCTCGGACACGGAGGCCAAGCCCGCCGTCGTCGCCGCGGACCACCATCTCATCAGCGTCGCGGCGAAGTAGCCCGACCGGAACGACCGAGGAGACTCATGACCGACATCCCCGGCGCCATGCGCGGCGCCGTCGACCTGGCGGCGCTCGCGGCACGGTCGCGACGTGCCGACTCGGGGCTCGCGACCATCGACGAGGCGGCGTTCCAGGAGCTCGCGCAGCAGTCGCTGCAGCGTCCCGTGGTCATCGCCTTCGTCTCGTCGGCCTCGCCGCAGAGCGAGGAGATCGCGCGCGAGATCGAGAGCGCCGCCGCAGCGGTGGGGGTGACCGCGGCCGCGTGCGACGTCGACGCCCAGCCGGCGATCGCGCAGGCCTTCCAGATCCGCGCCGTGCCGGCAGCCGTCGCGCTCGTCGGCGGCCGGCCGGCGCCGCTGTTCCAGGGCGCGGCGACGCGCGAGCAGATCGACGAGGTGCTGGGCCAGGTGGTCGCGGCCGCACGCCAGATGGGAGCCGCCGAGGGTCTCGGCGAGCCGACCGGTGCGCCTCAGGCCGAGCCGGAGCCGCCGCTGCCGCCGCTGCACCAGGAGGCGTACGACGCGATCGAGCGCGGCGACATGGACGCGGCCGAGGCCGCGTACGACAAGGCGCTGCGGGAGAACCCCAAGGATGCCGACGCGCGCGCGGGTCGCTCGCAGGTGCGCCTGATGGCGCGCTCGCGTCTGGCCGATCCTCAGGCCGTGCGGGCCGCGGCCGCCGCGGCACCGGACGATGTCGACGCCCAGCTCGCGGTCGCGGACCTCGACGTCCTCGGGGGCATGCTCGACGACGCCTTCGGTCGGCTCGTCGACCTGGTGCGCGTCACCTTCGGCGACGACCGTGAGCGCGTGCGTGCGCGCCTGCTCGAGCTGTTCGACGTGGTCGACCCCGCGGATGCGCGCGTCCTGCGCGCACGCCAGGCGCTCGCCTCGGCGCTCTACTGACCCGCCTCCCCGCTGACGGTCGCAACGGGATCGGGGACGGCGCGCCGGGCGACCGGCGCATCGTCCCCGATCCCGCGGCGCGCCGCCGCGAGATCCGTCGGGCTGTCTGGACCGGTGGGTCAGCGTGACGGGCGCAGCACCACCGCGCCCAGCGGGGGCACACGGATCTCCGCGACCGCGGGGAACCCATGCATCTCGCGCTCGCGTGCCTCGATGTGGCCGAGGTTGCCCACGCCGGAGCCGCCGTAGGCCTCGGCATCCGTGTTGAACACCTCGTCCCAGCCGCCCGCGCGGGGCAGCGGCAGCATGTAGCCCTCGTGCGGGACCCCCGCGAAGTTCACGATCACCGCGACGGGGTTGCCTGCATCGTCCATGCGCAGGTACGCCAGGGTGTTGCGGCGCGAGTCGTCGGCGTCGATCCAGCGGAAGCCGCTCGCATCCGAGTCCCGCTCGAACAGCTCGGGCAGGCCCTTGTAGAGGTGGTTGAGGTCGGCGACCATGCGGCGCACGCCCTCGTGCAGGTGGTCCTCGAGATGCCACCAGTCGAGCGAGCGGCCCTCCGACCACTCGGCGTACTGGCCGAACTCGCATCCCATGAAGAGCAGCTGCTTGCCGGGATGCGTCCACTGGTACGCGAGCAGCGCGCGCAGGCCGGCCATCCGCTGCCAGTGGTCGCCAGGGAAGCGGTCGACCAGCGAGCCCTTGCCGTGCACCACCTCGTCGTGCGAGAGCGGCAGCATGAAGTGCTCCGAGAACGCGTACATGAGCGAGAACGTCACGGTGTGGTGGTGGTACGAGCGGTGCACAGGCTCCTCGCTCATGTACCGCAGCGTGTCGTTCATCCAGCCCATGTTCCACTTGAGCCCGAAGCCGAGCCCGCCCTGGCTGGTCGGCGCCGTGACGCCCGGCCACGCGGTCGACTCCTCGGCGATCATGACGATGCCCGGGGCCGTGCGGTAGGCCGTCGCGTTGGTCTCCTGGAGGAACGCGATCGCGTCGAGGTTCTCGCGGCCGCCGTGCACGTTGGGGCGCCACTGGCCGGCCTCGCGCGAGTAGTCGAGGTAGAGCATCGACGCGACGGCGTCGACGCGCAGGCCGTCGGCGTGGAACTCGTGCAGCCAGTAGACGGCGTTCGCGACCAGGAAGTTGCGCACCTCCGCGCGGCCGAAGTCGAAGATGAAGGTGCCCCAGTCGGGCTGCTCGCCGCGCAGCGGGTCCGGGTGCTCGTACAGGGGCGTGCCGTCGAAGCGGCCCAGCGCCCACTCGTCCTTGGGGAAGTGGCCCGGCACCCAGTCGAGGATGACGCCGACGCCTGCCCGGTGCAGGGTGTCGATCAGGAACCGCAGCTCGTCGGGCGAGCCGAAGCGCGCGGTCGGCGCGTAGTAGCCCGAGACCTGGTAGCCCCACGAGCCGCCGAAGGGGTGCTCCATGACGGGCAGGAACTCGACGTGGGTGAAGCCCATCTCGGTGACGTAGGCGGTGAGCTGCTCCGCGAGCTCGACGTAGCCGAGCCCCTGGCGCCAGGATCCGAGGTGGACCTCGTAGACGCTCATGGCGGAGCGGTGGGGCTGGGACGAGGCGCGGTGGGCGAGCCAGTCCTGGTCGCCCCACTCGTACGTGGACTCCTCGACCACCGAGGCGGTGGCGGGCGGGTTCTCGGTGCGGCGCGCCATCGGGTCGGCCTTCTGGCGCCAGTGCCCGTTCTTGTCGAGGATCTCGAACTTGTACTTGGTGCCCGCGGACACGCCGGGGATGAAGAGCTCCCAGATGCCCGAGGAGCCCAGGGTCCGCATCGCGTGCGTCGCGCCCTGCCAGCTGTTGAACTCGCCCACGACCCTGACGGCGCGCGCGTTCGGCGCCCACACCGCGAAGTCGGTGCCCTCGACGTCGCCGAGCACGGACTCGAGCCTCCGGACGTTGGCCCCCAGCGCCTCCCACAGGCGCTCGTGGCGGCCCTCGCGGATGAGGTGGAGGTCGAGCTCGCCCAGCAGCGGCAGGAACCGGTACGGGTCGTCGGAGACCGAGGTGGTCTCGCCGTACGTCGTGTGCACGCGGTAGTCCGGCACGCCGTCGCCGGGCACGAGCACCACCCAGATGCCGTGGTGCTCGTGCTCGGCGGGGAAGCGTCCCGCGAGGGTCTCGATCTCGACGGCGTCGGCCAGCGGCCGGAGCACCCGGATCACCGCGCCGTCCGCGACCGGATGCGGTCCGAGGACGGCGTGCGGGTCGTGATGCGTGCCGCGAGCGATGTCGGCGAGCACGGCAGGGTCCAGGCGTCGAGGCATCAGCACCGTCCAGTCGGGAGGCAGGGAAGGGTCACGGTCGCACCGCCGCCACATGCACGAGCGACACCGCGGGGTCGAGCCGCACGTAGAAGTCACGGCTCCACGTGTAGGTGGCGCCGCCGACCACGTCGTCGACCACCAGCCGGGCATCGTCCGCGAGGCCGAGCGCCGGCATGTCCAGGGTCACCACGCCGGACTGCACGTGGTGGGGGTCGAAGCTCGCGACCACCACCACGGTGTCGGCCTTGCCGGTGGGGGACTCGGCCGCCGGGACGTGGCGCGAGAAGCACAGGATCTCGGGGTTGGTGGTCGGGTGCACGCGCAGCCCGCGCAGGCGCCGCAGCGCGGGGTGCTTGCGACGGGCCTCGTTGAGGCTGCGCAGCAGGGACGCGATCCCGTAGCGGTCGGCGTCGGACCAGTCGCGCGGCTTGAACTCGTACTTCTCGTTGTCGATCTGCTCCTCGACGCCGGGGCGCGGGACGTTCTCCACGAGCTCGTAGCCGGTGTAGATGCCGTACGACGGCGAGCCGGTCGCGGCGAGCGCCGCGCGCATGCGCCACAGCGCGGGCCCGCCGTGCTGCATGTCCGGCGTGAGGATGTCGTGCGTGGTGGGCCAGAAGTTCGGGCGCATGTAGAACGACGAGTCGCCCGAGACCTCCTCGAGGTACTCGCCCATCTCCTCGGCGTTCTGACGCCACGTGAAGTACGTGTAGCTCTGGTGGAAGCCGATCTTCGCGAGCGTGTGCATCATCGCGGGCCGCGTGAACGCCTCCGCGAGGAAGATCACGTCCGGGTGCTCCTGAGCGATCTCGCCGAGCAGCCGCTCCCAGAACGTGAGCGGCTTGGTGTGGGGGTTGTCGACACGGAACAGGGTCACGCCCGCGTCGATCCACACCTCGAGCATGTCCTTGATCGCGTGGTAGATGCCCTCGGGGTCGTTGTCGAAGTTCAGGGGGTAGATGTCCTGATACTTCTTGGGCGGGTTCTCCGCGTACGCGATGGTCCCGTCGAGGCGCTGCGTGAACCACTCCGGGTGCTCCTCGACCCACGGGTGGTCGGGGGAGCACTGGAGCGCGATGTCGAGCGCGACCTCGAGCCCCACGCTCCTGGCGGCCTTGACGAAGGCCCGGAAGCCGCGCATCGTCCCCAGGTCGGGGTGGACGGCGTCGTGGCCCCCTTCCACGCCGCCGATCGCGTACGGGCTGCCCGGGTCGCCGGGCTCCGCCTTGAGCGAGTTGTTGCGGCCCTTGCGGTGCGTGACACCGATGGGGTGGATGGGCGTGAGGTAGACGACGTCGAAGCCCATGTCCGCGATGGCGGGCAGGCGCTTGGCCGCGGTGGTGAAGGTGCCCGAGTGCCACTGGCCCGTGCGCTTGTTGAGGCGTGCGCCCTCGGAGCGCGGGAAGATCTCGTACCAGGCGGACACGAGCGCGCGCTCGCGCTGGACCACGAGCGGGTACTCGCGCGACGACGAGACGTCGTCGCGCAGCGGCGCGGAGGTCATCGCGGCGCGCATCTCGGGCGACGATGCGGGGGCCAGGCGGGCCTCGGGGTCGAGGGAGCCGTCCTGGAGGGAGGCGATCGCCTTCTCGAGCAGCGCCTTGCGCGCGGGGGTGTGGCGGACCTGGTGGAGCGCACGCGTCAGCACGAGCACGCCCTCGTCGAGCATGAGCTGGACGTCGACGCCGGCGTGGATCTTCACCTCGGCTGCGTGGAGCCACGTGGAGAAGGGGTCGGACCACGCCTCGACGCGGAACGAGTGCGCGCCCTCGTGCTTGGGGACGTAGGCGGCGCGGTAGCGGCTGTTGCCCCAGTCGTCGAGCGGCATCGGCAGGCGCTCGTGGCGGCCGTCGGGCTTGGTGATCACCACGGTGGCGCCCTCGGAGTCGTGCCCCTCGCGGAAGATCGTCGCGGTGATCGGCACCGCCTCGCCCACCACGGCGCGGGCGGGCCAGCGCCCTTCCTCGAGCGAGGGCTGCACGCCGACGATGGGGATGCGACCGACAGACGTCTCAGGAGTGCGGGCCATGCCCCGAACCTACTCGTAATGAGGCGTGATGGGTACCGCGAGGGGCTCAGGCGCGCCGCGGCCCGCCCGCGTGGACTTGCGCCCCGGGGAGAACGATGTATCGTGTGGGCCACGGCGAATGTAACCGCTTGCATCCAATGGAGGTTGTGCGCGGTCACAGTTCGATAACGACGGATACCGAATGCATCACAGGCGGGCGTCCGGAGTTGCGCCGGAACCGCCTGTGGATATAGAACTGTGAACGGTCCCAGTCGGGGCGGCCAAAGTTGGCCGCCGAGGTATGAGGCTCCTCCGGGGGCCGCGAGGAGTGTCATGACGGCAGCAGCGAGCTGGCCCAGCGTCGAGGGTGTCGCCTACGGAGGCGACTACAACCCCGAGCAGTGGCCCCGCGAGACGTGGGACGAGGACGTGCGTCTCATGCGCGAGGCGGGCGTCAACCTGGTCTCGGTGGGCATCTTCTCGTGGGCGATGCTCGAGCCCAAGGAGGGCCTCTACGACTTCGCGTGGATGGACGAGCTGCTCGACCTGCTCCACGCCAACGGCATCGCGGCGGACCTCGGCACGCCGAGCGTCTCGCCGCCGGCCTGGTTCTTCCACCAGTACCCGCAGGCGCGCGTGACCGACAAGAACGGCACCGTGATGGGCTTCGGCTCGCGCGGCATGGCGTCGCACGCCTCGCCCGAGTACCGCGAGGCGATCGCCCGCATGGCCGGCGAGCTCGCGAAGCGCTACGCGGACCACCCGGCGGTGGTCCTGTGGCACGTGCACAACGAGTACGGCGTGCCCGTGGGCGAGGACTTCGGCCCCCGCGCGGTGGAGTCCTGGCGCCGCTGGCTGCAGGAGCGCTACAGCACCCTCGAGGGCCTCAACGCCGCATGGGGCACCGCCTTCTGGGGTCAGCGCTACGAGGACTGGGAGCACGTGGTCGCCCCGGCCGCCACGCCGACCATCGCGAACCCCGCCATGAAGCTCGACTGGGCGCGGTTCACCGACGACCAGCTCCGCGAGTGCTTCCGCATCGAGCGCGACGCCATCAAGGCCCACGCGACGCAGCCCGTCACCACCAACTTCATGGCGCACCAGTCGTGGAACACCGACCTGTGGAAGTGGGCGCAGGAGGTCGACGTGGTCTCGGACGACCACTACCTGTGGTCGCCGGACCCCGACGCGCACGTCGGGCTCGCGCTGTCCGCCGACCTCACGCGCTCCGTCGCCGGGGGCAAGCCGTGGATGCTCATGGAGCACTCGACCTCGGCCGTCAACTGGCAGGGCCGCAACATCGCCAAGCGCCCCGGCGAGATGCGCCGCAACGCGCTCACCCACCTGGGACGCGGCGCCGACGCGATCATGTTCTTCCAGTGGCGCGCCTCCCGCTCCGGCGCGGAGAAGTTCCACTCGGCGATGCTTCCCCACGCGGGCGCCTCGTCGCGCGTGTTCCGCGAGGTCGTCGAGCTCGGCGCGCACCTCGAGGACGCCTCCGTGGTCCGGGGCGCCGAGGTCCAGGCCGACGTCGCGGTGCTCTACGACTGGGAGTCCCTGTGGGCCCAGGACCTCGAGTGGCGCCCGTCCGACGACGTGCAGTTCCGTGAGCGGATGCGTGCCTTCTACGAGCGGCTGTGGCGCGACAACGTCACCGTCGACTTCGCGCACCCGTCGCAGGACCTGTCCCGCTACAAGCTCGTGGTGGCGCCGGCCTCCTACCTGCTCACCGCATCCTCCGCCGCCAACCTCACGCGCTACGTCGAGGACGGCGGGACGCTGCTGGTCAACTTCTTCTCCGCCATCGTCGATGAGAACGATGCGGTCCACGAGGGCGGCTTCGTCGCGCCGCTGCGCGACGCCCTGGGCCTCACGGTCGAGGAGTTCCTGCCGCTGCGCGAGGGCGACACCGCGACCGTGCGCTGGACGCGCGGCGCCGAGGTCGAGATCCCCTCGGACGTGTGGCAGGACGACATCGCGCTCGCGGGCGCCGAGGTGGTCGCGGAGCACGGCTCCGGGCCCGGCGCGGGCCGTCCCGCGATCACACGCAACACCCATGGGCAGGGAGTCGGCTGGTACGTCGGCACCCGTCTGTCCGTGGAGGCGCTGAGGACCGTGTTCGACGCGGTCTACGCGGACGCCGGCATCGAGGCCTCGGGGCTGCCCGAGACCCTCGAGGTGGTGACGCGTCACGGCGCGGCTGAGGACTTCGTCATCGCCGTCAACCACGGTGAGGACGCAGCTCGTGTCCCGGTGGCAGGCATCGACCTGCTGACGGGAACCGAGACCGATGGCGAGCTCGAGGTTCCGGGAGGCGGCGTCGCCGTGGTCCGCACCTCGCGCATGTCCGGAGGTAGGGCGGACTGACCGCAGGGGAGGGCCCGGACTGCGCCGGGCCCGAGCCCAGACCGCTCGAACCCAACTGAAGACCTGGTATCCCCGGCCGGGGGCACTGCATCGGAAGTAACCTGTCGCAGAGACGCGATCTCACCAGAGGCGCGCAATGTGGCTCCACTCTGGAAGGAAGTAACCATGCGTAAGACCATCGGAAAGGCCGCCGTCCTGGTGACGTCGGTCGCGCTGCTCGCGGCGTGCTCCACGTCGGGTGATGAGGAGGGCACCGACGAGTCGATGTCGCCCGAGCCCACCACGTCGGCGTCGGAGACCTCGGACGCGATCGACGCGACGGGCCAGACCCTGACCATCTGGACCGACGCGAACCGCAAGCCCGCGATCGAGGCCGCCGCGGCCACGTTCGAGGAGGAGACCGGCGCGACCGTCGAGCTCGTCGAGAAGAACTTCGAGGACATCCGTGCGGACTTCCTCGCCCAGGTCCCCACCGGCGAGGGCCCGGACATCACCATCGGTGCGCACGACTGGCTGGGCGCGCTCGTCACGGACGGCGTGGTCAACACGGTCGACCTCGGCGCGAACGCCTCGAGCTTCTCGCAGGTCGCCGTCGACGCGATGACCTACGACGGCCAGGTCTACGGCATGCCGTACTCGACCGAGGCCGTCGCGCTCATCCAGAACACCGACCTCGTGGGCACCGAGGCCCCGGCCACGTGGGACGACATGATCGCCGCGGGCGAGGAGTCCGGCGCGAAGTACCCGTTCTGCATCAACGTCAACGGCGAGACCGGTGACGGCTACACCATGTACCCGTTCCAGACCTCGTTCGGCGCCCCGGTGTTCGTCCAGGAGGGCGGCTCCTACACCAACGAGGTGGGCATGGGCGGCGACGCCGGCGAGGCCTTCGCGACCTGGCTGTCGGAGAACGGCGAGAAGGGTGCCGGCCACCTGTCGACCACCATCGACTACGCGATCAACAACGAGCTCTTCAACTCGGGCGACTGCGCGTACACCGTGGCGGGCCCGTGGGCGCTCGGCGACTTCGCCGACGTGAACTTCACCGTCAACGCGGTGCCGTCGGCCGGTGGCGAGCCTGCCGCTCCGTTCGTGGGCGTCCAGGGCTTCTACGTCTCGTCGCAGTCGGCGAACGCGCTGCTCGCGAACCAGTTCCTCACCAACTACATCGCGACGCCGGACGCCATGCAGGCGCTCTACGACGCCGACCCGCGCCTCCCCGCGTTCGAGGGCGTCGACACCGCGTCGGCTCCGTTCCCGGACGCGATCGCGGGCTTCCAGGCCTCGGCCGAGCAGGGCGTCCCGATGCCCTCGATCCCGGAGATGGGCTCGGTGTGGGACTTCTGGAACGCCGCTGAGGCGAAGATCATCAAGGGTGCCGACCCGGTCGACACCTGGAACAAGATGATCACGGACCTGACCGCGGCCCTCGCGGGCTAAGGGGTCCACCCACCTCGGTGGGGTGGGGCGCGCGGCGCCCCACCCCACCCCGGCGGACACCGCCGGAGCATCACCACCCAGACGGGAGCAGGAGAACTGATGTCGACGGAGACCACCGCGCCGGCGCCGAGCACGGGCAAGGGCACGGAATCGCACTCGCGGCGCTGGACAGGACTGGGATGGGGCTTCGTCGCGAAGCTCCTGGTCATGATGATCGTGAACGCCTTCGGCGTGAGCGCGATCATGTCGGCCTGGAACGCCCAGGCCTGGGTGATCCTCGGTGCCTCGATCGTCCTGCTCGTCGTGGCGGACTGGGTCTACTTCTCGCGGCGCATGCTGCCGCTCAAGTACATCTACCCCGGGCTCGTGTTCCTCCTGGTCTTCCAGGTCTTCACGATGATCTACACGGCGTATGTGGCGACCACCAACTACGGTGCGGGCCACAACGTCAGCAAGGCGCAGGCGATCGACGCCGCGCTGATCCAGGCCGAGCGCGAGGTCGACGGCTCGCCGTCCTACCCGCTCGCGGTGGTGCGCGACGGCGACACCATCGGCTTCGCGATCAGCGAGGACGGCGTGGTCGAGGTCGGCACGTCCGAGGAGCCCCTCGCCGAGGTCGACGGCTCCGTCGACGACTCGGGCCGTCCCACCGAGGTCGACGGCTGGGAGATCGTCAAGGTCAACGAGCTGCTGTCGGACCAGGCGCTCGCGCAGGAGGTCACCGACCTCCGCGTCCCGGTGTCCGACGAGGCGGACGACGGCTCGCTGCGCACGCGCGAGGGCTCGACCGCCAAGGTCTACCGCTCGTCCCTGGTGTGGGACGAGGAGGCGGACACCCTCACCGATGTGGACTCGGGCGTGGTGTACACGCCCAACGACCGCGGCACGTTCGTGGGTGACGACGGATCGACGCTGCCGGCCGGCTGGTACGTCAACGTCGGCTTCGAGAACTTCACCAAGGCCGTCACCGATCCCGAGTACTCCAAGCCGCTGCTCAAGGTCACGGCCTGGACGTTCGCGTTCGCGATCCTCACCGTCGCGAGCAGCTTCCTGCTCGGGCTGTTCTTCGCGCTGGTCTTCAACGACGACCGCATCCGCGGCAAGAAGACGCTGCGCACGCTCTTCATCCTCCCGTACGCCTTCCCCGCGTTCCTCACGGCGCTGCTGTGGCGAGGCATGCTCAACCCCGAGTTCGGCATCATCAACAAGTGGTTCTTCTTCGGGGCCGACATCAACTGGCTGGGCGACCCGTGGCTCGCGCGGTTCTCGATCCTCTTCGTCAACCTGTGGCTGAGCTACCCGTACTGGTTCCTCGTGTGCACCGGCGCGCTCCAGTCGCTGCCCTCGGAGACCACCGAGGCCGCGAAGATCGACGGCGCGGGGCGCTGGCGCCAGTTCCGGTCGATCACGTTCCCGCTGCTGCTGGTCTCGACCGCGCCGCTCGCGATCGCGTCCTTCGCCTTCAACTTCAACAACTTCACGATCATCTACATGCTCACCAACGGTGGGCCCAGATTCGAGGATACGAGCGTGCCGTTGGGCTCGACGGACATCCTCATCTCCGCGATCTACCAGATCTCCGGAGTCGCCGGTGGTCGCGCCGACTACGGCCTCGCGGCCGCGTTGTCGATCGTCGTGTTCGTCGTGGTGGGCCTCGTCTCCGCGCTCGCCTTCCGCCAGACCAAGAAGCTCGAGGAGTTCTGATGGCCACCACCGCTCCCACCACGGGCACGTCGAACCGGTTCCAGCACACCCGCCGCTCGCGCTGGTGGCTCGAGGTCGGCTGGAAGTACCCGCTCGCCGCGCTCATCATCTTCTACGCGGCGTTCCCGCTCGTCTTCGTGCTCTCCGCCTCGCTCGACGAGCGCGGCAGCCTCGCGGGCACGCAGCGCCTGTTCGGCTCGATCAGCTTCGAGAACTACCAGAACCTCAACGACACGCTGTTCTGGACCTGGGTGGGCAACACGCTGTTCATCGGCCTCTCCGCCGCGATCGGCGCGGTGCTCATGGGCGCGGCCGCCGCGTACGCGTTCTCGCGGTTCCGCTTCCAGGGCCGCCGGTCCTCGCTGACCGGTCTGCTGATCCTGCAGATGTTCCCGCAGACCGTCGCGTTCGTGGCGGTGTTCCTGCTGCTCATCTCGCTGGGCGAGGTGATCCCTGCGCTCGGCATCAACTCCAAGATCGCGCTCATCTGCGTGTACCTGGGCACCGCGCTCGGCTCGAACACGTTCCTCATGTACGGCTTCTTCAACTCGATCCCGCAGGAGATGGACGAGGCCGCCAAGATCGACGGCGCGAGCCACTCCCAGATCTTCTGGGGCATGATCATGCCGCTCGTGCGCCCCGTGCTCGCGGTCGTGGGCCTGCTCGCCTTCGTCTCGGCGTTCGGCGACTTCATCCTCGCGAGGATCATCCTGGTGTCCTCCGAGAACTGGACGCTCGCGGTCGGCATGTACCAGTGGGTGTCCGATCAGCTGACCGCGCGCTGGGGCATCTTCTCGGCCGGCACCGTGATCGCGGCGCTGCCGGTGCTGGTGCTGTTCCTGGCGCTCCAGCGCTACATCGTGGGAGGCCTCACGGCCGGTTCCGTCAAGGGCTGATCCAGGCTCTCCTTCCAGAGAGGGGCCCGGGGTGGGAGACCGCCCCGGGCCTCTCTGCGTCGGCGGGCTCCCCGCATCGGCCGCCTCTCGAGGATCGCCGCGGCGCAGCGGTGGTTGGTGGTCGCACTCGAGACGTCCCCGACCACCAGCAACCACTGTGATGCACCGATCGGCGCAAACCGACAGCGATCTACCACTGCGGTGGGGGAGGGTGCGCTGGGACCGGTAACGGAACGGTCACGATCGTGACGGTGTGTGGTGCGTCACAGATGGTGACGATAACATTGGGACCGCTCACAGCATCCCCAGGGCCGCGCCGACGCGGCACCCACAGATGCGTGCGCCCGGCACCGCAGCTCGGGCGCGTCGGTCCCCGCCGACGGCAGATCAGCGTTGATCTCTCAGGGAAGGAAGCATGAACCGCATTCTCAGTACACCGGTGGCCGCCGCGCTCACGGCGCTGTGCGGCATCGCCATCGTCTCGCCCGCCGCCTCGGCGTCGACCGAGGACGGCCCCATCGAGGCAGGCATCACCGTGCCCAAGGTCGAGGGGCTGGCCGAGGACTTCATCAACGGCGTCGACGCCTCCTCGATCCTCTCGCTCGAGGACAGCGGCGTGACGTTCAAGGACTTCGACGGGCTCGAGGCCGACGTGTTCGACGTCATGGCCGAGGCGGGGGTCAACTACTCGCGCATCCGTGTGTGGAACGACCCGTACGACGCCGACCACCAGGGCTACGGCGGCGGCACCGTCGACGCCGAGCGCGCGACCGAGATCGGCGTGAGGTCGACGGAGGCGGGCATGCGCGTCCTCGTCGACTTCCACTACTCCGACTTCTGGGCGCACCCGGGCCAGCAGTACGCGCCCAAGGCGTGGAGCGGGCTGACGGCGGCGGAGAAGGCCGATGCGCTGTACGACTACACGTTCGACACGCTCACGATGATGGTCGAGGCCGGCGTGGACGTCGGCATGGTGCAGCTGGGCAACGAGACCACGGGCCTCTCGCTCGCCGGCGAGAGCTGGCCCGCGTCCGCGGCGCTGTTCGACGCGGGCTCGGACGCCGTCCGCGACGTGCTGGGCGAGGACGTCAAGATCGCGGTCCACTTCACCAACCCGAACTCGCAGAACTACCTCGGCTACGCGAAGACCCTCGCCGAGTACGACACCGACACGACGACCGAGGGCGTCCAGCCGATCGACTACGACGTGTTCGCCAGCTCGTACTACGCGTACTGGCACGGCACGCTCGAGAACCTCACCGACAAGCTGTCGCAGGTGGCCGACACCTACGGCAAGGAGGTCATGGTCGCGGAGACCTCATGGGCGTACACGCTCGAGGACGGCGACGGCCACGAGAACACGATCCGTCCCGCGACCAACAACGACTCGTACTCGGCGACGCCGCAGGGCCAGGCGCTCGCGGTCCGCGACGTGATGCAGGCCGTGGTCGACACGGGCGACGCGGGCATCGGCGTCTTCTACTGGGAGCCCGCGTGGCTGCCCGTGGGCACGCCCGACGAGCTCGAGGCCAACAAGGTCCTGTGGGAGCGGGACGGCTCCGGCTGGGCCAGCTCGTACGCCGGCGCCTACAACGCGGACGCGGGCACCTACTACGGCGGCTCCGCGTGGGACAACCAGGCGATGTTCGACTTCGAGGGCAACCCGCTCGAGTCCCTGCGCGTGTTCGACTACGCGCGCACCGGATCGATCTCCGAGCGCGAGGTCGACACGATCGGCGCCCCCAAGGTCACGGTGACCGAGGGCGGCACCATCACGCTGCCGTCGACGGTCACCGTCAAGTACACCGACGGCACCTCCGAGGACCAGACCGTCACGTGGTCGGGCTCCACCGCGTGGATCACGGACGCAGGCGTCTACACCTTCGCGGGCACCACGTCCGCCGGGCTCGAGACGAGCGCGTCGGTGGAGGTGCTCGCCGCCGACGTCGACACCACCAACTACGTGGTCAACCCCGGATTCGAGGACGGCGCGACGGGCTGGACCGGCAGCGGCTCCGGCTACACCATCGGCGCTGAGAAGGCCGCGGACGCCTACGACGGCACGCACATGACCACCTTCTGGTCGGGCAGCACGTACTCGTTCTCGATCACGCAGACCATCACGGACGTGCCGGCGGGCGACTACCGCCTGTCCGCCAAGGCCCAGGGTGGCTCGGTCAACGGCAGCGAGACCACGGAGATCTCCGTCGCCTCGGGCATCGCCAACAAGACCGCGGCGTTCGCGCTCGACGGCTACGTCAACTGGCAGTCGCCCGTGACGGACCCGATCACCGTGGTCGAGGGGGCGCCGGTCACCATCACGGCCACCTTCTCCGCCATGCCCGCCGGGGCCTGGGGCACCATCGACGCCTTCGCGCTGGTCGCGGTCCCCGAGGCGATCGACGCCGACACGTCCACGCTCGAGGCGCTCGTGGCACAGGCGGCGGCGCTCGATCCCGGTGAGTACACGGCGGTGTCCTACCTCGCCGTGACGCGCGCGCTCGCCCGCGCCGGGTTCGTGCTCGACGCTCCCACCGCGGGCCAGGGCACCGTCGACGCGGCGTCCGAGGCTCTCCAGGCCGCGCTCGACGGGCTCGAGGAGGGCGACAGCGCCATCCCCGCCCCGACCGTGCGCGACACGGAGGTCGCGGTGGAGGCCGGCGACGCCATCGAGCTGCCCGACACCGTCACGGTGGTGGCGTACGACGACAGCACCACGACCGAGCAGGTGGCGTGGAACGACTCCTACACGTGGATCGACGGTCCGGGTACGTACACCGTGACGGGTCTGACCGCGTCCGGGCTCGTCGCGACGGCCCGCATCGTGGTCACGGCCAAGAACCACGTGTCGAACGGTGGCTTCGAGAACGGGACGGGTTCGGCCTCCCCGTGGGAGATCGACGCCACGCCGTGGCCGTCCGCGGAGGCGGGCACGTTCTGGGTGTCCGACGGGGACAAGCGCTCCGGGGACTACTCCTTCAACCTCTGGAACGGCACCGGCGCCTCCTTCGACGGCTCGGTGACGCAGGAGATCACCGGCCTCGCCCCCGGCAGCTACGCGCTGAGCGCGTGGATCACCGGTGGCGGCACCACGGCGAGCTCCCTCACGGCCACCTCGTCCGCGGACGAGTCCTCCGTGGCGGTCACGCTGCCCGGCTGGGGCACGTGGGCCGAGCTCGCCACCACCGTCACGGTCGGTGAGGACGGCGTCCTCACCCTCGCGTTCGCGGGCACGTTCGACGACGGCTCGTGGGGCTACCTCGACGATGTGACGCTCACCGCGGCCGCCTCGGCGGGCGCGAGCGACACCGTCGCCCTCGAGTCCGCGCTCGCGGCCGCCGCCGGGATCGACCGTGGTCTCTACACGGCCGCCACGCTCGCGGCGCTCGACCTCGCGGTCGAGAAGGCGGGCGTGGTCCTCGCTGCCGAGGTGCCGACGCAGGCCAAGGTGGATGCGGCCGCCGCGCTGATCGAGGAGGCCCTCGCGGCTCTCGAGCTTCTGCCGGTGGCATTCGACCTGGCGCCGAAGCCGACGGTCACGGGCAAGGCGCGTGCGGGTGCGGTGCTCACCGCCGAGGCAGGCACCTGGAGCCCGGCCCCGGCCGAGCTCGACTACCAGTGGCGCCGCAACGGCGTCCTCATCGAGGGCGCGACGGGCACCACCTACACGGTGGGCGAGGAGGACCGTGGCGCGCGGATCTCGGTGCGTGTGACGGCGTCCGCGGACGGCCGTATCTCCACCCAGCGGGTCTCCGCTCCCGTGACCATCGAGAAGGAGTTCGCGGTCGCGGGTGCGCCGACGATCACGGGCAAGCCGGTCGCCGGCAAGGTGCTGCGCGTCACGCTCGGCTCGTGGACGCCATCCGCGACCCGGTACACCTACCAGTGGCGTCGCAACGGCGTGCCCATCGCGGGGGCGACGGAGTCGACCTACACCGTGCGCAAGGCGGACCGCGGCACCCGGCTGTCGGTCGTGGTGGTCGGCCAGCGCGCCGGATACACCGCGCTCTGGGCGAAGTCGGCGCCGGTCGCCGTACCTCGCGTGTTCTCGGTGCCGGCGCGGACCATCCCCACCGGCAAGGCCGCCGTCGGCTCCCAGCTCGTGGCGCCGGTCGACGGCTGGTCGCCGAGCCCGAGGCGGCTCACCTACGTGTGGCTCCGTGACGGGGAGCCCATCTCCGGGGCGACCCACGCCACCTACAAGGTGCGTCGGTCCGACCTCGGGGCCAGGGTCAGCGTCAAGGTGACCGCGCACAAGGGTGGGTATCTCGATGCCACCGTGAGGTCGAAGGCGAGGACGATCGGCTAGCCGCCGTCCGCACGCGAGCGGGGAGGGTGCCCCCTTCCCCGCACGGCGCCTGCCGGGATGCTCCGCCGGCACGGGCCCGACCCGGGGACACCCCCTCCCCGGGTCGGGCCTCTCGCGTCCCACCCCTGAGTCGTCTACCTCCCCGGATGCGGATTCGTCCCTTCTGTGCCAGTCTGAGAGCGGTCACAGGACGCGGGTCCTCCCCGCGCGGTCAAGGACGATCGAAGGGACTGACCATGCTGCGCACCTTCCGCACCGGAGCCACCGCGGTCGCCATCGCCGCGCTTGCGCTGCTCATCGCGGCACCCGCGGGCGCGCATCCGCGCCCGACGGAGCCTGCGGGCCCCGTCGACGCGGGGATCTTCGTCGACAAGGTGGAGAACCTGCCCGAGGGCTTCATGAAGGGTGTCGACGTGTCCTCGGTCATCGCGCTCGAGGACTCGGGGGTGGTGTTCCGCGATGCCAAGGGCAAGCCGCGCGACCTCTTCAGGGTCCTCGCCGATGCGGGGGTCACCGACGTGCGCATCCGGGTGTGGAACGACCCGTTCGACTCCGACGGCAACGGCTACGGCGGTGGCACGGTCGATGCGGCGCGCGCCGTCGAGATCGGCAAGCGCGCCACCAAGGCGGGCCTGGGGGTGACGGTCGACTTCCACTACTCGGACTTCTGGGCCGATCCCGGCAAGCAGCAGGCACCCAAGGAGTGGGCGGGCTACACGGTCGAGCAGACCGCCGCCGCGGTGGGCGAGTACACCGAGGCGACCCTGACCGCGATGCGCAGGGCCAAGGTCGACGTCCGCATGGTGCAGGTGGGCAACGAGACGAACAACGCGGTGGCGGGCGTCAGCGGCTGGGACGGCATGGCGCAGGTCTTCTCGGCGGGCTCCGCGGCGGTGCGGGACGTGTTCCCCGACGCGCTGGTCGCGCTGCACTTCACCAATCCCGAGACCGCAGGGCGGTACGCGGGCTACGCGGCGGCGCTCGACGCGCGCGGCGTCGACTACGACGTGTTCGCGAGCTCGTACTACCCCTTCTGGCACGGCAGCCTCGACAACCTCACGTCGGTGCTGTCCGATGTCGCCGACACCTACGGCAAGCAGGTCGTCGTCGCCGAGACGTCCTGGGCGTACACGCTCGAGGACGGGGACGGCCATCCCAACGTCATCGACCAGCCCGCGGAGGCCACCGCCTACCCGGTGAGCGTCCAGGGTCAGGCCCGCGAGGTCGCCGACGTCATCCAGGCGGTCGCGGACGTCGGCGAGGCCGGCATCGGCGTCTTCTACTGGGAGCCCGCGTGGCTGCCGGTGGGCACGCCCGCGCAGCTGACCCGCAACAAGGTCCTGTGGGAGCGCCACGGTTCCGGCTGGGCGACGAGCTTCGCGGGGGAGTACGACCCCGACGATGCCGGGGTCTGGTACGGCGGCTCGGCATGGGACAACCAGGCGCTGTTCGACTTCGAGGGCAACCCGCTCGAGTCCCTCGACGTGTTCCGGTACGTCGACACCGGCGCCGTGACGGACCTGGCGATGGAAGCCGTCGAGAACCCTGTGCTGACCTTCCAGGACGGTGACCCCATCGTCATGCCGGAGACCGTCGCGGTGAGCTTCAACGACGGCTCCACGGTCGACGAGGCCGTGACGTGGTCCGGCTCCGAGGCCTTCATCTCCGGCCCGGGCGAGTACAGCGTCTCGGGCACGACCGCGAGCGGCTACGCCTCCGTCGCCTCCGTGACGGTCCTGGCCGAGAACCTGGTGGTGGACGGTGACTTCGAGCAGGGCGAGGACATCACGCCGTGGGTCTTCGAGGCCGACCCCTGGCCGTCCACGTTCTGGGTCAAGCATGAGGTCGACTCGCAGAACATGCGGGGGGAGTGGGCGGTCAACGTCTACGACGCCGCCGCCTACGAGCTCGAGATGAAGCAGACCGTCAGCGGGCTCGAGCCCGGCGCGTACCACCTGTCCGCCGCGGCGCATGGCGTCTCCGCGCTGAGCCTCGACCTGTACGCGTGGGCCGACGACTCCCCGGGCGGCAGCGCCGACTTCGCGCTCACCGGGTGGGGCGCATGGGACGAGCCCGGTTTCGATGTCGAGGTGGGCCCCTCCGGCATCCTCAACATCGGGATCTGGGGCTCCGGCGAGGCCGGCGCCTGGGGCTGGATCGACGATGTCACGCTCGTGCGGGCCGTGGCCTCCGACATCGACACCACGGCGCTCGCCGCGCTCGTGGATCGCGCGGACGCGATCGACCGCGACGTCTACACGCCCGAGTCGCTCGCGCTGCTCGACTCCGCGCTCGAGGCCGCGCGCAACGTGCTCGCGTCGTCGCGGCCGGACCAGCCGGACGTCGACGAGGTCACGCTCGCGCTCGAGGCCGCGCTCGACTCGCTCACGCTGCGCGACGATGCGACGCCGCCGGACCCGGTGGTGCGGCCCGTGGCGGTCGACGCCGTGCTGGGCGAGCCGATCGCGCTGCCCGCGGAGGTCACGGTGGTCGCCTACGACGGCGGCACCTCGACCGAGGCCGTCGTGTGGTCGGACGCCGTCGCCTGGATCACCTCGCCCGGCGAGTACCAGGTGAGCGGCACCACCGAGGGCGGCTGGATCGCCTCCGCGACCATCACCGTCACGGATGGTCCGCTGCTCGGCAACGCGGGGTTCGAGGCGGTGGACGCTGCGGGTGCCCCCGACATCGCTCCATGGACGTTCGTGGCGGACCCGTGGCCCACCACGTTCTGGGTGGTCGCCGACGAGTGGAGCGCCGTGGGGGAGCAGGCCGTGAACGTCTGGGACTCGATCCCGTGGGCCTTCTCGGTGGCGCAGGACGTCGCGCTCCCGTCCGGCACCTATCTGCTCAGCGCGGGTGCGCACGGCGAGGACACGGGTGACGCGGACCTCGCCGTCGACGGCGTCGAGCAGGTCGCGCCGTTCGCGTTCTCCGGTTGGGGGGCGTGGGACTACCCGGAGCTCACGCTCGAGGTCGCGGAGGGCGCCGCGGTGACGGTGGGCGCGCAGGGCACGGGCGGCGTCTCCGACTACATCTGGCTCGACGACTTCTCGATCACCCCGGTCGCGGTCGCGGTCGACACCACGGCCCTCGCCGCGCTCGTGTCCGAGGCGGACGGCCTGGATCGCGATGCCTACGGCGCGGAGGAGCTCGCCGCGGTGGACCGGGCCCTCGAGGTCGCGCGCATCGTGCTGGCGGCGTCGCGGCCCACGCAGGAGCAGGTGGACCAGGCTACCTCGCAGCTCGAGGCCGCGCTCGCGCACCTGGGCGAGATCCCGGCGGCGTGCACCGTCACCTACCGGACCGCGGCCACCAGGGACGGCTTCCGCGCGACCCTGCAGATCCGCAACGCCACGGACACCACCATCCGCGGATGGTGGCTCGCGTGGGAGCTCGCCGGGGACGAGCAGCTGACCTCGGCGGTGCCCGGAGACTTCCTGCAGGCCGGCTCGCATGTGGTGCTCGTCGACTCGAGCCGCACCAACGAGCTGCGCCCAGGGCGCACGGTGACCGTCCGCCTCGAGGGCACCACCGAGTCAGGTGCGCTCCCTGTCGAGGCGTTCACGCTCAACGGCAAGGAGTGCGCCGTGGGGTCGGGAGGGACGTTCAGCCCGCGGGGTCGGTGAGGTAGAGCCGCAGCGACAGGGCCTCCATGCTCTGCGTCGCGCCCGGCTCGACCGTCCCCTCGGGGCGCTCGTCGAGCGAGTCCCACGCGCTGTCCCACGCGAGGCGCCACGGCTGGCCCTGGTCCTCGGGGATGGTCACGTCGACCGCGTGCGCGTTGCCGTTGACCACCACCAGCGCATCGGCCTCGGACTCGTCCGAGAGCGAGCGCATGAACTGCACCACGCGGGTCTCGGGGTCCTCCCACCACTCCTCGTCCTCGTGCGCGCCGTCGTGGCGGAACCATGCCGAGTCGGCACGGAACAGCGCGTCGGCAGGGTTGTGGTCGACACCGTCGTAGAAGCGGTCGGGACGGAGCACCGTGTGCTCGCGGCGCAGGCGCAGCAGCTCCGCGACCGACGCGCGGAGGTCGACCTGCCACTGCTCGTGCTCCCAGTCGAGCCATGAGATCTCGTTGTCCTGGCAGTACGCGTTGTTGTTGCCGCCCTGGGTGCGCCCGAACTCGTCGCCGCCCAGGATCATGGGCGTGCCTGCGGAGATCAGCAGGGTCCCCAGCATGTTGCGCACGGAGCGCAGGCGCGCGTGGCGGATCTCCGGATCGTCGGTCGGGCCCTCGACGCCATGGTTGAACGAGCGGTTGTTGTCCGTGCCGTCGCGGTTGTCCTCGCCGTTGGCCTCGTTGTGCTTGTGGTTGTAGGACGTGAGGTCGAGCGCGGTGAAGCCGTCGTGCGCCGTGATGAAGTTGACCGAGGCGATGGGGCCGCGCATCCCGTAGGGCTCCGAGTGCCCGAAGAGGTCGGACGAGCCTGCGATCCGCGTCGCGAGCTCGGGAGCGGTGGGGTGATGGCGCTGGCCGGACGATGCGGCGCCCCATTGGAGCCAGAAGGCGCGCGTGTAGTCGCGGAAACGGTCGTTCCACTCGGACATGGGCTGCGGGAAGTTGCCCACCTGCCAGCCGCCGAGGCCCACGTCCCAGGGCTCGGCGATGAGCTTGAGGCCGCCGAGCACGGGGTCAGTGATGAGCCCCACCAGGAACGGGTGGTCGCTCGAGAAGCCCTGCATGGTGCGCCCGAGCGTCGCGGCGAGGTCGAAGCGGAAGCCGTCGACATGCATCTCCGTCGCCCAGTACCGCAGCGAGTCGAGCGCCATCTTGGACACCAGCGGGTGGCCGAAGTCGAGGGTGTTGCCCGTGCCCGTGGTGTCGTCGTAGTGCTGCGGCGCGTGGACCTGGCTGCGGTAGTAGACGCGGTTGTCGAGCCCCTTCCACGACAGGACGCGGTCCGAGCTCGAGCCTTCGCATGTGTGGTTGTAGACCACGTCGAGGATGACCTCGAGCCCGCCCTGGTGCAGCAGGTCGACCATGCCGCAGAACTCGTCCTGGACCGCCTGCGCACCCGCGGCTCGGGCCGCCTCCGTCGCATAGCCCGCGTGCGGCGCGAAGAAGCCGAGCGTCGAGTAGCCCCAGTACGAGTCGAGCCCGCTGTGCTCGAGGTGCGGTTCCGGCGCGAAGGCGTGCACGGGCAGCAGCTCGACCGCGGTCACGCCCAGCTCGTTGAGGTAGTCGATCGAGGCCGGGTGGGCGAGGCCCGCGTAGGTGCCGCGCAGCTCCTCGGGCACTCCCGGCATCGTCTTGGTGAAGCCCTTGACGTGGGTCTCGTAGAGGACCGTGTCGGTCCAGGGGACCCGCGGGTGGGGCGTCTGCCAGGGGCCCGACGGCTTCTTGGTCACCACCGACCTGGGCATGAGCGGTGCCGAGTCGGTCGCGTCGCGCGAGCTCAGCAGGGCGCGCGCACCCGGGTCCGTCATGGGCGTCATGCGTCCCTCGATGCCGCGACCGTAGGGGTCGAGCAGCAGCTTCGCGGGGTTGTAGCGGTGCCCCTGCTTGGGGTTCCACGGGCCGGTCGCGCGGAAGCCGTAGCGCTGGCCTGCCTCGATCCCGGGGACCAGCCCGTGCCAGATGCCGTTGCGCGGGCCGTGCAGCGCGATGCGGGTCTCCGTGCGGTCGTCGTCCGAGAACAGGCACAGGTGCATCGCGGTCGCATGCGCCGCGTACACCGCGACGGTCGCGCCTCCCTCGACCAGGTGCACGCCCAGGCGATGCGGGTTCGGGGACGGCTCGACTGTCGGGGATGTCATGCTCATATTGTTATCCGACAACTGTGAACGTTCGCAGGACATTCCGCCGGAGGGGGCACGTCGGCGCATCTAGCGGGTGCGTCGTCCACCGCTACGCTGTCCCGTATGCGCATCCTGGTGACGGTGAAGTTCGTCCCCGACCTGCAGTCGCAGCGCTCCTTCACGGAGGGCGCGGTGACCCGCACGGGGGACGACGGGACCATGAACGAGCTCGATGAGAACGCGGTCGAGGCCGCCCTCCAGCTCAAGGAGGCCGCGGGGGAGGGCGAGGTCTACGCCCTCACCGTCGGCGGGGACGATGCCGTCGCGGCGGTGCGCAAGGCGCTCCAGCTGGGTGTCGACCACGCGATCCACGTCTCGGATGCGGCGATCGCGGGCTCCGACGTCTTCGGGACCGCGAAGGTGATCGCCGCCGCGGTGCGCAAGGTCCACGACGAGGCGCCGCTCGACCTGGTGGTGACCGGCATGGCGGCGCTCGACGGCCTCACCTCGATGCTGCCGACCGCGCTCGCGGCAGAGCTCGACTGGTCGCAGCTGACGCTCGCCTCGGGCCTCACGGTCGAGGACGGCGCCGCCACCATCGTCCGTCACCTGCCCGACGCGCACGAGACGGTCGCCGCGCCGCTGCCCGCCGTCGTCTCCGTCACGGACGAGGCGAACAAGCCGCGCTACCCCAACTTCAAGCTCATCATGGCCGCGCGCAGCAAGCCCGTGACCACCTGGACCCTCGCGGACCTGGGCATCCCCGCGGAGGCGGTCGGCGCGGGCGCCGCGCGCACCGTCGTGGTCGACGCCTCGCCGCGGCCGCCGCGCGAGAACCGCGTCAAGGTGACCGACACCGGCGACGCGGGCACCCAGCTCGCCGACTTCCTGATCGAGAGGGGGCTCGCATGAGCACCGTCGCCGTCCTGGTCGAGACCCGCTCCGGCGAGGTCACCCAGCCCACGTTCGAGGCGCTCACGCTCGCGCGCACGCTCGGCACGCCCGTCGCGGTGTGGATCGGAGCCGCGCCGGAGCCTGCCGAGCTCGCGCGGCTCGGCGTCTACGGCGCGGAGGAGGTGCGCGTGGTCCCCGCCGGGGACGATGCCCGCGTGCCGGCCGCGGCGGCCGCGGCCCTGGGCGCGGCCACGCAGGATGCCGCCGTGGTGGTCATGGTGTCGACGTTCGTCAACAAGGAGGTAGCGACGCGGCTCGCGCTCGCCACCGGTGCGGGCGTGGTGGTCGACGCCGCGGGCGCCGAGCTGGTCGACGGCCATGTCGAGACCCTGCAGACCGTGTTCGCGGCCACGTGGAACGTGCGCACGCGCATCGCCGCGGAGCGCGCGATCGTGGCCGTGCGGCCCAACACCACGCAGGCGATCGCGGGGGAGACCCCGGGGGCCGCCACCCTGGTCGAGGTCGGGGCGGAGCTTCCCGAGACGCGGGAGGCGATCGTCGCGATCGAGCCCGTGCCTGCGCCCGAGGGCGTCCCGCTCGCGGAGGCGCCCGTGGTCGTGTCGGGAGGCCGCGGCACCAACGGCGACTACACGCTGGTGCGCGAGCTCGCCGACGTCCTGGGCGGCGCCGTGGGTGCGTCCCGCGACGCGACGGACGAGGGCTGGATCTCCCACGAGCACATGGTCGGTCAGACCGGCACCACGGTGACGCCCGCGCTGTACGTCGCGTGCGGCATCTCCGGTGCGGTGCACCACCGTGGCGGCATGCAGGCCTCGGGCACCGTCGTCGCCGTCAACATCGACCCGGACGCCCCGATCTTCGAGATCGCGGACTTCGGCGTGGTGGGCGACCTGGGCGATGTGCTCCCGCAGGCGATCGCGCGCATCCACGAGCACCGCGCCGGCTAGGCCCGGCCCGCCGTACCGCTCAGCGTCCACCCGGGGCACGGTTCCGTGCCCCGGGTGGACGCTGAGCGTCTGCGGCGTCAGGCGACCGCGTTGAGCAGGTAGCCGGCGCCCACGATCCCGAGGGCGACGACGGCGACGAACATCGCCAAGGACCGCCGGTCCATCACCTTGCGGAGCATGAGCAGCTCGGGTGCGGACAGCCCCGCCACCGCCATGAGCATGGCGATCAGGGCGCCGATCGGCACGCCTGCGGCGGCGAGCGGCGCGATGAGCGGCACCGCGGTGGCCGTGGCCGAGTACAACGGGATCCCGATGAGGACCGCGGCAGGGACGCCCCACCAGTGCCCGCCGATCTCCGCGATGACGTCGGTGGGGACCCAGCCGTGGACCGCGGCGCCGAGCCCGATCGCGAGCAGCACGAAGGGCCACAGCCTGCGCAGCGTGGTGCGGGTCTCCGCGACGCCCGCGCGGAGGCGGTCGTCGAACGACGGGCGGCGCTCGGCGATCGCGAGCGGGAGCATCGTCGGCGCGGGACCGGCCTCCCGTGAGCGTGCGGCCCCGACGAGCGTGCCCGTGCCGATCGCGATCGCGAAGCCGAGCGCGAGGTAGGCGATCGCGATGCCGAGCCCGAGCATCGATGCCAGCAGCGCGAGGGCGATCTCGTTGACGAGCGGGCTCGCCACCAGGAACGTCATCCCGACACCGGCCGGCACCCCGGCGCGCGTGAGGCCCACGTACAGCGGAACGGACGAGCACGAGCAGAACGGCGTGACGGCGCCGAGCCCGGCGGCGAGCACGTGCCCGACGCCGCGCCGACGTCCGGCGAGCAGCCGCTGGACCCTTGCGGGCGTGAGCCACGTGCCCAGGAAGCCGACCGCGAACACGATCACGGCGATCAGCGCGAGAATCTTGCCCGACTCGGCGAGCGCGAACTGCACCGCCGAGCCGAGCGCGGAGTCGAGGTCGAGACCGAGCACGGTGAGCAGGCGTGTCCAGGCCGGCCCGGCGACCGTCATGAGGACTGTCGCCCCGAGCGCGCCGGCCGCCACCGTCGCACGGAGCCTGCGTGCGTCGGCGTGGCGGTCCTGGCCGGCCTCGTCGCCGCAGCAGGACGATGCGGGCGCGGGCGCGGGCGCGGGCGCGGGCGCGGGCGCGGCGGTCGGCGGGCAGCAGGTCTGGGCGGAGGGCGAGGTCATGACGGGTTCCCGAGGAGGGTGAGGGGCAGCGCACGGGAGAGGCGCGCGGCGGCATCCGGCGCGACGCTGTAGTGGACCCATCGCCCGCGCTTGTCGGACACCAGCAGCCCTGCCTCGCGCAGGGTCTTGAGGTGGTAGCTGAGCAGGTTCATCTTCACGGGGAAGGCGGACTGGAGGTCGCACACGCACTGCTCCCCCTGCGCGGCGAGGTAGCGGACGATGCCGTGGCGCAGCGGGTCCGCGACCGCGGCGAGCACCGTGGCGGACTCGGCGGAGAGCTCGGGCGCAGCGTCCCGCGTCGTCATTTCGAGATTCGTTGTATCAACCACATTCGAAATGTAAGGCCGCGCGGCGCGATGCGCAAGGGGGTGGTGCGCACGGGGGTGATGCGCCGCCCGGCCGGCGGGGGGAGGGAGGCTCAGCCGAGCAGCGGGGCGCGATCGCCCACGTAGCCGGGGCGCCCGACCGTCTCGACCTCCGTGCCCTTCGCCGCGTAGCGCTGCGCGAAGATCAGCGTCGCCGGCTGGCCGCGCTCGTGGGCGAGGACCATGACCGCGGTCTCGTCGCCCTCCTTGCTGGTGAGACGCCCGTCCCACACGATCGCGAGACGTTCGGCGGTGCTCGACTCCGCCTTGGTGCGGGCGGCCTTGACCGCCGCCTGCGCGCCCACACCGGTGAAGGTGGTGATGGTGCGGTCGCCAGTGCCGCTCTCCTGCACCAGGGAGACCGCGAGGCCCTGGGGGGTGGTCAGGGAGCGCATGCCATGCTCCATCACGGCGAACACGAGCGCGTGGAGGGCGTCGCCTCCGGGGATGCCGGCCATCGGTCAGTCCTTCCTGTCGATGCTGAGGGAGAGATCCTCCCACCGATCCAGCTCGGCACCCAGCCGGTCCAGCTTGGCCCGGGTCTGCGTGACGGCGTGCCGGCCGCAGATGAGGTGGAGCGGCGGCTCGGGCTCGTCCGCGAGGCGCAGCATCGCCTCCGCGGCGGCGGCCGGGGACCCGGGCTGGTTGCCGGGCAGCGCGTGGATGCGATCCCAGAACGGGCGCATGACGTCCTCGTAGTCGGGGAGGATCTCCTGGTTCTTCGCACCGCTGGGGATCCACAGCGTGCGGATCGGGCCCGGCTCGAGCAGCGTCACCCGGATGCCGAGATGCGCCACCTCGGCGCTCAGCGCCTCCATGAACCCGGAGATCGCGAACTTCGAGGCGCAGTAGTACCCGAGGCCCGCGGAGCCCCGCACGCCGGCGATCGACGAGACGGTGAAGATATGGCCGCCACGCTGCGCGCGCAGGTGGGGAAGCAGCGCGGTGGTGACCTTGGCCGCGCCCCAGAAGTTCGCGTCCATGACCTCATGGGCGTCCTCCGCGCCGGACTCCTCGATGGTCGAGAAGAAGCCGATGCCGGCGTTGTTGACCAGCACGTCGACGCGGCCGAACCGCGCGAGGGCGGCGTCGACCGCGGCCTCGACCGCGGCATCGTCCCTCACCTCGACCGGGAGGGCGAGCACGGTGTCGGGGAAGCGCGCGACCAGGTCCTCGAGAGTCTCGGGGCGCCGCGCGGTCGCGACCACCCGATGGCCCGCCTCCGCGGCCTTCTCCGCGGTCGCGCGGCCGATGCCGGTCGAGCAGCCCGTGATGAACCAGACGGCCATGAGGTCTCCTTCGCTGTCAGGGATCTCCTGCCACGCTAACGCCGAAAGGTCCCGGTCCGCGGCCCGTGGGGGACCCGCCGTCCACCGACTGTTCAAGGCCCGGAAACATAGGATTAACCGCGCCGAAGCACAGTGTGAGGAATCTCTCACTAGCGTGAGGCGGGTGACTATCACACCACGTAGAGGCGCGTATCGCGCCAGCTCCGCAACCGTCCTGGGCGCCCTCGGCGTCTCCGTGCTCGCAGCGCTGCCGGCCTCCGCCGCGGCCCCGAGCGACCTGTTCTTCTCCGAGTACGTCGAGGGGTCGAGCAACAACAAGGCGATCGAGATCTACAACGGCACGGGCGCCGACGTCGACCTCTCCGCCTACTCCGTCGAGCTGTACTCGAACGGCCGCGTCGAGGGCGATGGCCCGACCGCGAACCAGGCGCTCAGCGGCACGCTCGCCGCGGGCGACGTCCTGGTCATCACGCACGCGAGCGCCGGCACGGCGCTCGCGGCGTACTCCGACCTCACCTCGGGAGTCGTGAACTTCAACGGTGACGATGCGCTGGTCCTCAAGCACAGCGGCGTGGTCATCGACTCGTTCGGCCAGGTCGGCGTCGACCCGGGCACCGAATGGCCCGGCGGCGGTCTCGACGACACCCTCACGCGCAACGCGGACATCTGCGCGGGCGACGCGGACCACCTCGACGCGTTCGACGCGTCCCTCGAGTGGACCGCCTCCGCGACCGACACCTTCAGCGGCCTCGGCTCGCACACCGCATCGTGCTCCGACGAGCCGCCGGCGGACGTCGCGCCGACCGTCGCGAGCGTGGTGCCGGCAGACGGCGCGACCAACGTCGCCGTCGACGTCACCCCGGTGGTGACGTTCTCCGAGGACGTCATCGCGAGCGACCCCTTCGAGCTGGTCTGCGACGACGAGGACGTCCCCCTGAGCTACTCCGGCTCCGGTGCGATCTACACCATCACACCTGACGCCGATCTCCCCGAGGCCGCCACGTGCGAGCTCACGGTCGACAGCATCGACGTCGAGGACAAGGACGGCGACGTCGACGTCATGGCGTCGGACTTCGTGTCCACGTTCAGCACGGTGGGCCTGGTGACCCCGATCTCCGAGGTCGAGGGCACCACCGACACGAGCCCGCTCGTGGGTCGGTCCGTCACCGTCGAGGGCGTCGTGGTGGGCGACTACGAGGGTGCGAGCCCGACGCTGCGCGGCTTCTACGTCCAGTCGCGCGACGAGGACCAGGACGGCGACGACGCCACCTCCGAGGCCGTCTTCGTCTACAACGGCTCGAACGACTCCGTCGCGGTCGGCGACGTCGTCTCCGTCACCGGCGTGGTCGCCGAGTACCAGGGCCAGACCCAGCTCGGCTCGGCCGTGATCGAGGTGCTCGACACCGGCGCGAGCGTGACGCCCACCGCGGTGTCGCTGCCGTTCCCGGACGCGGACTACGCCGAGCGCTACGAGGGCATGCTCGTCGAGTTCGCGCAGGAGCTCACGGTCACCGAGACCTACCTGCTCGGCCGCTTCAACGAGGTCATGGTCGCCGGCGACGGCAAGCTCGACCAGCCCAGCGCCGTCGTCGAGCCCGGTCCCGACGCGATCGCCCTGCAGGAGGCGAACAACCTCAACAGGATCAAGGTCGACGACTTCACCAACGCGCAGAACCTCGACCCGATGGGTCTGGGCGGCGGGCTGCTCGACGCGGAGAACCCGCTGCGCAGCGGCAGCACCGTGACCGGCCTGTCCGGCGTCCTCACCTACACGTGGGGCGGAGCCTCGGCCTCGGGCAACACGTGGCGCGTGCGCCCCGTGGACGCCTCCGCGCCGACCCCGGACTTCGTGAACGCGAACCCGCGTCCGACCGAGGCGCCCGAGGTGGGCGGCGACGTCAAGGTCGCGGCCTTCAACGTGCTCAACTACTTCCTCACCACCGAGTCGGGCACCGTGTGCGGCCCCGACGGGTACAAGCAGGAGTGCCGCGGCGCGGACTCCGAGGAGGAGCTGGAGCGCCAGACCGACAAGCTCATCCAGGCGCTCGTCGCTCTCGACGCCGACGTGATCGGGATGGCCGAGCTGGAGAACACCACCGGCGTGGAGCCGCTCGCGGCGCTCGCCGCCGCGATGAACGAGGCGACCGGCAGCGCATCGTGGTCCTACGTGGACACGGGCATCGTCGGCACCGACACCATCCGTGTCGGCTTCCTCTACGACTCCGCCACGGTGTCCGAGGTGGGCGCCTTCGCCGTCCTCGACAACTCGGTGGACGAGAGCTTCGACGACGACAACAACCGTCCCTCGGTGGCGCAGACCTTCGAGGACGCGGACGGCGACACCTTCACGGTGGTCGCCAACCACTGGAAGTCGAAGGGCTCGTGCCCCTCGACCGGCGAGAACGCCGACCAGGGTGACGGCGCGAGCTGCTGGAACGGTGCGCGCACCGCGGCGGCGACGGCGCTCGTCAACTGGCTCGACACGTACCCGACCGGTGTCGAGGACGACGACTACATCATCATGGGCGACCTCAACTCGTACGGTCAGGAGGACCCGATCCAGGTCCTGCGCGAGGCCGGCTACGTCGAGCTCGCCGACGACTACTCGTACGTCTACGACGGCCAGTGGGGCTCGCTCGACTACGCGTTCGCCTCGGCGTCGATGGCCGAGCAGGTCTCGGACGCGGCGCACCTCCACATCAACTCGGATGAGCCGACCGTGATCGACTACAACACCGAGTACAAGACGGAGGAGCAGCTCGAGTCGCTCTACGCGGCGGACATGTACCGCACGTCGGACCACGACCCGGTGCTCATCGGCCTCGAGCTCGGCACCACCCGCGTGCAGGTGCTCGGGACCAACGACTTCCACGGTCGCATCCTCCCGACGCTCAGCAGCGGCCAGGCCGGAGCCGCGGTGATGGCCGGTGCCGTCGCGCAGCTCGAGTCGGAGTACACCAACTCGGTGTTCACCGCCGCGGGCGACCTCATCGGCGCCTCGACGTTCGAGAGCTTCGTCGCCAAGGACAAGCCGACCATCGACGCCCTCAACGCGATGGGCCTCGACGTCTCGGCCGTGGGCAACCACGAGTTCGACCAGGGCTACGAGGACCTGATCAACCGCGTCATGGGCGACTACGACGAGGAGACCAACCCGTACGGCGGCGCGACCTGGGAGTACCTGGGCGCGAACGTCCGCAACGAGGACGGCTCCCCGGCGCTCGAGGAGACCTGGATGGTCTCGTTCGACAACGGCACCGCCTCGACGGATGACGATGTGAAGCTCGGCTTCGTCGGCGTCGTCACCGAGGAGACCCCGTCGCTCGTGTCGCCCGCCGGCATCGAGGGCCTGGAGTTCGAGGACGAGGCCGTCGCGGCGAACCGCGCGGCCGCGGTGCTCGAGGAGGAGGGCGCCGACGCGATCATCCTGCTGGTGCACGAGGGTGCGCCGACCACGGCCTACGCGGACGCGGTCGACACCGGCAACAACTTCGGCAAGATGCTCTCCGAGCTCGACGACAGCATCGACGCCGTGATCTCGGGCCACACGCACCTCGCGTACGCCCACGAGGTCCCGGTGCAGGGCTGGATCGACGAGGGACGCGCCGTCACGGAGCGCCCGGTGGTCTCGGCCGGTCAGTACGGCATGTACCTCGACCAGCTCATCCTCACGTTCGACAACGCGACGGACGAGCTGGTGGGCGTCGACATCGACACGATCAACCTGACCGAGAAGGTCGACCCGGCATGCACCAGCTCCTGCGAGCTCGTGTTCCCGGCCGACCCCGACGTGCAGGCGATCGTGGACGCCGCCGCCGCCAACGCCGCGGTGCTCGGCGCCCAGTCGATCGGCGAGCTCACCGAGCCGCTGTACCGCGCACGCACCGCCGCCAACGGCGAGGCGCGCGGCGGGGAGTCGACGCTGGGCAACGCGGTCGCGACGGTCCAGCTCTGGGCCACCGAGGCCAACGGGGCGCAGATCGCCTTCATGAACCCCGGCGGTCTGCGTGCGGACCTCCTGGGCGACGCCGCGGGCACGGGCGAGTACCCGACCAGCGTGTCGTACAAGCAGGCGAACACCGTGCAGCCGTTCGGGAACACGCTCTCGACGCTCACCCTCACGGGTGCGCAGATCAAGGCGGTGCTCGAGCAGCAGTGGCAGCCCGACGGCTCGTCGCGTCCGTTCCTCAAGCTGGGGACCTCGGACGGCTTCGAGTACACCTACGACCCGACCGCCGCTCGCGGCGAGCGCATCCTCCAGATGTGGCTCGACGGCGTGGCGATCGACCTCGAGGCGGAGTACACCGTCGCTGCCAACGCGTTCCTCGCCGCCGGCGGTGACAACTTCACCGCCTTCCGCGAGGGCACGGACCTCAAGGACAGCGCCCGCGTCGACTTCGACGCGATGGTGGACTACCTTGCGGAGCTCGGCAGCCTCGGCACCGACTACGACCAGCACGCGGTCGGCGTCACCGCCGCCTCGCTCGAGGCGACGGCCGGCGAGGAGCTGTCGTTCGACCTCAGCTCGCTGATGTTCACCGGTCCGTCCGACCTTCACGACGACAACGTCGTGGTGAGCCTCGGCGGCGACGTGCTCGGCACCTTCCCGGTGACCAACGAGGTCGTCACCAGCTCCTACGACGACAACGGCACCGCCTCGGTGACCGTCACCATCCCCGAGGGCCTCGTGGGCGAGCAGCTGCTCGAGATCGAGGGCGACGTGACGGGTACCTCGTTCGCCGTCGCGATCGAGGTGGCGTCCGCGGAGCCGGCGGCGTTCGAGTCGGCACCCAAGCCGGTCATCGAGGGCGAGCCGCGGTTCGGCAGCACGCTGAGCGTCGACCTGGGCGAGTGGGAGCCGACCCCGGCGACCTACACGTACCAGTGGCTGCGCAACGGCGAGCCGATCTCGGGTGCGACCCACCCGACCTACCGCATCCGCAAGTCCGACATGGGCAAGCGCGTCACCGTCAAGGCGACCGCCTCGCTCGAGGGCTACGTCACCACCACGGTCAAGGCGACCCCGGTCAGGGTCCTCAAGGCATGGGACACCCCCGCCCGTCCGCACATCGCGGGCACGGTCAAGCCGCGCCACACCGTCGCGGCCCCGACCGTCGCATGGTCGCCCAAGCCCGACACGGTCACCTACCAGTGGCTGCGCGACGGCAAGCCGATCAAGGGCGCGACGGACAGCACCTACACCCCGCGCTTCTGGGACAAGGGCCACCTCATCAAGGTGCGCATCACCGCGGAGAAGGACGGCTACGTCACCGACTGGGTCAACTCCATGCCTCGGCTGGTGAAGTAGCACCACGGCGCATACGCGACGGGGCCGGGCCGCATGGCCCGGCCCCGTTCGCGTCTCCCCGCCACGAGGCGTTCCTAGACTGGGCGGCGTGACCTACCTCGACCACGCCGCGACCACGGCCCTGCGTCCCGCCGCGCGCGAGGCCTGGCTCGCGGCGGCGGAGGAGACGGGCAACCCGTCCTCGCTCCACGCCGCGGGCCGGCGTGCGAGGGCCGTGGTCGAGGATGCGCGCGAGCGGATCGCCGCGGCGCTCGGCGCGGACGCGCCGGAGGTGATCCTCACCTCGGGCGGCACGGAGGCGGACAACCTCGCCATCAAGGGTCTGCATTGGGGACGCGTCGCGGAGGACGGGGCGAGGCGGCGGCTGGTGGTCTCCGAGGTCGAGCATCATGCGGTGCTGGACCCGGCGCGGTGGCTTGCCGACCGGGGCGACGCGAGCCTGGCCGAGCTCCCGGTGGACCCGGCGGGACGCGTCGACACGACGGTCCTCGCGGACGCGATCACGTCCGAGACCTCGCTGGTGAGCGTCATGTGGGTGAACAACGAGGTCGGGACGGTGCAACCGCTCGCGGAGGTGGTCGCGGCGGCGTCCGCGCTCGGCGTGCCGGTCCACACGGATGCCGTGCAGGCGGTGGCGCACCTCGACGTCCACCTCCACCGCAGCGGGGTCGACGCCCTCACCGTCTCCGCCCACAAGGTGGGCGGCCCGGTGGGCGTGGGCGCGCTGCTCGCGCGCCGCGGGCTCCCGCTCGTGCCGCTCGCGCACGGCGGAGGTCAGCAGCGGTCGGTGCGCTCCGGCACGCTGGACGCACCCGGCGCCGCGGCCTTCGCTGCGGCCCTCGAGGATGCCGTCGCGGAGCGCGTCGCGGAGCGCGCCCGGCTCGAGGCGCTCCGCTCGCGCCTCGTCGAGCGGCTCCGGGCCGTGGCGCCCGAGGCGACCGTCACGGGCCCGCGCGACCCCGCGCATCGTGCCCCCGGCATCGTCCATCTGGTGATCCCCGGGGCGCGGGCCGAGTCCGTGCTGTTCCTGCTCGATGCCGCCGGGATCGCGGCCAGCTCCGGCTCGGCGTGCACCGCCGGGGTGGTGCAGTCGAGCCACGTCGCGATGGCCATGGGATGGTCGGCGGACGATGCCGCGTGCACCCTGCGTCTGAGCCTGGGCCGCACCTCCACCGCGGCGGACGCCGACGCCCTGGTGGCCGCGCTTCCCGACGCGATCGCGCGCGCGAAGGCGGCCGCGAGCCGCTGAGCCGCTCAGCAGGGGTCGCCCACCAGCGTCGGGTGCGCCTCCTGCGTGGGCTCGTCCTGCCTGCTCGTCGCGCCGTGCGGCGCGGGAAGGATCCGATCGAGCCATCGCGGCACCCACCACGCACGGCGGCCGAGCAGGGCCATGAGCGCCGGTACCAGCACCATGCGGATGAGCGTGGCGTCGAGGATGATCGACGCCGCGAGGCCCACCCCGAACACCTTGATCGTGGGGTCCGCGTCGAACGCGAAGCTCGCGAACACCGCGATCATGATGACCGCCGCGATGGTCACCACGCGTCCCGAGCTGCGCATGCCCGCGACGATCGCGCCGGGGGCGTCCCCCGTGCGGTCCCAGTGCTCGCGCATCGCGGTCACCAGGAACACCTCGTAGTCCGTGGAGAGACCGAACAGCACGGCGAACAGGATCATGGGGACGAACGCATCGAGGGCCACGGGGCCGTCGAGGCCCAGCAGGGACGCACCCCAGCCCCACTGGAACACCGCGACCACGACGCCGTACGCCGCAGCCACCGAGACGAGGTTGAGCAGCGCGGCCTTGAGGGGGACCAGCACCGAGCGGAACGCGACCATGAGCACCAGCATCGAGGCGGCGACCACAGCGGCCACCACCCACGGCAGGCGCTGGGCCACGCGGTCCTCGAGGTCGAGGCGCGTCGCGGTCGCGCCGCCCACATGCAGCTCGGATCCCTCGGGCGCCTCGATGGTGCGCAGGTCCTCGATGAGCACGGCGGTCGCATCGTCGTTCGCGTCGCCCGGCGGCGTCACGCGGGCGGTGGCGACCGCGGGGTCGGTCGCGAGCGGGACGAGCGGGGTGGACGACGCGCCGCCCGCGTCCGCGATGGCCGCGGACAGCTCGACCAGCCGCGGGTCGCTCGCCCCCGTGGCAGGCGTATCGAGCCGCACGGCGACGGTGAGGGTCGCGTTGGCGCCGTCGCCGAAGCGGTCGGCGCGAAGGTCGTACGACGTCCGCGACTGCGTCCCCTCGGGGCGGTCGCCGGGGCCGGTCGTGCCGAGCGTGAGGCTCAGTGCCGGCGCGGCCAGCACCGCGAGCGCCGCGAACGCGCCGATGGCGCTCGCCCACGGTCGCGCCACCACCGACCGCGTCACGCGCGCGATCCACCTGCCCTCGTGCGAGCCGCGGCTCGCACGAGGCGTGAGCCGAGGCGCCATCAGCGTGAGGAGCGCCGGCGTGAAGGTGAGCGCGGTCACCACGACGACCGCGACGACGATCGCCGCGGCGTAGCCCAGCCAGCCGATGAACGCGACGCCTGAGAGCGCGAGCGCACAGATGGCGAGCGCGACCGTGGTGCCGGCGAAGGCCGCGGCGGTGCCGGCGCTCCCTGCGGTGGCGATCACCGCGTCGCGCGGCGCCGTGCCGCGCGCGAGCAGCTGGCGCATGCGTGCCACCTGGAAGAGGGCGTAGTCGATGCCGACCCCGAGGCCGATCATGGTCGCGAGCGTCGGCGCGATCTCCGGGATGGAGGCGGAGTGGGAGAGGAGCCCGAGCATCGCGAGTCCGGTCCCTACAGCGACCACGCCGGCGACGACGGGGGCCGCCATCGCCGCGATCGACCCGAGGCCGATGCTGAGCGCGACGATCGCCGCGGCCAGGCCCACGGCCTCGCTGAACCGGGTGTGCGTGAGGTCGAGGGCGCGCGCGAGGTCGCCGGCGGCCGCGACCTGCCACCCGTCGACCGAGCCGCGCTCGAGCACGTCCCGGATGGCGTCCAGCTGGGACTCCGTGAGGTCGTCCGGATCGACGGCGAGCGGGACGCTCACCGCGGTGCCGTCGTGCGAGAGCGAACCGCGCGCCATGGCGCTCGCGGGATCCGCGAGCGGGTCCTCGATCGCCTCGCCGGCAGCCTCGGCGAGCTCCTTGAGCACCGTGTCGAGACGCGCTGCCGCGGCGGGACCCGTGAGCGCGACCGGGGCGGCGACCACGATGCTCGACGTCGCGCCCTCGGGGATCTCCGCGAGCAGCTCGGCTGCCACGGCGGAGTCGGATCCCGGCACCGTGAGCTCGTCGGAGTACGCCGCGCCGACGACGCCCAGGGACACCGCGAGAGCGGCCATGAGCACGGCCCACGCCGCGAGCATGGTGCGCGGCCGGCGCGTGGCCGCGCCGGCCAGGGCGGTGGCGAGATGTGTCATGAGTCCTCCAGCGGGCGGCAGTCGAGGGTGTCGGGGGTGGCGTCGAAGGTGAGCCGGAGGCCGTCGGGCGCGATCGCGACCGCGGCGAGAGCGGTGCCGGGGCAGCGCGCCGCGAGCGGGTCCTCGAGCGTGAGGCTCGTGCGGTCGTCGAGCACGATGTCGGGTGGGATCTGCAGCCCCGCCGCCTCGATCGAGAGCACGGTCGCGACGAGGTTCCCGTCGGTGGCGTCGAGGCCGATCCACACCGTGGCCGGCAGGTCGCGTGCGCCGAGCCCGACGTCGAGCCCGAGGGCGCCCGCGCCCATCCGGACCCCGGTGACCGCGAGCCCGGTCTCCGCGGCGAGGCGCGTCGCGAGCAGGTCCTCGACCTGCGCGGGAGGCACGGTGGCCGTCACCGAGGCATGGCGGGTGACGAGCGCGAGGAGCGCGGACGGGCCGGTGAAGCGGAGGTCCAGGTCCCCGGCGGCCGCCTGGTCGAGGCGTCCGTCGAGCTCGGCGCGCACCATGACCTCCGCGCCGACGGCGAGCAGCAGCACGACGGCGCAGGCCGTGACGGCGGTGAGGAGTCGGGTGGGCATGGCGACCATCCCACCGGGGCGCCCTGATGCGACGCTGACGCCTCCCTGACGGTTCGCTGACGATCAGGACGCGGGAGGCGTCGGCGCGCCGATCGCGGCGGGCAGCCACAGCAGCACGGTGGCGCCGCGATCGGAGTCGAGCACCTCGGCACGTCCGCCATGGGTGCGCGCCGCGGCGCCCACGATCGCGAGCCCCAGCCCCGAGTGGCGCGGGTTCCCCGGTGCGGTCGAGAAGAAGCGGTCGAAGACTCGCGTCCGCAGCTCGCGCGGGATGCCTGGGCCGTCGTCGGCGACCGTGACCGCCGCTCCGCCGTCGACGGCCTCGACGCGCACGTCGATGCGCTCGCCGCCGTGCTGGAGCGCGTTGCCCACGAGGTTGCGCACCGCACGGGTGAGCGCGGCGCGGTCGCCGACCACCGCGGGCACGCCGTCGCCCACGTGGCAGGTGAGCGCCGCGGCCGGTGCGACCACGCCGGCATCCGCGACCACCTCGCGCGCAAGAGCGCCCACATCGATGCGCTCGCGCGACGTTCGGGGAGCGGCATCGAGCCGCGCGAGGAGCCCGAGCTCGTCGACGATCGCGGCGAGCTCCTCCGCCGCGCCGATCACACGCTCGGTCGCATGCCGCCCGCGAGGGTTGTCGGGAGCGGCGCTCAGCGCCACCTCGGCCCACCCCTGGATCTTCGCGACCGGCGTCCGGAGCTCGTGGGAGGCATCGGCGACGAAGTCGCGCACCGCGCGCTCCGCCTCGGTGCGACGGCGCAGCGCATCGTCGACCGAGGCCGCCAGGGCCATGGTCTCGTCGTACGGTCCGCCGTCGGGCATCGGCTCGGCCTCGCCGGTGCGCGCGATGCGTGCGGCGGCGGCGGCGACCTCCTCGACAGGGGCGAGCGAGCGGCGCACGACCGCACGTCCCACGACGGCCAGGGCGGCCGCGCCCAGCAGCGCGACGGCGACCGCGATGAACGAGACGCGGCGCACGGTGGCGCGGTCCGAGGTCACGTCGAGCGCGACCAGCACGCGGGCGACGGGCTCCTCGGGTCCGTCCTCGGTGCGCAGCGTCAACCCCTCAGTCGCGATCGTCTCCGCGACGTAGACCCGATCGCCGAGCGTGAAGCGCAGGCCCTCGCCGGGCTCCGCCTCCACCGGGAGCGCACGCACGTCGAGCGCCTCCGGTGCGATCGCCCTCACCGAGCCGTCCGCGGTCACGAACGCGACCGCGCCGCCGGTGGGCAGCACCCGCGACACGCGCGCCTCGCTCAGCGTCGTGCCTGCGGCGTCGGCACGCTCGACCGTTGCGACCGCGGCGGCGAGCGTCTCCTCGGCCGCTGCCCGGAGGTGCAGCGAGAGCGCGCCGACCACCAGGCCGGCGACCGCGACGAGGCCGATCGCGAGGACCGCTACCACGCGACCCACCAGGGTGGACTCGAGCGACCGGCGGCGGGTCACGCGGGGTCCTTGAGCATGTAGCCGAAGCCGCGCACGGTCCGGATGAGGTCGGGCTCGCCGAGCTTGCGCCGGAGCGTGGAGACGAACCGCTCGACCACCTGGCCGTCGCCGCCGAAGTCGTAGCCCCAGATCTCGTCGAGCAGCTGCGCCTTCGACAGCACGCGGCCCGCGTGGAGCGCCAGGTGCTCGAGCAGGCGGAACTCGGTCGGGGTGAGGTCGAGCGGGGTGCCCGCGCGCGTCGCGCGCACCCCGTCGACGTCGATCTCGAGGTCGGCGATCGCGATGGTCCGCGCCGCCGAGGCAAGAGGGCCGCGGCGGCGCAGCACGGCCTCGACGCGTGCGAGCAGGGTGGACATCCGGAACGGCTTGCCGACCACATCGTCCGCGCCCGCACGCAGGCCGCGCACGTGCTCGTCCTCACGCCCCTCCGCGGTGACGATGATGATCCCCACCTCCGGATGGCGCGCGGCCAGGTGGGCGACCAGCTCGTGCCCGCTGCCGTCCGGCAGCCCCAGGTCGACCAGGACGAGCGCAGGCGGCTCGCGGCGGACGGCCTCGCGGGCCTCGGTGACGGATCCGGCCGTGGTCACCGCGTAGTCGGCCATGCCGAGCACGGTCGCGAGGAGGTCGGCCATGTCCGGGTCGTCGTCGACGACGAGCACGGTGGTCGGGGCCACGGATCCTCCCTGGTGTCGGGATCAGTATGGCCCGATCATGCGGTGCGGATGTGCGTCAGGCGTGGCCGTCGCGCAGGACGATGCGCAGGCGGTCCGAGCGGTAGGCGCGCGTGTGGAACGTGCGCGGCACCTCCGCCGCGTCGAGGTTGACGCCGCTGCGGCGCAGCAGAGGGGCGCCGACCTCGATGTCGAGGAGGGCGGCCTCGCGGCGCGGCGCTGGCACCGCGTCGAAGGCGCGCCAGCCGGGGTGGAGCGCGACCCCGACGACGGCCGCGATGGCGTGCGCGGACCAGGCGCCGTCGAGGTGGGCGGCGGCGCGGTCGGCGCTCATCGGGGTCGCGATCGCGTAGGAGGACAGCATCACCGGGGCCCCCGCGACACGCGCGAGCGTCTCGACCATCAGCCCGCGGTCGGTGCGCAGCTCGGCGCGCGCGTCGCGCATGAACGTGCCTCGGCGCACGTCGAGCACCTCCTCCGTGAAGTCGGTGATCGGTGCGGACCCCGGCGCGGGCCTGCCGGCGCCGTCGACGTCGATCTTCAACGGCGGCGCGCTCACGAAGGTGCCGGCGCCCTGCCGCGCGACCACGCGGCCGACGCGGCGCAGCGAGGAGATCGCCTCGCGCACGGTGAGACGGTTGACGCCGAATCGCGCGGCGAGCTCCGATTCCGCGGGCAGACGGTCGCCGGGACCCCACAGGCCCGCGTCGATGTCGTCGAGCAGCTGCTCCTCCACCTGGATGTGGAGCGGTGTGGCGAGGGCGCGGTCGATCGGCATCTCCCCAGGTTAAGCGGTCTTTCGAGAATTCATCTAGATGAGTGTCGATCGTCACCTCGAGTTCACCGTCGTGTCACCGCGCGTTCGGGCGGGGTCCCTAGGTTCGTGGTCGTCGGAGTCATCTAGACGACCGGCCATGAACTTCTCACCGAAGGCAGGACCATGATCCGCTCCCGCAAGGCCGCCGGCGTCGCCGCCGGCGCCGCGTTCGCCGCAGCCCTTCTCGCAGGCTGCTCGGGCGCCAGCGCCAACGAGACCCCCGACGTGCTCAAGCTCGGCGTCCCTCCGGGCGAGGCCGACGCCGAGTACCTCGAGATGCTCGAGCCGCTCGCCGGCATCATCGAGGAGGCCACCGGCATCCCCGTCGAGCTCACCGAGACGGGCGACTACCTCGGCATCGTCGAGGCCATGCGCTCGGATCTCATCGACATGGCGATCTTCAGCCCCTTCCCGGCCGTGCTCGCACAGAAGGTCGCGGACGTCGAGCTCATCGCGGCCGCGACCGGCGCGCCCTACTCGTCCCTCATCATCTGCTCGACCGCGTCCGGGGTGGAGGAGCTCGCCGACATCACGGCGGACACCACGATCGCCTTCGTCGACCCGGGCTCGACCTCCGGCAACTTCATCCCCAAGCTGGTCCTCAAGGAGGCGGGCGTCGACATCGACGGCCTCACGGAGACGTACGCGGGCGGCCACGACACCGCCGCGCTGGCCGTGATGCAGGGCTCGGCCGACTGCGCGGCCGTGGCCTCGCAGCTGTGGGATTACATGGTCGAGGCGGGCGCGCTCGACGAGACGCTCGTCACCAAGGTCGCGGAGTCCGACCCCATCCCGATCTCGACCGTCGTCGTGGGCCGGGAGGGCCTGTCGGAGGAGATCTACCAGCAGGTCGCGGACGTGTTCGTGGGCTCGACGGAGGCCGACGTGCTCCAGGTGATGGGCGGTGCGACCGAGGTCATCGACCCCGACGACGCGGACTGGACCATCTTCGAGGACGCGGCCAAGGAGCTCGGCGTCAACCTCGAGGACGTCGAATGACCGTCCTCGAGGCCGCGGACGTCACGTTCCGCTACCCCGACGGCACCCAGGCGCTGACGGAGGTGAGCGTCAGGGTGGAGCGTGGCGAGATCGTCGCCGTCCTCGGCCCCTCCGGGGCCGGGAAGTCCACGCTGTTCAAGTGCTTCGCCGGGCTGGAGCGACCGAGCGCGGGAGCGGTCGCGGTCGAGGGCGTCGAGCTCGCGGCGCTCCACGGTCGCGAGCGACGCCTCGCGCAGCACCGCATCGGGCTCGTGTTCCAGGAGTTCCACCTGGTCGGACGCGCGAGCGTGCTGTCGAACGTCCTGGTCGGGCGCCTCGCGACCGCCAACGCATTCACGAGCCTGTTCCACTGGATGAGCCGCGCCGACCGCACGCTCGCGGTCGAGCTGCTCACCCGCGTGGGCCTGGGGGAGCAGGTGCGCAAGCGCGCCGACTCGCTCTCGGGAGGCCAACGCCAGCGCGTCGCGCTCGCTCGCGCGCTGTCCCAGCGCCCCGAGCTGCTGCTCGCCGACGAGCCGGTCGCGAACCTCGACCCGGTGCTCGCCGCCGGCGTGATCGACGACATCGTCCGCATGGTGCGCGAGGAGGGCCTCACCGCCGTCCTCAACCTGCACGACGTCTCGCTGGCGCGCCGCGTGGCCCAGCGCGTCGTCGGCATGCGTGAGGGCCGCATCGTCTTCGACCTCCCCGTCGGCGAGGTCACGGATCCGGTGCTCGCCGACCTGTACGCGAACGAGGAGCTGGCGGCGAACGCCGCCGACCGTGAGGAGGTGGCGGCATGACCGCGACGCTCGAGAAGAAGGGGGAGGCCGCGACGGCCGAACCGCGGACCCAGCCCGGCCGCCGCGAGGAGATCGACCGTCTCGCACGCCTGCGCCGACCCGGCTGGGGCACCGTCGCCGGAGCGCTCGCGGCCGTCGCGGTGCTCGGGTGGTCCTCCACGTCGTCCGGCTTCGACGGCCCCGCGCTCGTCGACGGCCTGCCGCACGTCGCGGACTTCGTGTCGCGCATGTTCCCCCCGAGCTGGGAGGAGCTGCCGGTCGCGATCGAGCTCATGATCGAGACGCTCGGCATCGCGATCACCGGCACCGTGCTCGGCACGCTGCTGTCGATCCCGCTCGCGCTGCTCGCGGCGCGCAACATCTTCCCCCAGCCGTGGATCCGCAGCTCGGCACGCACGTTCATCAACGTGTTCCGCGCGATCCCGGAGCTCATGTGGGCGCTCATGTTCGTGGCCTCGGTGGGTCTGGGGGCGTTCGCGGGAACGCTCGCGATCACGCTCGGAACGTCCGTCGGCATGGCGCGCCTGTTCGCGGACATCTTCGAGACCGCGGACATGCGGGCCTGGGACGCGGCGGCCGCCACCGGCGCACGGAAGTCCCAGCGCGTGGCGTGGGTGCTGCTCCCGCAGCAGATCCCGACCATGGCCAGCTATACCCTGCTGGTGCTGGACGGCAACGTCCGCGCGGCGTCGCTGCTGGGCCTCGTGGGGGCGGGCGGCATCGGGATGGAGCTCAACCAGCAGCTGCGGCTGTTCGAGTACGGCTCGGTCATGACCATCGTGCTGGTCGTGCTCGTGGTGATCATGAGCCTCGACCTGATCTCCTCCACCGTCCGAAAGAGGTTCGTATGACCGCCGAGACCCTGTCCGCCCTCGCCAACGCTCGCGACGTCGCCACCGCGGCGCCCGGTCTGCGCTCGGGCGTGCTGTACCGCTCGGATGCCCCGATGACCGGCGACCGGGCGCCGGCAGGGATCGACGTCTGGCCTCCGGTCACGGTGGTCGACCTGCGCGACGCCCGCGAGTCCCGCGGCGACCACCCGTTCGCGGCGGTGGCCACGGTGCGCGCGTTGCCCGTGCTGGCCGACGCGGCGCTCGACGCCTCGTATGCGGGCATGACGCTGGCGGACCTCTACCGAGGCATGATCGTGGGCCCGCCCGGCCGTGCCGTCGCGAGCGCGGTCGCGGCGATCGCGACCGAGCCCGGACCGGTGCTGGTGCACTGCTCGGCCGGCAAGGACCGTACGGGCGTGTCGATCGCTCTCGCGCTGAGCCTCGTGGGCGTGGCCCGCGAGAGCATCGTCGCGGACTACGTCGCCACCACCGGCAACATGCAGGGCGTCATCGCGCGCATGGCGGTCATCTGGGGCGACCACCGGCCGGAAATGCCGGAGGGCGAGGAGATGGCCGCCATCGCCCGCGAGATGCTCACGGCGCCGGCCCACGCGATCGAGTCCGTGCTCGACGCCTGGGAGGCCTGCGGCGGCCCCGAGGCGTGGTTCCTCGCGCATGGGGGCACCCCCGCCGAGGTCCAGGCGCTCCGGGAGCGGCTGCTCGGCTGAGCTCCGGACGCGAGCCGCCGGATCCGCATCGGATCGGGCCGGGATCCCCGGCTCGCCGCCGGTCTGGTGGCTCGCGTCCGCGCGTCAGGCGAGCGGCGCCCAGTCCCGGGTCTCGACGCCTCCGCGCCACACGCGGTCGACCAGCGCGACCCCCGGCCGGTACGCCAGATGGACGGGATCGGGCGCGGACAGCATCACCAGGTCGGCTCGGGCGCCGACCGCGATCCGGCCCACGTCGGGGCGCCGCAGCGCCTGCGCGCCGCCCAGCGTCGCGGCGCGCACGGCCTCGCCCGGCGTCATCCCCATCTCGCGCACCGCGAGGGCGATGCAGAACGGCATGCTCGTGGTGTAGCTGGACCCCGGGTTGCAGTCCGAGGCGATCGCCCAGGTCGCGCCCGCGTCGCGGAGGCGCTCGATGCGGGGGAACGGCTGGCGCGTCGAGAACTCGGCCCCGGGTACGAAGGTCGCGACGGTGTCCGAGGCGGCGAGCGCGTCCACGTCGGCATCGGACAGGAACGTGCAGTGGTCGATGCTCGCGGCACCCATCTCGACGCCCAGCGCGGCCGCGCCGGACATGGTCAGCTGGTTCGCGTGGAGGCGCAGCCCCAGGCCCGCGTCCCGTCCCGCGTCCAGGATGCGCCGCGTCTCGTCGACGTCGAATGCGCCCTCCTCGCAGAACACGTCGATCCACCGTGCAAGGGGGGCGGCCTCGGTCAGCATCGCGCCCGCGACCAGCTCGACGTACTCCGCGCGGCGGTCCGCCATCTCAGGTGCGACCACGTGGGCTCCCAGGAAGGTGACCTCGTCGGTGAAGCGGGAGGCCACCTCAAGCAGGCGCCTCTCGGTCTCGACGTCGAGGCCGTAGCCGCTCTTGACCTCGGCGGTGGTGGTGCCCGAGCGCAGGGCCTCGGTGAGCAGTCGGTGCGTCCGCGCCGCGAGTTCCTCGGTGGACGATGCGCGGGTGGCCGCGACCGTCGAGCGGATCCCGCCCGCGGTGTACGGAGCGCCCGACATGCGGGCATCGAACTCGGCCGTCCGGTCCCCGCCGAAGACCGCGTGCGTGTGCGAGTCGACGAAGCCGGGGATCATCGCCGCGCCGCCGGCATCCGTCGCGGCGTCGGCGGCCGGGGCCGCGGCGGACGGGCCGACCCACGCGATGCGACCCGCGTCGATCACCACCGCCGCGTCATGGAGGAGGCCCATGGATCCTTCGCCCTCGTGCATCGTCGCAAGCGCGCCGATGCCGCTGATCACCTCACTCGCCACGCGATGCCTCCTCGAACGCCGCCCATGCGCGCTCGCGCAGGGCGGAAGACTCCTGGTACCTGCCGCGCACGACGCTCGCGATCACGTCATCGGCCGCGGCGACGCCCAGCAGCTCGTGCGGGCGGGCGCCCGCGAGGCGGGAGGAGCGCGGCGCGAGGGCGACCAGGTCGATCTCGTCGCCCGGACGGAGACCCGCGGGCATGCCCGGGCGCAGCGACGCATGGCCCGCCGTGGTGGCGGCGTCCCAGAGGGTCGGCAGGGGGAGCACCCCCCGGTGGCCCGAGGCGAGGCGCGCGCCGCCCTCGAGACGGCGGAGCTCGTCGAACGGGTCGATCACCACGTTCTGGTCGGATCCCACGGTGAGCCGCGCACCCGCGGCGTGGAGCTCGCTGGCGTGGCCGAGACCATCGCCCAGGTCCGCCTCGGTGGTGGGGCACATCGACACCGACACCCGCGCAGCGCCCAGCCGTGCGACGTCGGCATCCGTGAGGTGCGTCGCGTGCACCACCGTGGTCCGGGCGGACAGGGCCCCGCTGAGGTCGAGCAGCACGGTGGGGGTCATCCCCGTCGCGGTGACGCAGTCGGCGTTCTCGGCCGGCTGCTCGGACAGGTGCACGTGGAGCGGCGCGTGCGCGGGCAGCCCGCCCACCACCAGCCCCAGGTCCTCCGGCGCGACGGCGCGGACCGAGTGGATCGCCGCGCCCAACGTCACCTCCGGGTGCGCGGTCGCCATGGCGGCGCGCAGCGCGTTCCAGCGGTCGAGCCAGCGCTCGGCCGTGCCGTCGGAGAATCGCAGCTGGACGGGCTCGAGCGGCTTCCCGAAGCCGGCCCGCAGGTACACGGTGTCGAGCAGCGTGAGCCGGATGCCGGCCTGCTCGGCCGCCTCGGCGAGGGCCGTCTCCATCGCGTGCTCCGGATACGGCAGCCCGCCGGGACGGTGGTGGAGGTAGTGGAACTCGCCCACGGCGGTGTAACCCGCCGCGACCATCTCCGAGTACACGGCGGTCGCGACCGCGCGCATGCGGTCAGGGTCCATGGCGCCCGCGACGCGGTACATCGTGTCGCGCCAGCGCCAGAAGTCGCCGCCACCGGCATGCGTGCGCCCGCGCAGCAGGCGGTGGAAGGCATGGCTGTGGGTGTTGGCGAGCCCGGGGATCACCAGGCCGAGCCGGTGGTCCGCGCGGGCGCCCGGGGCGTCGCGCTCGACCGTGACCACGCGTCCCGCATCGTCGAGGTCCACGACCGCGTGGTCGATGACCTCGTCGCGCGTCACCAGCCGCTCGCACGCGACCCTCACGTGCCGCGCTCCGAGGTGAGCGCCCGCAGCGCGTCCGTGAGCGCGTCGACGCCCGTCCGGATGTCCGGCTCCGCGGCGCCCTCGAGCGGGGAGTGGGACACGCCGTCGGGGTTGCGCACGAAGATCATCGCCGTCGGCAGGTGCGCCGCGAGGACGCCGGCGTCGTGACCCGCGCCGGTGGGGATGCGCGGCACGTCGCCCAGGCCGGGCGCGAGCGCGGCGGCGACGCGGTCCGTGAGGTCCTGGTCGAACGCGACGCGCGTCGAGAAGGACTCCTCCTCGACGGTGACCGTGCAGCCCTCGGCCAGGCCCGCCGCCTCGACGTCGGAGACGATGCGCGCGACCAGGTCGCGGACGTCGGCATCGTGCTCCGCGCGCGCGTCGAGCCACAGGCGTACCTCGGAGGCGATCGCGTTGGAGCCGCCGGGGACCACGTGGAGCTTGCCCACGGTCGCGCGGCTCCGGGTCTCGGGTGCGGACCCGAGCGCGTGGCCGCGCGCGGAGCGGATCGCCTCGCCCGCTACCAGCATCGGGTCGTGGCGCGACACCAGCTCGGTGGCGCCGGCATGGTCGCCGCGGCCCGTGAGCGTGAGGCGCCACCGGCCGTGCGCGAGGATGCTCGTCGCGAGGCCCACGGGGTGTCCCAGCGGAGCGAGCTGGCAGCCCTGCTCGACGTGAAGCTCGAGGTAGAGCGCCATCTCCGCGACACGGGCAGCGTCGCGGCCGATGGTGGTGGGGTCGTAGCCCGCGGCCATCATGACCTCGGGGTAGCCCGTTCCGGCGGCATCGGTGAGGCGCCGGACACGCTCCGTGCCGATGTCGCCGGCGAGCAGCTGCGAGCCCAGGCACGGCACGCCGAACCGTGCGCCCTCCTCCTCGGCGAAGTTCGCGACCATGAGCGGCCGCGCGGGCGCGTGCCCCTCCGCGATGAGCCGCGACACGGCGGCGAGCGCCGAGACCACGCCCAGCGGACCGTCGAGGGGGCCTCCGCCGGGGACGGAGTCGAGGTGCGAGCCGGTGGCCACGGCGGGTCCGGTCGCGCCCTCGGGAGCCCAGGTGGCCCACTGGTTCGCGTTCGCGTCCGTCTCGACGGTCAGGCCGAGCGACCCCGCGGTGCGCACGAACCACGCGCGCATGTCGCGGTCGGCGTCGTCGAGCAGATGGCGCGACCAGCCGCCGCGGACCGGGTCCGCCCCGATGGGGGCGAGCTCGGCGAGCGCGGCGACGGGGTCGATCACCGTGACCGTGGCGTCCATCACGCGTCCATCATCGGGATGCGGAGGCCGCGCTCGCGCGCGACGTCCTTCGCGTGCTCGTAGCCCGCGTCGACGTGGCGCATCACGCCGGTGCCGGGGTCGTTGACCAGCACGCGCGCGATCTTCTCCGCGGCCAGCGCGGTGCCGTCGGCGACCGTGACCTGGCCCGCGTGGATCGAGCGGCCGATGCCCACGCCGCCGCCATGGTGCAGCGACACCCAGGTCGCGCCCGAGGCGGTGTTGAGCAGCGCGTTGAGCAGCGGCCAGTCCGCGATCGCGTCGGAGCCGTCCTTCATGGCCTCGGTCTCGCGGTACGGCGACGCGACCGAGCCGGAGTCCAGGTGGTCGCGGCCGATGACGATGGGCGCGGACAGCTCGCCGCTCGCGACCATCTCGTTGAACTTGAGGCCGGCAAGGTGGCGCTCCTTGTACCCGAGCCAGCAGATGCGTGCCGGCAGGCCCTCGTAGTGGACCTTCTCGCCCGCGGCCTTGAGCCAACGGTGGAGGGACTCGTGCTCGGGGAACAGCTCCATGAGCGCGCGGTCCGTCCTCGCGATGTCCTCCGGGTCGCCCGAGAGAGCGGCCCAGCGGAACGGGCCTCGGCCCTCCTCGAACTGCGGGCGGATGTAGGCGGGCACGAAGCCCGGGAAGGCGAAGGCGCGGTCGTAGCCGCCCAGCTGCGCCTCCGCGCGGATGGAGTTGCCGTAGTCGAACACGTCGGCACCGGCGTCCATGAAGCCGACCATCGCCTCGACGTGCCGCGCCATCGAGGCGCGCGCGTCGCGCGTGAAGCCCTCGGGGTCCGCCTCGGCGCGCGCGTGCCACTCCTCGACCGTGTAGCCGAGGGGCAGGTAGCTCAGCGGGTCGTGCGCCGAGGTCTGGTCGGTGACCAGGTCGATCGGCACCCCGCGGCGCAGCAGCTCGGGGAAGACCTCGGCGGCGTTGCCGACCACGCCGACAGAGCGCGCGCGGCCCTCGGTGCGGGCGGCGACGGCCTGAGCCACCGCATCGTCCAGGTCGGAGGCGACCACGTCGAGGTAGCCATGCGCGACGCGGCGCTCGAGGCGGCTCGCGTCGACGTCGACGATGAGGCACGCGCCCTCGTTGAGCGTCACGGCGAGCGGCTGCGCGCCGCCCATGCCGCCGGCGCCGCCGGTGAGGGTCAGGGTGCCCCGGAGCGAGGCGGTGCGCGGGTCGCGGCCCTCGCGCTCGGCGCGCTGGCGTGCCGCGGCGGCGAAGGTCTCGTAGGTGCCCTGCAGGATGCCCTGCGTGCCGATGTAGATCCACGAGCCCGCGGTCATCTGGCCGTACATCATGAGGCCCTGCGCCTCGAGACGGCGGAACTCGGGCCAGGTGGCCCAGTCGCCCACCAGGTTGGAGTTCGCGATGAGCACGCGCGGCGCCCACTCGTGCGTGCGGAACACGCCCACGGGCTTGCCCGACTGGACCAGCAGCGTCTCGTCCGGCTCGAGGTCCTTGAGCGTCGCCACGATCGCGTCGTACGCCTCCCACGAGCGGGCGGCGCGGCCCGTGCCGCCGTAGACCACCAGGTCCTCGGGGCGCTCGGCGACCTCGGGATCGAGGTTGTTCATGAGCATGCGCATGGGCGCCTCGGTCTGCCAGGACTTCGCGGTGATCGTGCTGCCGCGCGCGGCGCGGACGGTGCGGGCGGGGGCGGGGGTCTCGGTCATGAGGAGCTCCTTAGGCGTGGTGGAGGGCGCCGATGCGGTCCTCGACCGCGCGGAGGACCGCGCCGGTGCGGACGGCCGCGACGGCATCGTCGATGTCGGGGGAGAGGAAGCGGTCGGCGCCCGGCTTGGCGGCGTCGACGATGCACGCGGCGGCGGCGCCGGTCGCGTCGGAGGGCGCGAGGGGCGCCCGCAGCGCGATTGCGCGGGAGGCCGTCATGAGCTCGATGCCGAGCACGCGCGCGAGCCCGTCGATCGCGGTGCGGAGCTTCCGCGCCGCGTGCCATCCCATCGAGACGTGGTCCTCCTGCATCGCGGAGGACGGGATGGAGTCGACCGTCGCGGGGGCGGCGAGGCGCTTCATCTCGCTCACCACGCCGGCGGCGGTGTACTGCGCGATCATGAGCCCGGAGTCGACGCCCACCTCATGCGCGAGGAACGGCGGGAGCCCGTGGCTGCGGGCGGGGTCGAGCATGCGGTCGATGCGGCGCTCGGCCATGGAGGCGAGGTCCGCGACGGCGACGCCCAGGAAGTCGAGCACGTAGGCGACCGGGGCGCCGTGGAACGAGCCGTTGGACTCCACGCGGCCGTCGACCGTGATGACCGGGTTGTCGACCGCGGCGGCGAGCTCGCGCTCCGCGACCGTGCGGGCGTGGGCGAGCGTGTCGCGCACCGCGCCGGCCACCTGCGGGGCGCAGCGCAGGGAGTAGGCGTCCTGGACACGCGTGCACTCGGGCGTCTGGTGGCTCGCGACGATGGGCGACCCTGCCAGCACACGACGCATGTTCTCCGCCGCCGCCGCGATGCCGGGGTGGGGCCGGAGCGCCTGGAGGTCCGCGGCGAACGGCGAGTCGGAGCCGAGCAGCGCCTCGACGCTCATCGCGGCCGTGACGTCCGCCGTGCTCACCAGGGTGTCGAGGTCGGCGAGCGCGAGGGCGAGCTGGCCGAGCATCCCATCGGTGCCGTTGATGAGGGCGAGGCCCTCCTTCTCCTCGAGGTGCAGCGGCATGATGTCGGCCGCGGCGAGCGCGTGGCGCGCGTTCATGGGCGTGCCGGCCGCGTCGCGGACGGGGCCCTCGCCGATCGCGGCGAGCGCCACGTGGGACAGCGGCGCAAGATCGCCGCTGCAGCCGAGCGAGCCGTACTCGTGGACGATCGGCGTGATCCCCGCGTTGAGCATCGCCGCGTAGGTCTCCGCCACCAGGGGGCGCGCGCCGGTGCGGCCGGTGAGCAGCGTCGAAAGCCGCAGCAGGGTGAGTGCGCGGACCACCTCGCGCTCGACCTCGGGGCCCGAGCCGGCGGCGTGGGAGCGCACCAGGCTCAGCTGGAGCTGGGCGCGGCGGTCGCGGTCGATGAACGTGGTGGCGAGCGCACCGAAGCCGGTGGAGACGCCGTAGTGCGGCTCGGGGTCTGCCGCGAGGGCCTCGACCACGGCGCGGGACTCGGCCATCGCGGCGAGCGCGTCCGGCGCGATCTCGATGCGCGCATCGTGCCGCGCGACGGCGACCACGTCCGCGAGGGACACGGCCTCGCAGCCGACGCGGACGGTGACGGTGGTGTCGGTGAGGGTCATGCCTCCATGGAACTGCGTGGGCGGGCGCGGCGAGGCGCGAGCCGGGCCAGTCGTGTCTCATATGTGAGACTGGACGCATGGCTGACACACGCGACGCGGGACGTCCGGCGGCGCCGGCGGTGGACCAGGCGCTCGCGCTGCTCACGTTCCTGGCGCGTCAGCGCGGCCCCGTCACCGCCGGCGCGCTCGCGGCCGCGCTCGCGATCCCGCGCGCCTCGCTGTACCGCCAGCTCGCGGCGATGATCGACCACGGCTACGTGGTGCATCTGCCGGAGGAGGGCCGGTACGGGCTCGGGGTCGCGGCGTACGAGCTCAGCTCGGGATTCTCGCGCCAGCAGCCGCTCGCGAGGCTGGGGGCGCCGGTGCTCGCGGCGCTCGTGGACCGGGTGGGGGAGTCCGCGCATCTCGCCGTGCTGAGCGGCCGCGACGTGGTCTACCTGGTGGAGGAGCGCGCCCCACGACGGCCGCCGCTCATCACCGACGTCGGGGTGCGGCTCCCCGCGCTCGCGACCGCCACCGGTCGGGCGCTGCTCGCGGCCCTCCCCGATGCGCAGATCCGTGCGACGTTCCCGGGGCGCGACGCGTTCGCCGGCTCCCCGGCGGGCTCACCGCACAGCTACGGGGCGCTCAAGGCGCTGGTGAAGGCGACGAGGGACCGGGGCCATGCCGAGGAGGACGGCGATGTCACCCCGGGGCTCGCGTCCGTCGCCGTGCCGGTGCGCGACCATGCGGGATGGCCCGTCGCGGCGATCGCGGTGACGTTCCCCGAGGACCGGGTGGACCGGGAGCGGAAGGAACGGCTCGTGGAGGCGGTCGCGCGGGACGCGTCGGAGCTCGAGCGCCGCATCGGCCGCCGCTGACCGCCCCGCCGCGGATCCGCCCCGTCGGACCTCCCCGAGGCGGCGGAGGCGTGTCGGGCAGCGGCTCGTACACTTGACGCGTCCGTCTCCTTGGAGGTCCCCATGCGCGTGCTCGCCGCCCTGTCAGGCGGGGTCGACTCCGCCGTGGCGGCGGCGCGCGCGGTCGACGCCGGGCACGATGTGGTCGGCGTCCACATGGCGCTGTCGCGCAGCCGCGCCGAGCACCGCTCGGGATCGCGCGGCTGCTGCAGCATCGAGGATGCGAACGATGCGCGACGCGCCGCCGACAGGCTGGGCATCCCGTACTACGTGTGGGACCTCAGCGACGAGTTCCATGACACCGTGGTCGCGGACTTCCTCAGCGAGTACGCCGCCGGTCGCACGCCGAACCCGTGCGTGCGCTGCAACGAGCACATCAAGTTCGACACGCTCCTCGAGCGCGGCCTCGCCCTCGGCTTCGACGCCGTGTGCACGGGCCACTACGCACGCATCGACGTGCGGGCGGACGGGGGGCGGGAGCTGCACCGCGCCGCGGACCTCGCGAAGGACCAGTCCTACGTGCTCGCCGTGATGGGCCCCGAGCGGCTCGCCCGGGCGATGTTCCCGCTCGGCGCGACCGCGTCGAAGGCGGAGGTGCGCGCCGAGGCGGTCGCACGCGGCCTGGGCGTGTCGAACAAGCCCGACTCGTACGACATCTGCTTCGTCGCGGACGGCGACACGCAGGGCTTCCTCGCGCGCGAGCTCGGGGAGCGGCCGGGCGAGATCCTCGATGAGACGGGAGCCGTGGTCGGCGCCCACAGCGGCGCCTACGCGTACACCGTGGGCCAGCGCAAGGGTCTGCGTCTGCCGCGTCCCGCCGCGGACGGGGCGCCGCGGTACGTCACCGGCATCGACACCACACGCAACGTGGTGACGGTCGGGCCGGAGACCCTGCTGAGCGTCCGCGAGCTCGTGGGCGACGCCGAGGTGTGGCTCGCGCCGGACGTGCCGGCGACGGAGCCCACGGCGTGCGAGGTGCAGGTGCGGGCGCATGGCGCGCCCGTGGCGGCCACCGTGAAACGTGATCACGGGCGCGTGAACGTCGCTCTCACGGAGCCGATGCGGGGTGTCGCGGCGGGGCAGTCGCTGGTGATCTACCGCGGCTCGCGCGTCCTGGGGCAGGCCACCATCACGCGCTGAGCGTTCTTCCGGACGTCGATGTTCACATCGATGGAAAGGCATATCTACGAGGTATTTCAGTGGCGAGAGGCCACGCGCCGCACCGGAAGGCGACGCGCCGGTCACGGCTTCGTAACGTTTCGGACACGAATGCCGAACCGCGGTCGAAACGGTTTGACAGCCGCTGCGGGGAGCAATACCTTGATGGCGATGCGAGAGAGCGCTCTCACAGCGAGAGCGCTCTCATGCTCACCACACAGCAGTACGGACACAAAGGAGTGAACGTGAGCCTCTCACGACGCAAGACCACCCTCGGGTTCGCCGCGGGAGCCGCGACCCTTGCACTCGCTCTCGCGGGCTGCAGCGACAGCAGCGACCCGGAGAGCTCCAGCACCGCGGGCGGGACCGACGGCGGTTCCACCTCGGAGGAGCAGATCACCCTGACCCTCGCGACCTTCAACCAGTTCGGCTACTCGGGTGAGTCCGAGGGCGGCGACTACCAGTACGACCTCATCGCGGAGTACGAGGAGCTGCACCCGAACGTCGACATCGTCTACAACGTCGCCGACACCTCGAACACGGCCCGTGAGAACTTCTTCACCAAGCTGGGCCCCGGCGGCCTCGCCGACGTCGAGGCGATCGAGGTCGACTGGCTGCCCGAGGCCATGCAGTACTCGGACCTCCTCGCGGACCTGTCGAATTCCGAGCTCGACGGCCGCTGGCTGCAGTGGAAGACCGACGCGGCGACCGACAAGGACGGCCGTCTGATCGGCTACGGCACCGACATCGGCCCCGAGGCGATCTGCTACAACGTCGACGCGATCGACGCGGCCGGCATGGACTCCTCGCCGGAGGCCATGGCTGCAGCGCTCGACGGCGACTGGGACAACTTCATGGCGCTCGGCAAGCAGTACTCCGACGCCACGGGCAAGGGCTTCTTCGAGGAGACCCCCGCGATCCTGCAGGCCATGATCGGCCAGCTCGAGGCGCCGTACGAGAGCCCGGACGACGACTCGATCATCGCGCTCGACAACGCCGACGTGAAGGCGATGTACGACACGCTGACGCAGGCGACCGCTGACGGCATCTCGGCCGGCCTCCAGCAGTGGGGCGACGACTGGGCGGCCGGCATGGCCAACGGCGACTTCGCCGTCATGCCGTGCCCGTCCTGGATGCTCGGTGTCATCGCGGGCAACGCCCCCGACGGCAACTGGGCCATCGCGGACGCCTTCCCGGGCGGCGGCGGCAACTGGGGCGGCTCGTACCTGACCGTCCCCGGCAACGGTGCCAACGTCGAGGCCGCGACCGAGTTCGCCGCCTGGCTGACGGCTCCCGAGCAGCAGGCCAAGGCCTTCGCGAACGTCGGTGCGTTCCCGAGCCAGCCTGAGGCCTCCGAGTCCGACGCGGTCCAGGGGGCCACGAACGACTTCTTCGGTGGTGCGGAGACCGGCAAGATCTTCACCGAGCGTGCCGCTGCGGTGGCGGTCGCCCCGTACAAGGGTGCCCACTACTTCCAGGTCAACGACGCCATGGTGAACGCCCTGCGTCGCGTCGAGGAGGGCACCATGTCCGCCGACGAGTCCTGGGCGCAGTTCGAGTCCGACGTCGAGGCGCTCGGCTAAGACGCCCACGGTGCGGGCCGTCTCCCTCGGGAGGCGGCCCGCACCCTTCGTCGGATCCGTCATCACCACCAGGGGAAGCACCTCATGACCACCACCACCCCCCAGACCCAGGCACCGGCGCCCGGCGGGCACGAGCGCCGCCGCGCGCCGCTCACGTGGCGCCAGCGGCTCGGCCGGCTCGACGTCAAGCTCTCGCCGTACCTCTACATCGCGCCGTTCTGGATCGTCTTCGCGCTCGTCGGGCTCTTCCCGATCGTCTACACCGCGGTCATCTCGTTCCAGGACTGGGACCTCGTGCGCAACACGGGCACCTACACCGGCTTCGAGAACTTCCAGTTCGTGCTGCAGGACCGCGAGTTCTGGCTCTCCCTGCGCAACACCTTCTCGATCTTCCTGCTGTCCTCCGTGCCGCAGATCATCATCGCGACCTTCATCGCGGCCATGCTCGACAAGAACATCCGCGCCAAGACCTTCTGGCGCATGGGCGTCCTGCTGCCCTACGTGGTGGCCCCCGTCGCGGTCGCGCTCATCTTCTCGAACATGTTCGGCGACCGGTACGGCCTCATCAACTCCGTGCTCAACGACTTCGGGATCGACAGCATCCGCTGGCACGTCGACGTGATCCCCAGCCACTTCGCGATCGCGACCATGGTCAACTTCCGCTGGACCGGCTACAACGCCCTCATCCTGCTGGCCGCGATGCAGGCCATCCCGCGCGACCTGTACGAGGCCGCCGCGATCGACGGCGCGGGCACCGTCCGCCGCTTCTTCTCGGTCACGCTTCCCCAGATCCGCCCCACCATGATCTTCGTCATCATCACGTCGACCATCGGCGGCCTCCAGATCTTCGACGAGCCGCGCATGTACGACACGAACGGCCAGGGCGGCTCCAACCACCAGTGGGAGACCATCACGCTGTACCTCTACAACATGGGCTGGGTCGACTTCGACTTCGGCCGTGCCGCAGCGGTCGCATGGATCCTGTTCATCATCATCGTCGCCTTCGGCCTGCTCAACTTCGTGATCACGCAGCGCTTCATCGCGAGCGACACCGGCGCCAAGGCGCCGAAGCGGAAGAAGGTGTCCCAGTGACCGCCATCGCCAACCCCCTCAAGCGCGCCAAGAAGGGCGCGGCCGCCGTCTCGACGATGCGCCCCGGCTGGTTCACGTACGCCGCGCTGGCGATCTTCCTCATCGCCTCGGTGTTCCCGTTCTACTGGTCCTTCCTCATCGCCTCGGGCGACCGCTTCACCATCAACGACCCCAACCTGTCGTGGTGGCCGGGCGGCAACTTCCTCGAGAACGCCTCGACGGTCATGAACAACCCCGCGGTGAACTTCTGGAAGGCGCTGTGGAACTCGATCGTCGTGTCGACGTCGGTCTCGGTCTCCACCGTGGTCCTCTCGACGCTCGCGGGCTACGCCTTCGCGAAGCTGCGATTCAAGGGCTCGGGCCCGCTGCTCATCGCGGTGGTCGCGACCATGGCGGTCCCTGTCCAGCTCGGCATCGTGCCGCTGTACATCCTCATGCAGAAGTTCGGGTGGACCGGCAACGTCGGCGCGGTGATCATCCCGGGCCTGGTGACGGCGTTCGGCGTGTTCTGGATGACGCAGTACATCTCGCAGGCGCTCCCCACCGAGCTCATCGAGGCCGCGCGCGTCGACGGCTGCTCCATGATCCGCACGTTCTGGCATGTGGGCCTGCCGGCCGCACGCCCGGCCGCCGCGATGCTGTTCCTCTTCACCTTCGTGACCAGCTGGAACAACTTCATGTGGCCGTACATCGTGCTCGACAAGAGCAACCCGACGCTTCCCGTGTCGCTGTCGATCCTCCAGGCGAACTACTTCGTCGACTACTCGCTCGTGCTCGCGGGCGTCCTGCTGGCAACGGTGCCGCTGCTCCTCCTGTTCATGTTCGCCGGGCGCCAGCTGGTCTCCGGCATCATGGCGGGGGCGGTGAAGGGCTAGGCGCGACATGCCTCGCGCCTGCGGCGGGCATGGTGCGGCATCCGCAAGGATGGCCCCATGCCCGCCGACAAGGAGCCTCGCATGAGCGTCCCGGGGCGTACCCCGCCGCCCACGCTCGAGCTCGTGGCGGCCCGTGCCGGCGTCTCCCGCGCGACGGTGTCGCGCGTGGTCAACGGCTCGACGTCGGTCTCCCCGCCCATCGCGGAGGCCGTCCGCAAGGCGGTGCAGGAGCTGGGCTACGTGCCCAACCGGGCCGCGCGCTCGCTTGCGAGCCAGCAGTCCCAGGCCATCGCGCTGGTCGCTCCCGAGGACGTCAACCGCTTCTTCGGGGACCTCTTCTTCGCGGAGATCGTGGCGGGCATCGACGCCCGCCTCGAGGACTCCGACTACGTCCTCAACCTCATGATCGCGAACCATGACCCGAGCGGGAAGACGATGCGCTACCTCGGCGGCGGTGCGGTCGACGGGGCGATCGTGGTCTCGCACCACACGAGCGACAGGTTCCTGCGGCGCCTCACCGAGTCGCTGCCCGTGGTCTACGGCGGGCGCTCCGCGATCGCGGGCTCCGACACGTACGTGGTGGACGTCGACAACGTCGCGGGCGGTGCGATCGCCACGCAGCGCCTGATCGACCGCGGCTGCCGGCGGATCGCCACCATCGCGGGGCCGCTGACCATGCAGAGCTCGCTCGACCGCCTCGCGGGATGGCGGCGAGCGCTCGACGCGGCCGGCGTGGCCGCGGGTCCCGTGGTCGACGGCGACTTCACGATGTTCGGCGGCGCGAACGCGATGCGCGAGATCCTCGATTGGCGCGAGCCCGTCGACGGCGTCTTCATCGCCTCCGACCTCATGGCCTCGGGCGCGATCCCGGTGCTGCTCGACCGCGGCCTGCGGATCCCCGAGGACCTGGCGATCGTGGGCTTCGACGACAGCGCCGCCGCCGTGTCGACCGCCGTGGGCCTCACCACCGTGCGGCAGCCGTCGCGTCAGATGGGCTGGCATATGGCGGACACCCTCATCGAGGTCCTGCGCGGGAACGAGGGCGTGCCTCGCGAGCTGATCATGCCGCTCGAGCTCGTGGTGCGCGAATCCGCCTGACAGGCGGAGGCGCGCGTCGCCTCAGCTGGGGCCCAGGCCCCGCATGAGCAGGTCCCAGGCCTGCTCGATCCGCGGATGGCGCGCGGCCGCCGGGAGGCCCAGCACGAGCGAGGACATCATGCCGATCGCGAGCATGAGGTCGTCGACGCTGGTGCCCTCCGCGAGGACGCCCTCGGCGCGGGCGGCGTCGACCTTCTCGGTGATCGCGCGTGCGGTCCTGCGCTCGAGGGCGCGCATCTCTGGGCGCTCGTCGCGGGAGGCGAAGGCGATGACGGCGGCGCTGCCCTCGATCTGATGGGTGATGAGGTCCGTCACGTCGCGCAGCGTCGCCGTCGGGTCGGCCGCGAGGGCCTCGATCGCGTCGAGGTTCTCCTCGAACACCGCGTACGCGAGGGACTCGCGCGTGGGGAAGTGGCGGTACAGGCTCGCCTGCCCGACGCCTGCACGGCGGGCCACGGCCGAGATCGGGCCGTCGACCCCCTGCTCCGCGAACACGTCGCGTGCCGCGGCGACGAGCGCGGCGCGGTTCTCCGCCGCGGCGCTCGGCCCGCGGTTCGCCTTGGTCACCATGGCTCGAATGTATAGGCTGGGGGCACCGGACAGAGTTGTCCGGTAGCAGAGGGAGCATCATGGTCGGCCGAGGCCTGTCCCATGCAGGGTGCGCGACGCGCGAGGTGCGCCGCGTCCCGGGACCGGGTGATCCGGCCATCCTCCCTTCGGCTTTCCCCGGAGCCGTCCGCGCATCGCACGCCTCGCGCGCCGTGCGCAGTCTCTCCAGCCCCCACTGAGAGGAAGTCATGCCCACCACCCTTCCCACCGGAGACACCAAGGTCGCCGACTGGCTCGCCCACCCCGTCGCGGGCGAGGTGATGCGCGAGATGCTCGCCGAGGCCGGCCAGTCCGAGCGCACCCTCGCGCCTGTCAAGCGCTTCTCGATGAACAAGCTCGTCAAGATCTCGGGCGGCCGCTTCAGCCAGGAGCTGCTCGACGGTCTCATCGCGGAGACCGCGCGCCGCGCCGCGGACCCCGCGGCATCGTCCCTCCCTGCCGCTCCTGCTCCCGAGGCGGCCGTCGAGCCTCCCGCCCCGGCCGAGGCCCCCGAGTGGGAGGAGCGGATCACCGACGGCCGCTTCACCGGCAAGACCGTGGTGGTCACCGGTGCGGGCTCGGGCATCGGGCGCGCCACCGCGGCACGCGTCGCCCGCGAGGGCGGTCGTGTCATCGCGCTCGACATCTCGGAGGAGCGCCTCAAGGGCTTCGCCGCCGAGCTCGACGGGCTCGACATCACCACGGTCACCGCGGACGTCACCCAGGAGGCGGACATCGCGCGCGTGCTCGACGCCGCGGGCGACCGCATCGACGCGCTCGCGAACGTCGCCGGGATCATGGACAACATGACCGGGCTCCATGACGTCTCGGACGACGTCTGGTCGCGCGTGTTCGCGGTCAACGTCGAGGGCGTGATGCGGCTGTCGCGCGCGGTGCTGCCGCGCATGCTCGAGGCGGGCGCGGGCTCGATCGTCAACGTCGCCTCGGAGGCGGGGCTGCGCGGCTCGGCGGCGGGTGTCGCCTACACCGCCTCCAAGCACGCGGTGGTCGGCATGACCAAGAGCACCGCGTTCCTCTACGGCCCGTCGGGCATCCGCGTCAACGCGGTCGCCCCCGGCCCGGTCATCACCAACATCGAGGCGCGGTTCGACTCTCCGCTCGCGCAGGACCGCATCACCACCGCGATGGCGGTGCTGCCCACGCCGGTGGCCGCCGAGCAGCTCGCGGCGTCGATCACGTTCCTGCTGTCGGACGACGGCGTGAACCTCAACGGCGCGATCCTCCCGTCCGACGGCGGCTGGTCCGCCGCCTGACAGGCAAACGTGCGGCCGGTCCGACCGGACCGGGGCCACGCTGAGAGGGAGCGGGGGTCCGGGGCGCGAGCCCCGGGCCCCTGTTGCGTGTCGGGGCAGGTACCTACGATGGTCGGCATGATCGTCAGACACCTCGGCAAGACGCCCGTCATCGACCCCACCGCGACCGTCGCCCCCACGGCGGTGGTCTCCGGGGATGTGACGCTCGGTCCAGGGGTGCGCATCCTCCACGGCGCCGTGCTCACCGCGGAGAACGGCCGGATCGCGGTCGGCTCCGACGTGGTGGTCATGGAGAACGCGGTGGTGAAGGCGCGCGCGGGGCACGATGTCGAGATCGGCGACGCGGTGGTGATCGGCCCTCACGTCCACCTCAACGGCGCGCGGGTCGGGGACGAGTGCTTCCTCGCGACGGGCGCCGCGATCTTCCCCGGCGCGGTGATCGAGTCCGGATGCGAGGTCCGGATCCGTGGCGTGGTGCAGGTCAACACGACGCTCGCGAAGGGCACCATCGTGCCGATCGGGTGGATCGCGGTCGGCTCTCCCGCGTCGATGCTCCCGCCCGAGAAGCACGAGGAGGTCTGGGCGATCCAGCAGGACCTCGACTTCACCGGCACGGTGTACGGCATGGAGCGCGAGTCGACCATGCGCGAGATCCTGCGCAGCCAGAGCGAGTTCTACGGGGCGCACGCGCACGACGAGATCGTCGGGTGACGGCCTGCTCGATGGAGCGGTCGCCCGTGCGCCCGGCCATGGGCGGCGTCGCATCGTCGATGGGCCGCTCCGCCGGGACGCCGATGCAGCCGCGGGCGCCGCGGCGGGCCGAGGCCCGGGAGCGTGGCCCCCGGGCCTCAGCGAAGGTCAGTCGGTGCTGACCTGGATGCGGCGCGGCTTCGCGGCCTCGGACTTGGCGACCGTGACCGTGAGCAGGCCGTCCTTGTAGGTCGCGGCGACCTGGTCGGGGTCCACGCGGTCGGGCAGCCGGACGGCGCGGTGGAAGCTCCCGAAGCGGCGCTCGACGCGACGGAAGCCCTCGACGTCCTTCTCGTCGTAGAAGTCGCGCTTGCCGGACACGGTGAGCACGTTCTCCTCGAGCGAGACGTCGACCTCCTCGGGCTTCACGCCCGGCAGCTCGATGTGCATGGTGAAGCCGTCCTCGGTCTCCTCGACGTCGAGGGCGGGGGAGAAGGCTCCCGCGAGCGACGTGTCGGTGTCGCCGAAGAACTGCTGGACGATGCGCTGGAAATCGTCCGGCCACGGGCTCGCGGCAGCGGCCGGAACCGAACGACGAAGAACCTCTCGTGCCATGATCTGACCTCCTTCAAGGATGGGTGGCCCGGAAGGGTTGGCGCCCTTACGGGCGAGCGCTCGGTGGCGCTCCAAGGCCAGGATAAGACTTGAGCGCCAAAGGCTCAAGTCTGATTCTTCGTCCTGGTAAGGAGGTGTTTCTCAGTCCTGGTCGTACGGCAGGCGGGCGAGCCGGCTCGGGTGCGAGACATGGCCGAGCCATGCCACCACGAGGGTGAGGATCGCGGACAGCGCCATCCCGAGCCCGATGTGCGCCTTGAGCAGCAGCGCGCCGGTGAGCGCGCCGGCGCCGATGAGCACGATCGCGCCGGCGCGGCGCTTCCACGGCTGCCCGCCGCCGGACCCGAGGACCGAGTCCGAGGCCAGCCCCGTGATGGTCGACGTCACCACCACCGTGGTGACGTCCTTGACCGCGACGTGGCGGGCCGCTGCGGCCTGGCAGCCCATCGCGAGACCCAGCGCCGCGGTGATCGCGTACTGCAGCGCGGTCTCATCGGGCTCGAGCAGCGAGGCCGGCACCGCGGCCGCCGCGATCACGAGCCCGACCGCACCGAAGAGCACCGTGTGGCGAGCGGTCCACGCGGCCTCGGCGCCACGCAGCGCCCGGCCCCCGGCGGCGGCGCCGCCCATGAAGGCGGCCAGCGCGATCAGAGGGCCGACGACCGGCAGGCCGGTGTCGCCCGCGAGACCCATGCCGAGGATGACCACGTTGCCCGTCATGTTGCCCGTGAACACGCGGTCGAGCCCCAGGTAGCCGACGGCGTCGATGATGCCGGTCGAGAACGTGAGCGCGAGCATGAGGCCCAGATGGGCGCTCGCGGGGTTGCGGCGCATGCGGTCGAGCACGGGACCTCCGATGGGGACGGCCCCGGTCGGGATCCGAGGATGCGACGCGGGGCGGCTGTAGTCTCGGCCCAAGACTAGGGCACGGCGTGGAACGGCCACCGAGGGGACACCGCATGGGGGACTACCAGGGGACACTGCAGCCGGGTCGAGGCGTGGACGGGTCCCCGTACCTCGCCGCGGACCCTGCGCAGGTGTACTGGGGAAGGCTTCCCGCGCGCGACGATGCCCCCGTCCTGACGGTGGACCCCGGTGCCGAGGTGGTGGTCGACACCGTGAGCCACGAGGGCCTGCTCCCGGATCAGGGGTCGGATCCGCTCGCCTTCTTCGCCCGCCATGGCGTCGCGCCGCAGGACGTGCTCGAGGACGCGGTCGCGATCGCGGCGAGCCGCTCGCGGGCCGAGGGCGACGGTCCGCACGTGGTGACCGGGCCCATCGATGTGCGTGGCGCACGTCCGGGGGACCTGCTCGCGATCACGCTGCTCGACGCGACCCCGCGCGTGCCCTACGGCGTGATCTCGAACCGCCACGGCCGCGGTGCCCTGCCCGGCGAGATGCCTGCCGGGCCGGACGACGTCTCGGTGTTCACCCCGATCGCGCCCGACTCCTCCGGCGAGTGGCGCGGCCGCCTGCCCCTGACCGAGGGCGGCGAGCGTTCCGTGAGCTTCCCGCTCGCGCCCTTCCTGGGGATCATGGGCGTCGCGACCGACACCCCCGAGCGGGCCCACTCGGTGCCGCCGGGGCCGCACGGCGGCAACATCGACATCCGCCATCTCACGGCCGGCGCGACGCTTCATATCCCGGTCCAGGTCGAGGGCGCGCTCGCGTACGTGGGCGATCCGCACTTCGCCCAGGGCAACGGCGAGGTCGCGCTCACGGCGCTCGAGGCGTCGCTGCGGGTGCGCATCCGGCTCGACGTCCTCGATGCGGACGCGGCCGCGCGCGAGTTCGGCGCCTTGGCGACACCGCTCGCGGCCGATGCGACGCACCTCATGCCGACCGGGCTCGACGCGGACCTGGACGAGGCGATGCGGGCGTGCGTGCGCCAGGCGATCGCGTTGCTGGGCGCCCGGTACGGGATGGCGCCGCACCTCGCGTACGCGTACCTGTCCGCCGCCACGGACTTCGAGATCTCGCAGGTGGTGGACCTGGTCACAGGCGTCCACGCCCGCATCCGGCGCGCCGACTTCGAGGAGGTCAGATGAACATCGTGGTCGAGGGGGGAGCGGCGGCTCCGGAGGGGCTGGTCGAGGCCGTGCTCGCGTACGAGGCGGCGCTCGCGGACGACGATCTGGACGCGCTCGCCGCCGCCTTCGAGCCCGGCGGCTCGACGTTGCGCGGAGATCGCGCGGGTCTGCTCGTGGGGCACGAGCGGATCACGGGCTTCCGGGCGCGCCGCGGTGGTGCGGGCGCGCGCGGGCTCGACGAGATGCGGATCCATCTCGCCGGCGACGATGCCGCGCACGTCACCACCGTCAACGCCCCGGCGGGCGGCGGGCGGGGACTGGTGACGCAGCTGTGGAGGCGGGGTCCCGACGGCGCGTGGCGCATCGCCGCCGCCCATGTCACCGCGCCTGCGCCGGCCCTCGATGCCCGGATCTGGCGTGTCGCAGGGGCGCCGCTGGTCGCGGGCACGCCCGGCGGACCGCTCGCGGGCGAGACCGTCGCGGTCAAGGACCTGTTCGCGATCGCGGGCCAGCGCATCGGTGTGGGCGTGAAGGCGTATCTCGCCGAGGCGCCCCTCGAGCCGGAGACAGCGCCTGCGGTCCAGGCGCTGCTCGATGCGGGTGCCGATGTCCTCGGGATCGCGCAGACGGATCAGTTCGCGTACTCGATCGCCGGCCTCAACCCCGACTATGGGACGCCGCCCAACGGCGCCGTGCCGGGTGCGATCCCCGGGGGATCGAGCTCGGGGCCGGCATCGGCCGTCGCAGCGGGTCAGGCGAGCATCGGTCTCGGCACCGACACCGCGGGCTCCATCCGGGTGCCGGCGTCGTACCAGGGGCTGTGGGGGCTGCGGCCCTCCCACGGTGCGGTGAGCCTCGACCGGGTCGCGCCCCTCGCCCCGCGGTACGACACCGCCGGCTGGCTCACGCGCGACGGCGGCACGATGCGCCGTGTCGCCGAGGTCGGGCTCGCAGGCCGTCCCGCCGTCGCGCCGGCGGCCTCGTACCTGGCCGCGCCCGCCGTGATGATGTCGTGCGCGGCAGGCGTGCGGGACGCGTTCGACCGGGCGCTCGGCACGCTCGCCGGCGCGGGCCTCCACGTCTCGCCCGTCGACGTCCCGGCGCTCGACGACCTCCTGCTCGCCTTCCGCCTCACCCAGTCCGCCGAGGCGTGGAGGGCGGACGGCGCCTGGGTCGAGGCGCACCCGGGCGCGCTGGCGCCCGATGTGCAGGACCGCTTCGACTTCGCCAGGAGCGTCACGGAGGACCAGGAGGCCGATGCGGTCGCCGATGCGGGGCTCCTTGCCGCCCGGCTCGACCTCGAGCTCGGTGACCGCGTGCTCCTGGTGCCCTCGGCCGCATCGGCGGCGCCGCGCCTCGACGCGGACGGGGCCGAGCTGGAGTCGCGCCGTCGCGCGACGCTCAGCATCACCGCGATCGCGGGTCTCACGGGGCGTCCCGGGCTCTCGGTGCCGCTGCTCGGTACCCCTGATGGGCCGGTCGGGATGTGCCTGGTGGGTCCGGTCGGCTCGGAGCTTGCGCTGATCGACCTGGGGCTCGCGCTCGAGGCCGCGCTGCGCAATCCAGGCGAAACATCATCAGGGCACACTGTGTAAGTCACATCAACATTTCGCGGAGGCCCCATGTCCCTGCCAGGCCCGATCGACCCGCCCGCGCGCCTGCTCATGGGCCCCGGTCCCATCACCGCGGACCCGCGCGTCCTGCGAGCGATGTCGGCGCAGCTGGTGGGCCAGTACGACCCCTTCATGACTGAGTCCATGAACGAGGTCATGGGCCTGTACCGCTCCGTCTTCGAGACCGCGAACGAGCAGACGCTGCTGGTGGACACCACGTCCCGCGGCGCGATCGAGGCGGCGCTCGTGTCGCTGCTCGAGCCGGGCGACTGCGTGCTGGTGCCGGTCATGGGACGCTTCGGGCACCTGCTGGTCGAGATCGCGCAGCGGTGCGGCGCGGAGGTCCACACCGTGGACGCGCCGTGGGGCACGGTGGTCCCGATCGAGGACATCGCGGCCGCGATGGAGCGCGTCCGTCCCAAGGTCCTCGCGATGGTCCACGGCGACACCTCGACCACGATGATGCAGCCGTTCGACGGGCTGCGCGAGCTGTGCGACCGCTTCGACTGCCTGCTCTACGCGGACGTCACCGCGACGCTCGGCGGGAACCCGTTCCCCACCGATGCCTGGGGCGTGGACGCCGCGACCGCGGGCCTGCAGAAGTGCCTGGGCGGCCCCTCGGGGTCCGCGCCGGCGACGTTCTCCGCGCGCGCGGTCGAGGTGATCGAGGCGAGGCGGTCCATCGAGGCAGGGATCCGCGACGACGGCGATCCGGTGACGGCGCACCCGATCCGGTCCAACTACCTCGACCTCGCGATGATCTTCGACTACTGGTCCCCGCGGCGGCTCAACCACCACACCGAGGCGACCACCATGCTCTACGGCGCCCGCGAGTGCGCGCGGATCATCCTCGAGGTCGGGCTGCCTGCCTACCAGGAGCGTCACCGGCTCCACGGGAGCGCGATGCTCGCCGGCGTCGAGGGGCTGGGCCTCGAGGTGTACGGCGACCGCGCGTCCCGGATGGCCAACGTGGTCGGCGTGGTCATCCCCGACGGCATCGACGGCGAGGCGGTGCGCGGCTCGATGCTGCGCGACTTCGGCATCGAGATCGGGACCTCCTTCGGCCCGCTCGCCGGGCGCGTGTGGCGCATCGGCACCATGGGCTACAACGCCCGGACCGATGCCGTCCTCACGACGCTCGCGTCCCTCGAGTCGGTGCTCCGGCGTCAGGGCCACCCTGTCCCGGCGGGCGGCGGGGTGGACGCCGCGATGGACGTCTACGGCGGTGCCGCATGAGGCGCGCGCGGCGCGCGGCCGCGAGCGCGGGTGCGTCGCTCGAGGACGCCCGCGAGGCGCTGCGGCGCTGCGACGTGCTCGCGGGGATCTCCTCGATGGAGGGCGGCATCGAGCGCGTGTACCTGTCGCGCGAGCACGCCGCCGCGAATGCGCAGGTGTCCGAGTGGATCGAGGGCGCGGGCATGCGCGCGTGGCAGGACCAGGCGGGCAATGCGCGCGGCTCGTACCCGGGTGCGACGCCCGACGCGCCCGTGCTGCTGCTCGGCTCGCACCTCGACACGGTCCCCGATGCGGGCCGTTACGACGGCATCCTCGGGGTGATGATCGCGATCGCGGTGGTGCGGCGTCTCCATGCGCACGGGGTGATGCTTCCGTTCGCGATCGAGGTGCTGGGCTTCGCGGATGAGGAGGGCGTGCGTTTCGGGCGGACGCTCCTGGGATCGTGCGCCGTGGCCGGCACGTGGGACCCGGCGTGGCTGGACCTGCCCGACGGCGAGGGGGTGACGCTGCGGAATGCGCTCGCCTCGTTCGGGCTCGACCCCGAGGAGGTCGCGAGCGCGGCGCTCGACCCGGCGACGGTGGTGGGCTACCTCGAGGCGCACATCGAGCAGGGCCCGCTGCTGCTCGATGCCGGCCGGCCCCTGGGTGTGGTGTCGGGGATCATGGGCGCCAAGCGCTTCGATCTCGCGATGGAGGGCGAGGCGGGCCATGCGGGCGGCGTGCCGATGCGCCATCGGCGCGATGCGCTGCTGGGCGCTGCGGAGACGGCGATCGCGGTCGAGCAGGTCGCGCTCGAGCACGGCGTGGTCGGGACGGTGGGACAGATGGCGGTGCTTCCCGGCGCCGCGAACGTCATCCCGGGCCGCGCCGACTTCTCGCTCGACGTGCGCGCGGCGACCGACGCGGATCGGGACAAGGCGTGGGAGGAGATCCGCGCGCGCGCCGTCGCGGCTGCGGGGGAGCGCCGCCTCACATTCACCGAGCATCTGCGCCACGAGGCGCGCGCGACCTCGACCGAGCGGCGTCTGAGCGAGGCGATCGAGCATGGCGTCACCGTCGCGACGGGCGAGCGCGAGCCTATGGAGCTCCTGTCCAAGGCGGGCCACGACGCGATGGCGATCGCGTCGCTCGCGCCGTACGCGATGCTCTTCGTGCGCAACGGCAACGGCGGGGTGAGCCACCATCCTGACGAGACCGTCACGGTCGAGGACGTGGCGCTCGCGATCGATGCCTTCGAGGCCGCGGTGCTCGCGGTCGCCCAGCGGATGACGGACGGCACGCCGGCCTGACCCGGGCCTGCACGATGTGGTGCCAGCCGCGGCGCGCGCGGACCTGGCCGGGCGCATCGTCCGTGCCTACCGTGGTCGCGTGACCTCCCTCCACTTCCGCCAGGTCGACGTCTTCGGCGACCGTCCGTACTCCGGCAACCCCGTCGCGGTGATCCTGGGCGCCGACGGGCTCACCGACGCGCAGATGGCCGCCATCTCCGTGTGGACCAACCTGTCCGAGTGCACGTTCGTGCTCGAGCCGACCGTCCCGGAGGCCGACTACCGCGTGCGCATCTTCACGCTGAGCGCGGAGCTGCCCTTCGCCGGTCACCCCACGCTGGGCACCGCCCGCGCGTGGCTCGACGCGGGAGGCGTGCCGCGCGATGCCAGGCGCATCGTCCAGGAGTGCGGGATCGGCCTGATCGAGATCTGGGACGACGACGTGCGGCTCGCCTTCGCCGCGCCCGAGCCGCTGCGCACCGGCGACGTCGAGGAGGAGGACCTCGCGGGCTTCTGCGCGGTGCTGGGCATCGAGCGTGACCGCGTTGTCGCGTCGCACTGGGTCGACAACGGCCCCGGCTGGGTGGGCATCGAGCTCGCCTCGGCGGAGGAGGTGCTCGCGCTCGTGCCCGACGCGGCCGGTCATCCGGGCGACTGGTTCATCGGCGTGGTGGGGCCGCACCCCGAGGGTGCGGAGACCGCGGTCGAGGTGCGGGCCTTCTTCACCTCCGACGGCTCCGGGCTGCGCGAGGACCCCGTCACCGGGTCCCTCAACGCGTCCCTGGGGCAGTGGCTCGTCTCGACGGGCCGCATCGAGGCTCCCTACGTGGCGGCGCAGGGCACCGCGATGGGTCGCCGCGGGCGTGTGCACGTGACCCCCGCCGATGAGGACCTGTGGATCGGCGGCGCCACCGAGGTGTGCGTGCGCGGCACCATCGAGGTGTGAGTCAGGGCGTGTCGACGTCCGTCGCGACGCCCAGGCCCGTGCAGTCGACCGCCTCCGCGTGATGCGCCTCGAGGTAGTGGGCCGCGCCGCGGCCCCCGCCCACCGTGGCGAGGAGCGGTCGGAGGTGGGCCGCCCCGATGAGGACCGGATGGCCAGGGGTGTCGCCGTCGACCGCGCGCGCGAGCACCTGGGGATCGCCGGTCCAGCGCTCGACCACGCGTGCGACGGCCTCGGGCGCCAGCGAAGGGAGGTCCACGAGCGTGACGAGGACGGCGCCCGCGTGCACCGACTGCGCCACCTCGAGCGCGGCATGGAGGCTCGCGCCGATGCCCTCGGACCAGCGCGCGACCACCACGCCGTGGGCCCCGCGCGGGAGCAGGTGGCGGGCCTCGTCCGCCTCGGCTCCCAAGAGCGCGAGCACGGGTTCGCAGCCCGCGCCGCTGAGAAGGTCGCACGCGCGGGGGAGCCAGGCCCCCGCATCGTCACGTGCCAGGGCCTTGGGGCCGCCGAATCGCGACCCCGCCCCCGCGGCGAGCACCACTCCGACGAGTCCGTTGGCCATACTGGACATCGTAAGGAGGGACGATGATCGAACCCACCCGTGAGGACCTTCTCGCGTGCCTGCGCGTGTCCCGATGGGCCGACGAGCTCGCCTCGCGCGCCTATCCGTCGCTGCTGTCGCTGGAGCGCGCCGCGGTGTCCGCCGCGACCCCGCTGTCGCCCGGCGAGGTCGACGAGGCGCTCGCCGCGCATCCCCGCATCGGGGAGCGACGCGCGGGCGTGGACGCGGAGGCGAGGTTCTCCGCCTCCGAGCAGGCCTCGTCCGCGTCGGACGATGCGGTGCTCGCCGCGCGGCTGGCCGAGGGCAACCGCGCATACGAGGCCCGGTTCGATCGCGTGTTCCTCATCAGGGCCGCGGGGCGCTCGCGCGAGGAGATCGTCGCGGAGCTCGAGCGCCGGCTGCTCAACGACGACGTGGTCGAGCTCGCCGAGGTGGCCGACCAGCTGCGCGGGATCGCCCTGCTGCGCCTGCGCGCGACCTATGGGGAGGTGGCCGCATGAGCCACGTGACCACGCATGTGCTCGACTCGGTGCACGGGCGGCCCGCCGCCGGCCTGCACGTGCGGCTGATGCACGGCATGGAGGAGCTCGGCACGGGCGTGACGGACGCCGACGGGCGGGTCCCGTCGCTCGGGCCGGAGTCGTTGCACCCCGGGACCTACCAGCTGGTGTTCGCGACGGGGGACTGGTTCGCGGATCACGGTGTCGCGACGTTCTACCCCGAGGTGCGCATCGCGTTCGGCATCGCTGGCGACGAGCACTACCACGTGCCGCTGCTGCTGAGCCCGTTCGGGTACTCGACCTACCGCGGAAGCTGACGCGCGCGCCATCGTCCCTCGCAGTCGACGGAAGTTGACGCGTCATGGAATTTTTCCGGCACTGTTTGCGATAATCCATGCGTGAGCATCAACATCGACATCTGGTCCGACATCGCGTGCCCGTGGTGCTACCTGGGCAAGCGTCGCCTCGAGGAGGCGGTCGCCGCCTCCGGGGACGACGTGACCATCCGGTACCGCAGCTTCCAGCTGGACCCGGGCATCCCTGCGGACCAGGCGACCCCTCATGCCGAGGCCCTCGCGAAGAAGTTCAACACCACCCCCGAGCGCGTGCGTGAGATGAACCAGCGGCTCGTGGACCTCGGCGCCGAGGCGGGCATCGCGTACGACTTCGACGCCTACATGTCCGCGAACACCCGCGATGCGCATCGGGTGCTGCATCTGGCGCACTCCCACGGGCTCGGCGTCGAGATGAAGGAGCGCCTCATGAAGGCGCAGATGGTCGACGGCGCGGTGGTCTCCGATCACGACACCCTGGTCGCCCTCGCGGCCGAGGTCGGGCTCGATGCCGACGAGGTGCGCGACGCGCTCTCCACCGGCGCCTACGGGGACGCGGTCGACGCGGATGTCGCGCAGGCGGCGGCCTACGGCGCCACCGGCGTGCCGTTCTTCGTGTTCGACGGCGCGTTCGCGGTCTCGGGCGCGCAGCCCGTCGAGACCTTCGCGCTCGCGCTGTCCAAGGCTCGCGAGGCCCGCGCGGCGTCCTGACGCCTCGCGGCGTCCCTATTGACAAACGATCTTTATCTATCGATCATCGAGAGATGAGATCCGTTGTCATCGCCTGGCTCCGCCTCCTGCTCGTCGGAATCCTCGCCGGGTCGCTCCTGGGCCAGGTCCTGGTGGTGCTCATCGCGCAGGCGAACGGCAAGGAGGCTCCGGAGGTGGAGCATCTGGTGGTGCCGTACTCGATCGCAGGCATCGCGGCGATCCTGTGCTTCCAGATCGCGGTCGCGTGCATCTGGGCGCTGCTCACCATGGTCGAGTCCGGCCGCATCTACACGGCTCGCGCGCTGCGGTGGGTCGAGGCGATCATCTGGTGCGGGGGGACGGCCGCCGGCATCGTGGTGGCGACCGCAGGGCATCTGCTCCTGTTCGAGCGGCTCGGCGGTCCCGGGGTCCCGCTGGGGATGATGGTCGCGATGGTGACGGGGAGCGCATTCGTCCTGCTCATGGTCGTGATGCGTGGCCTGCTCGCCACCGCCATCGCTGACCGCGCGGAGCTGGCGGAGGTGATCTGATGCCGATCGTCGTCGACATCGACGTCATGCTCGCCCGCCGGAAGATGCCCGTGGGGGAGTTCGCCGCCGCCGTGGGGCTCACGTCGGCGAACGTCGCGGTGCTCAAGAACGGCCGCGCGAAGGCCGTCCGGTTCAGCACGCTCGAGCGGATCTGCGAGGTGCTCGCGTGCCAGCCGGGGGACATCCTGCGCTGGGAGCCCGACGTCGAGCCGGGCGCGCCCGCGAGCTGACCCCGACGGTCACTCGACGGTGATCGAGCCCTGCTCCGGGATCGCGATCGCGGGTCCCTCGAGGTGGCAGCTGGAGAGGTAGTAGGCGATCCGCTCGTACGGCGTGCCGTCGATCGAGAGCATGGGCTCGTCGGGCGCGGAGTCCTCGATCACGGTCGCGGTGAAGGTATCGCCGTCGGTGGCATGCGCGCGCAGGGTGGTGCCGTCGTCGAGCGTGACGATGGAGGCGGTGGGATCGTCCTCGTCCTCCTCGATGGTGGTGCCCTCGGGCCAGAACGTGAGGCGCGCGGTGCCGTCGACCACGGAGGTCACGCACCCGTTCGACCTCGCCGTGAGCGTCGCGGTCACGGTCACGGGATCACCGTCGAAGTGGCCGTCGATCAGCTCGACGTCCCGCATCGTGTGGTTCTGGTCTCCCACCTCTCCATCGTCGGCGAGGGTGAAGGCGAACCAGATCAGGCCTCCGGCGATGGCGGCGACGGCCACGAGGGGCCATGCAAGTCGTCCTCGACTCTTCATGGACGGAACGTATGGCCTGGTCAGAGTGCTGTCCATCCCCCATTTCGGGGGGCGTGCACGGGCGACGACGAAGGGGGCCGGCCCCGGCGGGCCGACCCCCTTCGCTACGTCCGGTTCAGGCCCGGTTCGCGCGGTAGTACGCGATGAGCGCCTGGGTGGACGCGTCCTGCGCGGACAGCGCCGCATCGTCGCCCTCGATCGCCGGAGCGATCTCGAGCGCGAGCTTCTTGCCCAGCTCGACGCCCCACTGGTCGAACGCGTTGATGCCCCACACCACGGACTGCGTGAAGGTGATGTGCTCGTAGAGCGCGATGAGCTGTCCGACGACGGACGGCGTGAGCGACGGGGCGAAGATCGACGTCGTGGGCTTGTTGCCCGCGAACGTGCGCGCGGCGACCAGGGCGCCGGTGGTGCCCTCCGCCTCGACCTCCTCGGCCGTCTTGCCGAAGGCGAGCGCCTTGGTCTGCGCGAGGAAGTTCGCGAGGAACAGCGCGTGGACGTCCTGACCGCCGTCCTCGAGCGGGTACGCCGGGTTCACCACGGCGATGAAGTCCGCGGGGATGAGGCGCGTGCCCTGGTGGATGAGCTGGTAGAACGCGTGCTGGCCGTTGGTGCCGGGCTCGCCCCAGAAGATCTCGCCGGTGTCCGTGGTGACGGGGGAGCCGTCCCACATGACCGACTTGCCGTTGGACTCCATCGTGAGCTGCTGCAGATAGGCAGGGAAGCGGTGGAGCTGCTGCGCATACGGCAGCACGGCGTGCGACTGCGAGCCCAGGAAGTTGCAGTACCAGACGTTGAGGAGCCCCATGAGGACGGGCACGTTCTTCTCGAGCGGGGTCTCGGCGACGTGCGTGTCGACCGCGTGGAAGCCCGCGAGCAGCTCACGGAACACGTCCGGGCCGAGCGCGATCGCGAGCGAGAGGCCGATCGCCGAGTCGACCGAGTAGCGGCCGCCCACCCAGTCCCAGAACCCGAAGGCGTTGGTGGGGTCGATGCCGAAGGCCGCGACCTTGTCGAGCGCGGTGGAGACGGCGACGAAGTGGTGCGCGACCGCATCGTCCTTCTCCGCGTCGGTGCCCACGGGCACGCCGGCCGCCTCGAGCGAGGACCACAGCCAGTCGCGCGCGAGACGCGCGTTGGTGAGCGTCTCGAGCGTGGTGAAGGTCTTCGACGCGACGATGAAGAGCGTGGTCTCGGGGTCGAGGCCCTTGACCTTCTGGCCCATGTCGGTGGGGTCGATGTTGGACACGAAGCGCGCCTCGATGCCCGCGGTCGCGTAGGGCTCGAGGGCCTCGTAGACCATCACGGGGCCCAGGTCGGAGCCGCCGATGCCGATGTTGACGATGTGCGTCACGGTCTTGCCGGTGACGCCCTTCCACTCGCCCGAGCGCACGCGCTCCGCGAAGGCGTCGATCGCGCTCAGGACCGACTGGACGTCACCGTCGACGTCCTGACCGTCGACCGTCAGCGCGGGGGAGGAGCCGGCGGGGCGGCGCAGCGCGGTGTGGAGCACCGCGCGGTCCTCGGTGGTGTTGATGTGCTCGCCCGCGAGCATCGCCTGGTAGCGCGAGGCCACGCCGGTCTCCTCGGCCAGCTTCACCAGCGAGGCCAGGATCTCGTCGGTCACGAGGTTCTTGGACAGGTCCACGTGGAGGTCGGCGAGGGGGAGGGAGTAGCGCGCGACGCGGTCGGCGTCGGCGGCGAACCACCCGCGGAGGTCCGGGGTGAACGAGTCCTTGATGGCGGCCAGCTCGGCCCAGGCGGAGGTGGCGGTGGGATCGATAGGTGCAGTCACGGTTGCCAGGCTAGTCGGGTTGGGGGCGATGCGCGTGGGACCTGGGGTCGTCGCGCATCGTCCGCGGTCCGACGCCTTTCGGCGTGGTCCGCCTCAACTTGCCCGTCGCCGGGCCGATGGGAAGGGGCGAGCACGGATCGCTCGCCCCCGCGCCACGGATCGGCCGCCCATGAACGACGCCGGAGGCGCACCATGACCTCGATCACCGCCATGCCCTCGATCCAGGCACGCATCGCGGAGATCCGCTCGATGATCCAGCCGCAGCCGGTGATGGCGACCCTCGAGCAGCCCCTGACCTCGTCCGCCGTGGCGACCACCGTCGCGTCCGGAGAGCCCGACTTCGCGAGCGCCTACGAGAGCGCGCTGACGTCCCTCGACGCGGGTGCCGCCACCGCCGCGTCCTCCTCGATCGCCACGCGGGCCGTGACCGCCGTGAGCGACGCGACCGCCGCATCGTCCGGGTCGACCGGCCAGGACCTCGTGGAGGCCGCGCGCCAGTACCTGGGCACGCCCTACGTGTGGGGCGGGGAGTCGCTGTCCGAGGGCGGTCTCGACTGCTCGGGCCTGGTCCAGCTGTCCTTCAAGGACCTGGGCATCACCGACATCCCGCGCGTCGCGAAGGATCAGGGCCGGATCGGCACCGAGGTCGCGTCGCTCGACGAGGCGGAGGTGGGAGACCTGCTGATCTTCGACAACGGCACGCACATCGGCATCTACCTCGGCGACGGGAGGATGATCGACGCCCCGTACCGCGGCAGCTACGTGCAGGAACGCGACGTCTACGCGACGCCCACGAGCATCCGTCGGGTGCTGTAGGCCGAGGGAGGCCGTCAGCCGAGGCCGAGCGCCTCGTCCAGGCGCGCGTCCCAGTCGTGCCCGGCCAGGCCCGCGCGGTCGAGGAGGTCGCGCCAGTCGTCGCGGGCCTGCTCGAGCGCGTCCTCGAACAGCGTGAGGTTGCCGCGCGCCGCGATGAGGACCGCCGCCTGAAGCCGGTCGCGGTCGAGGCTCGCGCTCACCGTCAGCCGCTCGAGCGCGCTCACGATGCGCGGCGCCGAGCGCCCGAAGTCCTCTGCCGCACGCTCCGCGATGCGGTCGCTCACCACTGCCATGGCCGGGATCCTCTCACGGACGGGCGCAGGTCCTACAGCGGGGGAGCGACGGCCCGGCGACCGGCGACGTACACCCCGGCGATCGCGGGCTGGCGCAGCCCGACCAGCAGAGTGAAGAGCTCCTCGAGCGTCGCCTGCTCCTCGTCGTCGGAGCGGATGCCCATCGACAGCATCCCCTCGAGCGGCTCCCAGCGGCTCGTCTCGATGAGCAGGAAGTCCGCGTCCTTGCCCACGTCGAGGTTGCCGAACGCATGCTCCATGTCGAGCGCCCGCGCGCCGGCCAGGGTCGCGGCGAACAGCAGCTCGGCGGGGTGCAGGGCGGTGCCCGCCTCGCCCTCCTCGGAGATGTGCACCTTGTAGCAGTCGCCCGCGACGCGCGAGATCAGCCACTCGTCGCCGGCGCCGATGTCGGAACCGAGCGCGATGTTGACGCCCGCCGCGACGGTCGAACGCCAGGGCATGGTCCCCGAGCCCAGGAACAGCTGCGACGTGGGGCAGTGCGCGATGGATGTGCCGGTCTCGGCCATGCGGGCGAGCTCGCGCGGCTGCGAGTGCACGGCGTGAGCGAGCGAGGAGCGGCGGCCCAGGAGCGAGTGGCCTCCCGACTTGGAGCCGGGCAGGAAGCGGCCGTCGTAGGTGTCGAGGTAGGCCTCGACGCCGTAGGAGCCGAGCACGGCGGCGATCTCGCCGTCGCCCTTGCGGTTGTTCTCGTTGAGGTGGGAGTGGAAGTAGACGCCGGTCATGCGGGCCTCGTCGTAGAGCTCGCCGAGCGCGTGGAGCGTGCGCGGCGTGACCGAAAGCGAGAAGCGCGGGACCACGGCGACCTGGACGTGCGCGGTGCGCGGGTCGCCGGTGTCGACCGCGTGCCAGCGGTCGATCTCGTCGGCCACGAGCGTGACCGCGTCCTCCTCGGTGGTGAGGAGGGCCGATGCGGCGTCCGGACCGACCGTCTGGATCCCGCGCCCGGAGACCACGCGCAGCCCGGCGTCGAGCGTCTCCCGGTACAGGGCGTCCTGGGCGACCGGGAAGGCGCTGCCGAAGACCATCGCCGCGGTGGTGCCGGCGGCGATGCGGCGGCGCGTGAAGTACCGCGCGGCACGGCCGGCGAACTCGAGGTCGGCGAACCGCGCCTCGGTGGGGAAGATGCAGTGGTCGAGCCACTCGAGCAGCTGCCCGCCGCCGTGCGCGGCGGTCGCGTACGACTGCGGGAAGTGCACGTGCGCGTCGACGAACCCGGGGATGAGGTAGTCCGCGCGGGTCACCGGCGCCGCCGCGTAGGCGGCCGGGAGGGAGTGCCAGGGGCCCAGCCAGACGATGCGGCCCTCGCCGTCGACCACCAGCCCGCCGTCGGGGAAGGACACCAGGTGCTCGGCCACCCGGGTCTGGTCGGGAGCGCCTGCGATGTGGAACACGTGGGCGCGGTAGACGTGGACGCCGCCCGTGGTCGAGGCGTCTGTCGGGCTTGTCATGGTCTGTCCCCCCTGCGCCCGGGGAGGCGCGCATCGTCACCGTAGACGGGGTGGGTTTCGGGTGCGTTTCAAGTATCCCCAGGCCGTCCCGGCGTGTCGCCGGGCGTGTCGCGCACGGCGTCCGCGGCTATCCCCAGGCGTCCCCCGAGGCTGTGTGTAAATTGTGTGTAAATCTGTGGAGGAAACACACCATCTAGTGGTGGCATCCGGGCGCAGGCCCCATATATAGTGGCGTCTACCCAGTCCGCCCTAGCGTCTCGAAAGGACGTCCCCATGACGATCTCGGTCTACTCGAAGCCCTCCTGCGTGCAGTGCACCGCCACCAAGAAGGCGCTCGAGCGCGCCGAGCTCGAGTTCCAGATCTTCGACGTCACCGAGGACCAGGACGCGTACGACACCGTCATGAAGCTGGGCTACCTCCAGGCGCCCGTGGTCATCGCGGGTGACGAGCACTGGTCGGGCTTCCAGCCCGACCGCATCGCGGCGCTGGCCGAGCGGGTCGCGTCCTAAGCGAGCCGCCCTATGGCCTCCTTGGTGTACTTCAGCTCGGCCTCGGGCAACACCCACCGCTTCGTGCAGAAGCTGGGTGTCCCGGCGGACCGGATCCCGCTGTACCCCACCGAGGAGCCTCTCAAGGTCGACGAGCCCTACGTGCTGGTGCTCCCGACCTACGGCGGCGGCAACGACCGCGGCGCCGTCCCCAAGCAGGTCATCAAGTTCCTGAACGACGAGCACAACCGCTCGTACATCAGGGGAGTGATCAGCGCGGGCAACACCAACTTCGGTTCGGCCTACTGCATCGCCGGCGACATCGTCGCCAGCAAGTGCAAGGTCCCGCACCTGTACAAGTTCGAGCTTTTCGGAACGCAGGACGACGTCACCGCCGTCCGCGATGGATTGGAAGACCTGTGGAAGCAACTGTGATCGACACGCCCCGCACGGGCATGGACTACCACTCGCTCAACGCGATGCTGAACCTCTACGACACCGAGGGGAAGATCCAGTTCGACAAGGACCGCGAGGCGGCGCGCGAGTACTTCCTCCAGCACGTCAACCAGAACACCGTGTTCTTCCACTCGCTCAAGGAGCGCCTCGACTACCTGGTCGAGAAGAAGTACTACGAGCCCGAGGTGCTCGAGCAGTACGACTTCGGCTTCATCCAGGAGCTCACCGAGCGTGCGTACGGCAAGAAGTTCCGCTTCCCGACCTTCCTGGGCGCCTTCAAGTACTACACGAGCTACACGCTCAAGACCTTCGACGGCAAGCGCTACCTGGAGCGCTACGAGGACCGCGTGGTCATGGTCGCGCTGACGCTCGCCGCGGGCGACACGGAGCTCGCGACCAAGCTGGTCGACGAGATCGTCTCGGGCCGCTTCCAGCCCGCGACCCCCACGTTCCTCAACGCGGGCAAGGCGCAGCGCGGCGAGTTCGTCTCGTGCTTCCTGCTGCGCATCGAGGACAACATGGAGTCGATCGGCCGCTCGATCAACTCCGCGCTGCAGCTGTCGAAGCGCGGCGGCGGCGTCGCGCTCTCGCTGTCGAACATCCGCGAGGCCGGCGCCCCCATCAAGCACATCGAGAACCAGTCCTCGGGCATCATCCCCGTGATGAAGCTCCTCGAGGACTCCTTCACCTACGCGAACCAGCTGGGCGCGCGTCAGGGAGCCGGCGCGGTGTACCTCTCGGCGCACCACCCCGACATCATGAAGTTCCTCGACACCAAGCGTGAGAACGCGGACGAGAAGATCCGCATCAAGACGCTCTCGCTCGGCGTGGTCGTGCCGGACATCACGTTCGAGCTCGCGCGCAAGAACGAGGAGATGTACCTCTTCAGCCCGTACGACGTCGAGCGCGTCTACGGCGTGCCGTTCGGCGACATCTCGATCTCCGAGAAGTACCACGAGATGGTGGACGACGCCCGGATCCGCAAGACCAAGATCTCGGCCCGCCAGTTCTTCCAGACGGTCGCGGAGCTGCAGTTCGAGTCCGGCTACCCGTACATCGTGTTCGAGGACACGGTGAACAACGCCAACCCGGTCGCGGGCCGCATCAACATGTCGAACCTCTGCTCGGAGATCCTCCAGGTCAACACCCCGTCGACCTTCAACGAGGACCTCACCTACGCGGAGACCGGCAAGGACATCTCCTGCAACCTCGGCTCGATGAACATCGCGACCGCGATGGACGGCGGCAACCTCGCGCAGACCGTCGAGATCGCGGTGCGCGGCCTCACCGCGGTGTCGACGCAGTCGGCCATCGACGCGGTGCCGTCGATCCGTTACGGCAACGACCGCGCCCACGCGATCGGCCTGGGCCAGATGAACCTCCACGGCTACCTCGGCCGCGAGCGGATCCACTACGGCTCCGAGGAGGGTGTGGACTTCACCAACATCTACTTCTACACGGTGCTGTTCCACGCCGTCGCCGCGTCGAACACGATCGCGAAGGAGCAGGGGACCGCGTTCGAGGGCTTCGAGAACTCGAAGTACGCGTCGGGCGAGTTCTTCGACAAGTACACCGAGCAGGAGTGGGTGCCCGCGACGGCCCGCGTCGCGGCGCTGTTCGCCGACGCCGGCATCGAGATCCCGACGCAGGAGGACTGGCGCTCGCTCAAGGCCAGCGTCCAGGAGCACGGCATCTTCAACCAGAACCTGCAGGCGGTGCCGCCCACCGGCTCGATCTCCTACATCAACAACTCGACGTCCTCGATCCACCCGATCGCGTCGCGCATCGAGATCCGCAAGGAGGGCAAGCTGGGCCGCGTCTACTACCCGGCGCCCTTCATGGACAACGACAACCTGGAGTACTTCCAGGACGCGTACGAGATCGGCCCCGAGAAGATCATCGACACCTACGCCGCCGCGACGCAGCACGTCGACCAGGGCCTCTCGCTGACCCTGTTCTTCCCGGACACCGCGACCACGCGCGACATCAACAAGGCGCAGATCTACGCGTGGCGCAAGGGCATCAAGACCATCTACTACATCCGCATCCGCCAGATGGCGCTCGAGGGCACCGAGGTCGAGGGCTGCGTCAGCTGCATGCTGTAGCGTCCCGCGCATCGTCCTCTCGACACACGTAAGAAGGAACTCACATGACCGATAAGCTGACCCTCGTCAGCCACGTCGACGCCATCAACTGGAACCGCATCCAGGATGACAAGGACGTCGAGGTGTGGAACCGCCTCACGGCCAACTTCTGGCTGCCCGAGAAGGTCCCGCTGTCGGGCGACGTCCAGTCCTGGGCGACGCTCACGCCGCAGGAGCAGGAGCTCACGATGCGCGTGTTCACGGGCCTCACGCTCCTGGACACCATCCAGGGCACCGTGGGCGCCGTGTCGCTCATCCCCGATGCTCTGACCCCGCACGAGGAGGCCGTCTACACGAACATCGCGTTCATGGAGTCGGTGCACGCGAAGAGCTACTCGTCGATCTTCTCGACGCTGTGCTCGACGCCCGAGATCGACGCCGCGTTCCGCTGGTCCACCGAGAACCAGAACCTGCAGCGCAAGGCGCAGATCGTCCTCGACTACTACCACGGCGACGACCCGCTCAAGCGGAAGGTGGCCTCGACGCTGCTCGAGAGCTTCCTCTTCTACTCGGGCTTCTACCTGCCCATGTACTGGTCCTCGCGGGCGAAGCTCACGAACACGGCCGACCTCATCCGCCTCATCATCCGCGACGAGGCCGTGCACGGCTACTACATCGGCTACAAGTACCAGAAGGGGCTCGAGACCGAGACCGAGGCCCGTCGCGAGGAGCTCAAGGACTACACGTTCTCGCTGCTGTACGACCTCTACGAGAACGAGGTCCAGTACACGCACGACCTCTACGACGGTCTGGGCATGGCCGAGGACGTCAAGAAGTTCCTGCACTACAACGCCAACAAGGCCCTCATGAACCTGGGCTATGAGGCGCTGTTCCCGTCGAACGTGTGCGACGTGTCGCCCGCGATCCTGTCGGCGCTGTCGCCCAACGCGGACGAGAACCATGACTTCTTCTCGGGGTCGGGCTCGTCGTACGTCATCGGCAAGCACGAGGAGACCACGGACGACGACTGGGACTTCTGAGCCCCGCCGCGTCCACGGCAGAGGCCCCGCACCGGAAGGTGCGGGGCCTCTGCGCGTCCGGGTGGACGATGCGCGGGTCGGGTGGTCCTAGACGAGCCCGCTGTACCCCTGCCATGCGGGGCCGGCGTCCGGCGCATCGTCGCGGGTCACCGACGCCTGGATGAGCCCGTACGGGCGGTCGTCCGCGTGGAAGACCTCGTTGGTGTTCTCAAGGCCGAAGGGCGCCAGGTCGTACGCGAAGTGGTGCTTGTTGGGCGCGGAGAGACGCACCTCGACCAGCTCGGGCACGGCCTCGAGCGCGGCCTTGCCCATCTCGTACAGCGTCTGCTGCAGCGCGAGCGAGTGGAAGCCCGCGAAGGTCTCGACCAGCGCCGCCTTGATCTCGGCGTAGGCCTCGTCGAAGTCGAAGGCCTCGACGTCGACGTCCCCGAAGCGCCACCTCGCCACCAGCGAGGTGGCCATGATGCGATCCGAAGTGGGCTCGAGGACGGTGTACTCGTCCTTGAGGAAGCCGTGGAACTCGGAGCCCGAGGACTTCAGCACCACCAGGTCCTTGAGCCCGCCGGTGATCCAGGTCCCCTCGGCGTCGTACGTGACGGACACGGTGCGCACCTCCTGGCCCTTCCGCACCCAGCTGAAGTCATGCTCGGTCCCGCCCACGGACACGCGCTCCCACGCGAACTCCTCGAGCTCGACGCGCGCCTGGTCGACGGGCTCGACGTCGTTCACGAAGTGGGTCGCGAGCGCATAGGCGTAGCGCTCGAGCGAGGCCAGGCCGACGGTCTTCGCGAACGCGTACGACGTCTGCTTCTGCGTGTCCGTCGGGAGGACGGCGCCCTGGTCGCCGGTGAGGTGGGCATCGTCGAAGCGTCCGCGCAGGCAGCTCGAGACGTTGACGTCGCGGATCTCGTGACGAGGGGTGTCGCGCACGATGCGCACGATGCCGTTCTCGGCCTTGCCGTACTGGTGGTCGCCCAGGATGATGCCCATGATTACCTCCGTTGATGGGTGCTGATCGCACGGTAGGGCATGTTGATTACATCGACATTTCGCCGTGATGCCGCGCCGTCACGGCCGCGCGATCATCACCCCGTCGGCCTCCTCGGAGCCGCCGATCCAGACCCGGCGCACGCGCCCGGCGAGCGCGTGCCCGTCGTAGGCGCTCACGGGGTTCTTGTGCGCGAGCTCGCCCGCGTGCACCTCCCACGGCTCCTCCGCGGCGAACGCGACCAGGTCCGCATCGTGGCCGGCCGCGATGACGCCCTTGGTGCCCAGCCCGGCCCACGCGGCGGGACGGGCCGACATCCATCCCATGACGTCCGTGAGCGAGTAGCCGCGCACCCGGGCGCCCGTCCACACGGCCGCGAGGGACGTCTGCAGCCCTGCGATGCCGCCCCACGCGATCCCGAAGTCGCCGCCGCCCGCGAGCTTGAGATCCGCGGTGGCGGGGGAGTGGTCGGAGGCGACGAAGTCGATGGTGCCGTCGGCGAGCGCCTCCCACAGCCGCTCGCGGTTCTCCTCCGAGCGGATGGGCGGGCAGCACTTGTACTGCGTCGCGCCGTCGGGGACGTGCTCGGCATCGAAGGTCAGGTAGTGCGGGCAGGTCTCGACCGTCAGGGGCAGCCCTTCGGCCTTCGCCTCGGCGATCACGGGCAGCGCCGAGGCCGCGGAGAGGTGCAGGATGTGGACGCGCGCGCCGGTCTCGCGCATCGCGGCGATGACGGTCGCGATCGCGCTCGTCTCGGCCGCCTGGGGGCGGGTGGCCATGAACGCCCCGAAGTCCCGGCCCGGCGGGGTGTCGTACGCCTCGAGGACGTCCGGGTCCTCGGCATGCACGATGAGCAGCCCGCCGAAGCCCGCGATCTCCTCCATCGCCCGCACCAGCTCGGCCGTGTCCAGGTGGGGGAACTCGTCGACGCCGCTGGGCGCCAGGAAGCACTTGAAGCCGAACACCCCCTGGTCCCAGAGCTCGCGCAGCGATCCGAGGCTGGACGGCACCGCGCCGCCCCAGAAGCCCACGTTGACGTGCGTCTTGCCGGCGGCCACCGCCTGCTTCTCGCGCAGCGCCGCGACCGAGACCGTCGGAGGGATCGAGTTGAGGGGCATGTCGATCAGGGTGGTGACACCGCCGGCCCGCGCGGCGCGGGTGGCCGAGTCGAAGCCCTCCCACTCGGTGCGGCCGGGCTCGTTGACGTGCACGTGGGTGTCGACGGCGCCGGGGACGAGCACCTCGTCCGGCGCGAGCACCACCTCGGGGACATCGGGCGCGGGGGCGTCGATCGGGCCCACGGCGGCGATGCGCCCGTCGCGGACGAAGATCGCCGCAGGCACCTCCCCCGTGGGCAGCACTGCGCGGCGTGCGCGGATGACGAGGTCGTGGCTCATCTGGTTCCTCCGGGTGGGGTGACAGACTGGCGGGCGTGTTCGAGATCGCGCGCGAGGCGCTGGGTGTGCTGCACGAGGGTGGCGCGCTCGGCGTCGTGGTGGTGACCGCGGTCCATGGCTCCACGCCGCGCGCACCGGGCTCCGCGATGGCGGTCACCGCGGACGGCCGCGCGATCGGCGCGATCTCCGGCGGCTGCATCGAGTCCGAGGCCTACGAGCTCGCGCTCGCCCGCCTCGCCGACCCGGCACCCGTGACCGAGACGCTCGGCGGCGAGGGCGACCTGCTGCGGCCCGGCCTCGCATGCGGCGGGGCGGTCGACGTGATCGCCTTCCACGTCGCACCGGGCGACCGGGACCTCGTGGAGGCGCTCGAGGCATCCCTGGACGACGGCGAGGTGACCATGCTCCTCCCGGGCGGCCACCGCATCGTCCGTCCGCGCGCCCCGCGCCTGGTGATCGTGGGCGCGGTCGACTTCAGCCCAGCGCTCGCGGCGGCGGGACGCGCGCTCGGGTACCGCGTGATCGTGGTCGACCCGCGCCCCGTGTTCGCGACCGCGGAGCGCATCCCCACGGCGCACGAGGTCCACGTCGCGTGGCCGGACGCGTTCCTGCGCTCCCTCGAGGTCGAGGAGTCGACCGTGATCTGCCTCCTCACCCACGACGACCGCGTGGACGTGCCGGCGCTCGAGGTCGCCCTCGCATCGCCCGCCGGCTACGTGGGCGCGATGGGATCCCGGGTCACCCACGAGCGCCGGCTCGAGCGCCTGCGCGAGGCGGGCGTCGGGGACGATGCGCTGGCGCGCCTGCGCTCGCCGATCGGCCTGGACCTGGGAGGGTCCTCGCCGGCCGAGACGGCGATCGCGATCCTCGCCGAGGTGATCGCGGACCGTCATGCGGCCAGCGGGCGCCCCCTCCGGGAGCTCGGAGGCGTCATCCATCGGAGGTGAGCGTCCCGCCCGGCGACGGCTCGCCCGCAGAAGCAAGGCGAGTGTCCCGGCTGGTGCTGGGGGTGGGGGTGGGGGCTGAGGCCGCGAGGCGCCAGACGCGGTCGCGTGTCATCGGCACCTCCATGGGACGGACCCCGATCGCCCGGCGGATCGCGTTGGCCAGCGCCGGCGCGACCGGGTTGTAGGGCGACTCGGACATCGACTTCGCTCCCAGGGGGCCGAGCGAGTCCGAGGTCTCCGCGAAGTACACCTCGGTCTCGGGGACGTCGGCGATCTGGGGCACGCGGTACACGCGGAAGGCGGGGTTGGTGGGCGAGCCCTGGTCGCCCATGAGGACCTCCTCGTACAGCGCCGAGCCGATGCCCTGCGCGACGCCTCCCTCGATCTGGCCGCGGCACTGGGCCGGGTTGAGCACGGTGCCGGCGTCGGCCGCCTGGATGGACTGGAGGATGCGCACGCGGCCCGTCTCGACGTCGACGGCCACCCGCGCGGCGTGGACGTTGAACGCGAGCGAGCGGATCTTGCCATCGGTCTCGCCGTGCGCGGTGAGACCCGCTTCGGGGATCTCCGCTCCGTCGTCGAGCAGCTCGCGCAGCGCGACAGCCGCGGCGTGCACCGCCTTGCCCGCCACGGTGATGCCGGTGGAGCCCCACGCACCCGTGTCGTGGGTGGTGGCGTCCGTGTCGGAGGTGTGGAGCCGCACCGCTGCGGGCGAGAGGCCCAGCACCTCCGCCGCCAGCTGCGTGAGCACGGTGTGGGTCCCGTTGCCGAACTCGACGGTGCCGGCCGCGACCTCGACGGTGCCGTCGGGGAACGCGGTGACCGCGGCGGTCGCGGGGTGCCCGCGCGGCGGGATGGTCGCGATCATGCTGAGCGCCATGCCCTCGCCCACGGCCCAACCCTCCGGAGCCTCGACGCCGTTGCCTCGCACCAGCGCCTCCTGGGCGAGGTCGAGGCACTGGTCCAGGCCGTACGAGCCGAAGACGAGGTCCTCGTGGTGGCGCCGCTCGGTCACGCCGAGCTTGTCGCCGTCCTTCACGGCGTTGATGCGCCGCATCTCGAAGGGGTCCATCCCCAGCTGGAGCGCGAGCTCGTCCAGAGCGGACTCCACCGCGAAGATCACCTGGCCCAGCCCGTAGCCGCGGAAGGCGCCGGCGGGGGTCGTGTTCGTGTAGACCACCTCGGCATGCAGGCGCTTGGCGGGGGAGCGGTACGCCTCGAGCGACTCGGCGCACCCGTGGAACATCACGCCGATCGCATGGTTGCCGTACGCGCCGGTGTTGGACAGCACCTCGATGTCCATGGCGGTGAGCCGGCCGTCGGAGTCGGCGCCGAGCGTCGCGGTGACCCGGAAGGGGTGGCGCGTCGCCGTGCGCACGAACTCCTCCTCGCGCGTCATCTCGTACGCCACCGGACGGCCGGTCCGCAGCACCGCCAGCGCCACGATGTCCTCGGTGAAGATCTCCTGCTTGCCGCCGAAGCCGCCGCCCACGCGCGCAGCGAACACGCGCACCGTGGCGGGGTCGAGGTCGAGCACCAGCGCGAGCTCGTCGCGGGTGAGGAACGGCACCTGGCTGCTGGTGCGCAGGGTGAGGCGGCCGTCGTCGGCGATCCAGCCGATCGAGCCGTGCGTCTCGAGCTGCGCGTGGCTGACGCGTGCGTTCGACCAGGTGCCGGTCGCGAAGACGGTGGCCCGTGCGAGGCCCCGTCCGACGTTGCCGTAGGCGCCGCGCCACGACGCGACGACGTTGCGCGACGCGTCCTCGACCCCGTCCTCCGGGGTCAGCCCCGGGTGCACCAGGGGTGCGCCGGGCGACCGGGCCTCCTCCGGATCGAGCACGGCGGGAAGCACCTGGTAGTCGACGCGCAGCGCGGCGCAGCCCGCCTCCGCGAGGGCGGGCGTGTCCGCGACCACGGCCGCGACGCGCTGGCCGCGGAAGCGCACGGTCGAGTCGAGGATGCGCGTGTCGCGAGGGTCGTCGAGCCGGTTCGCGTGGCGCGCGGTCGAGAAGCGGGTCGCGGGCGCGTCCTCGTGGGTCAGGACCGCGTGGACACCCGGGATCGCGAGCGCCTCCGTCGCGTCGATGGCGACGATGCGGGCGTGCGCGTGCGGGCTGCTCAGCACCTTGAGGTGGGTGAGGCCCGGGATGTCGGTGTCGAACGTGTACGGCTCGCGGCCCTGGACCACGCGGTCCGCCGCGGGCGGCCGCGCGTTCGCGCCCGCCGTCGCCGCCGCATCGTCCGTCCCTCCGGGGCAGCCCACGCAGGAGCCGCCGCAGCCGCGGACCGCGTGCTCGACGGCCTCGCGGATGGGTCGGTAGCCCGTGCAGCGGCAGAGGTTGCCCTTGAGGCGGCGGTCGAGGTCGGGGAGGTCGTCCTCGGTGAGGGTCGAGGCCGTGACGGTCATGCCCGGCGTGCAGAATCCGCACTGGAACGCGAAGTGACGCGCGAACGAGTCCTGGACGGGATGCGCCTGGTCGCCGGGGGCGAGGCCGCCCGCCGTGGTGACGTCCCTGCCCTCGGCCCGGAGAGCCGGGTAGAGGCACGAGTGCACCGGGCGGCCGTCCACCAGCACCGTGCACGCGCCGCAGTCGCCCGCGTCGCAGCCCTTCTTGACCTCGAAGCGGCCCTGGTCGCGCAGGTAGGTGCGCAGGCACTGACCGGGGGCGGGCTGCCCCTCGACGGGAGCGCCGTCGACATCCATCCTCATGCGAGCTCCTCCGCCACCTCGGCCGCGAGCACGCCGGCCACGTGCCGTCGCCAGTCCTCCGCGCCCAGGGCGTCCGTGTAGTAGCCGTCGGCGGCGCGCGCATCGTCCGCGACCTGCGCGGGAGCGGGAGGCGCCGCGTACCTGAGCACGGTCGGGGTGAGCGTCGCGGCGGTGACGACGATGACGGTGCGTCCGTCCTGGTGCGCCCTGCCGGTGACCACGGCGCCCGAGCGGCCCAGCTCCGCGAGCGCGATCTTGCGCAGGGCGGTGCGGGCGCGGAGGGCATCGGCGCCGATGCGCACCTCGCGCACCAGGTCGCCGTGCGCGAGCGTGGTGGTGCCGTTGCCGGTGGGCAGGCTCGCGACGGGGACGATGCGCTCGTCGCCCGCGGCGGTCCAGATCACGGCGTCGGCGTCGAGGGTGACGCACGCGGCGAGCATCGCGGCGGCGGAGAACGAGCGGCAGATGTTGCCCACCACGGTCGCCTCGTTCCAGATCTTGAAGCTCGCGAGCAGCGCGTTCGCGGCATCCGCGAACAGCGGCTGGGCGGCCCATCCCACATGGGGTGGGAGCGCCAGGAGCTCCGCGATGGTGCAGGTCGCGCCGATGGCGAGCCGGTCGCGGCTCACCTCGAGACCCGGCCAGCCCATGCCGGCGAGGTCGACAAGCCCCGTGATGTCGCGGTTGGGCTCAGAGAACAGCCAGGTACCACCGGCGAGGAAGCGCTCGCCGGGGGCCAGCGCGAGCTCGCGGCGCGTGGTGGCGCGGCGGTAGCTCGCGACCGTGCTCAGGTCCATCACGCCTCCTTCCGACCGGACTTTTGCGGCGAGTCTGCCACGCCCGAAAGTCACGCTTGTGTCACGGAACCGCGAATTTACGAGGGCGAAACACAAACGCGCATGTTCATGAAATCTACATTCCATAACGTCGTCGGCGACGTGCCGGACCTGTGAGCCCGGCTGCCGCGGGAGGCTTCCCCACCACCCGGCGCTCGCGGCGGACCACGCGTCCATTCCACGAGGGAGACACACATGCGTTTCATCACCGGCAAGGCGGGCCGTACGGTCGCCGTCGCCACCGCGGCAGTCGCGGCGCTCGCGCTCGCGGGCTGCTCGTCGAGCGAGGCGGAGCCCGAGGGCTCGTCCACCGGTGCCGCCGGCACCACCGAGGAGACAGCCGCTGCGGTCGAGCCCGGCACCTACGGCGACTTCGCCGTCCAGCTGTCGTGGATCAAGAACGAGGAGTTCTCCGGCGAGTTCTTCGCGGACGCGAACGGCTACTACACCGACGCGGGCTTCGCCTCCGTCTCCCTGACCCCCGGCCCGTCGACCGGCGCGGCCGAGCTGCTCTCGGGCACCGCCGACGTCGCGCTCTCGGACGCGGTCTCGATCGGCTCGGCGGTCGCCGCCGAGGAGGCGCCGCTCAAGATCATCGGCACCACGTACCAGAAGAACCCCTTCACGGTCCTCTCGCTTGCCGACGGTGGCAACATCGCCACGGTCGACGACATGGTCGGCAAGAAGATCGGTGTGCAGGCGTCCAACACCTCGCTGTTCGAGGCGCTGCTGGCCGCCAACGGCCTGACCGACGGGGACGTCACCATCGTGCCCGTCGAGTACGACCCGGCGCCGCTCACCAACGGCGAGGTCGACGGCTTCATCGCCTACCTCACCAACGAGGCCATCACCGTCGCGGCGGCGGGCTACGACACCGTGAACCTGCCCTTCGCGGACAACGGCCTGCCGTTCGTCGCGGAGACCGTGACCGTCACCGACCAGTCGATCGAGGAGAACCGCGACGCGCTCAAGGCGTTCCTCTACGCCGAGATCCTCGGTTGGACCGACGCGGTCAACGACCCCGCCGAGGGTGCGCGCCTCGCGTACGAGGTCTACGGCTCCGACCTGGGTCTCGACCCGGCCAACTCCGAGGCGGGCGCGATCGCGCAGGCCGAGGACCTGGTGGTCTCCGAGGAGACGGTCGCGAACGGCCTCTTCACCATCTCGGACGAGCTCCAGGCGTCGACCCTCGCGTCGCTCGCCGGCGCCGGCATCGAGCTCGAGGCCGCGGACCTCTTCGACATGAGCCTCCTCGCCGAGGTCTACGAGGAGCACCCCGAGCTCATCGCCTACGCGGGCTGATCTGCGAGCATCACAGTGACCGACGTCACCCAGTCCGGTGCCCGGGGCGAGACCGCCCCGGGCACCGGCCTGCAGATCTCCGGCCTCACCAAGGTCTTCTCCTCCGGGAAGAAGACCGTCACCGCGCTCCAGGACGCGAACCTCCACACCGACCGCGGGTCCTTCCTCGCGCTGCTCGGCCCGTCGGGCTGCGGCAAGTCGACCATCCTGCGCATCCTCGCGGGCCTCGAGGAGCCCACGAGCGGCACCACGCGTGTCGACGGGCGGTCCCCGAAGGACCTGCGCGCGTACAACGAGCTCGGCATCGCGTTCCAGGACAGCGCGCTCCTGCCGTGGCGCTCGGTCTACAACAACATCAAGCTTCCGTTCGAGGTCGCCGGCAAGGACGTCGACCACGACTACATCGAGGAGCTCATCGCGCTCGTGGGCCTCACGGGCTTCGAGAAGGCCAAGCCCTCGCAGCTCTCTGGCGGCATGCGTCAGCGCGTGTCGATCGCGCGCGCGTTGGTGCTCAAGCCCTCCGTGCTGCTCCTCGACGAGCCCTTCGGTGCGCTCGACGACATGACGCGGCAGCGGCTGAACCTCGAGCTCATGCGCATCCTCGCGGCGAAGCCCGCGACCACGCTGCTGGTGACGCACGGCATCACCGAGGCGATCTTCCTTGCGGACCAGGTCGCGGTCATGAGCCCTCGACCCGGCCGGGTCAAGGAGGTCATGGAGATCGACCTGCCGCGGCCCCGCACCCCCGACATCCAGCGCAGCCCCGAGTTCCACGCCTACGTGGATCAGGCCTCGGAGCTGCTGTTCGGTGCGGGCGGCGCGGCCACCGAGGACGACTGATGGGTCGCCGGCTCCCGTCGTGGGCCATCGTCCTGCTCAGCAGCCTCGCGCTGGTGGCGTTCTGGTGGGTCTCGTCGGTGACGATCTTCGCGAACGTCGGGTCCGGCGACACCAAGGCGATCCCGACGCCGTGGCAGGTGATCCAGGAGTACGGCACCATCGGCTGGGACTTCTACGTCACCCACTTCTCGGTCACGCTCAACGAGGCGCTTCAGGGCTACCTCTGGGGCAACGGGGTCGCGCTGGTGCTCGCGGCGATGGTGATGGTGCTGCCCAAGCTCGAGGGCGCGGTCATGCAGCTCGCGGTCATCTCCTACTGCATCCCGATCGTCGCGATCGGGCCGCTGCTGGTGCTGATCTTCGAGGTGCCCAAGAAGGGCGAGCCCTCGGGCACCGCGATCTTCATCGCGGCCCTCAGCGTCTTCTTCACCACCGTGGTGGGCTCCTTGCTCGGACTGCACGCCGCCGACAAGTCGAGCCTCGACGTGGTCCACGTCTACGGCGGCAGCGCGTTGACGCAGCTGCGCAAGGTCCGCGTGATCTCCGCGATGCCGGCGGTCCTCACCGCGCTTCAGATCGCGGTTCCCGCGGCCTTCCTGGGCGCGGTGCTGGGCGAGTACTTCGGCAAGGTCGAGACGGGGGTCGCCACGGCGATGATCATCGCGCAGCAACAGCTCAACTCGCCCCGGGTGTGGGGCATCGCCCTCGCGTCGGGCGCGATCGCCCTCACCCTCTACCTCCTGGTCGGGCTGCTCACGCGGCTCGCCACCCCGTGGGCGAAGGGAGCAGAGGCATGACCGACGTCACCTCTACGACGCTGCCGGCCGACCCGCAGGTCGCGGAGCTCGCCGACAAGGTGCGCCGCCAGGCGCGACAGGCCACGCTCAAGTCGCTCGGGAGCTCGCTGCTCACCTTCGCGCTCACGCTCGTCGCCGTCGTCGCGATGTGGCAGATCGTGCTGTGGGTCTCCGACCTCTCGCCCTATGTGGCGAAGGGCCCGGTCGACGTGTGGAACTTCTTCTTCGTGGAGGAGGACGCCGCCGAGAACCGTGCGGAGATCGCCTCCAACCTCGCGATCACCATGCGCGACGCGACGGTCGGCTTCGTCGCCGGCCTCCTGCTGGCGCTCCTCGGCGCCATCGGGTTCCGGCTGTCCAAGAGCTTCGAGCACGCGGCGATGCCGCTCGCGCTGCTGCTGCGCTCGGTGCCCCTCATCGCGTTCGCGCCGGTGATCATCATGATCTTCGGCCGCGAGTTCATGACCGTGGCGGTCATGGGCGGCATCGTGGTGCTGTTCCCTGCGCTCGTGAACATCGCGTTCGGCCTCAAGCAGGCGTCCACGCAGGCGCTCGAGGTGGTCGAGGTCTACGGCGGCAGCCCCATGAAGCAGCTCACCACGGTGGCCCTGCCCGCGTCCCTCCCGGCCTTCTTCGCCGCGGTGCGCGTCTCGGTCCCGGGTGCCATCACGGGTGCGCTGCTGGCCGAGTGGCTCGCGACCGGCGGCGGTATCGGCGGCGTGATCTACGGCTACAGTACCGGGGCGAAGTTCGACGAGCTGTGGGCCTCCGTGGTCGTGGTGACCGGCGTCTCGCTCGTCCTCTACAACGTCGTGGCGATCGTCGAGAACACGGTGCTCGCCCGCATGGGCATGCATCCGGAGAAAAGGGTCTAGGCGTGAGCGCAGTCGGCGGCGAACCGGACGAGTCCGCCGCGCGGCTCGGTGCACGGCTGCGCGAGCTGCGTCGCTCCCGCGGGCTCACCCTGGTGCAGCTCGCGGATGCGACCGAGCTGTCGCACCCGTTCCTGTCGCAGGTGGAGCGAGGGCTCGCCAACCTCTCGTTGCAGTCGCTGCGACGCATCGCGGTCGCGCTCGAGACCAGCCCGGTCGAGCTGGTCGCGGCCGCGGAGGCGGAAGACGGCGCGGCCCCGCGGCGCATCGAGGTGGTGCGAGCGGGCTCGCGTCGCCCGACCCCCGAGGGCTTCGCGCGCGGAACGGCGGTCTCGCTCGCACGTGGCGCGAGGCCCTTCACCCCGATCATGGTCGACTCGGACGCCTCGGAGCCGGGCGAGGTGTTCACGCACGCCGAGGACGAGTTCGTGCTGGTGCTCGCGGGCTCCGTGGTGTCGGAACTGGACGGCCGTGCGCACGCCTTGGCCGAGGGCGACTCGGTCTACTACGCGGGCGGTGTCACCCACCGGTGGTGGTCCGAGGAGCCCTACCGTCTTCTGGTGGTGAAGCAGCAGGCGCGCTGAGGCGCGGGTCCCGCGGGCGCACCTTTCACGCACGAGCGGCGGCGGGCGGGGTGGTGCCGTGCCGCCTGCTCGCACCTGTCATGCACGAGTGTCGGCCACGCGGGCCGGCACGCAGGCCCGCGCCCGGCCCCCGAGCGTCAGGCGCGGAGCCGCTCCGCGGCCTGAGCCACGCGTCCGGCGATCCGGGCCGAGTCTCCCCGCGTGAGCTCGCCGTCGACCACCACATCGCGACCCTGCACCAGCATCCGTCGCACGCGCGGCAGCGAGCCGAGCCCGAGCGCCGCCACGGGATCCGCGATCCCCGCGTGCTCGACCTCGCCGAGCTCCCACAGCACGATGTCCGCGAGCTTGCCCACCTCGAGCGAGCCGATCTCGCGCTCGCGGCCGAGCACCCGCGCGCCGCCCATGGTCGCAAGGCGGAGCGCGTCGCGGACGGGCATGGCGCCCGCGCCGTCCCGCAGGCGCGCGAGCAGCGCGGCCTGACGGATCTCCGAGCCCAGCCGTCCGTGCTCGTTCGAGGCGGCGCCGTCCACGCCCAGGCCCACCGGCGCCCCCGCATCCACCAGGGAGCGCACCGGCGCGATCCCGGCCGCGAGACGGGCGTTCGACGACGGGCAGTGCGCGACGCCGGTGCCGGTGGCGGCGAAGCGCGCGACATCGGCCTCGGAGAGGTGGACGCAGTGGGCCATCCATACGTCCGGACCCAGCCACCCGAGCGACTCGAGGTAGTCGGTGGGCCCCATCCCGAACCGCTCGTGGCAGAAAGCCTCCTCCTCGACGGTCTCGGCCCCGTGCGTGTGGAGGCGCACCCCCAGCGAGCGTGCGAGGGCGGCGGATTCGCGCAGCAGGTCGGCCGTCACCGAGAACGGCGAGCAGGGCGCGATCGCGACGCGCACCATCGAGTCGGACGATGCGTCGTGATACCGGGTGACTGCCTCTGCCGAGGCCGCCAGCGCATCGTCCGTGGTCTCGACGGCGAAGTCCGGCGGGAGGCCGCCGTGCGACTCGCCCAGGTCCATCGAGCCGCGCGTCGCGTGGAGGCGCAGCCCGAGCTCGGAGGCCTCGTGCACGATCGCCCCGACGATGTCGCCGGAGCCGCGCGGGAAGATGTAGTGGTGGTCGCCCACGGTGGTGCAGCCGGAGCGCGCGAGCACCGCCATCGCGCCCGCGGCGGCCGCACCCGCCGTGCCCTCGTCGATGCGCGACCACGTGGGGTAGAGGGCGACGAGCCAGTCGAAGAGGATCGAGTCCTGCGCCCAACCGCGCGTGAGCCACTGGTAGAGGTGGTGGTGCGTGTTGACCAGGCCGGGCGTGATGAGCGCACCGCGCGCGTCGACGCGGTCGGGGAAGGCGTCGCGCACATCCGAGGGCGCGGGCCCCTCGCCCAGGCCCGCGATGCGACCGCCCCTGACCGCGATCCAGCCGCGCGTGAGCTCCGTCCCGGCGGCGTCCATCGTCACGAGGTGCCCGCCCTCGATCAGGGTCGATGCGGCCATGGCGTCTCCTCAGGGCTCGTCGGCGTCAACCCAGGGTAGTAGGCGGATCAGCCGCCCTGCGCGGAGAAGTGCATCCAGTCGTCGAGCTTGTCCCACGTGCCGCCCCACGTCCAGCCGAGCTCCTCGAACTCGTCGATGATCTGCTGCTGCGTCTCGATCATGCCGGGGCGGAGCCAGTCGCGGTCCAGGTAGGCGCGCGCGAGCTCGGGGAACACGGCGCCGTCGCGCTGCCACGGGTTGTGGAAGGGGTTGATGTCGATCGCGAGGCCCTTCGCGTGCTCGGACCACACGTCGTAGCCACCGGTGACCTTGCGGCACTCGAAGCTGATGGTGACGTTCTGGTCGCCGGTGTGCGCCCCGTTGACCTCGGCCCACGTGGTGACGCGCATCTCCTCGATCGGGAAGCGGCGCTCGTACATGCCCTCGAAGGCCGTGACCACATCGTCGGCGTACTGCGCGGAGGTGATCATCTCGCCGGTGTGCGCCTGCCCGTCGAAGCCCCAGAAAGGCATGACGATGTAGGCGAGGTCGCTCGCCGGCACGGGGCACTCCTCGCGCCAGCTCGAGCGGGCGAGGACGTCCGCCGGCACCGTGGAGACGGTCGCGAACCAGGCGTCGTCCTCAGGGTCCGGGTAGGCGCCCTCGCGGGGCTCGAGGCGGCGGTCGCGCAGCTCGGCGGGCGTGGCGCCCGGCTTGCCCAGGCCGTTGTCCTGCTTCTTCAGCACGGTCGTGCCCAGCCACTCGGGTCGCGCGAACTCGGAGACGGGCGCGGCGGTCGCGGTCGGCTCCGGCGTGGCCGAGGTCTCGGCGGTCGGCGTGGGGGTCGCCGTCGGGGAGGGGACGATGCTCGGCCCAGGCGTCGCCGAGGCGGTGGGGGAGGTCTCCGGGGCGGTGGTGACGGCGCCGCTCCCCGGTGCCGTGGAGCCGTTGGACGAGGCCGAGCACGAGGCGACGGCCGCGGCCAGGCCCAGGCCGCCGGCGAGCACCGTGAGGACCACACGGGTACGGGTCGAGGCGAGGGCATGGCGGGGAGACATGCGGTCCAGGCTAGTGGGGGGCGCGTGGGCGTCGGTAGGTCGTGGTGGGATAGTGCCGTGACCGACCCCCGCGCCCGCCACCAGCAGCTCGTCCAAGAGATCGAGGCCCACCGCCACGCCTACTACGAGCTCGATGCGCCCACCGTCTCGGACGCCGAGTACGACTCTCTCGAGCGCGAGCTGCGGGAACTCGAGGCGCAGTGGCCCGAGCTCGCCACGCCCGAGAGCCCCACGCAGACCGTGGGCGGCGCGGTCGCGCAGGGCTTCGCGTCCGTGAAGCACCGCGAGCGGATGATGAGCCTCGACAACGCGTTCTCGATCGAGGACGTCGAGGCGTGGCTCGCGCGTGTGGAGAAGGACGCGGGCCCGCAGACGGTGGTGTGCGAGCCCAAGATCGACGGGTTGTCGATCTCGCTCACCTACGAGGACGGCGTGCTGGTCCGCGGCGTGACGCGCGGCGACGGCACCACGGGTGAGGACGTCACCGCGAACGTCCGCACCATCGCGGGGCTCCCGGATGCGCTCGCCGGGGAGCACGTGCCCGCGCTCGTGGAGGTCCGCGGCGAGGTCTACCTCCCGGTCGCGGCCTTCGAGGAGCTCAACGCGCGCCTGCTCGAGGAGGGGAAGGCGCCCTACGCCAACCCCAGGAACACCGCGGCGGGCTCGCTGCGCCAGAAGGATGCGACCGTGACCGCGACGCGACCGCTGGCGGTGACCACGTATGCGCTCGGCGCGCTCGAGTGGGGGGCCTCCGAGCCGCATCCGGCCATCGGCTCCCAGCATGGGATCTACGAGGTCCTCGCGTCGTGGGGCCTTCCGGTGACGGACCACGCGCGCGTGGTGAGCGGGGTCGACGAGGTCGCGGGCTACCTGCGGGAGCTCGAGGACAAGCGCCACTCGCTGGTCCACGAGATCGACGGCGCCGTGCTCAAGGTCGACGACCGCGGGGTGCAGGGCGCGCTCGGGTCGACGTCGCGCGCGCCTCGCTGGGCGATCGCCTACAAGTTCCCGCCGGAGGAGGTGCACACCACGCTCGAGGACATCCGCGTCGACGTCGGGCGCACCGGGCGCGTCACCCCCTACGGCGTCATGACGCCGGTGCTGGTCGCGGGGTCGACCGTGACCTTCGCGACGCTCCACAACGCGCATGAGGTCAGGCGCAAGGGCGTGCTCATCGGCGACACCGTGGTGCTGCGCAAGGCCGGCGACGTGATCCCCGAGATCGTCGGCCCCGTGGTCGCTGCGCGCACCGGCGCGGAGCGCGAGTGGACCATGCCCGCGGAGTGCCCGTCCTGCGGCACGCCCCTCGCGGAGCAGAAGGAGGGCGACAAGGACCTCCGTTGCCCCAACTCCGAGGGCTGCCCCGCGCAGATCGTGGATCGCATCGCGTTCATCGGCTCCCGCGGTGCGTTCGACATCGAGGTGCTCGGTGAGAAGGCCGCCGCGGCGCTCGTGGAGTCCACGGTGCTCGCGAACGAGGCGGGGCTCTTCGCGCTCACCGACGAGGACCTGCGCCGCGTACCGCTCTTCGTGCTCGAGAAGGACTCGAAGGTGAAGGGCGTCGAGCGCCAGGCCGGCGACCTCTCGACCAACGGCCAGAAGCTGCTCGACAACCTCGCCGGCGCGCGCTCGCAGCCGCTGTGGCGGGTCCTGGTGTCGCTCTCGATCAGGCACGTCGGTCCCACGGCGAGCCGTGCGCTCGCGACAGCCTTCGGCTCGATGGACGCGATCCGCGCCGCATCCGAGGAGCAGCTCGCCGCCGTCGAGGGTGTCGGTCCCGTGATCGCCGAGTCCGTGCTGCAGTGGTTCACGGTGCCGTGGCACGTCGAGATCGTCGAGCGCTGGGCCGCCGCGGGCGTGCGCATGGAGGACGAGCGTGACGAGTCCATCGCGCGCACCCTCGAGGGGCTCACCATCGTCGCGACCGGCTCGCTCGAGGGCTTCACCCGCGACTCCGTGAAGGAGGCGATCATCTCGCGTGGCGGCAAGGCTGCGGGCTCGGTCTCGAAGAACACCGACTACGTGGTGATCGGGGCGAACGCGGGCTCCAAGGCCGCCAAGGCCGAGTCGCTCGGCGTCCCCATGCTCGACGAGGCCCAGTTCGTGCGGCTGCTCGCGGACGGTCCCGCCGGCCTCGACTGACCCCTGACGCGCGTCGGCGGGCGTGGGTAGGCTGGCCAGCAAGGGGGAGGGAGGAACGTATCGTGATGAACTCCGCAACCGTCATCGGCGTCGTCGCCGGCGTCGTGGTCCTGGCGGTCCTCGTGACGGTCATCGCCGTCTCGGTGGCCCGCCGCGGCCCGCAGCCCCCGCGCTCGCACCCGCATCCGCATCCGCGCGACCAGGCCGGACGCGGTCCGACAGGCCAGCATCCCGACCCGGTCGAGGGGACGCCGTCAGAGACGTCGGTCCCTCACTGGGACCGCCGCATCGACCCGAACGAGGGCCCACAGTGAGATCTGCCGTCCGCGTCATCAAGCCCGACGAGAAGTCCCGCCTCCAGGAGATCGGCGAGCTCACCGCGCTCGCGTACCTCGCGGACGGCCTCGTGGACCATGCCCACCCGTACCTCCCGCAGCTGCGCGATGCCCAGGCTCGAGCGGAAGGTGCCGAGCTGCTCGCGATGATGGATGGCGAGAAGGGTGAGGGGTCGATCGTCGGGACCATCACGCTCGTGCCCCCGGGGAGCCCGTTCATCGAGCTCGCCCAGGACGGCGAGTACGAGCTGAGGATGCTCGCGGTCTCCCCCATCGAGCGGGGCCGCGGCATCGGGCGCGACCTCGCCCGCGCCGCCATGGAGAGGGCCGTCGAGGAGGGCGCGCCGCGCATCGTCCTGTCCACCATGGAGACGATGCACGTGGCCCACCGCCTGTACGAGCGCATGGGCTTCACGCGACGCGAGGAGCTCGACTGGTTCGTGGTCGACAACGAGGACGGCTCGGTGACCCGGGTTCCGCTCGAGGGCGGCAGGGCGCCGGAGGGCGCCATCCGGCTGCTCGGCTACGCCTGGGAGCCGTCTGCCTGAACGAGGGCCGTACGGCGCAGCGCCGTGACGGGGACCTCGCGCCACTAGACTCGTCGCCATGTCTTCCCTTGAGCGATCCGATGTGGCGCGCCTCGCGGCGCTCGCCCGCATCGACATGACCGACGCGGACCTCGACCGCCTCTCGGGCCAGCTCGCCGTGATCGTCGACGCCGTCGCCAAGGTGGCCGAGGTCGCCGGCGAGGACGTCCCGGCGACGAGCCACCCGATCCCGATGGCCAACATCCATCGCGAGGACGTGGTCCGCCCGTCCCTCGCGCAGGACGATGCGCTGGCCGCCGCGCCCGACGCGGAGGAGGGGCGCTTCCGCGTCCCGCAGATCCTGGGGGAGGAGGCCTGATGGCTATCGACTGGACTCGGAAGACGGCCGCCCAGATGGCCGACGCCCTCGCCGCCGGCGAGGTCACCTCCGTGGAGCTGGTGCAGGCGCACCTCGACCGCATCGCCGCCGTGGACGGCACCGTGGAGTCGAACAGCGTCCACGCGTTCCTCCACATCGACGCCGAGGGCGCGCTCGAGACGGCGCGCGCCGTCGACGCGGACCGCGCCGCGGGCGTGGAGCTGCCTCGCCTGGCGGGCGTGCCGATCGGCATCAAGGACGTCCTGGTCACCAAGGGCCTGCCCACGACCGCCGGCTCGCGCATCCTCGAGGGCTGGATCCCGCCGTACGACGCGACGGTGACCCGCCGCGTCCGTGAGGCGCGCATGCCGATCCTGGGCAAGACCAACATGGACGAGTTCGCGATGGGCTCCTCGACCGAGCACTCCGGCTACGGCCCGACGCGCAACCCGTGGGACCTCGACCGCATCCCCGGCGGCTCGGGCGGCGGCTCGGCCGCGGCGCTCGCGGCCTTCGAGGCGCCCCTCACCATCGGCTCGGACACCGGCGGCTCGATCCGTCAGCCCGCATCGGTCACCGCGACCGTGGGCGTGAAGCCGACCTACGGCGGCGTCTCGCGCTTCGGCGCGATCGCGCTCGCCTCCTCGCTCGACCAGCTGGGCCCCTGCGGCCGCACGGTGCTCGACACCGCGCTGCTTCACGAGGTCATGGGCGGCCACGACGAGATGGACGCCACGTCGCTGGACGAGCCCGTCCCGGCCGTCGTCGAGGCCGCCCTCGAAGGCGCGCAGATGGACCTCACCGGCGTGAAGGTCGGTGTGGTCCGCGAGCTGAGCGGCGCGGACGGCGGCTACCAGGCCGGCGTCACGCAGCGCTTCGAGGAGTCGCTCGACAAGCTGCGCGCCATGGGCGCCGAGATCGTCGAGGTCTCCTGCCCGTCCTTCGAGTACGCGCTCGCCGCGTACTACGTGATCCTCCCCTCGGAGGCGTCGTCCAACCTCGCGAAGTTCGACTCGGTGCGCTTCGGTCTCCGCGTCGAGAAGCCCACTGTCGAGAAGACGATGCTCGCGACCCGGGCCGAGGGCTTCGGCGACGAGGTCAAGCGACGCATCATCCTCGGCACCTATGCGCTGTCGGCGGGCTACTACGACGCCTACTACGGCTCGGCGCAGAAGGTGCGCACGCTGGTCCAGCGCGACTTCGACGCCGCGTTCGCGCAGTGCGACGTGCTCGTGTCGCCCACGACTCCGACCACGCCGTTCAAGATCGGCGAGCGGATCGACGACCCCCTGGCGATGTACCTCAACGACATCGCGACCATCCCCGCGAACCTCGCGGGCATCCCCGGCATGTCGCTGCCGTCGGGCCTCGCGCCCGAGGACGGCCTGCCGGTCGGCTTCCAGATCCTGGCGCCGGCCCACGAGGACGCCCGTCTGTACCGCATCGGCGCCGCCCTCGAGGCGTCGCTGACCGCCGAATGGGGCGGCCCGCTGTCCGCGCAGGCCCCGGAGCTGGAGGTGGCGTCGTGAGCGCCATGACCTACGAGCAGGCGATGGAGGAGTTCGACCCGGTCTTCGGTATCGAGGTCCACGTCGAGCTCAACACCAGGACCAAGATGTTCTGCGGCTGCGCCAACGAGTTCGGCGCCGAGCCCAACACGCAGGTCTGCCCGGTGTGCCTCGGCCTCCCGGGCGCCATGCCGGTGACCAACCAGAAGGCCGTCGAGTCGGCGATCCGTCTGGGCCTCGCCCTGGGCTGCTCGATCCGCGAGTCCTCGCGCTTCGCCCGGAAGAACTACTTCTACCCGGACCTGTCGAAGGACTACCAGATCTCGCAGTACGACGAGCCCACCTGCTACGAGGGCTCGCTGGACGTGGTCCTCGACGACGGCACCGTGGTGACCGTCGCCATCGAGCGCGCGCACATGGAGGAGGACGCCGGCAAGAACACCCACGTGGGTGGCTCGGGCGGCATCCAGGGCGCCGACTACTCGCTGGTCGACTACAACCGCGGCGGAGTGCCGCTCGTGGAGATCGTCACCAAGCCCATCACGGGCATGGGCGACCGCACCGCCGAGGTGGCGCGCGCCTACGTCGCGACCATCCGTGACATCGTGCGGGCCCTAGGGATCTCGGACGGCCGCATGGAGCAGGGCTCGGTGCGTGCCGACGTCAACCTGTCCCTGCGCCCCAAGGCGGTCGCGGGCGAGTCGCAGGATGATGTCCCCTTCGGCAAGCGCTCCGAGACCAAGAACGTCAACTCGCTCCGCGCGATCGAGCGCGCCGTGCACTTCGAGGCAGCCCGCCAGGCGTCGCTGCTGCTCGCCGGCCAGCCGGTGGTGCAGGAGACCCGTCACTGGCACGAGGACACCTCGTCGACCACGCCGGGCCGATCCAAGGAGGAGGCGGAGGACTACCGCTACTTCCCGGAGCCGGACCTGCTTCCGGTGCAGCCGTCGCGCGAGTGGGTCGAGGAGCTCCGCGGGACCATCCCCGAGCATCCCGCCAAGATGCGCGCGCGCCTGCGCGAGGAGTGGGGCTTCTCCGACCTCGAGATGCGCGACGTGGTCGCCGCCGACGCCCTGGTCCTCATCGCGGACACGGTCGCCGCGGGCACCACGCCCCAGGCTGCGCGCAAGTGGTGGATGGGCGAGCTGTCGCGCGTGGCGAACGACCGTGAGGTCGCGCTGACGGCGCTGCCGCTGACGCCTGCCGCGATCGCCGAGCTCCAGGGGCTGGTCGACTCGGGCAGGATCAACGACAAGCTCGCGCGCCAGGCTCTCGAGGGTGTCCTCGCGGGAGAGGGATCGCCCGCCGAGGTGGTCGCCTCGCGTGGCCTCGAGGTCGTCTCCGACGACTCGGCGCTCGAGAAGGCCGTCGACGAGGCCCTCGCGGCCCAGCCCGACGTCCTCGCCAAGATCCAGGACGGCAAGGTCCAGGCCGCCGGCGCGATCGTCGGAGCGGTCATGAAGGCGACGCGCGGCCAGGCCGATGCGGGTCGCGTGCGGGAGATCATCCTGCAGCGCGCCGGCGTCGAGGCCTGACGGCACCGCCGAAGGGAACGAGCCATGCTCAGCAAGACCCCCGTTCGCCGCGTCGCGAGCGGGGGTCTCGCGCTGTCCGGCCCCGCCTGCGCGCTGACCTTCGACGACGGCCCCAACGGCCTCGACACGATCCGCCTGCTCGACTTCCTCAAGTCGCGCGGGATCCGCGCCGTCTTCGCGGTGATCGGCTCCGAGATCCTGCGCCCCGCGGGCGAAGGCGGAGACGGGACCCCGATCCCTTCCGGCGCCGAGGTGCTGCGCCGCATCGTCGCCGACGGCCACGTGCTCTGCAACCACTCCACCTCCTACGAGGCGATGGGGGAGTGGGACGCGCTCTCGGTGCGCGACGACATGCTCAAGAACCTCGCGATCATCGAGTCGGTGGTCGGCGACGAGGTCCCCGTGCCCTACTGGCGCGCGCCCAACGGCGCGTGGGGTGTGACGGCGCCCGTGGCGGTGCGGCTCGGGATGCAGCCGCTCGACGTGGTCAACACGGTCGAGGACTGGGTCGAGCAGGACCCGGCCGTGCTCGCCTCGCGGCTCCGGCTCGCGATGGTGCCGGGCGAGCTGGTGCTGCTGCACGACGGCGGCGGCAACCGTTCGGGCACCGTCGACGCCGTGATCGAGGTGGTCTCCGAGCGCCTTGCCGAGGGCTGGCGGTTCGTGCTCCCGGAGATGCCCTAGCCGCGAAGCCACGCACGGTACGGCGCTGCCGGCCGAGCGGCCATCACGCAGTCGCGGCGACGGTGCGCACCACGCTGGCGGGACCGACCACCCCGGCCATGGCGAGGACACGCCGCGGGCCGACTGCCGCGCCGCCTGCTCCGCGCGAACGGCATGCTTCGCGCCGCGGGGGCCGCCACGTCCCGGGTCAGGCGGCGTCGGGTCTCGCGCTCGGGGGCTCACCGCGACGGGGCCGCCAGGCGCGTGGCGGCCCGAAGCGAGCGCGTCCGCCTTGGCGGGGCACGCGCGCCGGATCGACGCTGCTGGGCGGGATGAACCAGATCTCGGTGTCGGTGGCGCGGACGGTCCAGCCTTGGTCGTGGATGACGTGATGGCAGTGGGAGCACAGGAGCGCGCCGTTCGACAGGTCCGTGCGGCCGCCTCGGGACCAGAACTGGAGGTGATGGGCCTCGCACCAGGCGGGTGGGACGCCGCAGAAGGCGCAACCGCCGTCCCGCTCGCCCAGCGCGATGCGCTGGGCGCGAGTGAAGGGGTAGGTGCGGCGGCCGAGGTCGAGAAGCTCGCTCTTGGAGCCCAGGACGGCGGGGACGACGAAGGCGGTGGCGGCAAGCCGACGCGCGGTCGCGATGTCGACGGGTTGGCTGCATCCATCGACCTCGCCGAGGCCCGCTCCGGTCCTGAGGTCGGTCTCGCTGACACGCACCACGACCGTGGTGGAGCCGAGCAGGGGCGTGGTGGACTCGCAGCCCAGCGCGTGTCGGGCGAGGTCGGCGAGCGCGTCCGCGCGCATCTGATCGGTGGTGCGCTCATCGACGCCCGGGTTGGCGCGGCTGGCGCGCATCGCATCGCCGACCAGCGCATCGAGCGCCGCGCGCACCGGCGCGGCCGTCTCGGGGTCGAGCTCGCCGTTGATCACCAGCATCCCGGCGCGGTTCTCCCACATGCGGAGGTGGCGTGCGCGGCGCATGCGGGCAAGGTTGCGTTCGTGCTGCTCGATGTCGAGGGCAGCCCTGAAGCGGGCCACGATCCTGGCGAAACGCGTCGCATCCAGCCCGAGAGCCCTCTCGACCAGCTGTGAGGCCGCGACCCGCTTCGCCTCCTCGGGTACTCCCTCGGCAAGCGAATCGAGCATGGTGATGATCTGGGCGCCGCAATCCGCTGAGATCTCGCCCTGGAGCAGCGCCGCCGCGACGGCCGGATAGCGGGACGCGGCGGGCCTCGGCGTCGGCGGTTCCGGCGGAGGGGCAGGCGGCGGGTTCCCCTCGGGGCTGTCGGGAGCGGCGTCCCGGCCGTCCCCGGCCCCGCCTTCGGGATCGTCGGACCCGTCGTCAGGCTTGCCCCCTTCCATCTCCTCCAGCGTGCGTCCCACCTCGAGCAGGCGCCACGCTTCGGCGCGCGTGGTGCCCATCGCGGCCGCCACCAGGTCCGCGGCGCTGCGGTAGCCGTGATGCTTCGCGAGCCCGCCGCCGGGGACATCGGACCGGATCGCGATGTCGTGGGCGGTGCGGGCGAGCACCATGTCCACCTCGCGAGCCAGCTGCGCCGCATCCCCCAGGCGCTTCACCACGTCCGCCGCTCCGCCCGAGGATGCGAGCCCGCGCATGGTCCCCACCGCCGCGCGTGCGTCCAGGCATGCGCGCCGGAACGAGCCGACCGCCGGGTCGGCGCCCGGGTCCGCATCGAACAGGTTCGGGATGTCCATGGCTCCATCCCACCACGAGGGTCTGACATCGCGCGCCGATCATCCTCCCAGGTAGATGTGGAAATTGCGCGTGCGACAGGGCCTGTGGACATCGCCCCGTGGATGCGGGTGGGCGGGCGGTCGCCTCCCCGGTCCCGCCGCCGTCGACCTTGCCGGCACGGGCCTTGACCTTCCAGTCGAGTGGAAGGAATAGCGTCGAGAGTTGTTGCCACTCCCAAGGAGGTCCCCATGGCTCACGATCACGCGACGATGGCTCACGACGAGCCCGCTCAGCGCGACGACCAGCACCAGCACCACGACCAGCACCAGCACGACGACCACGCCCACCACGGCACCGACCACAGTGGCCACGCGATGGTCTTCAAGCGCCTGTTCTGGTGGAACCTGGTCCTCGCGGTCCCCGTGATCGCGACCAGCGAGATGGTCGAGGGCTGGCTCGGCTACGACCTTCCGGGCAGCGCGTGGATCCCACCGCTGCTGGGCACGGTGATCTTCGCGTGGGGCGGCTGGCCGTTCCTCAGCATGGCCTGGCGCGACGAGATCAGCGTCCGCAAGCCGGGCATGATGACGCTCATCAGCCTCGCGATCACGGTCGCGTTCCTGGCGTCCGCGGCGGCGACGCTCGGCATCGGCGACCTCAGCTTCTGGTGGGAGCTCGCCGCGCTGATCGTGGTGATGCTGCTCGGCCATTGGCAGGAGATGAAGGCCGTGGGGCAGGCGCAGGGCGCGCTCGCCGCTTTGGCCGAGCTCCTGCCGGACGATGCGGAACGCGTCACCGGAGACGGCGGGACCGAGCATGTGAGCATCGGCGACCTCGAGCAGGGCGACACCGTGGTGGTCCGTCCGGGCGGCCGGATCCCGGCCGACGGCAGCATCGTCCGGGGCGACGCCAGCGTGGACGAGTCGATGATCACGGGCGAGTCCGCACCCGTCGCGAAGCACGAGGGCGACCGCGTGGTCGCCGGAACCGTCGCGACGGACGGATCGCTCCGGGTCGAGATCACCGCGACGGGCGACGACACCGCGCTCGCGGGCATCCAGCGCATGGTCCAGGACGCGCAGAGCAGCCGCTCCGGCACCCGCCGGCTGGCCGATCGCGCGGCCGCGTGGCTGTTCTGGATCGCGCTGGGGGCGGCCGCGCTCACCTTCGCGATCCACGCCGCCATCGGCGATCCCGCGCAGGGGCTCAGCGCGGCGGTGTCCGTCCTGGTGATCGCGTGCCCGCATGCGCTGGGCCTCGCGATCCCGCTGGTCATCGCGATCGCCACGTCGAGCAGCGCCAAGCAGGGGATCCTGGTCAAGGACACCGCGGCGCTCGAGGCGATGCGCACCGTCGACACGGTGCTGTTCGACAAGACCGGCACCCTCACCGAGGGCTCGCACCGGCTGACCGAGGCTGCGACGATCGACGGCTGGGACGAGGACCGCATGCTCGCCCTCGCCGCAGCGGCCGAGTCCGACTCCGAGCACCCGATCGGGCGCTCCGTGGTCGCCGCCGCCCAGGACAGGGGGCTCGATGTCCCGTCCGCGGATGACGTCGAGACCATCCCGGGCAAGGGCGTCCGCGCGCACGTCGACGGCAGCGACGTCGCCGTCGGCGGGCCGGCGCTGCTTGAGGAGCTCGGCATCGAGGCCTCCTCGGGCCTGGACGATGCGGCCGCCGGGTGGCGCGAGAAGGGCGGCGCCGTCCTGCACGTCGTGGTCGACGGCCAGGCGGTCGGTGCGTTCACCGCGACGGACCCCGTGCGGGACGAGTCCCGCCAGGCCGTCGAGGCGCTGCACGCGCGCGGTATCGACGTCGCGCTCATCACGGGCGACTCGCAGGCCGTGGCCGATGCGGTGGCGGGCGAGCTGGGCATCGACGACGTCTTCGCGGAGGTCCTCCCCGACGACAAGGACAAGGCTGTGGGCGATCTCCAGTCCCGTGGCAGGAAGGTGGCGATGGTGGGCGACGGCGTGAACGATGCGCCCGCGCTCGCCCGCGCGGATGTGGGCCTCGCGATCGGTGCCGGTACCGACGTGGCGATGGAGGCCGCGGGCGTCGTGCTCGCGGGCTCGGATCCGCGCGCGGTCGCGAGCGTGATCACGCTGTCGCATGCGAGCTATCGCAAGATGCGCCAGAACCTCGTCTGGGCCACCGCCTACAACGTGGTCGCGATCCCGGTCGCGGCGGGCGCCTTCCAGTGGGCAGGCCTCACCATGCCTCCCGCGGTCGCGGCGATCGCGATGAGCCTGTCGACCATCGTCGTCGCGGCCAACGCCCAGACGCTGCGGCGCGTGGAGCTCGACCCTGAGCAGGTCGGCGCCTGAGCGGTGCCGTGCCCGTAGCCTCGGAGCAGTCCCCACGAAGGAGCGTCCCTTGCCGCTTGTCATCCTCATCACCGGCGCCTCGTCCGGCATGGGCCGCGAGGCGGCCCTCCGGCTCGCCGCCGACGGTCATACGGTCTACGCCGCCGCGCGCCGCACCGACCTGCTCGAGGCGCTGCGGCCGCACGGCATCGTCCCGCTCGAGCTCGACGTCACGAGCGACGAGGACTGCACGCGCGCTGTCGCCACGGTGCTCGACGAGTCCGGTCGCATCGATGTCCTTGTCAACAACGCCGGCTACGGGCTGTACGGGCCCGTCGAGGAGGTGCCCCTCGAGGAGGCGCGTCGCCAGTTCGACGTCAACCTCTTCGGTCTCGCCCGCCTCACGCAGCTGGTGCTGCCGCACATGCGGGAGCGCGGCACGGGGAGGATCGTCAACATCTCGTCGATGGGCGGCAGGATCTACACGCCGATGGGCGCGTGGTACCACGCCTCCAAGCACGCGCTCGAGGGTTGGTCCGACTGCCTGCGCTACGAGCTCGCGCCGTTCGGGATCGACGTGGTCGTCGTCGAGCCGGGCAGCGTCCGGAGCGAGTGGGGCCCGCGCATGAGCGGACGGCTCGCGGACTTCGCGGACGGCCCGTACCGGGCGATGGTGGCGTCCATGGTCGCGAGCGGCGGCGATGGCCGCGACAGGGCCACGCCGGCCGCCGTGCTCGGAGAGGTGTTCGCGGAGGCCGCCACCGCGCCGCGGCCCAGGCGCCGCTACGTCAAGGGTTATCTCGCGCGCCCGGCCATGGCGGTGCGACGCTGGCTGGGCGACGGGGTCTACGAAGCGATGGTGCGGCGTCTCGCGAGCTGACGGGGCGCGGCGCGGCTCAGCCCTGCGCGGCTCAGCCCTGCGCGCCGAGCTTCTCGAGCAGAAGCGCCTGCGCGAGCACCATGCGCTCGATCTCCGCGGGGTCGACGCTCTCGTCGGACGCGTGGATGCGCGACTTATCCATGTCCTCCGGCCCCCAGAGCGCGAACTCCGCCGCCGGGCAGGCCTCGCGCAGGGTCTGGAGCAGCGGGATGGAGCCGCCCGACCCGACCTCGCTGACCTCCATCCCGAAGGCCTCCGTCATCGCCTCGCGCGCCGCCGCGACGGCCGTGCCGCCGCCGGGCACCAGGAACGCCGGAGCGGCCTTGACGCGCTTGACCTCGACCTGCGCGCCCCACGGCGCGTGGGTCTCGAGGTGCGCGACCAGGGCGTCGAGCTCCGCCTCGGGGTTGGATCCGGGGACGATGCGCATGGAGATCTTCGCGCTCGCGGCCGGGTGGATCACGTTGGAGGAGTCCTTGATCGACGTGATGTCGACACCGATCGCGTTGATCGACGGCTTGGCCCACAACCGGTCCGAGATGGTCCCCGTGCCGATGAGCGAGACGCCGTCGAGCAGGGGAGCGCCGTCGCGGAAGCTCTCCTCGCTCTGCACCGCGCCCTCCCACGTGCCCGTGGTGACGCCCTCGACCGCGACCTCGCCCGCATCGTCCACCAGCGAGGACAGCAGGCGCGCGAGCGCCATCATGGCGTCGGGGGCGGCGCCGCCGAAGACTCCGGAGTGCAGCGGGTGGTCGAGCGTGCGCACCGTCACGGTGCAGGACACGTCGCCGCGGAGCGCCGTGGTCAGCACCGGCTCGCCGGCGACCAGGTTGCCCATGTCGCAGACCACGAAGAGGTCGCACTGGAACAGCTCCGGGTGCGCCTCGACGAACTCCTCGAGGTTGCTCTCGGTCTCCTCCATGCCCTCGAGGATCAGGCGGAGCGTGACCGGCGGCTGCCCGTCGAACGCGCGCAGCGTGCCCAGGTGGGTCGCGATGCCGGACTTGTCGTCGGCGGCGCCGCGGCCGTAGATGCGGCCGTCGTCCTTCACGGTGGGCATGAACGGCTCGGTGGTCCATCCCTGCGAGACGGCGGCGGGCTGCACGTCGTAGTGCGCGTACAGCACCACCACCGGGGAGCCGGGAGGACCTGCGATCTCGCCGTAGATGGGCGGGTAGCCCCATGGCACGTCCATGAGGCGCGCATCCGCGAAGCCGGCCTCCTGGACCAGCTCGAGCGTGCGCTGCGCCATCGCGTGCACGGGCTCCTCGGGGTAGCCGGGGAACGCGATCGACGGGATCGAGATGAGCTCCTTGAGGTCCTCGATGACGCCGGGCATGAGGTCATGGACCTTCGCGGCCATGGACGTTGCGGGCATGGGTGAACGCCTTTCCGTGCGGATGCGGGTCAGAAGAATGCGCCGATGAGCGCGCCGACCACGACTGTAGTGAAGGAGAGGATCGCCATCGGCACGAAGAAGCTGTGGTCGAGCAGCTTGGTGCCCAGCTTGGTCGAGCCGGTCTCGTCGAAGTTGGCCGCGGCGATCTGGGGGCCGTTGGCCGGAAGCGTGTAGACGCCGCCGAGGCCGCCGGCCCACATGCCCGCCACCGAGCCGACAGGCAGCCCTGCCGCGAGGCCGATGGGGACGATGGTGTTGGTCGCGGTCGACTGGCTGGTGGTCATCGCGGCGACCAGGAACACCGCGAGGGCGAAGATGAAGCGGAAGTCGGTGACCCAGGAGCCGACCGTGGACACGATGTAGTCCTCGTGCGCCGCGATGAACGTCGCCGTGAGCCATGCGATGCCGAACAGCGCGATGGCGGCCACCATGCCCGCCTTGAACACCGACTGGTCGGGGACCGATGCGACCTTGGGCCGGCCGACGAAGATGATGATCGCGCTCACGACGAGCATCACCAGGATGATGGTGACGCCCATCCCGACGCGCACCTCCTCGCCGTCGACCGTGTAGGTGGGGCGGAGGGCCTCGAAGATGCCGAACAGCACGATCGCGAGCACTCCCAGCAGGAACGTGATCGCCGCGTTCCTGCCGCGCGCCGTGTAGGTGAGGTGCGCCGTGGAGCTGCCGCCCGCATCGGGCCGCAAGGCGGCGACGGCGCCGGCCGCGATGCGCTCCTGGATCTCGGGGTCGTCGTCCATGTCCTTCCACATGCGGTTCACCACGAGCGACGTGACCACGATGCCGATGACGCACGCGGGGAACGTGATCGCGAGGATCTGCGCCAGACCCAGGTTGTAGGGCGCGACGTCGGTGAAGGCGAGCATCGCGGCCATGGCGGCGGACACCGGCGAGGCGGCGAGCGCGATGCCGGACTGGACCACCGTGACCGTGAGCGGCCGTGCCGGCCGGATGCCGTTCTTGACCGAGAGGTCGTAGACCACGGGCAGCAGCGGGAAGACGATGTTGCCGGTCCCGGCACCCGCGCAGAACAGGAACGCGGTGAGCGGCGCGATGACCGTGATCTGCTTGGGCCGCTTCTCGATGACGCGCGCCGCCATGGCGACCATCCAGTCGATGCCGCCCGCGGCCTGCATGAGCGCCGCGGAGGTGACCACGCCGAGGATGATGCCGATCGCCGTGATCGGGGCCTCGCCCGGCGCCTCCCCGAAGAGGAACACGAGGACGAACATGCCGACGCCGCCCCAGATGCCGACGCCCACGCCGCCGGCGCGGGTGCCCAGCACGATCGAGCCGAGCACCACGATCGCCTCGAGCACGAAGCTGATGGTCATGGTCCGCCCCTCCGGGGCCGCCGGAGGCCCCGAATACGGACATTACGCGCGCGCTCCGACACGCGCCCGTCGAGGGACGATGCCGGGTCCGGCTACGCGGTGTAGGTCCCGGCGGCCGCGGCGTACGCCGCCATGATCTCGGGCCGCGTGTCCTTCTCCGGCGCCGCGACCACCGCGAGCGGCCACGCGGGCCGTGTCCCCGTGAGCGCCCACGCCGCCTGCACCGCAGCGCCGGCGGCCACGTACTCGCCGGGCTCGGGCACCTCGACGGGCACGTCGAAGACCTGCGCCGCGATCGCCTGGACCGCCGGGTTCTGCGCCGAGCCGCCGACCAGGAGCGCGCGCGTGGCGGACACCCCCGCGGACAGGATCGCCTCCATCCCGACCGCCTGCGCCGCGAGCATGCCCTCGATCGCGGCGCGCGCCATGTTCGCGCGCGTGGTGTTGGCCAGGGTCATGCCCGACAGTGTCGCGGTCGCGTCGGGCAGGTTCGGGGTGCGCTCGCCCTCGAAGTAGGGGACCAGGGTGAGGCCGCCCGCGCCGGGCTCGGCCTCGAGGGCCAGCGCGCCGAGCTCGTCGTAGTCGACGCCCAGCACCCGGGCGAAGGCGTCGAGCACGCGGGAGGCGTTGAGCGTGCACACGAGCGGCAGGTGCTCGCCCGAGGCCGAGGCGAAGCCCGCCACGATCCCGGTCGCGTCGCGGAAGCCCCGCTCGGTCACCGCGAACACCGTGCCGGACGTGCCGAGCGAGATGACCACGTCGCCCACGGCCGCTCCCAGGCCCAGGCCCGCCGCGGCGTTGTCGCCCGCACCGGGGCCCACCAGGCAGCCCTCGTGGCCGGCGATCTCGGGCAGGACGGTGCCCGCGCTCTCGCCCGGCCCGAGCACGCGCGGGACCACGGCATCGTGCCCCAGCGCGGTGACCAGCAGGTCGCGGTCGTACTCGCCCGTGGCGGCGCTCCAGTAGCCGGTGCCGGACGCGTCGGAGCGGTCCGTGGTGAGCGCCTCGAGGTCGGGTCCCAGCGGGGACGACGCCGCGGGCCCGTAGCCCCGCAGACGCCACGTGAGCCAGTCGTGGGGAAGCGCGACCGCCGCGACCCGCGCGGCGTTCTCCGGCTCGGCGTCGCGCAGCCAGCGCAGCTTGGTCGACGTGAACGATGCGACGGGCACCAGGCCCGTCCTGTCCGCCAGGGCGTCCGCGCCGAGCTCGGCGATGAGGTCCGCCGCCGCGCCCGCGGAGCGGGTGTCGTTCCACAGCAGCGCGTCGCGGACCACCTCGCCCGCGGCGTCGAGCGCGACCATGCCATGCTGCTGGCCGCCCACGGAGATGGCGGCGACGTCGGCGAGGCCGCCCGCTTCGGCGAGCGCTGCGAGCAGCGCGTCCCACCAGGACGCGGGGTCCACGGAGGTGCCGTCCGGGTGCGATGCGCGCCCGGTGCGCACCACGGCACCGGTGTCGAGGTCGCGGATCACCACCTTGCAGGACTGGGTGGAGGAGTCGACGCCGGCGACGAGGGTCATGCGCGGGCCTTTCGTTGATCAGGCGGGAGAAGGTGCGTCCCGGCCGCCCCAAGGAGGTCGGGCGGCCGGGACGCGGGAGGGGGGAAGGTCAGCGGGCGCCCATGAGGTGCTCGACAGCGAGCTGCTGCAGGCGCACGAAGCCGAAGCCCTTGCCGTTGTAGTACGCGTCCGCGTCGAAGTCCTCGTACGCGGAGGCGTCGGCGAGGAGGTCGGAGATCGTCTCCCCGGCGCCCAGGGTGGTCTGCGCGAGCTCGTGCTGCTTGGTGGCCGCGATGGCCTCCTGCACCTCGGGGTCGGCGCGGAACGCGGCCGCGCGCTCCTTGAGCGCGAGGTACATCCGCATGTTCGCCCGCGCGGACTCCCACACGCCGTCGAAGTCCTCGGTGCGCGAGGGCTTGTAGTCGAAGTGGCGGGGGCCGGTGTAGGACGGGCCGCCGTCGGGGCCGCCGTTCTCGAGCAGGTCCACCAGCGCGAACGCGTTCTGCAGGTCGCCGTGGCCGAACACCAGGTCCTGGTCGTACTTGATGCCGCGCTGGCCGTTGAGGTCGATGTGGAAGAGCTTGCCCTGGTACAGCGCCTGAGCGATGCCGGCGGTGAAGTTGAGGCCCGCCATCTGCTCGTGGCCGACCTCGGGGTTGAGGCCCACCAGCTCGGGGTGGTCGAGCGTCTCGATGAACGCCATCGCGTGGCCCACGGTCGGCAGCAGGATGTCGCCGCGGGGCTCGTTGGGCTTGGGCTCGATCGCGAACTTGAGGTCGTAGCCCTTCTCCAGCACGTAGGCGCCGAAGATGTTCGCCGCCTCGCGGTAGCGCTCGAGCGCGACCCGGATGTCCTTCGAGAAGTCGTACTCGGCACCCTCGCGGCCGCCCCACATCACGAAGGTGGTCGCGCCCAGCTCGGCGGCCAGGTCGATGTTGCGCAGCACCTTGCGAAGGGTGAAGCGGCGCACCGCGCGGTCGTTGGAGGTGACGCCGCCGTCCTTGAACACCGGGTGGGTGAAGGTGTTGGTGGTGATCATCGGGATCTTCATCCCGGTCTCGTCGCACGCCTTCTTCAGCGCGTCGATCGCGGCGCGACGGTCCGCGTCCGAGCACCCGAAGGGGAAGAGGTCGTCGTCGTGGAACGTCATGCCGTAGGCGCCGAGCTCCGCGAGCTTGTGGATCGCCTCGACCGCGCCGAGCGGGCCGCGCGTCGCGGAGCCGAACGGGTCCGCAGCCGGCCAGCCGATGGTCCAGAGGCCGAACGTGAAGTGATCGGCCGGGGTGGGGGTGAGCGACATGCTCGAACTCCATTCGTCATTGAGCGGGGTAAAATGTTCCCGCAGGAAACATATACCCGACGGGCGGCTCCGTCAAAGCGGGGCGCACGCGCGTCGACGGGCGGGGCGCCCCGGCCGACGACAGGGTGTCCCGTGGTGGCCCGCCGCGTGCGATCCGGAGTCCGGAGCACCCCGATCCGAGGCGCGGGGGATCACGGTGCAGGCGAGTCCCGGGCATACTGACGAGCACGAAGGAGGAACGATGCCAGAGGCGACGGGGATCACGGACGCGACCGACGAGTCGCCCGCGGAGGCGCGCGTCGCCGCCGCGCGTGGCAGCCGCAACGACCACACGCGCCGCCACAACCTCTCGGCGCTCCTCACCGCTGTCCACTACGGCGGCCCGCTCACCCGCGCGCAGCTCACGCGCGACACCGGGCTCAACCGCTCGACCATCGGCGGCCTGGTGACGGAGCTCGCGGAGCTCGGCCTGGTGATCGAGGACGCGGCCGCAGAGACCGGCGCGGTCGGGCGTCCGAGCCTCATCGTGCGGCCGCGGCGCGATGTGGTCGCGCTCGCCCTCCACCCCGATGTGGACGCCCTCGAGCTGGGCGCCGTCGCGATCGACGGGACGGTGCTCGCGCGTCGGCGCGCTTCGGTGAGCGCGCCGCCCACGCCCGCCGATGCGGTCGCGTTCGCCTGGGAGGCGGCCCGCGAGGTCGCGGCCGAGCTCGACGGGCCTCGCATCGCGGGCCTGGGCGCCGCGGTGCCCGGGCTGGTCTCGGTCGACGGCGAGGTGGTGGTCGACGCGCCGCACCTCGGCTGGCGCGAGGTGTCGTTCAGGGAGCAGCTCGCAGAGGCGCTCGAGCTTCCCGTGACGGTGGGCAACGACGCCAACATGGGCCTGCGCGCCGAGTGGAGCTTCGGGGCCGCGCGCGGCATCGACACCGTGGTCTACCTCAACGGATCCGCGTCCGGCATCGGCGGCGCGGCGCTCGTGGGCGGGCGCATGCTCCGCGGCGGTCGCGGCTACGGCGGCGAGTTCGGCCACATGATGATCCGTTCGAACGGCGAGCGCTGCTCGTGCGGGCGCCGCGGCTGCCTCGAGACGGAGGTCAACGCCCCGCGCCTCGACGCCGCCGCGCACGACGACGCGGCGCTGGACGGCTACGCCGAGACGCTCGCGCTCGCGATCGCCAACCTCGAGTGCGCCTTCGATCCCGATGCCGTGCTGCTCGCGGGCTACCTGGGCGGGCTGTTCGACGTGCGGCGCGAGCTGGTCCAGCAGCGCGTCCGCGCGCTCGCGTTCCGGCCCGATGCGGAGGACGTCGCCATCGCGCGGGCCGCGCTCGGCGGCAACCGGCTGCTCATCGGGGCCGCGGAGCGCGCGTTCGCGCCGCTGCTCCAGGACCCCGCCGGGACCCCGCTCACGGTGGCCGCGTGATCACGGTCGGGGTGCCGTCGCGCGAGGTGGCCGACGCCCTGGGCGACCCCGGCGAGGGTGCCCGCGTGATCGTCTGGAACCCCGCCGAGGGCGAGGTCCCGGAGGCCGAGCGCGACCGCATCGTCCTCATGTGCATGCCGCACTGGACGGGAGGGCGCCGCGTGTACGGGCGTCTCGCCGCGTGCCCGAACCTCCGCGTGGTGCAGATCGCCTCGGCCGGCTATGAGCACATCGCGCCCTTCGTTCCACCGGGCGTCACGCTCGCGAACGCGCGCGGCGTCCACGACACGCGCGTCGCGGAGATGACGATGCTGCTCGCGCTCGCCTCGCAGCGGCGCCTGCCGCGGTTCCTCGACGCGCAGCGGCGCGGCCGGTGGGAGCCCGACCAGGACACGCCGTCGCTCGCGGACTCGCGCGCGCTCATCGTCGGCTACGGAAGCATCGGCGAGGCGATCGCGGTGCGGCTGCGCGCGAGCGAGGTCCACGTCGAGGGCGTCGCGCGCACGTCCCGCACGGCGCCCGACGGGACCCTGGTCCACGCGATCGCGGACATCCACGGGCTGCTGCCGGGCTTCGACATCGTCATCCTTGTCACGCCGCACACGGAGGAGACGGACAAGCTCGTCGACGCGCGCTTCCTCGCCGCGATGAGGGACGATGCGCTGCTCCTCAACGTCGGCCGCGGCAAGGTGGTCGACACCGATGCCCTGCTCGCGGAGCTCGAGAGCGGGCGGCTGCGCGCGGCGCTCGACGTCACCGATCCCGAGCCGCTGCCCGACGGGCACCCGCTGTTCAGCGCGCCGGGCTGCATCGTGGTGCCGCACATCGCGGGCACCGAGCGGCTGACCGATCGTCGCTACACGGACCTGGTGCGCCGTCAGATCGCGGCGCTCGTGGGTGGCGAGGAGCCTGTCAACGCGGTGCTGATAGGCGCCTTCCCCACGTAGCCCCCCGTCGCGGGGAAGGCACCGCCCCTCAGACCCGAGCACATCGCGCTCGGTGAACGACCCCCCTCAGGCTCAGGCTAGACCCGCGCGGGTCGGCGCGCGCGGCGAGGCCGCGCGGGTGCGGACGCGTCGATCCGGCCCTCCGCCACCGCGGTCCACAGGTGAAGCGCGGCGTAGGCGCGCCACGGCCGCCAGGCCTCCGCGGCTGACGCGAGGGCTGCCGCGTCGAGCCCCGCGGCGCGCTGCAGCACCAGGTCCCCCGTGGGGAAGGCATCCGGGTCGCCCAGGGCGCGCAGGGCCACGTACTCGGCGGTCCATGGCCCGATCCCGGGGATGGCGAGCAGCGCCCGGCGCGCCTCGGTGCGGTCCGCGCCCGGCCCCAGGTCGAGGGCGCCGTCGAGCATCGCCCGCGCCGCCGCGGAGATCGCGCGCCACCGCGCCTGCGGGATCAGCCCGCTCGTGGGGTCGACGTCGGCGAGCTCTGCGGGCCCGGGGAACACGCTTCCCATGCCGGCCGGGACGGTCGCCATGCGTGGATCCGCCTCATGGCCGCCTCGCGGGACGCTCGGCTCCGGAGCCCAGCGCTCGACCAGCGCGCCCAGCGTCCGCCGCGCGCCCGCGACGCTCACCTGCTGCCCCACGATCGCCCGGACGACCATCTCGAACGGTGCGACCGCCCCTGGCACGCGCAGGCCCGGCGTGGCCTCCACATGCGCGGCGAGCAGGGGCGAGGCTCCGAGCGCCGCGTCGACCGCCGCGGGGTCCGCGTCGAGATCGAGCAGGCGACGGCACCGCGCCACCGCCGTGCCGAGGTCGCGAACATCCGCGAGCGAGAGCCTGGCGCTCACGTAGCCGTCCGCCGGCGCGAGGCTCACACGCCCCGGCCCGTGCGGGAGCGAGAGGGTGCGGGAGTAGGACGTGCCGTCCCAGGACTCGACGCCGTCGACGGCGCGCGCGCCGAGGAACGCGAGCGTGCGTGCGGTGGTCGCCGGTCGGCGGTGCCTCAGGCGAAGCTCGAGGCGTGCCTCTCCAGGGAGCGCCGCCTGGGGTGCCGCCCCGCGCCCGCGCACCTGCGACGGGGTGAGGTCCCACGCCGACCGCGCGGCGTCGTTGAACTGCCGCACCGACCCGAATCCCGCGGCGAAGGCGACCTCGGAGACGGGCATCTCCGTGCCCTCGAGCAGCGCGCGGGCGTGGTGGAGACGATGCGCGATCGCGAGGGCCTGCGGGCTTGCGCCGAGCTCGTCGACCAGCACGCGCGACACGTGCCGCTCGGTGTAGCCGAGCCTGCGCGCGAGGCCCGCGACCCCCTCGCGCTCGACCAGCCCGTCGTCGATCATCCGCATCGCGCGGCTCGCGATGTCCTCTCCCACCTTCCAGCGGGGCGAGCCGGGTGCATCGTCCGGGAAGCATCGGCGGCATGCGCGGAAGCCGGCGCGCTGAGCGGCGGCAGCGCTCGGGTAGAAGGTGACGTTGGCGCGGGCGGGGGTGCGGGCGGGGCACGAGGGCCGGCAGTAGATGCCCGTGGTGCGGACCGCGGTGAAGAACTGCCCGTCGTAGCGGGCGTCCTTACCGTGGATCACCGCGTAGCGCGTGTCGTCGTCCCACATGCTCATGAGTGTGACCCATGGAAGGGAGGTGGCGCTCGCGGTCATCGGACATGGCCTGAACGCCTTCGCGTGTGCGGAGCGCCCCTCGGCGGTGCTCCGCGCGTCGCGATCAGGTGGTCACGCCGCGGCTCGCGAGCGCATGGGCGGCGAATGCGAAGTACGCGATCTGGACCACGGCCGCCGCACCGTATCCCAGCGCGAGCCCCGCACGTGCCCGACGCGTGGCGGCGGACTCCCCGCGCCGGATCGCGCGCATGCTGGCATGGCCGAAGGCGATGGCCGCGGGGAACAGCAGCAGGGACCCTGAGGCCACCGCCGCCGTCGCCAGCCAGTCCTTGCGCTGGTCCGGGCGTCGTCCCAGATACGGGTAGTAGCCGTGCGGAAGCTCGGGGTGGCCCACGTATCCCAGGTACTCGCGTGCAGGAGTCTCCATGACCGGTCCTTCCCGTCGGGGAGGGCGCCATGCCGGGAGGGCGTCGGCATGGGCCGTGCGCCCGGGTGGGCGCCCTCGCTGGCGGGACTCACGCTACGACGCGTGTGTGTCGGCGCGGTGTCGACCGGGAAATAACCTTGTTACGCCCGTGAGTGCCGTAGCGCGGCGAGCGCGACCTCGCGCTCGGCGGCGTGGTCGACCATCGGTGCGGGGTAGGCGGGGGTGTCCAGCTCGGGGATCCACCGCTCCGCATAGTGTCGGTCCGGGTCGTAGCGGTCCGCCTGCGTCGTGGGGTTGAACACGCGGAAGAAGGGCGCCGCGTCCCGCCCGGTGCCTGCGACCCACTGCCAGTTGAGCTGGTTCTGCGCGTGGTCGTAGTCGAGCAGCGCGCGGCGGAAGTGGTCGGCCCCGCGCTGCCATGGCAGGTGGAGGTCCTTGACCAGGAAGCTGGCGACCACCATGCGGACCCGGTTGTGCATGGCTCCCGTCGCGGCGAGCTCCCGCATGCCGGCGTCGACCAGCGGGTAGCCGGTGCGGCCGTCGCGCCACGCCATGAACGCCTGGTCGGCCTCGCGGCCTGCGGCCCAATGCGCGTCCGGCATGACCGGGGTCAACGACTCGCGCTGGGCGCGCGGGTGGTGGAACAGGACATCCGCATGGAAGTCGCGCCACGCGATCTCCGACTCGAGCTTGCGGGCGGCGTCGCCGGGGACGGCGCCGGTCGCAGCGAGCAGCGTGCGCGGGTGGAGCTGGCCGAAAGCCAGCGGCACCGAGACGTGCGACGTCGAGTCGAGGTCGGGCCGGTCGCGCTCGACGGCGTAGCGCGCGAGCGGTCCGTCGACGTAGTCCGCCCAGGCCTGGACGACGCGCTCCTCGCGGAACTCGTGCGGCGCCGCGAGCGGGTCGTCGGTGTCGCCGCGCGCCGCCTCCTGGTCGAGGTCGACGTCCGAGGCGACGCGCACGAACGCGTCGGGGTCCGCGGGCGGCGCGGGCGCGGGCCAGCCGTGCTCGCGCCACGCGCGGGAGAACGGCGTGAACACCTTGTACTCGGTCCCGTCGGCCTTGACGATGCGCCCCGGTGCCACGGCGTACGGCGTGCCGACCAGGCGCAGCTCCCGACCGTCCGACTCGAGAGCCGCGCGGACCGCGTCCTGAGCGGCGATGCCGGCGGGGGAGGCCTCCCTCGCCGCGACGACCACCCGCGCATCGTGCTCACGGGCGCTCGAGAGGATCGCGTCCGCGGGGTCCCCGCTGCGGACGCCGAGCGCCCCGCCCGTGTCCTCGCGCAGGCTCCACAGCACGCGCGCGAGGTGGGCGCGGCGACGACCGGACCACAGGTGGACGCCGCGGTTCCATGCGAAGACCGCCGCGGCCCGGCCGTCCTCCTGCGCCGCGAGCAGGGCCGGGTTGTCCGCGAGCCGTGCGTCTCTGCGCACCCACCACACCGACGTCATGGTGCGCTCAACGCCTGGGCGGCCCGGCGTGATTCCACACCCTTGACAGCATATCGATCATCGTTATTATCGATTTTCGATAGGGGGTGGTCGATGAAGGTCATGGTGAGGCGCTCCGCGATCGGGGTGGTGCAGTGGACCGCGATGGCGCTCGCGGTCGTGTCGGCGGTCTGGGCGCTGGCGTGGGCGCTCGGTCCGAACGGCGTCGACGTGATCGAGCTGTGGCGTCTCGGCGATGTGCTCATGTGGTCGGATGCGAACACCCTGGGGCCGAACGAGGCCGTCACGATCGACGGGGAGGCCGGCGTGCAGTCCGCGATCGCGGCGCAGCAGCTCGCGGGGGGTCTCCAGTCCACGTCCAACGGTGACTTCGGTGTCGAGTTCTACGGCAACGAGTCGCATGTCACCATCTATGGGGCATCGCGCGTCGAACAGTTCGCGTGGATGGCGGTCCGCGCGCTCCCGCTCGCCGGGGTCGCCGTGATCTGGTGGCTGGTGTTCCGCACCGTTGGCGAGATCCGCCGCGCTGCGGGGTTCGGGCCTGCGGCCTCGCGCCGCATCATCGCGATCGGGGTGCTCGTCGCCGTCGGCTCACCGCTCGCGGCGTGGGCGCGGTGGGCGGTCGCCGACTGGATCGTCGAGGGCTCGGCTGCGGGAGCCGTCGCGACGGCGGCGCCGCTCGCCGTCAACCTGTCGGTCGTCGTGGCGGGCCTCGTCATCATGGCCCTGGGCGTCGCGTGGCGCGAGGCCGCGGCGATGCGGAGGGACCTGGAGGGTCTGGTGTGAGCCCGGCCGAGGTCGACGACCACCGCATCGTCTGCACGCTCGACGCGATGCTCGAGGCGCGCGGCGTGACCCTCACCGAGCTCGCTGAGCGCGCGGGCGTCACCGTCGTGAACCTCTCGGTGCTCAAGAACAACCGTGCGCGCGCCGTGCGCTTCTCCACCCTCACGGCGATCTGCCAGGCGCTGGACTGCGACGTCTCGGACCTCCTTCGCATCGGCGGCTGACGCGCCGGGGATGCGAGCGCTCGCCCTCGTGCGCTGAGGCGGCGCATGGCGAAGGCCCCGCCTGGCGTGCTGCCTGACGGGGCCTTCGGACTGAGATCGGGGGCTATGCGACGGCGACCGGCGCGTGCTTCTCGACGTGCGCGATCGCGGCGTTGACGAAGCCCCCAAGGACGGCGGCCGAGGCCTCGTCCTGGAGCGAGCCGTCGGCGCCGAACGCGTCCGCGCGGTAGTGGAAGAAGGTCTCCGGCTGGCCCATGGTGGGGGCGTCGTAGTGGCCCAGGATCGCGCGCAGGTGCTGCTGCGCGGCGGCGGTGCCGGCGGCGCCGATCGAGGCGCCCATGATCGCGACGGGCTTGCCCGCGAACGAGCCCTGGCCCCACGGGCGGGCCGACCAGTCGAGGGCGTTCTTGAGGACGCCGGGGATCGAGCGCGAGTACTCGGGGGTCACGATTATGACGCCGTCGACGTCGGCGATCGCCTGCTTCCAGTCGCGCGCCACCTGCGGGTAGTCCGCGTCGTGGGCGTAGTCGTAGAAGGGCAGGTCCTTGTACTCGAGGAAGACGAACTCGACGTCGTCGCTCGAGGCGAGGCTGGGGAGGGCGTTGGCGACCTGGCGGTTGATGGAGGCGTCGGCGATGGAGCCGACGATGATGCCGATGCGGGTCATGGGAGTCTCCTGTTCAGGGTGAGGGTGGAGGCGCCGACTCCGTCGTCGGTCGATCACCCCAACGAGGGTGACGCGTCAACTATTCCAGAAGATGATGCATCAACCAAGTTGTGCGTCACGCGATCACGGCAGGGCCCGCGACCGGAGCCATCGCCTGCGTCGCCATGGGCACGCCGACCTCGGGGCTCAGCGGTGCTGTGCCTGCGGCATCGATGGCGGGCACAGGCGTCGACGGGACCGCGGCACGCGCACGTCGCACATGCACCGTGAACCCGGCCGCATCCGCGAGCAGCTCCGCAGCCTGCTGCCACAGCGCGGCATCGGAGCACTCGCCCGCCTCGCCGAAGGCGGCGGGGTCCATCGCGAGCGAGCGCTCGGGCTGGCCCGCGACCTCGGCTCCCGCGTCGTTGAGGATGGTGCGCAGATGCGCCACAGGGGAGAAGAGGCCCTCGTGCGGACGCGCGACACCCGCGATCATCACGGGCATGCCTGCCAACGGGCTCGGCGTCGATGCGGCCCAGTCCAGCGCGTGCTTGAGCGTGCCGGGGATCGAGCGCTCATGGCTGGGCGTGACGACGATCAGGCCGTCGACCCCGGCGAGGGCGCACTTCCACGCCGCTCCGGCCGACGGCATCGGCGCGTCGGTGTACGGCGGGTGCATCGGCAGCGCCTGGGGCGTGAGCTCCACCAGCGTGGTGCCGCGCGACGCGGCGCGGTGGAGCAGCGAGGAGAGCAGTCGCGTCGATCGCGCCTGCGGGAGCTGGCCTAGCAGCAGACCGATCGTCGGCATCGTTCCCCCTTGGGTCGCACGGGTCAACGGCGCGGCGCCCCAAGTGATTCCCGACGGGTGGCAAAGAGCCCTGGTCAGTCGTGCAACGACTGTGCGTAGACCGCGATCGCGTCCCTCAGGAGGACCGCGGTGCCGTCCCCGTGCTTGTCGTAGGTCGCGCGGAAGCGCGCGTCGTCCGCGTACGTCGCGCCCAGTCCCGTGTACGCCTCGCGGCCAGGGGTCCAGAACAGCGAGACCCACGCGTGATGGCGGGCGACCAGGGCCTGGACCTCGTCGCTCGCGGGGTCGGCGTCGGCCGCCGCGAGGCGTCCCAGCGCCTCCGCGATCGCCTCGTGCTCGGCAAGGTGGGCGCGCTGGTCGGCCTTGTCCAGCGACGCCCAGGCGGCGTTCGATCGCGCGACCGCATCGTCGCCCCAACGCTCGCGAGCCTCGGGCTCGTACGCGGTGTGATCGAAGCCTTCGAACATGTCGTCGGCGGTCATGGGGAGTCCCTTCTCGATGCGGGTGATGGTGCGCTCGACCGTCTCGGCGAGCGCAGCGAAGCGGTCGCGGCGCGCGAGCAGCGCGACGTGGTGGTCACGCATGAGCGCGGAGGTGAGGGTGGCATCGTCCGTGTCGACGATGCTCGCGATGGTGTCGAGCGGGACCTCGAGCTCGCGCAGCACAAGGATGTGCTGGAGGCGCAGCAGCTGGGCGTCGCCGTAGAACCGCCGACCGTCGTGGCCGGTCCGCGCGGGGGTGAGCAGCCCGATCGCGTCGTAGTGGCGCAGCGTGCGGCTCGTCACGCCCGTGAGCCGCGCGACGGCGGCGATGTCGAGGTCCATGCCGACCACGGTAGAAGTTGACGCCACGTCAACGTCAAGCCGGGTGTGCAGCGCAAGGGCCCGGGGCGTCGCGCCTGCGGCACCCCGGGCCCTGGGCAGGATCAGCGGTGCTGCGTCGGTCGACCCTTGCCCTTCGCGGGACGGTCGACCGTGACGGTGTCGACCGAGTACAGCGTGGTGGTGCCCGAGACCTCGTTGCCCACCGCGAGCATCGGCGAGCGCGTCGGGGAGTCCTTCGCCGCGATGAATGCGAGGCCCTCGGGGCCCAGGTCGCCCGCTGCGGAGGACTCGGGGTCCGCCTCGAAGTCGCGGTTGTTGACGTAGGTGACGAACTCGGCGCACGCCGGCGAGGTCACGTCGTAGACCATCACGCCGCCGATGCGCTCGAGACCCACGAATGCGTAGGTGCGGCCGCGCACCTCGCCGACGGTGACGCCCTCGGGCTCCGGTCCCTTGGCGTCCGAGCGCGAGTCGAGCTCGGTCTCGTCGTTGCTCGAGTTGAAGTAGTCCGGCAGCGCCTCCGCGGTGATCTGCTCGAGGTCGTCGCCCGAGTCGAACACCTGCGTGCCGTCGGTGGTCCAGATCGAGAAGGACCGCCCGCCGAAGGCGTAGAGCTCGTCGAAGCAGCCCAGGTCCTCGTTGTAGCCCGATGCGGTGGAGACGTCGAGGCGGCCGAGCGCGCCCTTCTTCAGCTGGTCGTCGGTGAGGACGCCGTCGCACAGCAGGCCGTCGTCCGCGAGGTCGGCGATGCGGATCGACTCCTCGTACCCGTCCGGGCCCTCGTTCCAGTCGTCGCGCGCGTCGCCCTCGTTCGCGGTCACCAGGTAGGTGATGCCGCGCGAGGTGTAGGCCGCGATCGAGTCGGGCATGTACAGGCTCTTGAGGGGGACCGGCCGGATTGCGATGGCATCGTCCTTGTCGGAGGGGTCGATGCCGTTGCCCGCAACCGACAGATCCTTCGCGCCCAGCGACCACAGGTCGGCGACCGTGGCGGCGCGCAGGTCGACCACCGCGATCGCGTTCGCCTCCTGGAGGGTGACGTAGGCGGTGCGCGACCTGGAGTCGACCGTCACGTACTCGGGCTCGAGGTTGCGGGAGACCGGGTAGGCGAGGCCGTCCTTGGACGTCGGACCGAAGACGCGCACGCCGTCGGGCAGGGCATCGCCCTCGTACGCGTGGAAGTCGGCGGTCCGCACCGCGGCCTGCGTCGGTGCGGCGACCTTCCTCGGCAGGGTCACGATGCTCACGGTGCCCTCGGGGTCGACCGTGTACGTGGGGTCGGGCTCGCCCTCGTCCGCGCTGATCGCCATGCGGCCGTCGGGCGTCACCGTCACCATGTCGGGCTGCGCGCCCACGCGGACCGCGCCCAGCGCGTCGCCGTCGGTGTCGAAGAACGCGAGCCACCCGCGGTCCGTCTTGGCGGCGGCCTCGACCGCCACCACCACGAGCCCGTCCTCGCGCACCGCGACCGAGTTCGCCTCGGAGCCCGCGGGGATCATGTCGCCGGAGGCGTCGACGATGCCGGCGACGGCCAGCGTGCCCACCAGCGACGGGGCGGCGGGGTCCGAGGCGTCGAGCACGTTGACCTCCCCGACGTTCGCGTCGACGCTGTAGAGCTGCTGCGAGCGCGCGTGGAAGGCGACGATCTCCGCGGCGGACGCGTCGAAGACGCCCGTCTCGTAGGTCCCGAGCGGGGAGACCGTGAGCGCCGCGCCGTCGGCGGAGAACGTGGTCGGACCGCTCACGATCGCGGCGGTCGCAGGCGCCGCCGCCGCGGCGGCGAGGGCGGTGGCCGCGCAGGCGGCAAGGAGCAGCTTCATCGGTTCCTCCGGGGTCGGGCCGCGGCCGGCGGTCGTGCATCGTCCCTGAGTGAGGGGGTGCCGCGTCGAACTCAACGTACTGAGCGCAAGGTGACGAACCGGACATGGGCCGGTGAATCCTCGGTGAACCTTGGGCCAGGCGTGCCGGCGCGCCCCGCCCATGCGGTCCATGGTGCTGGAGAGGTGCCGGGACCTCCCCGGCAACCCCGGCATCGTCCGTGTCCACCATGCGGGCACCGTGTCCCACGCGAGCGCCCTAGACTCGCGCGTATGACGCAGACTCCCGACATCAAGCCCCGCTCGCGCCAGGTCACCGATGGCCTGGAGGCGACCGCGTCGCGCGGCATGCTCCGCGCGGTCGGTCTCGGCGACGACGACTTCGCGAAGCCGCAGATCGGCATCGCGTCCTCGTGGAACGAGATCACGCCCTGCAACCTCTCGCTGCAGCGCCTTGCCGCGGCCTCCAAGAACGGCGTCCACGCCGGCGGCGGCTACCCGCTGGAGTTCGGCACCATCTCCGTCTCCGACGGCATCTCGATGGGCCACGAGGGCATGCACTTCTCGCTCGTCTCCCGCGACCTCATCGCGGACTCGGTCGAGACGGTGATGATGGCGGAGCGCCTCGACGGCAGCGTGCTCCTCGCGGGCTGCGACAAGTCGCTCCCGGGCATGCTCATGGCCGCGGCGCGCCTGGACCTTGCGAGCGTGTTCCTCTACGCCGGCTCGATCATGCCGGGCCACGTGAAGCTGTCGGACGGCACCGAGAAGGACGTCACCATCATCGACGCGTTCGAGGCCGTGGGCGCGTGCGCCGCGGGCCTCATGTCGGAGGAGGACCGCCTCGCGATCGAGAAGGCCATCTGCCCCGGCGAGGGCGCGTGCGGCGGCATGTACACCGCCAACACGATGGCGTCCGTGGGCGAGGCGCTCGGCATGTCGATCCCCGGCTCGGCCGCCCCGCCGAGCGCCGACCGCCGCCGCGACTACTACGCGCACAAGTCGGGCGAGGCCGTGGTCGAGATGCTGCGCAAGGGGATCACCGCGCGCCAGATCATGACCAAGGAGGCCTTCGAGAACGCCATCGCCGTGGTGATGGCGTTCGGCGGCTCGACCAACGCCGTCCTGCACCTGCTCGCGATCGCCAACGAGGCGGAGGTGGACCTCACGCTCGACGACTTCGCGCGCGTCGCCGCCAAGGTCCCGCACCTGGGCGACCTCAAGCCGTTCGGTCAGTTCGTCATGAACGACGTCGACCGCGTGGGCGGTGTCCCCGCCGTCATGAAGACCCTGCTCGATGCGGGCCTCATGCACGGCGACGTCATGACGGTCACCGGCAAGACCCTCGCCGAGAACATGGACGAGCTCAAGCCCGCCAAGATCGACGGCCGCGTGGTGCGTGCGCTCAACAACCCGATCCACAAGTCGGGCGGCATCACCATCCTCAAGGGCACGCTCGCTCCGGAGGGCGCCGTGGTGAAGTCGGCCGGCTTCGACGACGACGTGTTCGAGGCCACGGCGCGCGTCTTCGACCGCGAGCGTGCGGCGCTCGACGCCCTCGAGGCCGGCGAGATCCAGAAGGGTGACTGCGTCGTCATCCGCTACGAGGGCCCCAAGGGCGGCCCCGGCATGCGCGAGATGCTCGCGATCACCGCGGCCATCAAGGGCGCGGGCCTCGGCAAGGACGTCCTGCTCGTCACCGACGGGCGCTTCTCCGGCGGCACCACCGGGCTGTGCGTGGGCCACATCGCCCCCGAGGCGGTCGACGGCGGACCCATCGCCTTCGTCCGCGACGGGGACAGGATCACGCTCGACGTGGCGAACGGCACCCTCGAGCTGCACGTCGACGCCGCGGAGCTCGAGGCGCGCAAGGAGGGCTGGGAGCCCATCCCCGCGCGCTTCACCAAGGGCGTCCTGGGCAAGTACCAGAAGCTCGTGGGCTCGGCTTCGAAGGGCGCCGTCCTCAGCTGATCGCATCCCCACGGAGGCCCCGCATCGTCCGGTGACGATGCGGGGCCTCCGTGCGTTCGGCCCCGTCGTGCGCCTCTGTGACGGAATCGTGATGAGGAGTCGCCGGTTCGCGGTGCCGGCCCGGCTAGGGTCTTCGGAAGCGATCGGCGAAGGGGCGAGCCATGAGCATGGAGATCCACGGGGCGTGCGCGAGCGCGGTCCCCCCAACCTCGGACGGAGGTCTCACGTTCATAGGGCTGAGGGGGGTGATCGGATCGTGGTGACCAAGGCTGCTGAACCGATGTTCGAGGCGCTCTGCCGGGAGCGCTACGGGAGGCTGATGGCGCTCGCGACCATGCTCGCGGGCCCGGATGAGGCGCCGGACCTGGTGCACGATGCGATGGTGGCGGTCTTCGCCCGCCACCGCCGCTTCGCGTCGCTCGACGCGGCGGACGCGTATGTGCGCAAGGCGATCGCGACAAGGTTCGTCGATCGCGGGCGCAAGAGCTCGCGCCATGATGCGACCGTGCGGAGGGTCGCGGCTCAGACGCCCCGCGCGCACTCGGACCGGCCGGCGGAGCCCTGGCCGGACCTCGATGCAGCCCTGCAGTCCCTTCCGCCTCGGGAGCGTGCGTGCGTGGTGCTGCGCTTCCTCGACGACATGAGCGTCCGCGACACCGCCGCCGCGCTCGGGCTGTCCGAGGGCGCCGTGAAGCGCTACGTCTCGGACGGCCTCTCCGCGCTCAACTCGCGCCTCGGCACGGACGCGCAGCTCGACAGCTCGGACCGTGTGTCCGTCACCATCACGAGGGGGCAGCGATGAACGATCTCGAGGAGATGATGCGCCGCCGCGAGCAGGCGTTGGCGGCGAGCGCCGGCTCGCTCGACCCGGCTTCGGCCGCGCAGCTCGGCGGCGCCGCCCGTCGCCGCCGCCGGACCCGCTCCGCCGTCCTGACGGGGGCGGTCGCCATGGGCATCGTGGCCGCGGGCGGGATCGGCTTCCTGTCGATCGGTGCGTGGGGCGGAGAGCCGGCGCCCGCGGCGCCGACCGTGTCGACCAGCCCGTCGCCCAGCGTGACGCCCTCCGCCACGCCGAGCGCCACGCCGTCCGCCTCGGCCACGCCGCAGGCGACCGCGACGGCCCAGGCGCTTCCGTCGGCCTCGCCTACGCCCGCGCCCACCGAGGTCACGCCCACCGTCCCGCAGTTCGACACGAGCGGCGACGTGTATGCGGGGCTCGCGCTCGCGAGCATCCGCTGCGCCGACACGAGCTCGAACACCGACTACCTGGGTGCGCCGTGGAACCTCAAGGCGCATGGTGCCCCTGCCTCGCCGGCACGGTCGGACGCGACCCATGCGCTCACGCGGTTCCGCGGTGACGAGGCGAGGGACGGGATCGTGGACATGGTCTGGTCTCCGGACTCCACCCGCGCAGCCGTGCTCACGGTGGGTCCGGGCGCGGTCTGGATCCTCGGTGTCGACGGCGCGGCCACCGAGCTGTCCGAGGGCTTCGCCGTCGAGTCGCTCAGCCCCGTCCGGTGGTCGCCCGACGGCACGTTCGTGCTCTGGATCGGCGCGGCCGAGGACGGCACCCACATCCTCTACCGGGGCGAGGTGGCCACGGGCGACGTGTCCGAGGTCGCACGCGCGGACCGTATCCATGGGTACGACGTCTCGCCGCTCACCGGCGACATCGTGTACGGCGCGGCGAGCGCGACGGGCGGCGGCCGCATGGGCGGGTCGTTCCCCGTCGTCATGCGTGTCGATGCCGAGACGGGGGATCAGCAGCGGCTCCGGGCAGGCGGGTGGCCTGCGTACTCGCCCGATGGCACGATGATCGCCGCGGCCGCCGAGTACGGCACCAAGCTGCTCGACGCCGAGTCGGGAGAGCTCGCGGCCGTCGGCGCCACCGGTGCGACCCTTGGCGCGTCCACGAGCTATGCGGACCGCGGCGCCCCCGTGTGGTCCGCGGACTCCTCGTACATCGCGGTGCTCACCGCACGCGACGACGAGCCGCACCGCACGCGCCTGACCGTGGCGTCGCGCGATGGCGCGCTGATCGCGCAGGCGGACGTGGACTCGGACTACCCTCCGGTCTGGACGTCCGACGGCCATGCGGTCGCGGTGGGGAGCTCGGGCGCCGCATCGATCGACGCCGCCACGGGCACGGTGGCTGAGGCGAAGCTGCGCAACAGCGTGGGCGTCTACTCCGCGAGCGGCTCGCGCGTGGTCGCGCTCGCTTCGCTCTGCGGGGAGGAGTCCTACCGCTCGCTCGTGATCGAGCCGACGCTCACCTCGGGCGCCCCTGCGCCCACCGCCGATGGCTGGATCGAGGGCGGCATGCCGGTGGCGTCCCCCGACGGCCGGTACGTGCTCCAGATCCTCGCGGGACCGGGCAGCGGGCGCGGGGCGCTCTACGTGGTCGAGCAGTAGCCCGACCTCCCGACGGGACGATGCGTGGGCCTCGGCCCGCGCATCGTCCCTTGTCATGTGGCGGCTCGGGGACGAGGATCACGTGAGCGTCACCCTGTGCCTCTAGGGTTCACAGGTGAGCGGGAACAGCGGAGAGGATCACGTGGACGACGAACGCGGTGTCGATTCGGGCGTGCCTGGCTCGCGCTGGCCCGCCGTGCTGAGCTCGCCGCGCTTCTGGATCCCGGCGGGGGCGGCGGCGACGGCGCTTGCCGTCGCACTCGGCCTCGCCCTGGTAGGGCCGGTCGCGCGTGAGCGCGCCGCGGCGGAGGTTCCGCGCGTGACCGCGAGCCCCGGTGACGATGCGGCGATCGCTGCGCCGTCCCTCGACGCGACGCCCGAGGCGGCGGTCGCGCCGTCGACCTCTCCCAGCGCGCCGGCATCGGCGGAGCCGGAGGCGCTGCCGCTCGAGGCCGACCGGACGCCGGTGACCGCGTGCGTGCCGGACCTCGCGCTGCCGGTCGCGCTGCAGGCCGCGACGCAGGTGCTTCCGGGCGACAAGGGCGCCAGGTCCGCGGACGTCGAGGCCCCGGCCACCACCGAGCTCCCCGAGTACGTCGACGCGGGGTTCTCGGCCGACGGCGCCCGCGTCGCCGCCGTCGAGCATGGCGAGGGGGCGTACACGGTCCGCCTGCTCGAGGCCCAGGGGATGGCCTCGGTGCTCGACCTGCCATCGATCGGCGCGCCGAGCCTGGCATGGAACCCCACCCGCACCCTCCTCGCGGTGGTGCGCGGCGTCGGTGACGACGCGGTCGAGGTCTCGACCATCGACACCCTCTCAGGCGAGCAGACGCTGGTCGCGCAGCTCGCCGGCGCGGGCACCGAGTCCGTCGTGTGGTCGGCGGACGGTGCCTGCCTCGCGGTCGCCGTCCGTGACACCGCCGCGTCCGGTGCGGACGGCGACCCCCGGGCCTACAGGATCTCGACCGTGCGCCTGTCCGACGGCGCCGTGACCGCGATCGACACGGGCGTGATGCCCGGCTTCGCCGAGGACGGCACGCTGATCTACCGCAAGGTCGACGGCGGACGGCTCGAGCTGTGGTCCTCGTCGCTCGACGGCACCCGGCAGGGCGTGCTCGGCTCGGGCGCAGGCAAGCTGTTCACCGCGCGCACGGTGGTCACCGCGCCCGCGCTCTCGGCCGATCGCAGCACCGTCGCGTACGCGGAGCAGAGCTCTCCGGTCTCCATCCGGGTGGTCGACGTCGAGGGCGTGCACGATTCGCTCGCGACCACGCTCGACCTGCCGTGGGCGCGTGTGCGATGGATGCCCGACGGCGTCACGCTGCTCGTCGACGACTGCGATGGGAGCGTCACCGCGTGCGAGGTGTGGCTGGTCGACAGCGTGTCGGGCGCCGCGGAGCAGGTGAAGGTTCCGCATGCGCGCGGGACCGCCCTGGACTACCCGACCCCGCTCCCGGACGGCTCCGGGATCGTGGTGATGGTCGGCAGGCCCGCCTCGAGCGAGAAGCCGGCCGCGGCGTGGCCCGTGGTCGTGCGCGACGGCGAGGCGGCCCGGCTCTCGGATCCTCAGCCCGGGTATGCCGCATCGGCGCCCGTGTGGTCCCCGGACGGCGACCGCCTGCTGCTGTCGCTCGGCCCCGTGCCCGACGGCGACCAGGGCGTCGCGGGACGCTTCCTGGTGACGCGCCGCTGAGCGGCGCCGGCGCTTCAGCGACGCGCGCCGGCGGCGTCCTCGGCCGCGGCCTGACGCGCCCAGAGGCGCGCGTACGCGCCACCCGTGGCGAGCAGCTCATGGTGCGTGCCCCGCTCGACGATGCGTCCCGCATCGACCACGACGATCTGGTCGGCGTCCACGATCGACGTGAGCCGATGCGCGATCACCGCGACCGCGCGGCCGCGGCGCACGGCGCGCATCGCCTCGCCCAGACCTGCCTCGGTGGCGGAGTCGAGCTGGCTCGTGATCTCGTCGAGCACCAGGACGGGCGCGTCCCGCAGGAGCGCACGCGCGATCGCCACGCGCTGACGCTCGCCACCCGAGAGCTGCGTGCCGTGCTCGCCCACGGGTGTGTCGAGTCCCTGGGGCATCCGCGCGAGCGTGTCGGTGAGCATCGCGTCGGCGCATGCCCGGTGCAGCTCGTCCTCCGTGGCGTCGGGACGCGCGAGCAGCAGGTTGTCGCGGATGGTCCCGGCGAACAGGTACGGACGCTGCGGCACCACGGAGACGAGCCGCCGCAGGTCCGCGTCGGCGAGGTCGCGGGCGTCGACGCCGCCGAGCGTCACCCTGCCTTCGCCCGGGTCGTGGAAACGCGCGATCAGCGCGCCGATGGTGGACTTCCCGGCGCCCGAGACCCCGACGAGCGCCGTGGTGGTGCCGGCGGGGATGGACAGCGTCGCGCCGTCGAGGGCGCGGCGTGCGGGGACGTCGCCATCCGTGCCGGCCTCCATGCTCGGATAGGAGAACGTCACGTCCGTGAGCGCGACGTCGATCTCGCCGCGCGGCGCGGTGGCGGGCACAAGCGGCTCGGGCGTGGCCGGCGGCGCATCCATGACCTCGCGCAGGCGCGCGGCGGCGGCGTACGCCTGGTCGAGCTCCGCGGCGAACTCCTCGACGGCGACCACGGCGGGCGTCGCGCCGAGCACAGCGGCGGCGGCGACCACCGCGGTCTCCCAGCCGAGCGGGAGCGCGGCGGCCAGCGCGACCATCGGGGTCGCGACCGCCAGCGCGTGCGTCAGCCCCCGGCGAGCGGAGGCCCACCGGGCGCGGGTCGCCTGGAGCATGGCGGTGTCGCGGCCGATGCCCTCGAGCTCCGCCACACGGCGCTCGTTGGCGGAGAACGCGATCACCTCGGACACGCCCTGCACGGTGTCGGTGACGTGCTGCGCCAGTGCCCCGCGCCGCTCGCGCAGCCCGGCGGACGCCGTCACCGAGGCCCGTGCGCCCAGGGAGGCGACCCCCAGCATGAGCACCCAGCCGACCGCCGCGACGGCAGCGGCAGCGGGGGAGACGGCGAGCGCGAGCCAGGTACCGACCCCGAGCGGCACCAGCACCGCGGTGAGCGCCGGGCCGATGGTGTGCGCGAAGAAGACCTCGACGCGGTCCACGTCGCGGGTCGCGCGCGACAGGAGGTCTCCCGTGCGGCGCCCCTCGACGGCGGCGGGTGCCTGGGGCTCGAGGCGCTCGAACATCATGACGCGGAGGAGCGCGAGCGCCTTGAAGGCGACGTAGTGGCCCGCGTACTGCTCGAGGTAGCGCGCGAAGGCCTTGACCAGCGCGATCGCGACCAGTGTCCACAGCACGGGCGCGAGCGCACCGCCGTCCACCGCCGTCGTCACGCCCTCGACGGCGACCACCAGGAGCGCGACGCCGCCGATGAGCGCGACGGTGCGCATGAGGATGGAGATGCTCAGCGGTGCGAGCACCGGGCGAGCGACGGTCAGCAGCCAGCGGGTCATGCGGCACCTCCCACGGTGACGATGCGGGTCGAGGACGACAGCACGGCCTCGGTGTGACCGACAGCGAGCACCGTGCGGTCCTCGCATAGCTCCGCGATCGCGGCGAGGATCTCCGCCTCGGCGTCGAGGTCGGTCTGCGACGTCGGCTCGTCGAGCAGCAGGATCGGGGCGTCCGCGAGCAGCGCCCGCGCGATGCCGACGCGCTGGGCCTGGCCGCCGCTGAGCGCCATGCCGCGCTCGCCCACCGGGGTGTCGAGGCCGCGCGGCCACGCGCGCACCTCGTCCTCGAGGCGTGCGCGCCTCAGCGCCTCCCACAGGTCCCGCTCGCTCGCCTCGGGTGCCGCGAGCCGCAGGTTCTCGGCGAGCGACCCGGTGAACAGGTACGTCTGCTGCGCAACGATCCCCAGACGGCGATGGAGCCACGCGGGGGAGACGTCGCGGACATCGTGCCCGCCGACCTTCACCGTCCCGGACTGCGCAGCGAGGTGGCCCTGGATCAGGCCGAGCACCGTCGACTTGCCTGCTCCCGAGCGGCCCGCGAGCACCACGCGCTCACCGCGCCGCACCTGGAGCGCGAAGCCGTCGAGCACCGGTGCGGACGCGTCCCGGCCATAGGTGAAGGTCACGTCCTCCAGCACGATCGAGCCGTCGTCGGCGGTGGGCTCGGGTGCATCCGCGGCGGCGCGCGGGGTCGGCTGCGCGAGCGTGCGCGCGATCTCCTTGCCGGACGCGATGCCGCCCATGCCGATGTAGAAGAACTGTCCGATGCGGTCCACCGGCTCCGTCATGAGCGTCGACAGCAGCACCACGGCGATGGCCTCGCCCGCGGTCAGCGTGCCCGCCGCGGCGCCCGCCATCGCGAGCCCGGTGGCGAGGACGATCATCGCGAGCGAGAACACGGCGTCCGTCACGAACAGCACCAGCTGGTTCCCCGCCAGCAGGCGCATCACATCGGCACGCACGCGCTCGGCGTGCACCGCGAGTGCCGCTCCGCGTGCTCGACCGGCGCCCAGCCCGCGCAGCGTGGGCAGTCCCTGGAGCGAGTCGAGGTACTCCGCGGCCAGGCGGCGTGCGGAGGCTCGGTACGTGGTCGACACCTTGCGGAACAGCTTCCGGAAGCCCCAGATCGCGAGGGGCACCACGGGGACCGCGGCAAGGAGGAGGAGCGCGATCCGCAGGTCGATCGCGACCGCGACGATCACCACCACGGCGAGAGGAGCGAGCAGCGATCCGATGACCGAGCCGAGGAACGTCGCTCGGTACTGGGCCGACCGCTCCACGGCATCGGTCGCGGTGGAGACGAGCCGCCCGGCCTGCGCGCGTGTGCGGTGCACCGGCCCGAGCGCGATGACGTGCCGCACCAGGCGCGAGCGGTCCGCGCCCTCGAGCGCGACCTGATCCCGTGCGGCGGCGTGTGTCGCGTACCACGAGCTCGCCCCCACGACCGCGGCGAGCACGAGGGCGGCGAGCACGAGGCCTGCGCCGTCCTGGTCGTCGATCGCGCGTCCGGCCCGGAGGTACAGGAGGGCGGTCAGCACGGTCGCGAGGACGCCCAGCACAAGGGGGCGATAGGTCAGCACCGGCCAATCTTAACGGCACTCCAGCGTTGCGAAATTAGGGTCGGAGGTCCTGGGCAGCCTGGCGCGCGAGGAGGCCCCGCATCGTCCGTCTCCGGGCGGACGATGCGGGGCCTCCTTGGTGCGGGGGAGCGCCTCGGTCAGACGGCCGCCTCGACACGCGCGGGCTCGACGCCGGCCGCCGCCAGCTGCGCCTCGGATGCGCCGGGGATGGACCTGACCACGCGGCGGTAGGCCGGCGTGTCGTCGTAGATCTCGACCTTGAGGGGGTTCTTGCGACCCGCGCGCATCTTGCGGATCTGGTAGACGGCGAGGGCCAGGTTGGCCGCAAGCGAGATCGCGGACACCGTGAACAGCGCGGCAGGGTCGTGCGAGGACTCGACGGCGAACGACGAGTCGGACACGAAGGCCGGCACGGCCATGGTCCACATCATCCAGAACGCGAGGGTGTGCGCGCGGTGCTGGAGCCACGCACCCTTGCGGATGAAGAACGCGGGGATGGTGCAGCTGATGAGCAGCGCGGCGCCCGCGTAGAACGAGTGGTCGCCCACGCAGTTGTAGACGTACGCGAAGTTCCACAGGTCGTACGCGATGATCCAGGGCCAGATCATGTCCGGGTAGATCATGTCCTGGACCTTGTCGCGCGCGATGTAGATGCCCATCCAGCCGGTGATCGCGAGCAGGTTGATGAGCCCGGCGACGCCGTTCATCCAGTTCCAGGAGCCGGACAGCATGTAGACGCCGTCGACCATGCCGTCGGCGTTCATGGCGCCGACCTGGAAGTCGCGGATGCACGCCTCGAGGATGTTGAGGGCGAGGATGCCCGCGGGGAACATCAGCGCCCATCGGTTCCTCTGGAGCCGCGGGATGTAGCGAATCGCGAGGAAGCCCAGGCAGCCGGCGAGGGCCGAGTACACCTTCACCCAGTGGAACCAGGTGCCGGTGGAGGATCCCTCGCCGGCGGTGTGCGGCCACACGAAGATGGTGAGCACCACCGGTACGGCGATGAAGAAGAACATGCCGGCCCAGGGCCCGCGGCGCGAGAGCTCGTTGAGCCCGATCAGGGCCCCGAGCACCACGAACCACATGACCCCCTGGGCCAACGTGATCGATTCGAACAGGAACATCTCACTCTCCTTCGAGCGGTCGTTCCCGGTCGGGGCCCCGGGAGGTGTGAGGCGCCAGACGGAGGGTCTGGCGCACGAGGTCGGCGAGCACGTCGTCGCCGATGTCGGGGGTGGTGCGCATCACGCCGACGATGCCGTGGAGGAGCATCGCGAAGGTCGCGCGCACGTGGCGGATCTCGATGGTGTGCCGCGCGGCGTAGGCCGGGATGGTGGTCGCCTCGAGCACGTCGAGCAGCGCGGTGACGGACTGGTCGACGTAGCGGACGTACAGGCCCGCGTCGTCGAGGCGCGGGAGCGGGTGCGCGGTGTGCGCCTTGCCGTCGAGACGGTGGGGAAGGTTGCGCCGGAACAGCTGGATGTAGGTGCGGACCGCTCCGTCGATGTCACCGGGGGTGCGCGCGGCGTCCCATGCGCGGAGCTCGTCCGCGAAGTCCGCGACGCATGCATCGAGCACCAGGGTCACCAGCTGGTCCATGGAACCGGCGTAGTGGTACACCAGGCCGCGCGTCACGCCGACCTCGTCGGCGATGTGCTGGAACGTCGTCGCCCGGACGCCGCGCTGCGCGAACATCCGTCGGGCCGCGGCGACGATCTCCTCGCGGCGCGCATCGGGCGCCTTGACGGTGCGCCGGCGTCGGGTCTCCATGACAGGACGCTAGCGCCCATTGACACATCGTCAATTGGGACGGACGTCCCGACCGGACGATGCGCGGGCGGCGCGTCGTCGGGAACGCGTCGGCCGAGGTAGAGGGCGCGTGCTACCGTGCGCGACAACGCGCGAAGGCGCGGCTTCTTGAGGGGGAAGAATGACGACTGGCCAGCCCGCCGCGCCCGACGCCGAGGTCCTGGATCCGCACACCGCGCCGGCGCGGCTCGGTGAGATCGTCCAGCAGCGTCCCGACCTCGGTGCGGCGGTCGCCCGGCACCCGCAGGCGTACCCCGCGCTGCTCGACTGGCTCGCCGCCTACGGTGACCCCCAGGCACGCGCGACGGTCGCCGCGCTGCGCACGCCCGAGCCGGCATCGTTCACGCCGGCGGGGCCCCTGACGGCCGGTCACGCGCCGGCTCAGGCGGGGTACGTCGCCGCCCATGCGGCGCCCGTCGCGGTCGCCGATCCCGTGGCGCCCGCCCCCGAGCAGGCGGACGTCGATGTCCTCGGGGCGACCCGTCCGCGTCCTCGCGGTCGCGTGGTCGCCGGGATCGTCGCCGGCGTGGTCGTGCTCGCGCTTGCCGCGGGCGGTGCGTTCGCCTACTTCACGTTCCTCCACGGGGCGGGCAGCCCGCAGAGCGCGGTCGAGAAGCTCGTCGACGGCGCGCTGAGCGGGGACATGGTCGCGCTCGGCACCTCGATCGCGCCGTCCGAGCGTGAGCTGTTCCAGGATCTGGCGGACGGCTTCGACGAGATCGCCCAGCAGCGGCTCGGCGGCGTCGCGGACGCGGAGGAGTCCTTCGACGTGGAGGCGATCCTCGACACCGTCGACGTGGATCTCCGCGGGATGGTGTACGAGACCGAGGAGCTCGCCGAGGGCGTCGCGGTGGTCCGCATCACAGGCGGGGTGATCGAGGCCGATGTGGACAAGGGCCCCTTCATCGACGCCGTGATGGAGCAGTACGAGGCCGCGGCGACCGCGGGCCTCGAGGAGATGGGCTACGACCCTTCGATGATCGACTCCGAGCTCGACACCGCGCGCGACGCGATCGACTCGTGGGTCGACGAGACGTTCCCGTGGACCTTCGACATCGCGCAGGTGCTCGAGGAGCAGGCCGAGCATGTCGACCCGGACGCCGGCGACCTCTCGCCCCTGGCGTTCGTCACGGTCGACGAGGGCGGCTGGTACGTCAGCCCGATGCTCACGGTCGCGGAGCTCGCCTCGTACGCGGCGGTGGGTCGCGTCGACCATGGCGGCGCGGTGGTCGACGCGCTCGCGTTCGCCACGCCGGAGCAGGCCGTCACCGGGACCGCGGACGCCGTGGAGGAGTTCTTCAGCACGCACGACCTCGAGGCCCTGGCGGCGGTCATGCCGCTGCCCGAGCGCCGGCTCCTGTCGATCTACGGAGAGCCCCTCCTCGATGAGGTGGACTGGTCCGGGGCGCCCGAGCTGACGCTCGACATCACCGACGTGGACGTGGCCACGGACGGCGGCCGTGCGGTCGCCGAGGTCCTCGCGTTCCTCGTCGCGGTCGAGCCGACGGACGGCGGGAGCCCGTCGACCGTGCGCTACGACGACGGCTGCATGACGGTCGAGACGTCGTACCAGGAGGAGCTCTGCCTCTCCGACGCACCGCCGCTCGAGATGCTCGGGATCGACGATCTCACGCTCACCGTCCTCAAGGAAGGCGACGGCTGGCTGGTGAGCCCGTTCGCGACGCTGGGCGACTACCTGGTCCGCGTCACCGAGGGCTACGCCGACGCGAGCGAGGACGGCTCGCTCGAGGAGCTGATGTACGGGTTCTGACAGACCCGACCCAACCGATCTGCCAGCGGTGTCGTTATCGAGTCGAGACCCGGGGTCACCCGGTCATGGCACATGGTGCCGCTAGGGTCTCATCAACGGATCCGCTGGGGGCAGCATGGATGAGCAGACGCAGGAGTCGACGCCGGACGCACCGGGGCCCGGGGCATCACGCTGGGCCGCGTGGGCTGACGCGCTGAGGCCGCCCAAGGTGTGGGTGCCGACCGCCGCTGCGATCGGCGTGATCGCTCTGTCGATCGGCGTCGTCGTGGTGCAGGCGAACGCCGACGATGCTGTGGCCGCGACCGACGCGCCGTCGTCGAGCCCGAGCCCTGTCCCGAGCGTCACGGCGACGGTCGAGCCCGACGTCGTCGCGGTGCCCGCCGGATCCCCTGTTCCCAGCGCGACGCCGAGCGAGATCGCTGTCGCGCCCCCGTCGCCCGGGCCCAGCGCATCGGCGAGCGCCGAGCCGGAGCCCACAGAAGAGCCCGTCGCGATCGCGGCGCCCCAGGTGTGGAACGCCGCCTACGCGGGCGAGGTGCGCAGTCTTGGCGCCACCGCGAACGCGTTCTTCGCGGTCGACACGACGCCTGACGGCGCCGCGTACGTCGCCCGCGCCACCACGTTCACCGGCGGATACGAGTCCTCCCTCATCTACGTGGGCTCCGTGGCGGGGTCCGGGCCGCTCCAAGCGCGGAAGCTCACGGGCTCGACCCTCACCACGATCGAGCTCGCGCCGACCGGCCACGAGCTGCTCATCGGCACGTCCGGCGAGGACGGGCACGCGCTCGAGGTGGTCGACGTGGTCACGGGCGATGTCTCCTGGTCGGTCGACTTCCCCGGCAGGACCGTGGTGGACGCGCAGTGGAGCCCGTCGGGCGACAGCATGGTGGTCTCCCTCGGGACGGGCCGCGACTGGAGCCTCGACGGCACGGCGAGCTCGATCGTGGTCGTCGACCGCGCCTCGAAGCGCGTGACCGAGGTCGCGATGGGCGCGCGAGGGACGTTCGCGCCGGACGGGCGCGCGGTCGTCTACTACGCATCGCACGATGGCGAGATCCGGCTCTACCGCACGCTGCTGGCGTCAGGGACCGAGCAGGCGATCTCCGCCGCGGCGCTGACCCTGGAGGACCCCTCGGTCTACGCGCTCTCCACGCCCGTGTGGGACCCCACCGGCGAGTGGGGTGCGTACACCTACTCGCAGGGCGACGGCGACGACCACGAGCCGGTGCGGCTGTTCGCCGCCGACGGCAGCGGCGATCGCGAGGTGCCAGGTGTGAGCAGCTACCGCGGGATCCGCTGGGCGCCTTCGGGACAGCGGTTCTCCGTGATCGGCTGGGACGGTGTCGCGGTGGTCGACGTCGACGACGCCGCGCACCCGGACGAGCTCGACGAGAGCGACATCTGGTTCAGCGGCCTCGAGCCGCTGTCGGTCGCGTGGACGCCGGACTCGTCCGGGCTGATCATCAACGGCACGACGCGTTCGGAGGCGTGGACGGGCCTCTACGACGTGGAGAGCGTGGACCTCATGTGGCTTCCTGTCGAGGGCCACCGGTACTCCGGCGCGGTCTGGGCCGCGGACGGTCGCTGGCTCATCGAGGACAACGACGGCGCGCTGGTGGCACGTCACACGTACGTGGAGTGAGCGCGGTGCTCCCCGCCAGGGGAGCACCGTCTCAGAATGCAAGATGGTGAACCACGATGTGAGATTCATTGTCCATCTGGTGACACGCGCGCGAACCCGGGCGTAGAGTCGCTGGCATGCAGACGATCCTCGTACGAGTTATCGGGCGCGCGGACTAGCCCCGAGACCCACGCATCGTCCGCGCGCTGACCCCGACGCCGCCAGGCCGAGGGGTTCTTTCATGCGAGGCGGACGCGAGGACCGCCTCACCCCGACCCCCAGGAGAGAAGATGGCACAGGTTCAGGCCAAGCCGGGCGTGCCCGCGGCCCGCATCGCCCGCCAGGCGCCCAGCGCACCCACGCTGGCGCGCCCCACGCCGCAGTCGAACCCCGACCCTGCGCTCAACGGCGTCCAGATGACGGGTGCGGAGGCGATCATCCGCTCGCTCGAGTGCGCGGGAGCCACCGACGTCTTCGGCATCCCCGGCGGAGCGATCCTCCCGACCTACGACCCCCTGATGGACTCGCAGCGCCTGCGCCACATCCTGGTGCGCCACGAGCAGGGCGCCGGCCACGCTGCTCAGGGCTACGCCCACGCGACGGGCAAGGTCGGCGTGTGCATCGCCACCTCGGGCCCCGGTGCGACCAACCTGGTGACCCCGATCGCCGACGCGAACATGGACTCCATCCCCATGGTCGCCATCACCGGTCAGGTGGGTGCGGCGATGATCGGCACCGACGCCTTCCAGGAGGCGGACATCGTGGGCATCACGGCGCCCATCACCAAGCACAACGTGCTGGTGACGGACCCGGCGGAGATCCCCCGAGCCATCGCCGAGGCCTTCTACATCGCAAGCCATGGCCGGCCCGGCCCCGTCCTGGTCGACATCGCGAAGTCCGCGCAGCAGGCCACCACCACGTTCCAGTGGCCCGGCCGCATCGAGCTGCCCGGCTTCAACGCCGGCGCGCGTCCGCACCAGAAGACCATCCAGGAGGCCGCGCGCCTGCTGGCCACGGCGCGTCGACCCGTCCTGTACGTCGGCGGCGGCGTGATCCGCTCCGGCGCATCGGCCGGGCTGCGCAAGCTCGTGGACCTGTCCGGCGCGGCCGTGGTGACCACGCTCATGGCGCGCGGCGCGCTGCCCGACAGCCACCCGCAGCACCTGGGCATGCCCGGCATGCACGGCACGGTGGCGGCGGTCGCGTCGATGCAGAAGGCGGACCTGGTGGTGTCGCTCGGCGCACGCTTCGACGACCGCGTCACGGGAGCGCTCAACAGCTTCGCCCCGCACGCGACCATCGTCCACGCGGACATCGACCCGGCGGAGATCGGCAAGAACCGCGCCGTCGACGTGCCGATCGTCGGCGACCTCAAGGATGTGTTCGAGGCGCTCGTCCCGGCGCTCGCCGCCGAGCATGAGCGCCACGGCAAGCCGGACCTCGAGGCCTGGTGGGCGCAGCTCGACGACTGGCGCACCACGTACGCGCTCGGCTACACGCCGACCAACGACCAGCTGTCGAGCCCGCAGCACGTGATCCAGCGCCTGGGCGAGCTCAACGACCCCGACCGCACCATCTACACCGCGGGTGTGGGCCAGCACCAGATGTGGGCCAGCCAGTTCATCAAGTACGAGCACCCGAACACGTGGATCAACTCGGGAGGCCTCGGCACCATGGGCTTCTCGGTGCCCGCAGCGATGGGCGCCCAGGTGGGCGCGCCCGACAAGCAGGTGTGGGCGATCGACGGCGACGGGTGCTTCCAGATGACCAACCAGGAGCTGGTCACCTGCGCGATCAACGAGATCCCGATCAAGGTCGCGATCATCAACAACTCGAGCCTGGGCATGGTCCGGCAGTGGCAGACGCTGTTCTACGACCAGCGCTACTCGAACACGGACCTGCACACCGGCCACGGCACGCGCCGCGTCCCCGACTTCGTCAAGCTCGCGGAGGCCATGGGCTGCGTGGGGTTGCGCTGCGAGTCCGATGCGGACGTCGACGCGACCATCAAGCGCGCCAACGAGATCGACGACCAGCCCGTGGTGGTCGACTTCACGGTGTCGCGCGACGCGATGGTGTGGCCGATGGTCGCCGCCGGCAAGTCGAACGACGAGATCCAGTACGCCAAGGGCATCGCGCCCGAGTGGGACCGGGAGGACTGACCCCATGACCAAGCACACGCTCTCCGTGCTCGTCGAGAACAAGCCCGGCGTCCTCGCCCGCGTCGCGGGCCTCTTCAGCCGTCGTGCCTTCAACATCCACTCGCTCGCGGTCGGCCAGACGGAGCACCCCGAGATCTCGCGGATCACGGTGGTGGTCGATGTCGAGGACCTCCCGCTCGAGCAGGTCACCAAGCAGCTCAACAAGCTGGTGCACGTGCTCAAGATCGTCGAGCTCGAGCAGGGCCGCTCGGTCCAGCGCGACCTGCTCCTGGTGAAGGTCCGCGCCGACGCCCGCCAGCGCACGGACGTGCTCCAGATCGTGGACCTGTTCCGCGCGCACATCGTCGACGTCTCCACGGACTCCGTGGTGATCGAGGCCGTCGGCACCCCTGACAAGCTCGAGGCGCTGCTCGCGGCCCTCGCGCCGCACGACGTCCGCGAGATCGTCCAGTCCGGCACCGTCGCCATCGGCCGCGGCGCCCGCTCCATCACCGAGCGCGCGCTCGACCGCGTCGCCACCGCTTGACCCCACGGCCGATGCGCGGGTGACCGCCGCATCGTCCGTCCGCAGTTCTCATCTACGTCAGTACCGAAACGAAGGAGATCCCCAGCATGGCTGAGCTGTTCTACGAGAAGGACGCCGACCTCTCGATCATCCAGGGCAAGAAGGTCGCGATCGTCGGCTACGGCTCGCAGGGCCACGCCCACGCGCAGAACCTCCGCGACTCGGGCGTCGACGTCCGCGTCGCGCTGCGTGCCGGGTCGGCCTCGACCCAGAAGGCCGAGAACGACGGCTTCACGGTGCTCACGGTCGCCGAGGCCACGCAGTGGGCGGACCTCATCATGATCCTCGCGCCGGACCAGCACCAGCGGACCATCTACAACGACGAGATCAAGCCGCACCTCACCGAGGGCAAGACCCTCGCCTTCGCGCACGGCTTCAACATCCGCTTCGGCTACATCGAGGCCCCGCAGGGCGTCGACGTCATCCTCATCGCCCCCAAGGCCCCGGGCCACACGGTGCGCCGCGAGTACGTCGCGGGCCGCGGCATCCCGGACATCATCGCGGTCGAGGTCGACGCCTCGGGCTCGGCGTGGGCGACCGCGCTGTCCTACGCGTCGGCGATCGGCGGCACGCGTGCGGGTGTCATCAAGACCACCTTCACCGAGGAGACCGAGACCGACCTGTTCGGCGAGCAGGCCGTGCTCTGCGGCGGCATGTCGCACCTGGTCCAGTACGGCTTCGAGGTCCTCTCCGAGGCCGGCTACCAGCCCGAGATCGCCTACTTCGAGGTGCTCCACGAGCTCAAGCTCATCGTCGACCTCATGTGGGAGGGCGGCATCGCCAAGCAGCGCTGGTCCATCTCCGACACCGCCGAGTACGGCGACTACGTCTCGGGCCCGCGCGTCATCACGCCGGAGGTGAAGAAGGCCATGCAGGAGGTCCTCGCGGACATCCAGTCGGGTGCGTTCGCCAAGCGCTTCATCGACGACCAGGACAACGGCGCGGTGGAGTTCAAGGAGCTCCGCGCGAAGGAGGAGTCGCACCCGATCGAGAAGACGGGCAAGGAGCTCCGCGCCCTGTTCTCGTGGTCGGCCGCCACGGTCGACGCCGACTACGTCGACGGCTCCGCGGCGCGCTGATCCGCCCCGCCTGACCGAAGCGAAGGGGAGGTCCCGTCCGGGACCTCCCCTTCGTCGTGCGTCAGGACGATGCTGCGGGCGGCCGGTCGCCGAAGCCGCACGTGGAGCGCCACTCGCCGAGCCGGTCGTCGAGTCGTTCGTGTTCGACGTCGCGCCCTAGCCTGCGCGAGGCGCGTCTCGCGATGCGAGACGGGCTCCCCAACATGTGGACAGTTCCCCTAGGATGGAGGCAGAGCCCGCGGCCCGATGACGGGGCGGGTCAGCATCCGACCGAGGGAGAACCGATGACCACCTACCGCCTCGCAGTCGTCGCCGGCGACGGCATCGGCCCGGAGGTCGTGGCGGAGGGCCTCAAGTGCCTCGCCGCCGCGACCGAGGGCACCGACATCACGTTCGAGACCACCGAGTTCGACCTCGGTGCCAAGCGCTGGCACGCGACGGGGGAGACCCTCACCGACGCGGACCTCGAGGCGATCAAGGGCCACGACGTCATCCTGCTCGGCGCGATCGGCGACCCGACCGTGCCGTCCGGCGTCCTCGAGCGCGGCCTGCTGCTCAAGCTCCGCTTCGAGCTCGACCAGTACGTCAACCTGCGTCCCTCGCGCCTCTACCCGGGCGAGGTGTCGCCGCTGAGCGAGCCCGGCGACATCGACTTCATCGTGGTCCGCGAAGGCACCGAGGGACCGTACGTCGGCAACGGCGGCGCGCTGCGCGTCGACACTCCGCACGAGATCGCGACCGAGGTCTCCGTGAACACCCGTCACGGCGTCGAGCGCGTGGTCCGCTACGCCTTCACCGTCGCTCAGGGCCGCGACCGCAAGCACGTCACCCTGGTCCACAAGCACAACGTGCTCGTCCACGCCGGCCACCTGTGGCGCCGCACGGTCGAGGCCGTGGCGCCGGAGTTCCCGGACGTCACGTGGGACTACCTGCACGTGGATGCGGCGACCATCAAGCTGGTCACCGCGCCCGCATCGTTCGACGTGATCGTGACCGACAACCTGTTCGGCGACATCCTCACCGACGAGGCCGCCGCGATCTCGGGCGGCATCGGTCTCGCGGCCTCCGGCAACGTCAACCCCGACAAGACCGGTCCGTCCATGTTCGAGCCGGTCCACGGCTCGGCGCCCGACATCGCCGGCAAGGGGATCGCGGACCCGTCGGCGACCGTCCTCTCGGTCGGGATGATGCTCGACTTCCTCGGCCACAAGGACCTCGCGCAGAAGGTCGAGGACGCGGTCGCGGCCGATGCCTCGGCCAAGGTCGCCGCCGGCGCCGAGGGCAACGGCCCGCGCTCCACGTCCGAGGTCGGCGACGCGATCGCCGCCCGCATCCGAGGCTGAGCCCACCCCGCCCCCGCCCCCGCCCCCGCCCCCCCAGCGGGCAAGCGTTTACCCCGACGTCCGGTGCACGATCCGCGAGAGAAGCGTGCACCGGACGTCGGGATTGACGAAGCGCCACCCGGCGAGCACTACCCTCAGACAGACACCCCATCACAGGAAGGCCCAGACGTGACCGACATCGCTGCATCGTCCACTGCGGAGGCCTTCCGGGTCGTCCCCCACCCGAGCCCGGCCACCGACGCCGAGCGCACGGAGCGCCTGCGCGACCTCGCCTTCGGCCTCCAGTTCACGGACCACATGGCCCACATGACGTGGACCGCTGCGGAGGGATGGGGCGACCGCCGGGTCGAGCCCTACGGCCCCCTCCCGATGGACCCCGCCGCCTCCGTGCTGCACTACGCGCAGGAGGTCTTCGAGGGCCTCAAGGCGTACCGCTGGGCCGACGGCTCGGTGCACCTGTTCCGCCCGATCGCGAACGCCGAGCGTCTCAACCGCTCCGCGTGGCGCATGGCTCTCCCGGAGCTCCCGGTCGAGGACTTCATGGAGTCGATCCGCGCGCTTGTCGAGATCGACCAGGCCTGGGTCCCCGACGCCCCCGAGACGTCGCTGTACCTGCGTCCGTTCCTCATCGGGACCGACGTCTTCCTGGGCCTGCGTGCGCCCAAGCGGGTCGACTACCTGCTCATCGCGTCGCCCTCCGGCCCGTACTTCAAGGGAGGCGTCAAGCCCGTCAGCATCTGGGTCGAGCGCGACTACCACCGCGCGGGTCCGGGCGGCACCGGCGCCGCGAAGTGCGGCGGCAACTACGCGGCCTCGCTGCGCCCGCAGATGGCGGCGATCGAGCGAGGCTTCGACCAGGTCCTCTACCTCGATGCGGCCACCGGCTCCGTGCTCGAGGAGCTGGGCGGCATGAACGTCTTCGCGGTCCACAAGGACGGCACCGTGCTCACGCCGATCATCAACGGCAACATCCTCGAGGGCGTGACGCGCTCGTCGATCATCCAGCTGGTCGAGGACCAGGACCTCAAGGTGGTCGAGCGCGACATCACGCTCGCCGAGCTGCGCCAGGGGATCGAGGACGGCGACATCACCGAGGTGTTCGCGTGCGGCACCGCGGCGATCGTCACCCCGGTGGGGCGCATGGCCTCCACCGACTTCGACGTCACGGTGGGCGACGGCGAGCCCGGCGAGGTCACGCTCAAGGTGCGCCAGCGCCTGACGGACATCCAGTACGGCCGCGCCGAGGACACCTACGGCTGGATGACCCAGGTCATCTGACGCCCGCGGGGCGCGGGAGGCTCGGTCCTCCTGCGCGTCCCGTGCCGGTGAGGCATCCTGGCCTCATGGCCGTCGCGGATCTCACCCTCACCAGCCCCGACATCGCGTGGGGCGAGCGCATCGACGACCGCTTCGCCGGCCAGACGGGAGCCGAGGCGCCGCGCCTCGCGGTGAGCGGCGTGCCGGCGGGCACCGTCGAGCTCGCGGTGGTGTGCCACGACCCCGACGCGCCCATGCCGCACGGCTTCACGCACTGGACGCTGTACGGGCTGCCGCCGGTGGATGGAGAGATGTCCGTCGCGCGCGGGCGCCCGGGCCCGAACGACGACGACCGTTTCGGCTATGTGGGCCCCTTCCCGCCGTTCGGCCACGGCGACCACCACTACTACTTCTGGGTCTACGCGCTGTCGCGCAAGGTCGAGGGCACGCCGGACCGCGGGACCTTCCTCGATGCGTACGCCGATGCGGTGATCGAGCAGGCGCGCCTGGTGGCGACCTACTCGCGCTGAGCGGGTCGGGGCGGCACGCAGGGCCCGGACCGTTCGCGCGCCGGCGCGCGTGGGCGCATCCTGGAAGACAGCCCCGCGTGCCCGAGGAGAGTGGCCATGCCTTCCGCGACCCCACGCGTCTCGCGACGCGACGATGCGCGCTACCGCGACGCGGAGGCGGCCGTCTGGGCGAGCCGCGGGATGGCGCCGGTCGAGCGCTGGGTGGACGTGCCCGGGTACGGGATCCGTGTCCGCGCGCTCGAGCACGGCGAGGGCAGACCGGTGGTCCTCGTCCACGGGAACCCGACCGCCGGCAACGTGTTCGTGCCGCTCGTCGCCGCGCTTCCGGACGTCAGGGCGATCGTGGTGGACCGCCCCGGCTGCGGGCTGAGCGAGCCGCTCGACTACTCGGGGATGGGCCCGGAGGACCTGCGTGCCGCGATCACCGCATACCTCGGGACGATCATCGACGCCCTTGTGGGAGGCGCGGTGGACCTGCTGGGCAACTCGGCGGGCGGCGGCGCCGTGGTGGTCGCCGCGGCGCAGATGCCGGAGAAGGTGCGCAGCGTGGTGATCGAGGGCGTGCCCGCGATCCGTGGCATGCAGCTGCCCCGCCTCCTGCGTCTCAGCTCGCTCTCGCCGGTCGCTCGGCTGGTCGCCGGGCACAGGGTCAACGAGGGCGATCTCCGTCGCTCGTTCCGGGCCATGGGCCATGGCGGCCTGCTGGAGGCGGGCGGCCCGCCCGCGGAGGAGCTCGCATGGCGCATCGCGTTGTCGCGCTACACCGACACGTACTGGCACGAGCTCTCGCTCATCCGCCGGACCGCGACGTGGCGCGGGCTGAGGCCCGAGTGGGTCGCGGGCAAGGAGGACCTCGACGCGCTGCGCATGCCGAGCCTGTGGATCGTGGGCGACCGCGACCCCTTCGCATCGTCCGCGCGGGTCCGGGCGTGGGCTCGCCACGCGACCCGCGCGTCGGTCCAGGTGATGGAGGGGTCGGGGCATCAGCCGTGGCTCGACGATCCTGCCCGTCACGCCCGCATGATCCATCGCTGGTGGGCCGAGCAGGCCATCGCGTAGCGCGACGCGCGCGACCCGGGCCGTTTGGCACATGCCAACCTACGGTCGCGTAGGTTAGCCTGGAACCATGCAGAGCAGCATGACGTCCCCCGCCCTTGCCACCGTCGACGACCACCTCCACCTCACCGCGCTCCTGCGCGCTCGCGCCTCCGCCGACGCCTCCGCGCCCTTCGCCGAGGTCAAGGACGCGTCCGGCGCCTGGAGCCCCGTCTCCGTGGGCGAGTTCGAGCGGCGTGTGCGCGCGGCTGCCAAGGGCCTGATCGCCTCGGGCGTCGCGGCCGGCGACCGGGTGGGCGTCATGGGAGACACGAGCCTCGAGTGGTCGGTCATGGACTTCGCGGTGCTCGCCGCGGGCGGCGTGACCGTCCCGATCTATCCGTCGTCGTCCGCGCACCAGTGCGCGTGGATCATCGAGGACGCCGGCCTCGCGTTCGTCGCCGCGCAGTCCCAGGAGCAGCGCACCATGCTGAGCGGGCTCGAGCACGCCCCCGCCGTGCTCGCGCTGACCCCGGAGGGTCTGGACGAGGTCGCGAGCAGGGGCGCCGACATCGCCGACGAGCTCCTCGACGCTCGCACGTCGGACGTGGTCCTGGGCGATCTCGCGTCCATCATCTACACCTCGGGCACCACGGGACGTCCCAAGGGCGCGATGCTGACGCACGGCAACCTGGTGAGCCACGTCGCGAACATCGAGCTCGACCCGGACTTCGGGGTGTTCGTCCAGGGAGAGACCCGCGTGCTGCTGTTCCTGCCGCTCGCGCACGTGTTCGCGCGCCTCGCGATGGTGCTCGCGCTCTCCTCGGGCGCCGTGATCGGCTACTCGCCGAGCCACAAGACGCTCGCCGCGGACCTCTCCTCCTTCCGGCCCACGTGGATCCCCCTGGTGCCGCGCGTCCTCGAGACCATCTACAACCGTGCCGACGCCGCGCAGACGGGGTTCAAGAAGAAGATCTTCCGCTGGTCCGCCTGGGTGGCGCGCAAGGTGTCGATGGCCCAGGAGACGGGCGGCCACGGCATCGTCCTCAAGGCGCAGTACGCGGTCGCCGACGCGCTGGTGCTGAAGAAGATCCGCCACCTGCTCGGCGGACAGCTCGGCTTCGTCCTGGCGGGCGGTGCCAAGCTCACGCCGCAGGTCGGCCACTTCTTCCGAGGTCTCGGCGTGACCGTGATGCAGGGCTACGGCCTGACCGAGACGACGGCGGCTCACATGGGCACCCCCGCGTCCGGCCAGATCATGGGCACCGTGGGCCACCCGATCGCGGGCTGCGACGTCATGGTCGCGGACGACGGCGAGATCCTGGTGCGCGGCGTCAACGTGTTCGCGGGCTACTGGAACGCCCCCGAGGCGACGGCCGAGGCGGTGCGGGACGGCTGGTTCGCCACGGGCGACCTGGGTGAGATCCGCGACGGCGCCCTGACCATCACGGGGCGCAAGAAGGAGATCCTGGTCCTCTCCTCGGGCAAGAACATCCAGCCCGCGGTGCTCGAGGACTCGATCCGCTCGCACCCTGCCATCCAGGACTCGGTGGTGATCGGTGACGGCCGCCACTTCGTGTCCGCCGTGGTGACGCTCGACTCGACCATGCTCCCGGCGTGGCTCGCGGCGCATCAGCTCCCCGAGATGTCGCTCGAGCAGGCATCGACGCACGAGCGCGTGCGCGAGCTGATCGGTCGCGCGATCGCGGCGGCCAACGAGCACGTCTCGCGCGCCGAGGCCATCCGTGAGTTCCGTATCCTGCCGCGCGAGTTCACCGAGGTGCGTGAGGAGGTCACCGCGTCGCTCAAGGTGCGCCGGGCCGCGGTGATGGAGCACTTCGCGGACGTCATCGAGTCGATCTACACCCCGGCGGGCGGTGCCGCGCCCGCGGCTCGCTCGTAGCGCCTGAGGGCGGAGCGGCCGCTGCCCCCACAAGTGGGGACCTTCCTCTGGTCGGCCGGCGGACGTAGCCTGGCGGGGTCGCAACGAGCCCGGGGGAGGGCGACGATGACGCAGCCGGCCATCGAGACCGAGGGCCTCACCAAGGTCTACGGGAGCACGCGCGCGGTCGACGGCATCGACCTCGCGATCCCGCGGGGAGGCGTCCACGGCTTCCTGGGCCCCAACGGCGCGGGGAAGACCACGGCGATCCGCATGCTTGCGACCCTCATCCGTCCCGACGGAGGCAGCGGCCGTGTGCTGGGCTACGACATCGAGCGGCAGTCGGACGAGGTCCGCAGCCGTGTGGGTCTCACCGGCCAGTTCGCGTCGGTGGATGAGGACCTGTCGGGGCGCGAGAACCTGCGCCTCATCGCACGGCTCTATGGATTCCGGGGCGGGGCCGCCACGGATCGGGCAGATGAGCTGCTCGCGGCGTTCAGCCTGGACGATGCCGGGGACCGGCAGGTGAAGAAGTACAGCGGGGGCATGAGGCGGCGCATCGACATCGCGGCGTCGCTTGTGGTGAGCCCCGAGCTGCTGTTCCTCGACGAGCCGACCACGGGGCTCGACCCGCGCGCCCGCAACGAGGTATGGGACATCATCCGCGCGCTCGTGCGCCACGGCACCACGGTGATGCTCACCACGCAGTACCTGGACGAGGCGGATCAGCTCGCCGACCGCATCTCCGTGATCGACAGCGGCAGGATCATCGCGGAGGGGACCTCGAGCGAGCTCAAGGCGTCCGTGGGCTCGGGGACGGTGCACGTGCGGGTCATGCACCGCGCCGACCGCGACGCGGCGCGCGCGATCCTGTCGAAGGAGCTCGGTGTGGGGCTCGACACCACCCACGATCCCCAGGCCCTGGTCGCGGCGCTCGAGGACCGCTCCGGGGTGACCCGCGCGCTCGCGGCGCTCGAGGCGGCGCACATCGAGCTCGCTCAGTTTGCGCTGGGTCAGCCGACGCTGGACGAGGTGTTCCTGGCGCTCACCGGCCATACGGCCGAGGACACCGAGGAGGAGGCGGCATGAGCGCGCAGACCGCCACCGCGGAGCCGGCGGCGCCGCGCACCGACGCCATCGCGTCGGCGCTCACGAGCGTCGCGCGCCCGCCGCGCCCGAGCGCGCTGTCCACCTCGATCACGTTCGGATGGCGCGCCCTGCTCAAGATCAAGCATGTGCCCGAGCAGCTCTTCGACGTGACGGTGTTCCCGGTCATGATGACGCTGCTGTTCACCTACCTGTTCGGCGGCGCGATCGCGGGCTCGACCGCGGACTACATCGCGTACATCGCGCCCGGCGTCCTGGTGCAGTCCGTGCTGTTCATCACCATGTACACGGGCTCGAACCTGCGGACGGACATCGACCGCGGCGTCTTCGACAGGTTCCGCTCGCTTCCCATCTGGCGGCCCAGCCCGTTGGTCGGGATGCTCCTGGGCGACGCCATCCGGTTCCTGGTGGCCTCGCTCATCACGGCCGCAGTCTGCCTGGCCATCGGCTGGCGACCCGGCGGGGGAGTGCTCGGCGTCGGCGCGGGCATCGCTCTGGTGCTGGTCTTCGCCTTCTCGCTCGGGTGGATCTGGACGTTCCTGTCGCTGGTGCTGCGCACCCCGCAGGCGATCATGGGAGTCGCGGGGTTCACGCTCATGCCGCTGCTGTTCGGCTCGAACATCTTCGTCGACCCGAGCACCATGCCGGGGTGGCTCCAGGCGTGGGTGGACGTCAACCCGGTCTCGGACCTCGTGACCGCGGTGCGGGCGCTCATGGACGGGACGGAGCTCGGAGGCGAGCTCGTGATGGCGCTGGCGTGGTCCGCGGGCCTCGTCGCGGTCTTCGGCACGCTCACCATGTGGCGCTACCGCGACCCCCGTTGAGCGCATCGTCCCTGGTCCTGATCGTTCTTGAGGGGAGCGGGACCATCGGTGGCACTCGGTGCTTCACGGATGCTGAATAATCTTCCGGTGACAATTGCCCAGGACATCGAACCCCGGACGTACTTCCGATCCTTCGAGGCCGCGCTCGCGGACTTCCGCCCCCCGGCCGAGAACATCGATCAGATCGTCGAGACCGTCCGCGAGCTCCGCTTCGAGCACGTGTACATCCCCGAGTCGCGTGCCTTCATCGCGCTCGAGCCCGCCGGCGGCGGCAGCCCCGTCGCCTTCATCGCTCACGGCTACATCGCGGTGCACCCCCAGGACGGCCCGAACTACTGGGTCGAGCTGCCCGCCCACCAGGCCGCCGCGAAGGGCTTCGCCGCGGTCGCGGAGAAGGTCGCCGAGGCGGTCATCCCGACGTGCGCCTCGTGCTTCACCAACCTTCCGTCGACGGGTCTGTGCGACTACTGCGACTGAGATCGCGCTTCATGCCCGATAATTGAACCGACTCCGAGGTCGGGTGCCCTTTCCTTCCAGTTCCGGGTTCCCGATCTCGGAGTCCTTCCATGTCCGGCCGGGTTTCCCGCCCCGCCCCACCCCCCTCCCGCGGGCAAGCGTTTACCCCGCCGCTCAGTGCCCGTTTCGCCGCAGAATCGTGCACCAAACGTCGGTGTAGATGGCCCGCGCGGCTACAGGACGTCGTAGACGAGCGTCACGTGCCCGCTGGGCAGGGTGTCGATCTCGCGGGGCCGCAGACCCCTGTAGTGGCGCAGGCCCGGGGTGGCGGTCCGTCCCTCGCCGATGAGCACAGGGACGATGCGCAGGCGCACCTGGTCGACCAGCTCGGCCTGGAGCAGGGCCCCCGCCAGCATGAGGCTGCCCCACAGGATGATGTCGCCCCGGTAGCGGTGCTTGAGGCGACGCACCGTGTCGCGGGGCTCGCCGGGCTCGACGGTCGCGGACGCGTAGTCGCCCCACGGTGCGCGCGTGAGCGTGTTGCTCACCACGTGCTTGGGAGCGCCGTTGATGAACGATGCGATCGACTCGTCCGCCGCGGTGCGCTCGGGCCAGTACTGGGCGAACATCCCGTAGGTGTGGCGGCCCAACAGGATCGCATCGCAGCGCGCGACCATGGCCAGCTGGCCTGGGTCGTCCGGGTCGAAGTCGCCCGGTGCGGTCATGAAGTCGATCTCGCCCTGCGGCCCGGCGGCGAAGCCGTCCGCGGACACGATCTGCTCGACGATGAGCCTTCCCATGGCGCCAGGATAGGCCGCTGCGCCGCGCGTGGGGCGGCGCGGGTTAGGGTCCTGGACCATGAGCTTGGGCGACGCGTGGGACCGCATCTGGGGCGACATCACCGCGACGGCCTCTCCGTCGCCCCAGAGCTTGTGGATCGCGCTGGGCGCGGTGCTCGTGTGCGTCGCCGTGCCGTCCCTGTGGCACCTGGCCCGGCACGTGGTGACGCTGGTGCACGAGGCCGGCCACGCGCTCGTCGCGACCCTGCTGGGGCGAGAGGTGCGGAGCATCAGCCTGCACTCGGACACCTCCGGGCTCACCGTGTCCCCGGGCGACGCCAGGCGGCTGCCTCTCGCGCTCAAGGCGTTCGCGGGCTACCCGGCTCCCGGCATCGCCGGCCTCGCGATCGCGTGGGCCATCGGAGCAGGGCATGGGGTCGCGGTCCTGTGGGTGAGCGTCGCGGCGTTGCTGATCGTGCTCCTGCGCGTCCGCAACGTCTATGGGGTGCTCGTGGTGGTCGCCGTGGGAGCAGGGCTGGGCTGGGCGGCGTGGGCGCTGCCGGACGGGTGGCGCGTGGGGATCGCGTGCGGGCTCGCGTGGCTGCTGCTGATCGGAGGAGTGCGCGCGGTGGTCGAGCTGCAGGGCTCGCGTCGAGGAGGCGCGAGGGGATCGGACGCCGATGCGCTGGCGCGGCTCACGCGCGTGCCTGGCGGCGTGTGGGTCGCGCTGTTCTGGCTGGTGACGGTCGCGTGCCTCGGCGGCGGGGCGTTGCTGCTTGCTGGAGCGGCGGCTTAGTCAGGAGCGGCGGCCCAGGACGGCCGCGACGATGCTCGCGGCGACCTCGTCAGGATCCTCGTGCTCCCAGAAGCGCAGGACCAGCCAGCCGGCGGCCTCGAGAGTGGCGGTGGTCTCGCGGTCGCGCTCGCGGTTGCGCTCGAGCTTGGGGAGCCAGTAGTCGCTGTGGGCGCGAGGGCTGGTGCCGTGGACGGGGCATGAGTGCCAGAAGCAACCGTCGATGAACACCGCCACCTTGGTGGGGCGGAAGAGCAGGTCCGCGGTGCGACGCATGCCCCGGATGGGCTGCGCGGCCACCCGGTAGCGGAGCCCCGCGGCGTGGACGATGCGTCGGACGGCGAGCTCGGGCTTCGTGTCACGCTTCCTGTTGCCGCGCATCGACCGCGCGACGCCGGGGGTGGAGGCCCAGGAGACATCGCGGTCCATCATCCGACGCTACTGCCGGGCGACCAGCGAGCGCTGTGCGTGCAGCGGGCTTCGGTGCTCATCCCAATACTTGGCGAGCCAGTCGACCTGCTCATCCCTGAGGCCGACGGTGAGAGGCTCGCCATGGAGCCTCTCGTACTGGGGGTAGGCCGCAAGGTCGGGAGCGACATCGACTCGGAAGCGCGTCGGGTCGACCGCAAGCAAGCCGTCGTCGAACAGCCGATGGATATCTCGCCTGAGCATGAGGCCGCCGTGGGGGCGGTGCTCGCCGAGCTGGGCGTAGCTGTACAGGTGCCCGGCTTCCAGAACGCGTTCAGGGGCTCCACCCGTGAACGCGCAGACTCGGCCTTGCTGGGCGAGGATCTGGGTGCGGAACTGGGTCTGACCCTTGCGCACCCGGACGAGCGCGTGCCGGAAGCCCTGGGGCATGGCGACGGTGATGCCTGAGGTCGGTCGCGTGACCTGTGGCATGCGCCCCCTCACGCGCGCGAGCGCGCGCTCGGCGCGCTTCTCCGTCAGCGCGCTCTCCATCGCGTTCCAGTCGATCGGTCTCATCGCGTTGAAGTCTCCAGCGTGCACCGTGAGGTCGCGGATCTCCGCACCGACGAGCAGGCCGTCGAGCGGTGTCCAGCCCGCGTCGTACCTTGCCCGGAAGCGGTCCACCTCCACCACATCGATGTGCGGCTCATCGAACTCATGGCGGCATTCCGACTTCATGCATCGGTATCGGGGAGCGCGTGTCTTGCGTTCGCTGATCCGCGTAGCTCTGCATCGCGGACACCGGCTCAGCATCTTCGGGCCCCGCGTCGTCGTGATCTCCTCGATGACAGAGACTCCGAGAAGCCGCTCCTTGTCCCAGAGCGCGATGGGGTCGCCGACTGCGAGCTTCTTGTGGTTGGGGACGTTGCTGTCCCAGGAGTAGTACGCGTCGACCTGGTCGTCGTAGCCATCGTTGCCCGCATGACCTCGGTTGTCGTCGGCGGCAAGCAGGAGCCAGGCCTGAGGGCCGCCAAGAGTCATGTCAAGCAGCTTGCCGCACCTGGACGCGAGAAGCTAGCGCCCCAGCCGGAATACCCACCCCACCCCCCGGGTTCCCGCAACCATGACCACCATCGGCATCATCGGCTCCGGCCGCATCGGCTCCAACGTCGCCCGCGCCGCCGTCGCGGCCGGCTACGACGTCGTCCTCTCGAACTCGCGCGGCCCTGCCACGCTCGGCGACCTCGTTGAGGAGCTGGGGGAGCGCGCGAGCGCGGCGACGCCTGAGCAGGCGGCCGAGCGGGGCGACCTCGTCCTCGTGGCCGTCCCGCTCGGCAAGATCGATCAGCTCCCGGCCGAGGCGCTCGCGGGCAAGGTCGTCATGGACGCCAACAACTACTACCCCCAGCGCGACGGTCGCATCGCGGCCCTCGACGCCAACACGAGCACCACGAGCGGCCTGCTGCAGGCCCTCGCGCCGAGCGCCCGCGTGGTGAAGACCTTCAACAACATCTACGCCCACGAGATCCCGCAGGACGGTACCCCGGTCGGAACGGAGAACCGCCGCGCGCTTCCTATCGCCGGCGACGACGAGGCCGCGAAGCACCTGGTCGCGAGCTTCCTCGATGCGATCGGCTTCGACGCTGTGGACCTCGGCCCGCTGGAGGAGTCCTGGCGCGTCGAGCGCGACACCCCTGCCTATGGCAAGCGCACCACCGCGTCCGAGCTCGAGGCCATCCTGCCCTCGGTCGAGCGGGTCCAGCAGGCGTAGCTCGCGCGCGCTAGGCTCCCGTCAACATCGTTGGGGGGGACGAACATGATCGCAGGGCAGCAGCCGTCAGCTCATCAGGGCGCAGGACCCGAGGACCCGCGGATCGCCGGCGTGACCGCGCACGGCGACGGCGCCCAGGTGGCGACGCGGGCACGGACCTGGCTCGCGCTCGCGGCGATCGTTCTCATCGTCGGCGCGGTCGTGCTGTGGTGGCGTGTCGCCACAGGTGACGACGCGTCCGCGCGGGAGGCGGCCGCAGCACAGGGCATCGTGGTCGAGGAGTCGGCCACCGACCTGGTCCAGATCAGCGAGGCCGGCGCAGGCTTCGCCATCCACGTGGGCGACGAGGCATCCGACGGCTTCGGCGGCTACGGCTTCGAGGTGACCCCGACGTCTGCCGACGTGGCGGACGGCTGGCCCACATACGCCTGGGACGGCGCCGAGGCCCACGCGAGCTGGGATCCGCGCGCGACGCTGGTGATCGACACGGGCGACCAGGCGTGGCAGGTCGTGATCTCGTCGCTCACGGGCAACGCGTCGCGGCACGATGCCGCGGAGGCCTTCGCGGCGCTCGACGCGGCCGTCGACTTCACGCCTGCCCCATAGAAGCGTCGGCCGCAGATCAGGGGTTACCTCGGATGATCCGCTGATCTCGGGTAGAAAAAGGACAAAAGGCGCGCTACTCTCCACCCAAGGCTGGGGGGTCTTGATATGAGCGCAGCGCAGCAGTCGTCGTCACCTGAGGACCGGCGGGATCGAGGAGGATCCGCCGGTCCTGACGTGTCGCGCATGGCGGGTCTCCGCGCCTCGACGCTGATGGTCATCATGGCCACGGTCATCCTGATCGCGAGCCTCGCGTGGTGGTTTTCCGCCGCGCGCGGCGACCGGGAGGCGCGTTCCGCGGCGGCGGCCGCAGGCATCGTCGCGTCCGCAGACTCCCGCGTCTCGGAGATCGACGGCGGCTTCCATGTGTGCCACGACGTCGACACCTCGGGCGGCCTGGTGGTCTACGCCTTCGACGTGGTCGAGGCGGACCTTCCCTTCGCGCGGCCGGACGATGCGGCGGAGTGGGCCCCGTTCGCCATCCGGGGGGCGGATGGGTACGCGGAGGGCGACCCGATCACCGCCTTGCACATCGATGCGGGATCGCATGCGTGGACCGTCACCAACGCGACCAGCTGGTACGCGGACGACGGCGCTTCCGCCGACGAGGTGTGGACCCAGGTGCCCGACATGATCGCGTTCGAGGCCCTGGGCTAGAGGCGCGCACGTCGCGCGACACAGCCTTCCGTCCCTGGTTCCCGCGCGGTCGCTGGCCTAGGGTCGAGGCATGTCCATCGACTGGTCGATCCTGGTCCCCGGCCTCATCATCGCCATCGTGGCGGGTGCGGCCGTGGGTGGGTTCCTCGACCTCTCCCGTCGTGTCGAGGAGCGGCGCACCCGCAGGCGGGCGTTCGCTCAGGAGGCGCCGGTCGCGCTGTCGAGCGCGCACGACCTCCTGATCCCGCCGCTGGCCAAGGACCCCTCGTCGCTGGTGCCGCCGGAGAGCCTCACGCGCGGGCTCCGCGAGCAGGCGGTGCGGCTCACGCGCGGCACGCCGCGCCAGCGGGCCGCCGTGCCCGCGATCGACATGGTGCTCGAGATCGACCGTGCGCTCGAGGATCTCGCGGTGCGGGGCCGTGCGCTCGACGGCACCCTCGCGATCGTCATGGCCGCCGCGCCGCAGTCGCTCGAGCAGCGCCTGGTCCTGCGCCTCGCGACCCAGGCGGTCCAGAAGGACCCGGTCCCCGCCGATGCGATCCCGCGCATCGAGAACCCCGAGGCTCAGGCGGCGTTCGAGGGCGACCCCTCGCTGGTGCGCGAGGTGATCCGCTACCGCCGCGCCCAGCAGCTGCTCCACGAGGCGCGCGACGCCTTCGTCGACCACTGGTGGACCGTGCGCGACCTCCGTCTCGCGTCGGAGACGCGCCTCGCGACCGCGCGCCACGAGCAGGGCGAGAGCGGTCGCCGCGCGGCCAAGGCCGTCGAGCGCGAGCTCGCCGAGGCCATCGCCACGGACTTCGCGCGCAACTGGAAGCGCATCGACCACGGCATCGCGCTCGCGGAGGTTGCGATCGTCGAGCCTGCGGAGCCCGACACGAACGCGGCCGAGGCCCACGGCGCGCCGCAGCAGCCCGGCACGGCCGCACGACCGGGCAGGATCCAGCTCTGATGAGGTGGCTCGGCGGGGGGCTCGTCTTCATCGCGGAGCTCACGATGTACGCCGTGCTCGCGTGGTGGCCCGTCGCGGCGATCGGCGGCATCCTCGGGTGGGCTCTCGCGTTCCTGCTGCCCATCGTGGTCGGGCTGCTGTGGTTCGTCTCGTTGTCGCCCAAGGCGCCTCGGCCCATCGGTACCGTCGCCACGCTGGTCGCGCGGACCATGCTCCTGGCGGCGGGCTCGCTGCTCTACGCCTCGATCGGCGCGACCGCCATGCTGTGGATCCACACGGCGGCGTGGCTCGTCGGCACGCCGATCGCGCAGCGCTGGCCGGTCGAGCCCCCGCCCGAGCGCCGATCCCCCTGACCTCCGACCGGGGTCGAAGGTGGCCGTGCGGGTCTAGGCTCGGCGCATGGAGACGCAGGCCCTCACCGCATCGTTCACCGTGATCCCGAACCGCCACCCGGCCTCGGACGAGGAGCGGTGGCTCGCGATGGAGAACCCCGTCTTCGGCAAGGTCTTCACCGACCATATGGCGCGCGCGACGTGGCGCGACGGCGAGGGCTGGGCGGACCACCGCATCGTCGCCCTCGCGCCGCTGCCCATGCATCCCGGCGCCGCCGTGCTGCACTACGCGCAGCAGGCCTTCGAGGGGCTCAAGGCGTACCGGCACGAGGACGGTTCGGTGTGGCTCTTCCGTCCCGAGGCCAACGCGGCGCGCCTGGCCGCGAGCTGCCGGCGCATGGCGCTCCCCGAGGTGAGCGAGCAGGACTTCATGGCCGCGCTCGAGGGGCTGATCGCGGCCGACCGCAACTGGGTCCCCGGCACGCCGGGCGCGAGCCTCTACCTGCGCCCGTTCGTGTTCGCGAGCGAGCCGAGCCTCCTGGTCCAGCCAGCGCACGAGGTCGAGTTCCTGGTGACCGCGAGCCCCGTGGGCGCCTACCTCTCCCCGGGCGACACGGGCGTCCCGATCTGGGTCTCGCGCGGCTACCATCGCGCCAACCCGGGCGGCACCGGTGAGGCGAAGACTGCGGGCAACTACGCCGCGAGCATGCTTCCTCAGCAGGAGGCGAAGGAGCAGGGCTGCCAGCAGGTGCTGTTCCTCGACGCCAAGGAGGACACGTACGTCGAGGAGTTCGGCGGCATGAACCTGGTCGCCGTGCGCGCCGACGGCAGCATCGTCACGCCGCGCCTGAGCGGGACCATCCTCCCCGGTATCACGCGCGACTCGATCCTCACGCTGCTGCGCGACGAGGGCCGCGAGGTGGAGGAGCGCGACCTCGCGCTCTCGGAGATCCTCGAGGGCGTCGCGTCGGGGGAGATCGTCGAGCTGTTCGCGTGCGGCACGGCCGCGGTGGTGACGCCGGTGGGCCGGCTCGCCTCCGACGACTTCGACGTGACCGTCCCGCGGGTCGAGGGGGAGTCGGTGGCCGATGCGGTGCTCGCGCGCCTCACGGACCTTCAGTACGGACGCGCCGAGGACCCCCACGGCTGGATGCGCAAGGTCCTCGACGCGCCCGAGGGCTGATCACTCCGGGAGGACGTCGCCCGCCTCGATCATCCCGAGCTCGACCGCATTGAGCTGGTGCTGGTGGAACGTCTCGGCGAAGTGCCCGTCGCCGGTCTCGGGATCGATCAGGAAGAACATCAGGTCGCCGGATTCGGGATGCGCCGCCGCGTCCACGGCGCCGAGCCCGGAGGAGCCGATCGGCGTCGGCGGCAGGCCCTCGTACATGAAGGTGTTGTACGGCGAGTCGACCGCGAAGCCGTCGTCGGTGACCCGCCGCTCGGCGGCGCCCGTGATGTAGTACAGCGGCGACTCCAGCTGGAGCATCATGCCCGCGTCGAGCCGGTTGTGGATCACCTCGGAGATCCTGGTCCAGTTGTACGGGTCGCCGGACTCGCCCACCAGGATCGATGCGATGGTGAGCGTCTCCTTCCAGTCCTCGCGCGCGACCCCCATGGACTGGAGGTTCCGCAGCTGCAGGTCCACCAGCCACTGCGCGGCCTCCTCGAGCGTGGTGGGCGCGAGCTCGGAGCCGGGCGACACCCATCCCTCGGGGTCGTCCTCGGCCTCGGGCGGCAGCGCGGCGACGATCGCGGCGCGGGCCTCTTCCGCGGTCGCGGAGTAGACCGTGGCGAGCGCGGTGACGGTGGCCTCGATGGTGTCGCCCTCGGCGACCAGGTAGTCCGCGGTGACGGGCTCCGAGCTCACCATCGCCTCGGGAGAGCCGCTCGGTTCCGCCGTGGCGGACGATGCGGGCGTGGTGGCCTGGACCGACGGCGAGGTGCTCGCGGGCGCCACCGGCACGGCGGCCCCCCAGCGCGAGTAGCCGTACACACCGGCGCCGAGCGCCGCGATGCCGGCGACCGAGCCGGTGGCGGCCCGCACCGCACGGTGGCGGCGCACGCGGCGGGTCACGGGGGAGAGGCCGGCGCTCAGCCCGGTCGTGGCGAAGTCCTGTGCGGCGGTCGCGCGGATCGCGGCCAGCGCATCGTGCGCGGTGCTCATCGGATGCCTCCTGGGTGCTGGTGGACGGCGACGGTCTCGACGTCCGTGAAGTCGATCTGGGGGACGGTCTCGCGCAGCCGCGCCACGCCGTCGGAGAGGTAGCGCTTGACCGTGCCCTCCGCGAGCCCGAGCGTCTGCGCGACACCGGCCACGGTCATGTCCTCGAGGTAGCGCAGCACCACGCACGCCCGCTCGCGGGGCGTGAGGGTGAGCAGCGCCGCCTGCAGGGTCACGGCATCGTCCACGTGCCGGCTCGCGTCGGGTGCGATGGCCGCGGCCTCGGGCGCCTCGATGCCCGCGCTGCGGGGCCTCGCGGCGGCGCGTCGCCCGCTGTCGATGAACGCTGTGGAGATGCATCGCTTCACGTAGGCGTGCGCCGAGTCGAGCGAGCCCAGGGCCCTTCCCGAGCGGAAGGTGCGCACCAGCGCGTCCTGCATCAGGTCCTCGGCCGCCTCGCGGGACCCGGTCAACACGTAGGCGTACCCGTACAGCGCCGGGCCGCGCTCGCGGACCAGCGTGTCGAGCATCCTGGCCCACGCGCTCATGGCTCGATTCTCCTCATGCCGGGTAGTACGCATGGATGGGCGCGCAGGTTGGGGACGATTCGGGGCTGTGGACAGACGCGGAGGTGTCGGCGCGCGCACCTACAGTGGGCGCATGCCCGACCGGATCCCCGCGTACACCCTCACGCGTAAGCGCATGAAGAACCTGCGCATGGTGGTCGTCTCCGGCACCGGGGAGGTGCGGGTGAGCGCTCCGTTGCGTGCCCCGCAGCGCGAGATCGATGCGTGGGTGCGGTCCAAGGCGGCGTGGATCGCGGCGAAGCAGGCCGAGGCCGTCGCACGGCCCGTCGCTCTCGCGCCCGGGCCCGAGGCGGATGCGCTGCGCCGCGAGCTGCGGCCCCTGCTGGCCGCGGTGGTCGCCGAGTGGGTGCCTCGCATGGGCGTGCCGGAGCCCACGTGGCGGATGCGGATCATGCGCTCCCGCTGGGGGACCTGCAACCACACCACCCGCGTGATCACCTTCAGCGTCGAGCTCGGCCGGCAGGACCACCACCTGGTCGAGTACGTGGTGGTCCATGAGCTCGCCCACCTGCTCGAGCCCAACCACGGGCCGGGCTTCCGCGCGATCATGGACACGTACCTGCCGGGTTGGCGCGAGCACCGGGCCGAGCTCAACGGCCGCGCCGTCGACTAGCTACGAGCCGGCGCTGGTCGGCGGCTGCTCCCACTCCGTCTCGAGGACCAGCTCACGCGCGCCGTTCTCGTCGTCGTCGCGCGCGACCCGGATGGTGACGTAGAACCTGTCCGCACCCTCGATCTCGCCCACATCGAGCGTGGCCTCCCCGGTCACGGTCCCGCCCGGCTCGACGGTGACCACGTCGGACTCCGACGAGAGGTAGCCGTAGCGTTCGTCGCCCTCGGCGGGCCAGCCGACCGTGGTGTTCTCGGTCGAGGACATCCACCCTGCGCCGTCGATCTCGACGACGATCCCCATCGCCGCGCGGTCGAGCCTGAGCGCCTGATCGGACACGTTCGTGAGCGTCCACGTGACCGGGATCATCCCGGCGTTCGGCTCCGAGGCGAACAGCAGGCGGGTGAGCTCGAGCTGCTGCCCGCCCGGCACCCAGACCGTGGGGCACAGCGGCTGCGTGAGCCAGGGGCCGCCGTCGTCGCCCTCGCGACTGGTGCTCGTGCGCGGATTGTCGGCATCGCCCACGTGGCACAGAAGCGCGGCTTGCGCATCGTCCCTGATCTCGCCTGCGGTACGGGCCTCGAGGCCCTCGAGCGCGGGCGAGATGGGGTCGAGCGTCCCGGTCGGGTGGACGGTCGTCTCGGCCTCGAGGAACAGCTCGCTGGTGGAGACCGCACCGGCGGGCGGGATTCGGACCTGGACCGTGATGGTCGCCTGTCCGGTCGTCGACGTGAGGTCGTCGAGGAGGGAGGGGAGGCCCGGACCATCCAGGTCGTCCGGCGAGAGGAGCGAGGTTCCCGAGAACGTGCCGCCCGGCTCGAGCCGCATCGGGCTCGTGTCCCCGTCCATGGTCACGTGGCGCGTCGTGTCGTCCGACCACGGTCCGAGCGCGACGGTCGCATCGTCCACGAGGCTGATGCCGGTCGACACCGCATCGGGATCGGTGCCGAACAGCAGGGTGGTCGCGGCTGGGTCGACCGTGATGGCGGTATCCGAGGCGTTGGAGACGGTCCAGCGGACGGTCACCGCTCCGTCGCCCGCGATCTCGACCGTCGCCTCGCCCACCTCGAGCACAGGGGCGTCGCCGACCCACAGCGCCGCGCAGTCGTCGGTCACCGACCCCGAGTGCCCGTCGCTCCACGGGTTCGCCTTGACGTGGTCGAAGGTGCACTCGACCGCGGCCTGGCCCGTGCCGGCCTCGCCGCGCACGCGTGGCGCGGTGTCCCAGCGCAGGTCGTTCGCGGTGAGAGCGGTCCCGGTCGGGGTGGGGTCGGCGGGAGCGACATCGGTCCCTCGGCCGCCCAGCGTCGAGGCGCCCACCGCGATGCCGACCGCCGCGACGGTCGCCGCACCGGCGAGGCCCACGCCGCGCATCGTCCTGGCGCGTCGCACCCGGCTCCGCGCGGGGTCCACCACCGAGGACACGCGCGAGTCGAACAGGTCGCCGCCCGCATCCGCGCCCCTCGCGAGGGATTCCATCAGCTCGTTGCTCATCGTCCCGCTCCCTTCGTGAGGATCACCACGTGCTCGTCTCCGCCCTCGATCGCGTCTGCGGGATCGAGCCCGAAGTCGCCGTACGTGCGCTGCAGCGTCGCGAGCGCGGTCGAGAGGTATCCGCGGACCGTCCCCGAGGAGAGCCCGAGCTCGGACGCGATGGCGGTCGAGGACAGGCCGTCGAAGTACCGCATCACCACGCAGGTCCGCTCACGTGGTGGGAGCGAGTGCACCGCCTGGAGCAGCGCGTCCCGCGTCGACGATGCGCCGGTCGGGTCGGGCGCGACGCGGTCGGCCTCGCGGCGGTCCCGCTGGGGCCGGACGCTCGCCCGCCGGTGCGAGTCGATGAGGGCCGTCTGCATCGCGCGCTTGACGTAGGCATGCGCGGCGTCGAGCGACTCGGGCCCGCGTCCGCGCTTGAAGGCGCGCACGAGCGCGTCCTGAAGCAGGTCGTCCGCGGCCTCGCGCGACCCGGTGAGCACGAACGCGTACCCGTACAGCGTCCTGCCACGCTCGCGCACCAGCGCATCCAACGTGTCCGACCACCCGCTCACCGCAGCCCCCGTCCCGTCGCGTGAATCCTTCCACCGCTTCAGACGCATGCGCGGACGGAAACGCAGGGTCCGGCTTCAGGGTGATGCGGACGGGGAGGCCAAGGGTCCCGCGAGCGGGGTCTCGAGGATCAGGACCCTGCGGGCGTCATCAAGGAACGGCACCTCGACCTGCGCGGTTGCCGCGCCGCCGCTCGCGATCGCCATCGCGACCGCGTCGACATCGATCGGCTGGCCGTCGGTGAGCATCGCGGGGAAGAGCGAGTCGTACCCCGTGATGGCCTCACCCGGGTCGACGTCGATCTCCATCGTCGCGTTGTCGAGCAGCGCCGTGCGGTGGCCGTCGGGATCCCACGCCGTGGCAGTGGTCACCACCGCGGAGCCGAGCCGCAGCAGCGGTGCCGTCCCGTCCGCCAGGGAACCGCTCTCGATAAGCAGGCTCCATCCCGATACGGTGAGGGCGCCCTCGGCGCGCGAGACGACGCCCCAGCCGACCACCGGTGCGATCTCGCCTGCGGTGAGCGCGAGCGACGACTGATCGACCACCACCGCGTCGGGGAGCCATCCGGCCCGGCACGTCACCTCGCCGGCCGCGTACGGGAAGGCGCCGCCGGGTTCGGGCCGGAGCTCAGGGGGGACCTTGCACAGCAGGGCGGCCTGAGCGCCGTCACGGGACTCGCCGGGCGCGCGGGGCGTGAGGTCGGCGACCAGGGTGTCCGCGCTCACGCCCGGCGCCAGGCGCTCGGTCGAGGTCTCCGCCTCGAGGAACAGCTCGGTGGCGCCGGACAGGCCGAACGGCTGGACCCTGATCTGCACGCCCAGGGTCGGCCAGGCCGCACCGGTGGCGATGTCCCACACGGCATCCCGCGGCGCTCCAGGTTCCGGCGCGGTGCCGGTGAAGCGCGTCGATCCCTGGAGGTACTCGCCGGGCTCGACCGTGACGGGGCGCGAGTCCCCGCTGAGCGACGCGTAGCGCTGCGTGTTCGACGCCCACAGCGACCCGCCCGCGAAGCGGTCCTGGTCGTACTCCCGATCGGTCGTGACGGCGGTCGACTCCGTGGTGAGGGACGTCAGGACACCGCCGGCATCGAGCGCCAGCGGTGCATCCGCGCGGTTGCGCAACGCCCATTCGACCGTGATCACCGCGCTCTTCTCGCCCACGTACGCGGTGAGGTGCGTGCGGGCGGGATCCACCGCGAGCATCGGCGCGTCGCCCGCCCATGCCGCCGTGCAGACCGAGCGCACCGGCAGGCTGCCGCCGTCGGACGATGCCGCCCAGGGGTTCGCCTCGGACCGCACCGAGCACAGCACCGAGGCCTGCGCGGGTGCTACCGACGCCACACCTCGCGTGCGGTCGACGACGGTGCCGGTCAGGTCCTCGGCGAACACGGTGGGGGCGCGGGTCAGGGTCCGGGTGACCTGGGGCTCCTCGCCCCGATCCCAGGACGGCAGCACGATCGCGGCGCCGCCCAGCACCACGCACGCTGCCGCCGCCCAGGCGACCGCGCGCGAGCGCCGGCCGCGGCGTGCGCGTGCTCGCGCACGGCCCGCGACTCCCGCGAAGCCGTCCCTCCCGGGGCCCGGTCCGGCATCGGCCTCGAGCGCCTCGACCAGGTCCCCGGTCACCACGGCTCCATCCCGGTGAGGGGGACCTCGAGCACCATCACGGTCGACGGATCGTCCTCGAAGGGCACCACCACGGCGCCGGTGACCGCGGCGCCGTCCGCGATCGCGGTGCGCAGCGCGGCCGCGTCGATGGTGGCGCCCGACACGGTCCGGTCCGGGTCGAGGTGTGTCTGCGCGAGCAGCGTGGAGCCGCTGCCCAGCTCGCGCCACCGCGGCGAGGCGGGCGAGGGGAGGCTGCGGTGGGCCGCGTCCAGCCACAGGGACCGCGTGAGGGTGACCGAGCCCAGGACCGAGGCGGTCGCCTCGGATGGTGCGGCCTCCGGCGCGGTCTCGAACAGGACCGACCAGCCCGCCGTGACGATCGCCTGGTCGGACACGTTGACGGCCGCCCACGCCACGTCGGCCGCGCTGCCGTTGACGCCGTCGACCACCTGGACGCCGTGGGACGGCTCGAGGACCGGCCCGGCGACGGAACCTGCCAGGCACGCGGGGGGTTCGAGCCCCAGCCACGCCGCCTCGCTCGCGGTCAGGCCCTGAAGCGCGTCCGGCACCTCGCACAGCAGCGCGGCCTGCCGGTCCGCCGCCAGCGCCTCGTCGTCGGTGCGGGGCGCGAAGCCCGCCACCCATGCGTCGGCGGTGACCGCGTCGGCCCGAGGCTCCGCAGCGGGCACGCTGCGCTCCACGCGCTCGAGCGGGTCGACCGGATCCGCGGCGGGCATGCCGCCGGGGCCGTCTGCGGGCGACGTCGCGAGCACGGCCGTCACGGCGGCACCCGCGAGCACCACGGCCCCTGCCGCCACGGCGCCGGTCGCGGTGCGTCGCCGCCTCCTCACGATGCGACGGCGCGCTCGCGCGGTCGCGGCCGCGACGGCATCGGGGTCCAGGTCGCCGTCCCGCGGAGCGAGCGCGGCAGCGAGCGCCCCGTTCACCGCTCCCCGCCGATCGTGACCTCGTCCTGCGCGACGCTGCCCCCCTCGAGCGCATCCTCGACGGACAGGCGGAGGTCGGGGTGCGAGAGCGCGAGCGCCTGGACCGCGTGCGTGAGCGCCTCCTCGATCGCGCTGCGATGCAGCCCCGTCTCCTCGCCGATCGCAGGGACCGCGAGGCCGTCGACGTAGCGCATCGCGAGCAGCGCCCGTTCGCGGGTGGGGAGGTGGTGCAGGTCCTCCGGGAGCGACGGCGGGCCGTCGGCCTCGACCGTTCCGGCCACGGCTGGGGACGCGTGCGCTCGCACCGCCGCCCGCCGGATGGCGTGCTCGAGCGCGGGGTAGGCCTCGTCGACCGTGCGGGGATAGCCGCGCCTGCCGAACACGGCGGCGAGCGCGTCCTCGACCACGCGGGCTGCGATGGCATCGTCCCCGGTCAGGGTGTGCGCGTAGGCGAAGAGATCGGCGGCGCGCGCCTGCATCGTCGCGTCGAGCACCTTCTCCCAGTGGCTCACATCGCCCCCTCGAGGAACCCTTCGATCCTCCCACCGCGGCACGGCGGCCGCATGGCGGTGTCAGCCGTCGACGGGCTCGTCGAGCGGCAGAGGCACCTCGAGCACCAGGATCCTGCTGTCGTCGCCCAGGAAGGGCATCGCGACCTGGGCCGTCGCCGCGCCTCGCTCGCCCAGCTCCGCGAGCTGGCCGTTCGTCAGCTCGGTCCACCAGGCGCCCATGCGCTCCCAGGCGAAGCCCTGCGGGTAGCCGTACGTGGCGATCGCAGCCGACCGGGTGGTCGCGCCGGTCCACGCGTTGGTATCGAACGCGATGCCGTACCCCTCGCCCAACGTGTCGCTCCGGGACGGCTCGAGCGAGGCGGCGTCGTGCTCGACGATCACCGTGAGCGAGTTCATCAGCAGCTCGCCGCCGGAGGCGTTGCGCACCTCCCAGACGGCACCGCCATCGGTGACCCAGTCGGTGTTCGCGTCCGCGCTGAGGTAGGTGCCGTCCACCCACCCCGCGGCGCACCCGTCCCGCACGGTCCACCCCAGCTCGTCCACCTCCCTGCGCCAGGCATCGTCCACGTCGCACAGGAGGGCCCGTGTGGCGCCCTCCCGGTCCGCATCGTCCCGGCTCCGCTCGGTGAAGCCGACGGCGATCTCGTTCGCGGTAAGGCCTTCCAGCTCCGGACGGACCGGGGTCGACACCTCCAGCAGCAGGGTCGACTCGGGATCGACGGTCCGCGCCTCGACCTCGACCCAGCTGGTCACGACGGTGCCCTCGGCGTTCGCCCCGGCGTTCGCGACGGCCCACACGGGATCGCGCTGCTCGCCGGGGTCGGGGGCGGCCGCATCCGCGGAGAGGTTGCTCGAGAGGTAGGAGGTCGGCTCCAGCGTGCCTCCCCAGGGCCGCTCAGGCATCACCACGCTGCGCGTGGTGTAGCCGTTCCACAGGGAGGTCGCCCTGTCGCCGCCGAGCCAGCCGTCGGATTCGGCATCGGGGTCGCTCACGATGACGCCGGGGGAGAGGACGTCCGAGACCGCGAGCGCGCGTGAGCCCGTCACGGTGAACATGACCGCCACGTTGACCCGCGCGTGGCCGTCCGCCACGAACCGGTCCATGCGCGAGATGCTCGAGTCCGCGACCAGCAGCGCCGACTCGCCGACGGTCACCGCCGTGCATCGTGCGATCGAGCCCGCCTCCAGGCCCGACGGGCACAGCACGGCGGCCTGGCCCCGCACCGGCAGGCCACGCACTCGCGGCTTGGCGCTCGCGATGAGCTCTTCCGCGTAGATGGTGCCCACGCCTTCCGACACCGGAGCCGAGGATGCGCTCGCCGAGGTGCTCGGCGCCGCGGCGGCATCACGGTCGTCGGGGCCCGCCCCCGCGGGACCTCCCGCGCCGACGGCGCCGAGCGCCACCGCCACCGCGACCAGGCCCGCACCCGCGCCTCCACCGAGCAGCGCCGTCCGCCGTCGTCGCCGCCTCGATGCCGCCGAGCCTGCGCGCGTGTGGACCTCGTCCTTGCGCGCGTGCGCGAGGACGCGTCCCGCCTCCGCGTCCGCCGCGATGGCGCGCTCGAGCGCCGCGCTCACCACGCCTCCTCGACGGAGGCCGTCTCGAGCATGCCGCCCTCGAGCGCGTCCTCGACGGTGAGCCCGATGCCCGGGTAGGCGGAGAGCAGCAGCCTTACGGCGCGGGTGAGACCCTCCCGCACATCGCGCTCCTTGAGCCCGGCCTCCTCGGCGATCGCCTCGACAGCCAGCCCCTCGCCGTAGCGCAGCACCGTGAGCGCGCGCTCCCGTCGGGGCAGCGTCGTGAGGGCTTCGCGCGCGAGGGACGATGCGTCGGCGCGTCCCTCCGGCGGCGCGGGCGGGACGGGCGGCGCGGTGGCGCGCACGGCGGCGCGGCGCATCGTCCTCATCACGGCTCGCATGCCCGCGGTGGGGGACTCGGGGACGTGGCCGTGCGAGAAGGTCTCCACGAGCGCCTCCTCGACCAGAGCGGTCGCGGCTGCGTCATCGCCAGCCAGCGCGCGGGCGTGAGCGAAGATCGCCTCCCCGTGCTCGCGCATCGTGCCGTCGAGCGCGCGCCCCCACCGCCCCATGCCATCTCCGATCCGGTCGTGCGCCCGATCCTGCCAGCGCGGACGTGATCACGCCATCACCTCACTGCGAGCTGTCCCCGCCCTCCCACGTCGACTCGAGGAACACCTCCGGAGTCCTCACGGTGTCGTCGTCGTGCGCGACGCGCACGTGGACCGAGAACCGCGCCGACGCGAGATCGCCGATCTCGGAGAGGAACACCTCGCGTTCGCCCACGACCTGCTCCCATGGCTGGACCGTCTCCACCGTGCTCGCCCGCTGGACCAGGCCGAACCGCTCGGTCTCCGAGGCCCACAGGCTGCCCGCGATGAGCGTCCCGTCCGAGGTGAACACGATCCCGCCGTCGTTCAGAGGCATGGGATCCACCGGCTGCTCGATCGCGAGGGTCATGCCGCCGGTGTCGAGCGAGAGCGGCACCCCCGAGGTGTTCTGCAGGGTCCATCGGATCCTCGCCACGTCGTTGGCCTCGTCGACGTCGAAGGTCATCTCGGTGACCCGCAGCAGCGGGGTCCCGTCGCTCAGCCAGACGGCGTCGCAGACCGGATCGAAGGAGTCCTGCTCCACCGTGTCCGTGCGGGGGTTGAGCCCCGGCTCGACGGTGCAGTGCAGCCCCGCCTGCGCGGCTCCGCGGTCGAAGTCCTCCATGGTGCGTGAGACCTCGGTCGCGATCAGGTCGTCGGCCGTGATCGTCTGGGCCGTCGAGGCCTCCGCGTCGGACGCGATCACCGGGGTGCCGCCGATGCTCGCGAGCAGCCACAGCTCGCGCGTGTCCGCGGCGTCCGCGAACGGGACGGGAACCAGCACGGTCATGTCGATGGACGTGCCGGGGGCCACGGCCGAGCCCTGTGCGAGCGCCACGGTCGCGGTACCGGTCGCGGTGCTCCCCGGCGCGATGCTCGCCGGCTCCGCGTCGATCTGGATGGAGAGATCCGTGAGCCTGCTGATCGCGTCGTCGACCGAGGTCCACGTCGGCTCGATCTGGGGGTAGACCAGGTCCGGCAGGTAGGTGAGAGGCGTGTCGCCCTGGTAGGTCACGCCCCACCCGACGGTCGCGGTGGTGTCGGTCGTGGAGACCTCGACCCGCGCCGCGTCCGGTTCGAGCTGCAGCATCTGCCAGTCCCCGAACCGCACCTCCTCGCAGGTGCGGGGCACGGCCCCGTCGCACAGGATCGCGATCTGCGCGATGTCCTCGGGTCCTCCCTGCTCGGCGAGCAGGTCCTCCGCGGTGAGCGCCGCGTGCGGGTCCCGCGCCCCATCCACGCCGGCGGATGCGCTCGGCGTGGGGCTCGCCGTCGCCGGCGCCACCGTCTCCCGGGCGCCCGCTGCGATCGCGACCGTGGTGACCGCGGCCACCGCCACGGCCGCGAGGCCCGCGGTGCCCAGCGCTCGCATCGTCCTGGCACGTCGGACGCGCGCGCGGGCGAGCGGCACCATCGCGTCGGCCCGCTCGCCGTACTCCGCAAGGCCCGCGGCGACCCGGCGCTCCATGGCCTTCTCCAGCTCGCTGCTCATCGCGTGCCTCCCTTGCTGGTGACGATCACGTGGTGGTCGGCGCCGCCGCTGACGGCGTCCGCCGGCTCGAGCCCGAAGTCGCCGTGCGTGCGTCGCAGCGTCGCGATCCCGTCGTGCAGGTATCGCCGGACAGAGCCGGGCGCCAGCCCCAGCTCATGGGCGATCGCCTGCGCGCTCAGGCCGTCGAGGTAGCGCATGACGATGCAGGTGCGTTCCCGCGGGGGCAGGGACGTCACGGCGTCCATGAGCGCGTCGAGGGTGTCGGTCGCCGGCGCGTGGTCCGGTGCGACCCGGTCCGCCTCGCGGTGGTCACGCTGGGGACGCGCCGTCGCGCGGCGGTGCGCATCGATGAAGGCGGTCTGCATCGCGCGCTTCACGTAGGCGTGGGCCGGGTCGACGCCCTGAGGGGCGCCTCGTCGTCGGAACGCCCGCACGAGCGCCTCCTGCACCAGGTCCTGCGCATCGTCCGCATCCCCCGTCAGCACGTAGGCGTACGCGAAGAGCGCGCCGCCGCGCTCCCGCATCACCGCCTCGAGCGTGTCCCCCCAGCTGGGCATCCGACCTCCCTTGTCCCACCTGACAACGCATCCTTGCGCGCAGGTGTTGGGTCGGCGTCGACCGCCGCGCGCGGCGCTAATGTCGGGCCATGGCGAGCGAGGGCGACCTGCAATGCGCGGACGGGCGCATCGTGCACTGGTACGAGGACGGGCCGGCTGACGGCGTCCCCCTCTTCTGGCACCACGGCACACCCAACATCGGCCAGCCGCCGGGGCCGCTCATGCGCCCTGCCACGGAGCGCGGCTTCCGGTGGGTCTCGCTCGATCGTCCCGGCTACGGCGGCTCGACGCGCCGCGAAGGACGATACGTGGCGGACATCGTCGAGGACGTCGCCGGCGTCGCCGACGCGTTGCGCATGCCGCGGTTCGCGGTGGTCGGCCACTCGGGAGGAGGGCCTCACGCTCTCGCGTGCGCCGCGCTGATGCCCGGGCGCGTGCTCGCCGCCGCGTCGATCGCGGGGTTGGCGCCGTACGGTGCCGCAGGTCTCGACTGGTTCGGCGGGATGGGGCGTGGGGGACGGGAGGAGCTCGAGGCCGCCGCGCTCGGACCTGCCGCCTTGAGCGCCCAGCTCTCGCAGGACTGGGATCCCGAGATGTTCACGCCTGCCGACCATGAGGCCCTTGGCGGACCGTGGCGCTGGTTCACCGGGATCGTCGAGGCGGCGCTTGCGCACGGACCTGACGGCATGATCGACGATGACCGCGCCTATGTCACGGGCTGGGGCTTCGATCCCGCGGATGCTGGTGCGGTCGCGACCTTGATCGCCCACGGGGGAGAGGACCGCGTGGTGCCGGCGAGCCACGGCCGCTGGCTCGCGGAGGCCATCCCCGGCGCCGCTCTCAGGAGGTTCGACGACGCTGGACACATCTCGGTGCTGCTGCACGCCGAGGAGCTCCTCGACTGGCTCCAGGAGAGCGTCGAGGAGGCGCGTCGTTGACCCGCGGAGGCGGTCCGCAGCGGGCAGGGGCCCGCGGCCCCAGGGAAGTACCTGGTGTCACCAAGTTATGCGGCTCTCGGTTGGACAACGCCGAAACATCTGTGTAACTTATTCCGAGTTGCCAGCGAGCAGCCCGGAAGGGTGAGACGCAGTGACGGAGGGTCCATCCGGAGCCTGGAGAGCGGTCAGCGAACCGGTCAAAAGGATGTAAGATGGAAACCCGCTCGGACAGCCGGGCCTGACACGATCTCCGCAAGGCGATTGGACAAGGCGCCGAAGTCCGAGTAACATAGAGAAG
>NZ_BBLV01000002.1 GCF_000971115.1 Demequina gelatinilytica | reverse complement strand
TTCCTTAGAAAGGCCCCCCAACCACGTTGGGGGGCCTTTCGCATTTCTACCAGCGCTTTCGGTCCGCCCGCTAGCCTGGACGCGTGACTCTGATCGAGCGGCTCGGGCGGTTCAACCGAGCCCATCCGTGGTCCCACAACGCCGCCTTCACTCCCGTGGTCATGTGGCACGCGTGGCGGGTCGCCCGGGCCGGTGGAGCTCGCGCGCTCGATGTGGGTTGCGGCAGCGGCAACCTGGTGGGCGGTCTGGCTCGGATCCTGCCGGACGTGGTCGGCCTCGAGCCGGACCCCGTCTATGCGGCTCACGCGCTCTCCCGTCATGCTCGGAGCGCGCGGGTACGCATCGAGGCGCGGTCCTTCGGCCCGGAGGAGCGAGCGGCGTATGACCTGGTGGTGTTCGTCGCTTCGCTGCACCACCTGGCGCTCGAGGCGGCGCTCCGCGAGGCGCGGGCCTGTCTGCGGTCGGGCGGCAGGATCGTGATCGTCGGGGTGGTCAGCGAGGACCACCCCGATCTCCGGTCCAGGATCTCCGTGGCCCTCAACCCGGTGGTGGGCTGGCTCCGGCACCCTCGTGGGACAGCCGCCGAGCCGCTGAGGATGGGCGCGCCGGTGGCGGCCCCGGCGGAGACGTTCGAGCAGGTCGCTCTCGTGATGGAGTCCGTGCTCCCCGGTGTCCGGATGCGCAGGCGGCTCTTCTGGAGGTACACCGCCGTGTGGAAGGCGCGCTGACACCCGCCTGCGCCCCTGCCCGAGCGGCCGTCAGCTGCCGTACACCGCCGGGAGCTCGGTGACGGTCACCGGGATCACGATGAGCGAGAGCGCGGGCGAGCCCCCGAACCTGCCCTTGAGCGCCTCCTGGAGCTCCTCGGCGGGAGGAGGTTCGCCGGGGCCCTGGATGACCACGCGGAGTCCGTCGCTCGAGATGGTCACCCCCTGGATCACGAACCCGGTGTCCTCGCCGAGCCACTCCTCGACGGCCTTCTCCGCGTTCCGTTCCTGGCCCGAGGCGACCAGCTGACCCTCGGTGCGCACCATGAGGGGGAGCAGCACCAGGCCCGCGAGGATGACGAACGGGGCGAGGGTGAGGAGCACCCGCCGCGGGCTGGTGCGCAGCATCCCGGCATGAGCGAAGCCCGTGATCACGAAGACCGCGCATGCGGAGAGCACGATCGCGACGAAGTTGGTGAGGAACAGCAGCAGCGCGCCGCTCGCGTCGCCGATGCGGCCGCCGCTGAGGCTGACGCCCACCACCGCGAGGGGCGGCACGAGCGCGACCGCGATGGCGACGCCGGCGATCGACGACGACACCCGCGAGTTCACGGTCGCGAAGGCGCCCGCCGCACCCGCGGCGATCGCGACGAGCATGTCGACCACCGTGGGGGCCACCCGGGAGGTGATCTGGGAGTTCGTGGCGAACGCGATCGCGACGGGTGACCATGCGGCGAGGCCGTACGAGAGCAGGATGGCCACGACCATGCCGGACCCCACGAGCACGGCGGAGTGGAACGCGCGCCGGGCCCAGCCGTTCACCAGCGCGCCGGCGAGCGCGACGATCGGGGTCATGAGCGGGGCGACCAGCATCGCTCCGATGACGACGGCCGTCGAGTCTGCGAGGATGGCGTACGTCGCGATCGCGACCGACAGCACCAGCATGACCCACCACGCGCCGAGCTTCGACAGCCGACCGGGGTTCTCGAAGTAGAGCGCCTCGATCTGGACGGCACGGGCGTCGTCGCCCACATCGGCCATGCGCACCCAGTCCCACAGCACCTCGCCGATCGAGGTGTGCGCCGGATCGAGCTCGCTGCCGGACTCGGCGCGCCGGAGCCCCCACGCGACCAGGATGAGCCCCACGATGATGGCGGCCGCGGCGGACGAGACGATCACGGTGCTCGCCATCTGCTGGGGGAACGCCGCCGCGAGCACGCCGAGCACCAGCGTCACACCGCCGCTCGCGAGCCGCGGGATGCGATCCGCGCGGCCCCTGCGGAAGGCGGCGCCCAGCACCACGATGAGGCCGCGGGCCGCTACGTAGCAGCCCAGCACCAGCACCAGCACCGCGAGGCTGAGCGCCTCGCCCGTGGGATCCCACCAGGCGAGCACGGCCAGCAGCGCGGTCACCGCGAGCGTGAGCAGCCCGCGCAGCGCCGCGTACACGCGGTTGAGGCGTCGTCCGAGCCAGCGTCGACCCGTGGCGGCGTAGAAGAGGTCCATGAGGGCGGTCGCGCCGAGCGCCGCGACCGCGATCAGCTGCACCAGCCACGTGGTGGCGCCCGGCAGCATCAGCACCGCGGCGCCGGCGGACGCCATGGCGATGCCGCGCACGGACGCGCCGTTCGCCAACCCGTGGACGATCTCCCTGGTCTGATCGCGCAGCCGGGGGATCGCCTCGTGAGACGCGCCGTCCATCGTCACCGCCTTTCGGGCTCAGCGTATGGCGGGTGAGGCGAGGTTCACACGCGGAGGGGCCTTCCGGGTTGTCACGTGTCGCCCGAAGTGCCGTATCATTCTTTACAACGTTGCAAACCGTCCACGACTCAACGACGAGGAGAGCGCCCGTGCCTGAGCACCTCATCCCGAACCCCATCGTGCTCCAGCGCGCGGACCCGTGCGTCCTGCGCCACGAGGGCTCGTACTACTTCACCGGCTCCTACCCGCTCTACGACCGCATCGTCCTGCGTCGTGCCGAGCGCCTCGAGGACCTCCAGGCGGCCGACGAGGTCACCATCTGGACCAAGCACTTCGAGGGCCCGCAGTCGAACCTCATCTGGGCCCCGGAGATCCACCGCGTGAACGGCGCCTGGTACATCTACTACGCCGCCGCGGGCATCGGTCATCCGCACGCGGACGTCCCGGGGACCGCCGAGACCTTCTGCCATCGCGTGTTCGTGCTCGAGTGCACCGACGAGGACCCGATGACGGGCGAGTGGGTCGAGCGTGGCCAGGTCGACACCGGCTGGGAGTCCTTCGCGCTCGACGCGACGTCCTTCGTCAAGGACGCCGTCCAGTACCTCGTGTGGGCGCAGCAGGACTTCGAGATCCGAGGCAACTCGAACCTCTACATCGCGCGCATGGAGAACCCCTGGACGCTCGCGACCCCCGCGGTCATGCTGACCAAGCCGGAGCTGGACTGGGAGATCGAGCGCTTCTGGGTGAACGAGGGTCCCTCGGTGCTGCAGAAGAACGGCAGGCTCTACCTGTCCTACTCGGCGTCCGGCACGGGCCCCGAGTACGCGATGGGCCTGCTCACGGCTGACGCGGACAGCGACCCGCTGGACCCCGCGAGCTGGAGCAAGAGCCCGGAGCCCGTGTTCACCTCGGCCCCGGAGAACGGCATCTACGGCCCGGGTCACAACTCGTTCACGGAGGACGAGGACGGCGAGACCGTGCTCGTCTACCACGCCCGCACCTACATCGAGCTCGAGGGCGACCCGCTCTACGAGCCCAACCGTCAGGCCTGCGCGCAGGTGCTGCCGTTCGACGCCGAGGGCGACCCGGTGTGGGGCAGGCCGCTGCCGCTGACCCGACCGGCACCGACCGCGATCGACGTGCTCCCGCCCGAGGGGCTCGCCGAGGTCACGCCCGCGTAGCTCTCCTCCTCGAGACGCGCCGCCCGGGCGCATCGTCACCCGCCAGGGACGATGCGCCCGGGCTTTCGCGTGCGCGGCTCAGACGAACGGGTCCGGCGTGAGCGTGTACTTGGTCTGCAGGTACTCGTGGATGCCCTCGGCGCCACCCTCGCGCCCGAGCCCCGACCTCTTCCAGCCCCCGAACGGTGCCGCCGCGTTGGACACCACGCCCATGTTGAGGCCCATCATCCCTGTCGCGAGGCGCTCGATCATGCGCTGCCCCCGGGTGAGCGACTCCGTGTAGACGTACGAGACCAGGCCGTAGTCGGTGTCGTTGGCGATCGCGACGGCCTGGTCCTCGGTGTCGAACGGGACGATCGCCAGGACGGGCCCGAAGATCTCCTCCCGGAGGATGTCGGAACCAGGGGGGACGTCCGCGACCACGGTCGGCTCGAAGAAGGTGCCGGGACCATGGATCGCGTGACCGCCGGTGCGCAGCGAGGCCCCGCGCGACACCGCATCGGCCACCAGGGATGCCGCCTTGTCGACAGCGCGCTCGTCGATCAGCGGGCCGATCTCCACGCCCTGGTCCGCGCCGCGACCCACGCGCAGCTCGGCGACGCGTGCGGTGACGCGGCGCGTGAACTCGTCGACCACGGCGGAGTGCACGATGAACCGGTTGGCGGCGGTGCAGGCCTGCCCGATGTTGCGGAACTTGGCGGCCATCGCGCCGTCCACGGCCTTGTCGAGGTCGGCGTCCTCGAAGACCACGAACGGGGCGTTGCCGCCGAGCTCCATCGAGGTGCGCAGCACACCTCCGGCGGCCTGCTCGAGCAGCCTCACCCCCACCGGCGTGGAGCCGGTGAACGACAGCTTGCGCAGGCGCGGGTCGCGGATGATCGGCTCGGACACGGCGCCGGAGCGCGACGTGGTGATGACGTTGAGCACGCCAGGCGGCAGCCCCGCGTCCTCGAGCAGGCGCGAGAGCAGGAGCGTGGTGAGCGGCGTGAGCTCGGCCGGCTTGATCACCACGGTGCAGCCGGCGGCGAGCGCGGGCGCGATCTTGCGGGTCGCCATGGCGAGCGGGAAGTTCCACGGGGTGATGAGGTAGCACGGTCCCACCGGATGCTGGGTGACGATCATGCGCCCGTGCCCCTCCGGGCTCGCGCCGTAGCGGCCGGCGACACGCACGGCCTCCTCCGAGAACCACCGCAGGAACTCGCCGCCGTAGGCGACCTCGCCGCGCGCCTCCGCCAGGGGCTTGCCCATCTCGAGGCTCATGAGCAGCGCGAAGTCCTCCTTGCGCTCCATGAGCAGGTCGAACGCGCGCCGCAGGATGTCGGAGCGCACGCGGGCGGGCGTCGACGCCCAGTCCTCGAAGGCGTCGCACGCGGCGTCGAGCGCCGCACGGCCGTCCTCGACGGATGCCGAGGCGATCTCCTTGAGCACCGCGCCCGTCGCGGGGTCGCGGACCAGGAGCGTCTCGCCGCCGGCCGCGGGACGCCAGCGTCCGCCGATGAGCAGCGCCTCGGGTACGCGGGCGAGCAGGGTCTGCTCGACGGTGATGGTCATGGGTGTCCTTTCGGGGCGGGGAGGGGGGACGATGCGGGACGGGCGGTCGCCCAGATGGCGACGGCCAGACCGGACGCGACGGCGATGACGAGGCCCAGGTGGGCCGCGGTCGGACCGAGCAGGCCGGTCACGGGGGAGCCGAGCACCCCGCCGAGGAACTGCGCGGAGCCGGTGAGAGCGGATGCGGCGCCGGACGCGACGGCGGTGGCCTGGCCCCACGCATGCGCGCCGGGCAGCACCAGCCCGGTGCCCGCGGCGAAGGCCATCGACGCGAGCCACCACAGGAGCTCGGGCGCGCCGGCAGCGGCCGCTCCCCAGAGCAGGACGCCGCTGACCGCGCTGATCGCGAGCCCCAGGCCCAGCGGGCCGGCGGGATGGCGGCGGCGCACCAGCCTCCTGAAGGTCATGTTGGCAAGGATCACCGCGACGGCGTTGGTGCCGAACACCACCGCGAACGCGGTCGGCGACCGTCCGAGCTCGCGCTCGACGACGAACGATGCGGTGGCGATGTACGCGTAGAAGCCGAATGCATGCACGCCGAGGGCGAGCGCCGCCCCGGCGACCTCGCGGTTGCGGGCCGCGCGCGCGAGGCCCTCCGTGACGGCACGCACGCCGCCGGTCGAGCGGCTCTCGCGGGGAAGGGTCTCCGGGACCGTCCACGCGAACAGGAGCAGCAGGATGCCGCCCAGGGCCGCGAGCACCACGAAGTCCGCGCGCCACCCCCAGGCGCCGGCGATGGACGCTCCGAGGATCGGCGCGACCACCGGCGCGATGGACGTCACCATCGCGAGGAAGCCGATGCGCGACGCCATCGCATGGGTGTCCGAGGAGAGGTCGCGCACGATGCTGCGCGCGACCACGATGCCCGCGGCGCCGCAGAGGCCCGCCAGCGCACGCACGCCCACGAGCATCCCCGGCCCGGTGGCCAGCGCGTCGAGGCCCGAGGCCGCGGTCCAGCCCGCGACGCCGAGCAGGACGATCGCACGCCGCCCGAACCGGTCGCTCAACGGCCCCCAGACCAGCTGGCCCAGCCCGATCCCGAGCAGGAAGAGCGTGACGCCTGCCTGCGTGAGCGGATCGGAGCCACCCAGGTCCGCCTGCACCGCCGGCAGCGAGGGCGTGTAGATGTCGACCGACAGCGGCGCGAGCGCCGTGAGCCCCGCGAGCACGGGCAGGATCCGCACCATGGTCGGCGCCGCCACGGGTGCGGAGGTCACGTCATCCCTCGAGGATGGCGACCAGGTCGCACTGGATGAGGCAGCCGCCGTCGAGCGTCGCCGCCATCGCCTGACGCGCGGGACGGTCGTCGGGGTCGGGGAACATCGCGACCCACTCGCGGTTGAGCGCCTCCCGGTCGCGGTAGTCGGCCAGCCAGAACGTCATCTTCACGATGTCGTCGAGCCGGCCGCCCGCGGCGGCCATCAGGGATCGCACCTGGATGAAGACGTTGGCGCACTGGTCCTCCAGATCGGGAGGCATCTCGCGCGACACGGGGTCGCGACCGGTGAGCACGCCGGAGTACAGGTGGGCTCCGATCCGGCTCGCGGCCGGGATGGGGTTCGCATGGGTGAATCCCGGCAGGTGGATGCTCGTGCGCCGTCGCATGGGGTGGGCCTCCTACAGCGCCGGCTCGGCGACCACGGTGTTCTCGATGAACCCGAGCCCGTCGATCTCCGCGCGCACCACGTCGCCCACCCGCAGCCAGCTCCCGGTGGGGGCGCCGATGCCCGCCGGGGTCCCCGTCGCGAGGATGTCGCCGGGCATGAGCGTCATGACCTGCGACAGGTACGCGATCTGCTCGTAGATGTCGTAGATCATGTCGTCCGTGCGCCAGTCCTGGCGCGTCTCCCCGTTGACGGAGAGCGTCATCCGCAGGTCGAGCGGGTTGGCGACCTCGTCGTCCGTGGTCAGCCACGGGCCCAGCGGCCCGTGGGTGTCGAAGGACTTGCCGAGCGTGAACGTGGGGGAGCGCTTCTGCAGCCAGTCGCGCACCGAGACGTCGTTCGCGACCATGTACCCCGCGATGACCGAGCGTGCGTCGGCGGCGCCGACGTGCCGGCAGCGCCGGCCGATGACCACGGCGAGCTCGACCTCGTAGTCGAGCGCGTCGGACACGATCGGCTTCTCGATCGGCGCGTACGGGCCCGTGATGCACGAGGTCTGCTTGTTGAACCACAGCTGGCTGGTCGGGATCGGGATGCCCGCCTGGCGGGCCTCCTCGGCATGCTCCTTATAGTTCATGCCGATGCCGAGGTACTTCTGGGGGTCGTCGATCGGTGCCAGCAGCGTCACCTCGGACAACGGGTGCGTGTCGCCCGCCGCCGCCTCGATGGCCTCGCGCAGCTCCGGGAGCCGCGGCAGGATCTCGCGGAGCGAGGAGCCGATCCCGGCGACGCCGGAGATCTCGGTGACGGTGCCATCGTCCACGCGTCCCAGGCGGACCGGTCCCGTGCCGACGCGGTAGCGGGCAAGCTTCATGGCTGTCAGTCCTTCTTCTCGGAGGGGAGGGTGCCCCAGACCTGCTCGGTCAGGGGTGTCATCTGGAAGCTGAGATACCGCCACGCGCCGTCCGGGCACCGGCGGACCACCTGGGTCACCTGGCCGCTCATGGTGCGCTCGCCGCCGTCGGGGTTGCGCAGGCGGTTGGTGAGGAGGCCGGTCATGAGCGCGACGTCCCCGAGCACGCGGACCTCGAGCTCGCCTCGCCACATGTCGAGGTAGGGGCGGCGGGTCGCCGTGTGCTCGAGCAGCATCTGCTTGGTGTGGACCAGGCCGGGCGCGTGGATGTGGACCAACGCGTCGTCGTAGAGGTCGGCGAGCGCCTCCATGTCCACATCGATCAGCGCTCGGCGGCGCCGCTCCTCGAGAGCGAGGAGCTCGGCGCGGGTCGCGTCGTCGGCTGGGGTCACGTCCGTCATATCAGTCCTTCGTAGGTGCCGCCGTCGAGCTGCAGGTTCTGTCCGGTGATGTACCCGGCCTGGGCGGAGCACAGGAACGCGCAGGCATCGCCGAGCTCCTCGGGCCGGCCCAGGCGCCTCGCGGTCACGGTGGAGGCGATCGCCGCGTAGGCCTCGTCGCGCGTGATCCCGTCCCGCTCCATGCGCCGGCGCGCCATGAACTCCTGGCGCGGGGTGTCGATGCGCTCGGGCAGCAGGTTGTTCACGGTGACGTTGTCCGCGGCGACCTCCTTCGAGATCGACTTCGCGGCGGCGGTGAGCGCCGCGCGCGCGGATGCGGACAGGCCCATGTCCGCCGCCGGGCTCTTCACCATGGCCGACGTGATGTTGACGATGCGCCCGAATCGCCGCGCGCGCATGCCCGGCAGGTATGCGCGCATGAGCTCGATGGCCGGCACGGCGTTGGTGGCGAGCGCGCCGTGGAGCGCCTCCGCGTCCCACTCGGCGTACGGGCCCGGGCGCGGTCCCGCGTTGTTGGTCACCAGGATGTCGACGTCCGGAAGGGCGGTCAGGATCGCCGCACGCCCTTCCGGCGTCGTGAGGTCGGCGGCGATGGTGCCGACCTCGGTGTCGGGGACCCGGGTGCGGACGCGCGCCCGGAGGGTCGATGCGGCCGCCTCGAGCCGCGCCCCGTCCCTGCCGTTGAGCGTCACCCTCACGCCCTCGCGCGCGAGGGACTCGGCGCATGCGAGCCCCAGGCCTTGCGAGGACGCCGCGACGAGCGCCACGCGCCCCGAGATGCCCAGATCCATGCGGTCCTACGCCTCCACGGAGGCGACGGAGGACGATGCGGCGGCCGGGGCCTCGTCCCCCGCCGCCTCCCACGTCCGGTAGCCGGTGGTCTCGCCCGCCTCGAAGCCGGGGCGGGGCTGGCCCACCATCGCGTGGTACTTGGAGAAGATCGCGTCGGCCTCCGCGAGCGGCAGCACGTCCTCGATGTCCTCGAAGGGCTCGCAGCCCGTGCGCTCGGCGACCATGCGGCGGATGACCTCGTAGCCCTCGCCGCGGTGCGCCATCACCATGCCGTTGACCTGGGGCAGCCGCGCGGCCTCGAAGTCCTCGATCGCCTGCTCGACGGGCATGGTGGCGAGGCGCGACGCGAGCGCGCCGCCGTCGACGATCGCCTGGCAGGCGCCGTTCCCTCCGCGCGGGTACATCGCGTGCGCGGCGTCGCCGATGAGCACCACGCGGCCATCGTGCCAGGTGTCGAGCGGGTCGTGGCGGATCAGCGGGAACAGGTACACCTCGCGGTTGTCGCGCAGCATCTGCTGCACGTCGAGGAACGGGATCTTGACGGTGTCGAAGCACGGCAGGATCTCCTCGACGGACCCGACCTGGTTCCAGTCCTCGACGGTCTGGTCGCGCTCGCGCTCGACCACCCAGTTGACCAGCACCTTGCCGGTGCCCTCGAAGTTCTCCGCGATGGGGTAGACGATCATCGAGGCGATCTGCGGGGCACCGATGTGCAGGATGGTGTGGCCGTTGCGGAAGGGCTCCATCAGGGTGGTGCCGCGGTACATGGTGATCCCGGAGTAGTGCGGTTCGGCCATGTCGGGGAACATCTGCCGACGCGCGACGGACTTGATGCCGTCCGCGGCGATGAGCAGGTCCGCGTGCTTGGTCTCGACCGAGCCGTCGGAGTGCTGGAGGTCGAACTCGACCCCGCCCTCGATGTTGCGGTACTCGAGCAGGCGCGCGCCCTGCACCACCGTCTCCGCACCCATGCGCTCGACCACCACGTCGAACAGCATCATCTGGAGGTAGCCGCGGTGCACGAACCGCTGCTCGTGGACGTAGCCCATGTGGACGCCGCACTTCTCGGCGTAGATCTCCTGGCCGTGGTTGTTGAAGAAGATCGAGTCGACGGCGTCGACGGACATCTCCTTGAAGCGGTCGTGCACGCCCAGCTCGATGAGTTCCTTGGTCCCGTAGACCTTGACGTCGATCCCGACCCCCAGCGGCTTGAGCTCCGTGACGGTCTCGTAGATGGTCGGGCGGAAGCCCTGCTGGTGAAGGCGCAGGGCCATGGCGAGACCTGCGGGGCCAGCTCCGATGATGGCGATATCCAGCATGGTGTCCTCTTCTTCTCGTGACCCGCGCCCCGGGGCGGCGCGCGAGCGAACCTGTGGTGTCAGGGGGTCGCGTGCTCCGGCTCGCGGACGAGCTCGGCGAGGAACCTCTCGGTCGCGGCCCATGCACGTGCCGCGCTGCGGGGGTTGTAGGCGACGACCTCAGGCATGGGGGAGAACTGCGACCTCGGGTTGGTGAAGGCGTGACGTGTGTCGGCGTAGAGGTCGAGCTCCCAGTCGATGCCGGAGGCCGACATCGCGGCCTCGAGCGCGGCGCGCTGCTCGGCGGTCGCCATCGGGTCGTCCGCGCCCGTGCACACGAGCACGCGGGTCCCGAAGTGCGCGGACTCCCAACCCGGTGAGAGCAGGTCGAGGCCCGCGTGGATCGCGATCACGCCGCGCACGGCGCCGCCGGCGCGCAGGTGCTCGAGCGCGCTCGACCCGCCGAAGCAGTAGCCCATCGAGACGAGCGTGTCGCCGTCGACCTCGGGCTGGGCCGCGGCGGCGGTGTGCGCGGCGGACACGCGGCCGAGCCAGCGCTCGCGGTCGCCCGCCATGCCGCCGATGAGCGGACCGATCTGGCCCTCCTCGGTCGGGGTGAGGCGGTCGCCCCACACGTCCGCCGCGAACACGGAGAACCCGAGCCGAGCGATGCGTGCGGCGATGGCGATCATGTCCTCGCCCAGGCCGAACGCATCGTGGAACAGGACCACGCCCGGCCGGGCCGCGGCGTCCTCGGGCGCAAGGAGCAGCCCGAGCATGCGGGTGCCGTCATGCGAGTACTCGACGTCTCTCGAGACCAGGGTGGTCATGCGCCGCGTTCCTTCCGTCGGGGTCCGGAGGCCGAGGCGACGCCGAGCGGCGGAGGAGGGCGATCCTGCCCTTCCGGCTCGTGCGGACACGCTCGACTCTGAAGCGTGGTGCGAGCGTACGAGATATCACACACGATTTCAAGTGTGATGAGGCGAAGGTCCCGCCCGGTGGGGCGGGAGCTCAGCGGCGCGGTGCCGCGATGCGCCCCTCGGCCGCCTCGCCGGCGGCGCCCACGCGGTCCGCGATCGCGGTGAGGTTCGCCTGCAGCTGCTCGAAGGTGCCCGCGGCGCGAGCGAGGCGTTCGAGGTCGCGCTTGGGCAGCATCGAGAACGCCTCCGCCATCGCGAGCGCGATGCCCGAGTGGAACGACCGGTGGACGTGGCGGCCCAGGTCGGTTCCCGAGACGATGACCGAGCGTCCGTCGCCCTCCGAGCGCCGTCGGACCACCAGGCCGTGGCCCTCGAGGCGCCGGATGTGGTCGCTCACCATCGCGCGCGACACGCCCATCGCGGTCGCGAGATCGGACGGCGTGAGGCCGTCGGGGTCCGCGGCCATGATCCTCCGGAGGGCGCTCGCCTGGGCCTGCGGGAGGGTGGGGAGCCCGGCGGTGGTGCGCGAGATGTAGGTGGACAGCGCCCACAGCGAGGCCATCGACTCGGCGAACTCGGTCGCCTCCTCGAGGCGCGCCGGGTCCGGGCTCGCGGCGCCGGGCTGCGGCTCCATGGCTCCTCCTTGAACTCTGGGCGGCACGCTATCAGGCGGGTCCGCAGGATGGTGAAGGATGCTTCATCAAAGTGCTTTACCTTGCTGAATCATTGTGGCTACCATGGCCGCACCTCGGGGGAGGCGTCGCACGGTCGCGGCCGCCGTCCCCCTCGCCCGCTGGAGTCCAATGGAGGACACCGTGACAGCACATGCCGCCGCCGCGCAGGCCGGGCGGCTGCGCCCCGCCCGCCGGAGGGCGGTCCATCCCGGCCGGAACCTGGCCCCGCCGTCGAGGTGAGCCCGCGCCGCGCATCGTCGCGCGGTCGCCCCCACCCTCACCTCTCACGAACGGAAGTCCCCATGCCAGTCATCGATATCAACATCCACCACCTTCCCGAGGACCTCTTCGACAACCCGACGATGCTCGACGGGTTCCTCTCGACCGCGCCGCGAGGCTTCGGGGAGATCGCGACCGTCAAGGAGATGGAGGACGGTCGCAAGCAGCTCATCCTCGAGAAGCCCCGCGGCTACCAGAACCTCAACTACGTCGAGGGCGACTACTCGGTCGACGCCAAGCTCCGCGCGATGGACGAGGCCGGCGTCGACTACGGCATCATGCGCGTGCCGGTGTGGCAGGAGTGGCTGCGCCTCGACACCTGCAAGGCCGTCAACGACAACGCCCACGAGATCGTCCAGAAGTCGGGAGGCCGCCTCTTCTCGACCGCATGCGTGCCGCCGTGGGGCGGTCAGGCCAACATCGACGAGCTCAAGCGGTGCCTCGACAACGGCGCCGTCGCGGTCCAGCTCGCGTGCCACTACGGGCAGCTCTACCTCGACGACGAGGCCTTCGAGGAGTACCTGTCCGTCATCGACGAGCTGAAGGTGCCGGTCATCGTCCATCACACCCCGCTGCCGGTGGAATGGCGCTCGATCATCGACTACACCAACTTCCGCCGGGAGTTCGGGCGGATCCAGGATCAGGCGACGGCCGTGGGTCGCGAGCTGTTCTCCGGCATGTTCGACAGGTTCCCGAACCTCAGGTTCACGCACACCATGTTCGGCGGCAACTGGTTCGCCAACACCGCGCTGCTGACGCCGCATCGTCCTCCGAAGGCGGAGGCGATGCAGCGGCTCGACCCGACCGGCGGCGAGGCGATCAAGAGGTACCTCGAGAACAACATCTTCTTCGACATGACGCACCCCCACTCGTGGGGCAAGGAGCAGGTCGAGGCCGCGCTGCGCATCAACGGCGCGGACCACTACATGTTCGGCTCGAGCTTCCCGGTCTTCTACTCGTGGATGAGCCAGGGCGTGGACTTCGTCAGGAACCAGCTCGACATCTCCGACGCGGACCGCGAGGCGATCCTGTTCGGCAACGCCAAGAAGATGTTCGGGCTGCCGGTCTGATGCCCCCGCGCCGGACGGTCCGCACGGATCCCGCGGCGGCACGCCGTGGGGCGGGGACGATGCGCGGCTCGCGGCCGGCGTGTCGGGAACGGCTCCGTGCGCGCCGTCCGGCAGGGGGCCCGGACGGGTCTTTACCGAACCGGGACCTTGGTCCCTTGTCGAAGGTCTGGCGATCCTCGACGAAACCGCATACGATTTCGCACACGAGGCAGAACCTGGCTGCCGTCGGATATGGGAGCGGGCCACCCCTGGCCCTTCCCGCATCGGGCACCGGGCCTGCCGAGGGGAGGCGCACGACGACGTGCGTCGGAATTCGCAATGGAGCGAAGACGGGAGCAGCACCATGAAGAAGCACACTCGCCTTGTGCGAGCGGCAGTACCGGCGACCATCCTGGCCCTCACCCTCGCGGCGTGCAGCGGCGGCGACGACGGCGCCGAGCCTGCCGAGTCCGGGACCGACGGCGCCACCGCCGCCGCCACGGCCGCGTCCGGGGAAGGCCAGGTCGCCGGCTCCGTGCTGCGCGCCAACTGGGGAGGCTTCCCCGAGAGCTGGGCGCCCGGGGCCGAGATGGAGGCGGGCTACATGCGCGTCCCGTACGAGAACCTCACCCAGCTGGGCGAGGGCGGCGAGGTGCTGCCGATGCTCGCGGAGAGCTGGGATCAGACCGACCAGGCGCTGACGCTGCACCTCCAGGAGGGCGTGACCTTCCACGACGGCACGCCGTTCGACGCCGAGGCTGTCAAGGTCAACCTCGAGACGATCCAGAGCACCCCCGGCCCGTACGCCGGGCCGTTCCAGGTCATCACCTCGATCGACGTCGTCGACGACCTCACCGTCACGCTCAACCTCGCGCAGCCCACGCCGTCGCTGCTGACCACGCTCTCGACGCGTGCGGCGCCCATGGCGAGCCCGGCCGCGATCGAGGCCGGCACCATCGCGCAGGCGCCGGTGGGCACGGGGCCGTGGGCCTACGACGAGGCTGCCTCGATCGCGGGCACGCGCATGGCCTTCGCCGCCTTCCCGGGCTACTGGGGCGAGGCGCCGGGGTTCGAGACCGTGCAGCTGTTCGCGATCCAGGAGGACAACGCCGCGACGACCGCGATGGTGAACGGCGAGATCGACATCACCGACACGGAGCTGGACCAGCAGAGCACCTTCGAGTCCTCGGGCAGCTTCCTCATGATCGACTATCCGGCGATCCGCAACAACCCGATGTTCTTCGACCGCGGCCCGGGAGGCATGTTCGAGGACGTCGCGGTGCGGCAGGCCGCGTGCTACGCGATCGACACCCAGGTGATCGCCGACCTCGATGCGGATGTCACGGTCGCGACGCAGCACTTCGCCGAGGGTGAGCCCGGCTACAACCCCGAGGTCACGGGCTACATGCACGACCTCGCGAAGGCCGAGGAGCTCTACGCCTCCGCCGGCAGCCCGGTGGTCGCGGGCGACTGGATGTCGACGGTGTTCAACACGCGCCAGATCCAGGTCTACGCGGACCAGATGGGCGAGCTCGGCTTCAACCTCACGGTCCAGGAGGCCCCGCCGCCGCAGTACTTCTCCGAGTGGAACTCCGGCGCCTACCCGATCGGTCTCGGGTCCAACGACGAGCTCACGCCGTACGACTGGTACAGCTCCTGGTTCGCCGCCGATGCCCCGGGCAACCCGTCGGGCGTCGAGTCCGACGAGCTCAAGGCGGCGGCCGATGCCGCCATCGCGGCGGGCAGCGGCGACGAGGCCGATGCGCTGTGGGCGGAGGTGACCAAGATCATCGCCGACGAGGCGCTGACCTGCGCGCACATCGTCTCCAGCGAGCTGGTCGCGGTGAACGAGGAGACCGTCTCCGGCGCCGCGGCGCCGAGCCAGCCGTACGAGACGGTGCTCATCAACTACCGCGACCTGCGACCCGCAGGGTCCTGATGCACGCGTCGCCGAAGAGCTAGGAGAGTCGTTCGATGGGGAAGCTCGTCCTCTACCGGTTGGGGTTCGCCCTGCCGCAGCTGCTGGTGGTCTCGATCATCGTGTTCTCGCTCACCTACCTGGTGCCCGGGAGCCCGGCGGCCGCGATCCTGGGGGTGTCCGCGACACCGGAGTCGATCGCGCAGGTCGAGTCTCAGCTCGGCCTCGACCGACCGGTCACGGAGCGGTTCGTCGAATGGTTCGGCGGGATGCTCCACGGCGACCTGGGGACGGCGTACCGTTCCGGGCTCCCGGTCACGGACATGCTCGCGCAGCGGCTCCCCGCGACGCTCTCGATGATCTTCGGCGGCCTGGTGGTCGCGATCGTGGTCGGGGTGGGTGTCGGTGTCATCACCGGCACCCGCCCCGGCACCACCACCGACCGCGTGCTGACAGGCGGCACGGTGTTCGGGATCGCGGTGCCGGAGTTCTGGCTGGGCATGATCCTCACGACCGTGTTCGCCGCGTGGCTCGGATGGCTCCCGATCGTCGGCTGGGTGCCGTTCAGCGAGGACCCCTTGCTGTGGCTGCGCGGGCTGATCCTGCCGTCGCTCACGCTGGGGCTCACCGGAGGCGCGATCATCGCGCGCCAGACCCGCGCCGCCATGGTGAGGTCGCTCGCGTCCCCGTACACGGACACGCTGATCGCGGCCGGCGTCCCCCGCTGGAAGATCCTCTACCGGTACGGGGTCAAGAACGCGATGGTGCCGGTGCTCGCGGCGACCGGTGTCACGTTCGCGATCCTGATCGGCGTCAGCTTCGTGATCGAGAAGGTGTTCTCCTTCCCCGGCCTGGGGAGCCTCATGCTCACCAGCGTCATCGGCCAGGACTTCCCCGTGGTGCAGGGCGTGGTCCTGCTCACCGCGACCCTGGTGATCGGCGTCAACCTGCTCATCGACATCGGCTACGGCCTCATCAACCCCCAGGCGAGGCCCTCATGACCGTCTCCACCGTGGGCCCCGCGGCCTCTTCGACCCCGACCGCCAAGCAGGCCGCCGGTCCGCGCCAGGCATGGCGACGCCTCCGCCACCAGCCGGTGACGCTGGCGGCGATCATCATGGTCGCCCTCATCGGGCTCGTGGCGGCGTTCGCCCCGGTCCTCGCGCCGTACGCGCCCGACGACACCGACTTCACCCAGGTGCTCTCCGGCCCGACGGCCGATCATCTCCTCGGAACCGACGAGCTGGGTCACGACATCCTCAGCCAGCTGATCTTCGCCGCGCGCACGGCGTTGGTGGTCGCGGGAGGATCCGTCCTGGTCGCGATGCTCATCGGGGTGCCCTTCGGGCTGGTCCTGGGCTACAAGGGCGGCTGGTACGACCGCCTGGGCTCGCGGGTGATGGACCTCGCGGACGCCTTCCCCGGCATCATGGTGGGCTTCGTGGTCATCGCGATCCTCGGGCGCGGGGTGTGGATCCTCATCTTCGCGATCGGCCTCATCTTCTCCATGAACTTCGGCCGCATGGTCCGCGCGATCACGCTCGCGGAGCGCAAGAAGCTCTACGTCGAGTCCGCGCACGTGACCGGGCTGCGCAACCGTCAGATCATCTTCGGGCAGGTGCTGCCCAACCTCGCCGGTCCGCTGGCCGTGCAGGCCGCGGTGTTCCTGGGCAACGCCATCAAGGTCGAGGCGGCGTTGTCGTTCCTCGCGCTCGGGCTTCCCGACGACCAGCCCTCGTGGGGCGGCATGCTCCGCACGGCAGCGGAGCATCAGGTCGACCACCCGCTGATGGCCCTGCCCCCGGGCATCGCGATCGTCCTGACCGTGCTCGCCTTCAACCTCCTGGGCGACGGCATCAACGACGCCCTGTCCGGCGCGCGATCGACCAGGAAGGTCCGCAAGGCGGCGCGGAAGGCCGCGCGCCTTCAGGCGCCCACGCTGGCCGAGGTCGAGCAGGCGCGCCGCGACGCCGAGGCGCGCGAGGGCACGCCCGAGGCGCGGGACGATGCGGCGATCGCCGTGGCCTTCCCGTTCGCGACCCGTGAGGCGCTCGCGACCACGTCGGCGCACCCCGACCCCGTGCTGTCGGTCCGCGGCGTGTCGATCGTCGCGGACCGCCCCGACGGCGAGGTGGTGCCGCTCGTCAGCGACGTGTCGCTCACGGTCGGGCGCGGCGAGGTGATGGGGCTGCTCGGCGAGTCCGGCTCCGGCAAGTCGATGCTCGCGAAGTCGATCCTGGGGCTGCTGCCCGCAGGTGTGCGCGTGGACCGCGGCTCGGTGGAGCTCGCCGGCGACGAGCTGGTGGGACGCGGCGACCGGGAGATGCGGGAGATCCGCGGCAGGAGGCTCGGCGCCGTCTTCCAGAACCCGCAGGCGAACCTGTCGCCCGTGCATACGGTGGGGCACCAGCTTGTCGACCCGCTGCGGATCCACCACGGGATGTCGAAGGCGGCCGCGCGCGATCGCGCGGCGGAGCTGCTCGACATGGTCGGCGTCAAGGACGCCACGACCCGCCTGGGCCAGTACCCGTACCAGTTCTCCGGAGGGATGGCCCAGCGCGTCGCCATCGCCATCGCGCTCGCCGGCGAACCCGACGTCCTCATCCTCGACGAGGCGACCTCGGCGCTCGACGTCACCACCCAGAGCCAGGTGCTCGACCTGGTCCTCGACCTCCGAGAGCGGCTGGGCATGGCGGTGGTGAACATCACGCACGACCTGGGGGTCGCGGCCGAGTCCTGCGACCGGGTCGCGATCCTCTATCACGGAGAGCTGCTCGAGGTGAACGACGTGTTCTCGCTCTTCGAGAGCCCCCACCACCCCTACACCGCGGCGCTGCTCGCGGCGCACCCGGCTGCCGATCGCGAGGTCGACCGCCTGCCCACGCTCGCGGACTTCGTGGATGCGAGCGGCCGATGGATCGTGAGGTGAACCCCGGCATGAACGCCACCCGGCCCCTGCTCGACGTACGCGATCTCGAGGTCGCGTACGAGGTCGGCGGCGCCTCGTGGCGCCGCACCACCACGACCGTGGTGAAGGGGGTGAGCTTCCACATCGACGCGGGCGAGACCTACGGGCTCGTCGGGGAGTCGGGCTCGGGGAAGAGCACGACCGGCCGCGCGATCCTGCGGCTCGCGGAGGTCGCCGGCGGCACCGTCGAGTTCGACGGCACCGACCTGGCGACTCTGGGCGCCCGCACGCCGCTCAGCTACCGGCGCGACGTCCAGGCCGTCTACCAGGACCCGGCCGGGTCGCTCAACCCGCGCCACCACGTGGGAAGGGCCGTCACGGATGCCCTCAAGCGGCACGGCCTGGGTGATCGCGCGGAGCGGCGCGACCGCGCGCGCGAGGCCTTCGCGCAGGTGGGGCTCTCCGATGCGCACCTCTCGCGCTTCCCGAGCGAGATGTCGGGCGGCCAGCTCCAGCGCGTCGCGATCGCGCGGGCGCTCGTGCTCGAGCCGCGGCTGGTCATCTGCGACGAGGCGGTGAGCGCGCTCGACCTGTCGACCCAGAGCCAGATCATCAACCTGCTGATGGACCTGCAGCAGGCCTCCGGCGTGAGCTACCTGTTCATCACGCATGACCTCGGGGTCGTGCGCCACCTCTCGCGCCGCCTGGGCGTCCTGCGCAAGGGCGAGCTGGTGGAGCAGGGCATGACGGCCGAGGTCTTCGACGACCCGCAGCACGAGTACACGCGCGCGCTGCTCGCGGCGAGCCCGTCCTCGCACCCCGAGGGGCGTGATCAGCGGCGTGCCGACCGCATCGCGCGGCGGCGTGACGGCGGCGCTCCGGGACCCGACGCAGGCGGCGACCTCGCGTTGCCGGATCCGTCCCCCGCGCGTGCGTCGAGCGACGAGCCCCGGCATGTCGGGCCGGCCCGGCCCATGATGGCGCGGCCGCAGGGCCGCTGAGCGAAGGGGACCGCATGACCATGCAGCAGGACCGCGACCTCGACGGCTCGTTCTCCACGGCGCGCGTGACGGCGCGCGAGGAGGCCGTCACCATCGCCGACGGCACCTACCGGGACTTCCTCTACGACCTCGACGACGCCAAGCTCGCGCCGTGGCGCGGGCTCGGGTACGAGGAGTTCTCGCGTCGCAAGCGCGAGCCGGACTTCGTCCAGGCGCTGCTCGGCGACTGGCAGGAGCTCTACGAGGAGCCGTTCGTCGGGGTCACGGCCGGCGGGCATGTGCGCGAGGACGTGTGGCGACTCGGGGAGGCGGGGCCCAACCCCGCGGCTCCGGTCGCCGCGGCGCGCGCGCTGCTCGACACGCTCGGCGCGACCGAGCGGGCAGGCATCGCCCTCCCGCTCGACGCCCCGCAGTGGCGCGCATGGTCCAACCCGGAGTTCGTGATCCACCGCGTGGGCCTGCGCATGGAGGAGATGACGGAGCCCGCCGTCGAGGCCGTCCTCGCGCTCATGGAGGCATCGCTCAGCGCGCCGGGCTACGCGCGGGCCCGCGAGGCGATGGGGCTCAACGGCTACCTGGGCGACCTCACGGGGCTGCCGGCTCTCATGAACGACCGCTCCTACTGGATCGCGCTGTACGGCAGCCCTTCCGAGGACGATGCGTGGGGCTGGCAGGTCTTCGGCCATCACCTCGCGCTCAACGTGGTGTTCGTGGGCGGTCGCGAGGTGATCGCTCCCGTGTTCATCGGCGCCGAGCCCGCGCTGTCCGACGGCGCGCACCCGCCCCTCTTCGAGGACCGCGAGGCGCTCGCGGTCGAGCTCGCCACCTCGCTCACGGAGGCGCAGCGGCGCGAAGCCGTGGTGTTCGCATCGGTGCTCGACCCGGCCATGCCCGAGGGCCGGCTCCACCCGGCCGACGAGCGGCACGTCGCGGGCGCGTTCCGCGACAACCGCGTCGTCCCCTACGAGGGGATCCGGGCCGACCGGCTCACCACGGGGCAGCGCGCGCTCCTGCGGGGGATCGTCGAGGACTTCCTGCTCCTGCTGCCGGACCGGCAGCGTGCGCTCGCGCTCGAGGACGTCGAGCGCCATCTGTCCGAGACCCATGTGGCCTGGTACGGCGCCACGGACGGGTCGCAGCCGTTCTACCTGCGTATCCACGGGCCGTCCTTCCTGGGCGAGCTGGACCACCACGCGGGGGTGTGGCTGTCCAACCGCGTGCCCCAGCGCTTCCATGTCCACACCACGCTGCGCCTGCCCAACGGCAACGACTACGGCAAGGCGTTCCTCCGCCAGGCGCGCTGACGGGCGGTCGCCCGTGAGGTGCTGAGTGCCCGAATCCGTCCGATGCGGGCACTCAGCACCTCACGGGGCGCACTCCGCCGCGCGGCGGCGCGTCCTGCGCGTGCCACACTGGCGCCGAGCATCGTCACCATCCCGGAATGAGGATCAGCACCATGACCGCAATGTCCCGACCGCACGGCGCCCATCTGGTGGGCAGCATCAACCTCCCCGACGCCGAGACCGTGATGCGCACCGCCGCCGCGGAGCTGGGCGACCGTCTGGCGCGGATCCCCGACGGCGAGGTGGGGGAGCGCTTCCACTGGGTCGCGTTCCAGCCGGACCGCATGGCGGCGACCCCCGGGCTCGGACGCGAGGGTGATCATCCGATCATGGTCGGCACGCTCGACATCCGGAAGATCACCGTGCCCGAGGACCTCGACCTCGACACGCTCGAGCTCGCGCCGCTGGGCTACGCCCAGGCCGCGCTGTCCTCGTGGGCCGTCTTCGCGCGGCTCCAGGCGGACGGCGTGATCCCCCGGTCGACGCGCTTCCAGGTGTCGCTTCCGACGCCCGTCGGTGTGGTCGGGTCGATGGTGCGCGCCTCCGACCGGGCGCGCTTCGAGCCGGTCTACGAGCGTGCGCTGTTCAAGGAGCTCGCCCAGATCCTCGCGGCGATCCCGCACCAGAAGCTGGCGATCCAGTGGGACAACGCGCTCGAGTTCGGCTACCTCGAGGGCGCGGGCTACCGCGGCTCCACCGACCGCGGCTGGTTCGGGGAGGACGTGCTCGGCGCGCTGGCGGAGCGCTCCGCGCGTCAGGCCGCGCAGGTGCCCGACGACGTCGCTCTGGGCTACCACCTCTGCTACGGCGACATCGGCGAGAAGCACTACGTCGAGCCCACGGATGCAGGCTTCCTCGCGAGCTTCGCGCAGAACCTCGTGGCGAACGCGGGCCGCCGCATCGACTGGATCCACCTCCCGGTGCCGATCGAGCGCGACGACGAGGCCTACTTCGCGCCGCTCGCCGGGCTGGACCTCCCCGAGGAGACCGCGCTGTTCCTGGGGCTCATCCACCGTCAGGATGGCGTCGAGGGCGCCGAGCGTCGCATCGCGGCCGCCTCCTCGGCGGTGTCCGGCTACGGCATCGCGACGGAGTGCGGCATCGGTCGCGCGCCCGCGGACACCGTCGCAGGCATCTTCGCGCTGCACCGCGAGGTCTCGGAAGCCCTCTAGCCCCTCTAGCCCCTCTGGCACTGGCAACGGAATCGACGGCGACACGCCGGCCTGGACAGGTCCTCACGCCCGCCGAGGCGGCGTGTCGATTCGAGATCCGTTGCGACTGTCAGGGAGGACGGGTCAGCGCGGGAGCTCGTTGCGCTCGTGGTCGTACTCCTTGATGGCCTCGAGGTTGCTGACCTCGTGGCGCCGCGCGGCGGTCTCGATGACCTCGGGGTCCGCGCCCTCCTCGATGAGGTCGAGGATCGCATCGTGCTCGGAGATCGAGGCGAGCGCGCGCCCGGGCGCGTAGAAGAACGCCGAGCGGCGGATCACGTCCATGCGCGACCATTCGTGGTGGACCAGGTCGAACAGGCGGTCGTCCTCGCAGCGGGAGCACAGCAGCTCGTGGAACTCGCGGTTGAGCTTGCCGAAGCGCATCGTGTCGAAGCTCGCCAGGGCATCGGCGGCGGCCTTGTTGAGGCGCCGTGCCTCCGCGATGTCATCGGCGCTGAGGTTCGCCGCGGACAGCGAGGTGGCCAGCCCCTCGAGCCTCGCGAGGAGGCGCATGGAGCGCTCGAAGGCGTCCGTGTCGAACGTCTTCACCAGGGCGCCGACGTTGGGGACGATGTCCACCCAGCCCTCCGCCTCGAGGCGGCGCAACGACTCGCGCCAGGGCACGGAGGAGATGCCGTGCTCGCGCGCGAGCTGATCGATGACCAGCCGATGGCCCGGCCCGTAGGAGCCGTCCATGATGCGGTGCTTGAGGATGTCGTACGCCTGATCGGCCTTGGTCACGGCCACTCCCGGTCCTCCCTGCCGCTGCGACGATGAAGCGCGCGGGACTCGGCATCGTCGCCTGTCCGCGGGCCGCACCCGAGCCCTGATCGTATCGCAGATCACATCCGATCCCCGGGTGAACTCCCCGCTATCCGGGCGAGCAGCCGCCCGAGCAGGGGGTCCCGCCCGGCTCCCGCGCGCGTGAGCACCAGGGCGCGCAGCGGTCGGGGCTCGGGGACGATGCGGCGCAGGGTGAGGTCGAACCGGGCGAGGCTCGCGCGGTCCGGGTCGGGCAGCACGGCGCTCGCGAGGCCTGCCTCCACCAGCGGCACGGAGGTCTGGATCGTCTCGACCGTGCGCACGCGGGCCGGCGCGACGCCGTGCCGCCGGAAGGTCGCGGCGACGGCCTCGGGCAGGCTCGGCACGGCCGCGGTGCCGCGCGGCATCACCACCGTCGCGCCGTCGAACCACGCGAGCGGAAGGGGGTCGGGCGCATCGTCCCTCCCGGGCGGCAGCGCCGCGACCAGGGGGACGTCGCCCCAGTCGACCACGTCGAGCGCGCCGCGATGGCGGCGCGCGAAGCGGTCCGCGTCGGCCACCATGATCGCAGCGAGGTCCACCTTGCGCTGCTGGACCATGTCGATCGCGGTCCACGGGGGAGGGTCCACCAGGCGGATCTCCACCTCGGGCGCGACCTCCGCGTAGGCGCGGAGGAGTCGCGGGACCCGGTGCCACAGCAGCGCCGGCACGGCGGCCATGGTGAGCGCGCCCGCGGTCCCGGCGCCGAAGCAGCCGAGCGCCGCGATCATGTCGTCCACATCGCCGAGCACCCGCGAGGACTGGTCGAGCAGGAACCGCCCCGCGCTCGTGGGCTCGACGCCGCGCGGGGTGCGGACCAGGAGGGGCACGCCCACCTCGGCCTCGAGCTTCTGGATCGCGACGCTGAGCGGAGGCTGCGACATGTGGAGGGCCTGCGCGGCGGCGGTGACGGAGCCTGCCTCGACCACGGCGGCGAAGTAGCGCAGATGCCTCAGCTCCATGCGGTCGAGGCTATCGTGCAGCCTCAGCCATACGCCAGATGTATGTCTGGCGAAGGGAAACGGTAGTTCCCAGGCGACGCGCGCGCGGCCATGCTGGGCCCATCGGTCAACGACGATCACCCGCCAGGAGCACACCATGTCCCTCCCCGTCACCAACGAGGACGCCCCGTTCGAGATCACCCGCGCCAGCCACGTCCGCATGGGCTGCACCGACCTGGAGAGGAGCCGCGACTTCTACCGCGACACCGTGGGGCTGGTGGTGACCGAGGAGGCGGACGACGCGATCTACATGCGCGGCCTCGAGGAGGCGGCGCACCACTCGCTCGTGCTCGAGTGGACGCCCGAGGCGAAGGCGCACCGCGTGGGTCTGCGTGTGAAGCGCGAGAGCGACGTCCTCAACGCGGAGAGGTACTTCAAGGCCGTCGGGATCGAGCACGAGCGCGTCGAGGTAGACCACCAGGGCCCCACGCTCCGCTTCCGCGACCCCGTGGGCACGCTCATGGAGATCACGTCCGAGATGAGCCTGGTGGAGCGCAAGATGGCGGCCTTCGACGAGTTCGTCGCGGGTGCCCCGCAGCGGCTCGACCACTACCAGGTGGTGACCTACGACGTGCAGGAGGCGACCGACTTCTGGACGGGCCTGGGGATGCGCATGTCCGAGTACACCGCCAAGGACGGCACCGACGAGCTGTGGGGCTCGTGGATGGAGGTCAAGGGCAACACCCACGACCTGGTCTTCACCAACGGCCGCGGGCCCCGCCTGCACCACTTCGCCTACACGGTGCCCGACGCGACCGCCATCATCCACGCGGCAGACGTCGCCGGCGCGCGGGGCTTCGGTCAGGAGATCGACCGCGGTCCCGGCCGCCACGGCATCTCGAACGCGCTGTTCCTCTACCTGCGCGACCCCGACCAGCACCGCATCGAGCTGTTCACCACGCACTACCAGTTCATCGATCTGGAGGACGAGCCGATCCGCTGGGACGTATCCGACCCCCGCCGCGCGCAGCAGTGGGGCATGCCGGCGTCGCGGCGCTGGTTCTTCGAGGCGAGCGAGTTCCCGGGCGAGCTGATCACGGAGCCGATGCTCACGGCGACGCCCGATACGCTCGAGGACTACCTGGCCATCCACTGATGGGTCCCCGTATGACGACGCTGTCCCCGACCCTGCGTGCGCGCCTCCACGAGGCCCCGGTCGCCGGGCTGTCAGCGCAGCTGCGCAAGCGCGGCTTCGAATCCATCCACATCGACGGCGTCCACGCGCTGCCGGGCGCGGGCAAGCTCGTGGGCGTCGCGCGGACGCTGAGGTACGTCCCGCATCGTCCCGATCTGTTCGCCTCGCATGGCGGCGGCCAGAACGCTCAGAAGCGGCTGTTCGACGCCGTCGAGCCCGGCGAGGTCATCGTGATCGAGGCGCGCGGGCTCGCGACGTCGGGCACGCTCGGCGACATCCTGGCCCTGCGCGCGCATGCGCGGGACGCCGCGGGCATCGTCACCGACGGCGGCGTGCGCGATCACGATGCGGTGGCCGCCGTCGGCCTCCCCGTGTTCGCGGCCGGCGCGCATCCGGCGGTGCTCGGCCGGCTCCACGTGCCCTGGGAGCACGATGTCGCGGTGGCCTGCGGCGGCGCGACCGTGGTGCCCGGCGACGTGATCGTCGGGGACACCGACGGGGTGGTCGTCATCCCGGCCGCGCTGGTCGAGGAGGTGGTCGAGGCGGCCCTCGCGCAGGAAGCGGAGGACGCGTGGATCGCGGAGCGCGTCGCGGAGGGTGCCGCGCTCGACGGGCTGTTCCCCATGAACCGCGAGTGGCGTGAGCGCTACGAGAACGGGCTGGACGGCTGATGGCGCTCTCTCCCGAGGCGATCGCGAGCATCGCCGACGAGCTCGCGCGAGCGGACCGTGAGCACGCCGTGATCGAGCGGATCACCGCGCGTTACCCCGATGCCACCGTCGAGGACTCCTACGCGATCCAGCGGGTGTGGCGCGACAAGGCCCTCGCGGCGGGAAGGCTGATCGCGGGCAGGAAGATCGGCCTCACCTCGAAGGCCATGCAGGCCGCGACCGGCATCACGGAGCCGGACTACGGCGTGATGTTCGAGGACACGGTGCTCGAGAGCGGCGCCGCGATCAGGCACGCGGACTTCTCGAACGTGCGGATCGAGGTCGAGCTCGCATTCGTGCTCGCCGACCCCCTCGCCGGACCTGGCTGCACCCTCGAGGACGTGATGGCGGCGACCGCCTACGTGGTGCCCGCGCTCGAGGTGCTCAACTCCCACATCCAGCTCGAGGGCAGGACCATCGTCGACACCATCTCCGACAACGCCGCCTACGGCGCCATGGTGGTGGGGGCCACCCGGGTCGCGCCGTCGGACGTGGACCTGCGCTGGGTGGCCGCGCTGCTGTCGCGCAACGGCGAGATCGAGGAGACGGGGGTGGCCGCCGGGGTCCTCGGGCACCCCGCCACCGGGGTCGCGTGGCTCGCGAACAAGCTGGCGCCCCACGGCGACTCGCTCGGCGCGGGGGAGATCATCCTCGCCGGATCCTTCACCCGTCCCATGTGGGTGTCCCCGGGCGACACTGTTGTCGCCGACTACGGACCGATGGGGGTCGTCGAATGCCGCTTCGTCTAGAGCCGACCATGCGCGACCGGCTGGCCGCATCCGGGCGCCCGCTCGCGGGCATGTGGGTGTGCTCGGGATCGCCCCTGGTCGCGGAGATCTGCGCGGGTGCAGGCCTCGACTGGCTGCTGATCGACATGGAGCACGGGCCGTCCGGGCTGGAGTCCGTGCTCGCCCAGCTCCAGGCGGTCGCGGCCTACCCCGTCGCGCCCGTGGTGCGCGTCGCCAAGAACGATGCGGTCCTCCTCAAGCAGGTGCTCGACCTGGGCGCGCAGAACGTGCTGGTGCCCATCGTCAACAGCGCCGAGGAGGCGCGGGCGGCGGTCGAGGCCGTGCGCTACCCGCCGCGCGGCCGGCGCGGGGTGGGCTCCGCGCTCGCGCGCTCGGCGCGCTGGAACCGGGTGCCTGGCTACCTCGAGGACGCCGACCGGTACGTGTCGCTGCTCGTGCAGGTCGAGACCGCGGCGGCGGTCGACGCGGCGGGGGAGATCGCCGCGGTCGACGGTGTCGACGGCGTGTTCGTGGGTCCCTCCGACCTCGCCGCCTCGATGGGGCTGCTCGGGCAGCAGACGCATCCCGAGGTGACCGCTGCGGTGCTGCGCGCGTTCGCGGCGGTGCGGGCCGCGGGCAAGCCCGTGGGGGTCAACGCGTTCGACCCGGAGGTGGCCGCGGCGTACCTCGACGCCGGCGCGGGCTTCGTGCTCCATGCGGCCGATGTCGCGATGCTCGCGCGCGGCTCCGAGGCGCTCGCGGCCAGGTGGATCCCGGCCGCCGAGGAAGGCCCGACCGCCTCCTACTGATCGGGACGCTGACCTTGCTTCGTCTCGGAGGGCGGGCAGGCCGTGGCGCCGGCCTCCGGTCGCGGCGGTCCGGGCCCTCCACTAGGGTCCGGAGAAGACCTGTCTTCCTGGCGCGACGAGGAGCGGCGATGCCCGACCCGATCCCCAACCCGATCGTGCTTCAGCGCGCCGATCCGTGCGTCCTGCGCCATGAGGGCATGTACTACTTCACCGGCTCCTACCCGCTGTACGACCGCATCGTCCTGCGTCGCGCGGCGACGTTGGAGGACCTCCAGGCGGCGCCCGAGGTCACCATCTGGAGCAAGCCGGACCAGGGCCCGCAGAGCAGCCTCATCTGGGCGCCGGAGATCCACCGGGTGAACGGCGCCTGGTACATCTACTACGCCGCGGCCCCGAACATGGACGTGACGTTCGACGTGCCCGACGCGGACGACACGTTCAACCACCGCGTCTACTGCCTCGAGTGCCTCGACGACGACCCTCTGACCGGGACGTGGACGGAGAAGGGGCAGGTCGACACCGGCTGGGAGTCCTTCGCGCTCGATGCGACCAGCTTCGTCAAGGACGGCGAGCAGTACCTCGTGTGGGCGCAGCAGGACTTCGCGGTCAAGGGGCATTCGAACCTCTACATCGCGCGCATGACGAACCCCTGGACTCTCGCGACGCCCGCGGTGATGCTGTGCAAGCCCGAGCTCGACTGGGAGATCGTCACGTTCTGGGTGGCGGAGGGTCCGAGCGTCCTGCAGCGCAACGGCAGGCTCTTCCTCACCTACAGCGCCTCGGCCACCGGCATCGAGTACGCGATGGGGCTGCTCACCGCGGATGCGGGCAGCGATGTGCTCGATCCCGCGAGCTGGACCAAGAGCCTCGACCCGGTGTTCACCTCCGCGCCGGAGAACGGCATCTACGGGCCGGGGCACAACTCGTTCACGGTGGACGAGGAGGGCAGCACCGTGCTGGTCTACCACGCACGCACGTACACGGAGCTGGTGGGCAACCCCCTGTGGGAGCCCAACCGGCAGGCCTGCGCGCAGGTGCTCCCGTTCGACGACCACGGGGACCCCGTGTGGGGCAGGCCGCTCCCGCTCACGCGCCCCGTGCCGTCCGGGGTCGAGGTGCTGCCGCCCGAGGGGCTGCCGCGATGAGCCGCCCCGACCGGACGATGCGGTGAGCGCCGGCGGCGAACGGGCCGCCGGGGCGTCGGCCCCGAGCATCCTCGACTCGGTGCGGCGCGCGGTGCTCTGGAACTACGGCGGGATCTACTTCTTCTATTTCGTCGCGTGGCAGCTCATCTTCACGTACATGGGGCTGTGGCTCGACGACCAGGGCATGAGCGGTGGCAGCATCGGCCTCGTCTCGACCGTGATGGCGCTGGTCGCGCTGTGCCTGCAGCCGCTGTACGGGCTCGTGCAGGACCGCCTCGGGTACCGCAAGCCGCTGTTCGCGTTCGTGGTGGTGTGCGCCGCGATGGTGGGGCCGTTCTTCCAGTTCGTGTTCAAGCCGCTCATCGCGGAGAACCAGCGCCTCGCGGCCGTGGTCGGGGGCGTGTTCCTCAGCCTGGTCACCTATGCCGGGGTGTCGGTGGTCGAGGCGTTCAACGAGCGCGCGAGCCGTGCCAACGGCTTCGAGTACGGCCACGCACGGCTGTTCGGCTCTCTCGGCGGGTCCTTCGCATCGTTCATCGGCGGCTCGATCTGGGCCGCGAACCCCGACAACATCTGGTGGGCCGCCACGTTCTCCGCGATCGTGCTGGGCGTGCTCCTGCTCGTCGCGCGGGTGCCGGATCAGGCGCGTGAGGCGCACGACGGTGGCGGTGAGGGGTCCGCGCACAAGATCAGCAAGGAGGCCGTGGCCGGGCTGGTCATGGACCGCAACTTCCTGGGGTTCGTGGTCCTCATGATGGGGACGGCCGCGCTCTACGACGTGTTCGACCAGCAGTTCTCCATCTACTTCACCGACCATGTGGCGGCAACCGGTCACGGGGACCCGGAGGGGCTGTTCGGCCGGGTCGTCTCGATCCAGATCCTCCTCGAGGCCGTGGTGATGATCTTCACGCCCGCGATCATCAACAGGATCGGCGCCAAGCGCGGGCTGCAGATCTTCGCCGGGATCCTGGTGGTGCGGGTGCTGGGCTCCGCGCTGGTGACCACGCCCGAGGCGCTGGTCGCGTGGCGCCTGCTCGCCGCCATCGAGATGCCCTTCATGCTCGTGTCGGTGATGAAGTACATCACCCGGATGTTCGACGTGAAGATCTCCGCGACCGCGTACATGCTCGGCTTCGGCGTCGCCAAGTCGCTCGGCGTCGCGCTGTTCTCTGCGGCGTTCGGGCGCTCGTATGACAACGTGGGCTTCGAGCAGTCCTATCTGGTCATGTCGGTGGTGATCGCCGTGGTGACGGTGCTCGCGAGCCTGCTCATGGGCAGCGACAGGGGACGCGAGGCGCCCACGGGCGAGCTCGCCGACGGCGCCGCCCCCTCTCGCTGACAGTGCCAACGGATCCCGCCGCGACGCGCCGGCGATCGGGGACGATGCGCGCGAATCGGCCGGCGTGTCGGGATCAGGTCCGTTGTGGCTGTCAGGGGCGGGCGGGCGTGCGAGAACGGGGTTATGGGCGGAACGTCCCGCCTTTTGTTGTATGGTGCCAATTAACCTAGTCGAAAGACACGGGGTGCCATTGGGGGCGTCCCGGGTGGACGGTCCCGGCGAGCGGCGCGAGCAACGATGCGCCCGTGTGCCCGCACCGTTCTGGCCAAGGTCGGCCACACATTCACCGAATCCCCGGAAGGGATGTGCCATGAGCGCACCTACTGCAGCCACGCCCGCCATCGGCGGCGGGTCCATCACGTCGTCGCTCAAGCGCGGCGTGTTCTGGAACTACGGCGGCCTGTACTTCTTCTACTTCGCCATCTGGCAGATCTTCTTCTCCTTCCACGGCCTCTGGTTCAAGCAGGCCGGCATCGGCGAGGGGGACATCGGCCTCATCAACACCGTCATGGCGATCACCGCGCTGTGCCTCCAGCCGCTGTACGGCTACCTGCAGGACCGCCTCGGGCTCAAGAAGCACCTGTTCTCCTTCGTGGTGCTGTGCGGCGCGATGGTGGGCCCGTTCTTCGTGATCGCCTTCCCGGCGCTCGCCGCATGGAACGTGACCGGGGCGGCCGTGGTCGCCGGCATGTACATGTCGCTCGTGCTGCTCGCCGGCGTCAGCGTGGTCGAGGCGTTCAACGAGCGTGCCTCGCGCGCCAACGAGTTCGAGTACGGCCACGCGCGCCTCTTCGGCTCGATCGCCGGTGGAACCATCACCGCCGTCGGCGGCTGGATCTGGACCAACGTCAACCCCGACTCCATCTGGTGGGCGGCCTCGTTCTGCGCCCTGGTGCTCGGCGCGCTGCTCTTCGTCGCCAAGGTGCCTCACCAGGCCGCCGAGAACGCCGCCAAGGGCGAGGTCTCGGAGACCAAGGTCACCAAGGACACCATCAAGGGGCTGCTGTCGAACCGCAGCTTCGTCGGATTCGTCGTGCTGATGTTCGGCACCGCCGCGCTGTACGACGTGTTCGACCAGCAGTTCTCCATCTACTTCGAGCAGCACGTCAACCACGGCGACCCCGTGTCGCTGTTCGCCAACGTGGTGACCGTCCAGATCTTCTGCGAGGCGGCGGTCATGCTGGTCGCGCCGTGGTTCGTCAACAAGATCGGCGCCAAGCGCGGCCTGCAGCTCTTCGCCGCGATCCTGGTGATCCGTGTGCTCGGCTCCGCCATGGTCACCACCACGGAGGCGCTCATCGCATGGCGCCTGCTCGCTGCGATCGAGATGCCGCTCATGCTCGTGTCGGTGATGAAGTACATCACCCGGATGTTCGACGTGAAGATTTCCGCGACCGCCTACATGCTCGGCTTCGGCGTCGCCAAGTCGCTCGGCGTCGCCGCCTTCTCGCTGCCGTTCGGCCACGCCTACGAGACCATCGGCTTCGCCGACGCGTACCTCATCATGTCCGTGGTGATCGTCGGCGTGACGGTGATCGCGAGCTTCCTCATGCGCAACGACAAGGGGCTGGACGACGCGATCGACGCAGATCCCGGCGAGCCCCGGGAGCGCGAGCTCGTCGCAGCCTGACCGGGGCGCCGCGGGCACGATGCGGAGGCCGTCCGGCCTGGGGGACCTACCCAGGGCGGGCGGCCTCGTCGTAGTGTGGGGGCGCTGAGGGGTCTGAGGGAGGTCCGATGCGCCGCATCGTCGCGCTGTCCGCCGTCTCGAGCGCGCTCGCGCTCGCGCTTGCCGGCTGCACGCCCGCGTCCGAAGGCGCGCCGTCGCCGGGCGCATCGTCGACCGTCGCGTCGCAGCCGGCGGTCACCGCCGGTGCGGGCGGCGGGGAGACGTCGGACCCCACCACCACCGTGGTCGAGGCGCAGGAGCCCACCACCGCGTACATCGCGCGCGCGAAGTCGCAGACGGTGGAGGTGCTGACCGAGCCGGACGGCGACGGTCAGATCACCATCCGCGCCGACGCGGTGCTCACCGTCCCCGACCAGACGCCGCTCGTGTTCCTGGTGGACCAGATCCAGGGTTCCTGGGTCCACGTGTACCTGCCGGTGCGGCCCAACGGCTCCATGGGCTGGGTCGCGGCGGACGATGTGGTGCTGAGCGCCACCGACTACCGCGTCGACATCGCGCTGAGCGAGTTCGAGCTCACCGTCTGGGACGGCGAGGACAAGGTGCTCAGCACCGAGATCGGGCTGGGCACGGAGGACCTGCCGACCCCCGGCGGCACGTACTACATCCGCGAGCTGGTCCAGCCTCCGAACCCGGACGGCGCCTACGGCCCCTACGCGTACGGCCTGTCCGGCTACTCGCCCGTGCTCGACGAGTTCGCGGGCGGCGAGGCGATCATCGGCATCCACGGCACCAACGACCCCGACTCCTTCGGCAAGGCCGTGTCGCACGGGTGCATCCGGCTGCCCAACGACGTCATCACGGAGATCGTGGAGCAGGTGGGGCTGCCGCTCGGCACCCCCGTCTACATCGAGGAGTAGCGGCCCCTCCGGGAAGCAGGCAGGGACCCCGGGACGGCGAGAGGCCCGGGGGCTCGACCTGCTGAGGAAGGTCGAACCCCCGGGCCGGGTACGCCGGGGATCAGCCGGTGTACGTCACCACGCCGGCGACAGCGGTCGCGGGCGGGGCGTCCAGGACGACCACGATGTCCGTCGGAGGCTCCGAGTTGCACTCGGGGGTGGCCGGCGGGTACGAGACCGTGAAGGACTTGGAGGGGTTCACCGTGAGGATCACCTCGACGCCGGGCTCACGGGTCCAGCCGTAGTTGGCGTCGCCCACGGGCTCCCACGACTCGGTCGCGGTGCTGTACTCCCAGCCGGGCCAGCCGTCCGCCACGCCGTCCTCGTCGACCGACGCGCCGGGCCACAGGATCCTGCCGGAGCCGATCGCGACGGTGCGCGTCCAGTTCTGGCTCGGGTCCGTCGGGTGGACGAACGTGAGGGTGGCGGTGCCGTCGCCCTCGTACTGGCCGTCGGGGTCGTCGAGCACGATGTCGTAGCCCAGGTAGGGGGCGTCCGCGGTGCAGACCTCCCCCAGGATCGACCCGTCGATCGACGGCTCCTGGGGCTCGTCGACGGCGCAGCCCTCGGTCGCCTGGTCCTCGATCGTGTACTCGACGGTGAGCTCGGTCGCACCCCCGGCGAAGGCGTGGCCCTCGTCGGCGATGAACGTGACGCTGTGGTCGCCGGGCTCCGTCGCGGGGGTCTCCGTGGCGGTCGCGTGCTCCGTGGAGACGGTGTCGATCGACCCCGGCGCCGCGCACGTGGCGGGCGTCACGGTGATCGAGGCGCTCGCGTCCTCGCAGGGGATGACGCCCTCGAGCACCACGGTGCGGTAGAGCGTCTCGACGTCGATCTTGTCGACGAGCCACGCGACGATCCCGCCGCTCAGGTCGAGCTGGTAGGTGGTCGTGGTCTTGAGCGCGAACTGCGTGAAGGTGGCGACGCCGCACGCGGGCTCGCCCTCCCAGTCGCTCACCTCGACGGACGCGGGCATGGTGCACGTGCCCGGCTCGTCGGCGGTCAGGCCCGCGGGGACCTCGGTCTGGAGGCCCGGCAGGTTGGTGCAGACGTCGACCGGCGGGATGGTGCAGATGCCGTCGTCGTCGACCTCGTAGCCCTCGGGGACGGTGGTCTGCATGCCGTCGAGGTTCTTGCACACGTCGATGCGCGGCGGCTCGCACGGGCTGCAGGTGCCGTCCTGGTTCGCCTTGTACCCCTGGGGGACCTCGGTCTGGACGCCGTCGATGTTCGAGCACACGTCCACGACGGGCGGCGCGCAGTGCTCCGCCTTCTCCGCCTCGGTCATGTCACGGCTGGTCTTCTCGGTGGTGGTCGACGACTGCTGGTCGAGCACCCACTCCCACGCGGACGCGTCCCACACCCAGTCGGTGGTGGTGATGGTCCGGGTCTTCTCGACCGTCTCGGAGCCGCAGATGTAGTCCGAGACCTCCCACTGCCCCCGCTCGACCTGCGGCGCGGGCTTCTCGGGCTTCACGCGCTCGCCGCACGTCACCGAGCCCTGCCAGTGGTAGTTGGTGCCTCCCACCTGGACCCACGTGACCGCGTAGTAGCCCCAGTCGGGCCAGCTCGAGTGCGCGGTGAAGTCGAAGGTCTTGGTGCCGGACCAGGTGCCTCCGTTGTTGTGGAAGTTGAGCGTGGTGGTCGCCTGCGTGACCAGGTTCGTGAACGTGACGTTCATGTCGTTGGCCTGGCCGGCCGGGATGTTCTCGGGGTAGGTCACCACGAGGTCGGTGCATGTGGGCGCCGGGTACTCCCAGTTCCAGTCGAAGCTGCGCCCGCTCGGGCACTCCGCCTCGCCGGTGTAGGTCTCGCCCTGCGCCGTGTTCTCGTCGGTGACCTCGTCGATGACGTACGAGCTGGTCTGCCCGTCCTTGAACCACTCGCCCACGGTGGCGCTCGCGTCGACCGCGATCGGGTTCTTGCCCGGCTTGAGGACCTCGTCCACGTACGGTGTGCCGGAGTACTTGCAGACCCACACCTTGTGGATCCCGTCGTTGCCCGGCTGGGTCCCGCCCTGCGTCGCCTGTGCGGCGGGCGAGATGCCGATGATCGCCAGAGTCGCCACGGCGAGCGCGACGACGTATTCCCTCAGTCTCATGTTGTCCTCCCGGCCTGGAGCAGCCGGGCGCCCTCAGCGACACCCATTCCCCCAGGTCGCACCCATGCTCTTGCCGGCCCCGAGCAGCGTCAAAGGCGTGACGAAGGTCACATGTACCCAAGTGGCGGCGATATACGTGCGTGAAGGATGTGACAGAAGTGAGACTGTTATCGGCTCAAGTGTGGCGGCGAAGCGGCCGATGCGGGGCGAATCGGGCGCGGCGTGTCGGCTCGGCATCGCCCCAGGTCCTCTGATGATCGCGGCTGTATCTCAATAGATCTTGAGATAGTGTGAGCCCATGACCGACCGCGCCGCCGTCCTCGCGGCCCTCGCCGACCCTCATCGGCTCGCGATGGTCGACGCGCTCGCGGAGGGCGACCTCGCGCCCGGCGAGCTGGGTGCGCGAGGAGGCCTCGCCTCGAGCCTGCTCGCGCATCATGTGCGTGTGCTCGAGACGGCGGGGGTGGTGGTGCGGCGCCGCTCGGATGCCGACGGCCGGCGCTGGTACCTGGCGCTCCAATGGTCACCCCTCGTCTCGGTCGCCGTCGCGGAGCGCGATCGGCGCGCCGCGGCCCGCCCCGCCCGCGTGGTCTTCGCGTGCACGGGCAACTCCGCGCGCTCCCAGATGGCCGCCGCGCTGCTCGCGGCCGAGCGCATCGTGCCCGTCGCCTCGGGGGGCACCGACCCTGCCGCGCGCATCCATCCGCTCGCGCTCGACGAGCTCGACCGGCGCGGGGTCGCCCCCGCCGCGCTCGCGCCCGCCCGTCTCGAGGACGTCCGCCGCGACGGCGACCTGGTGGTGTCCGTCTGCGACCTCGCGTACGAGCAGTGCGGCGGCGACCTCCATTGGTCGGTCGCGGACCCGGCGCTCGAGGGCACCACTCGTGCCTTCGCCGCCGCGTTCGACGACCTCGTCCCTCGGGTCCGGCGCCTTGCCGCGGCCCTCGCCTCGTCACCTACGGAGAAGATCTGATGACCGACAAGCCTGCCGTCCTGTTCCTGTGCGTGAAGAACGGGGGCAAGTCCCAGATGGCGCTGGGGCTGTTCGCGCACTATGCCGGCGACCGCGCGAGCTCGTGGTCCGGCGGTTCCGAGCCCGGCGAGTCGCTGAGCGCCGGTGCGGTCGCCGCGATGGCCGCCGTCGGGATCGACATCACGCATGAGCACCCCAAGCGCTGGACCGACGCCCAGCTCCAGGAGGCCGACGTCATCGTCACCATGGGGTGTGGCGACGCATGCCCGTACATCCCCGGCAAGCGCTACGAGGACTGGGCCATCGAGCCCGGCCCGTCGGAGGACCAGCGCGACCAGATCGATGCGCGCGTGCGCGCGCTCATGGAGAGCCTGGGCCTCGAGCCCGGACCGTCGGTGGTCGCCCCCGCCTGAGGACGATGCGGGCGGCTCAGCCCGGGTAGCGCGGCTGGCCCTCGGCGGGCTCGGCCGCTCCCGCGACCTCGCCGACCGCGTCGTCGTCCAGCGGCTCCGCGGCGTCCGAGCCGTCGTCGGTCCCGGTGTCCGGGTCCACGGTGGGGTCGGTGGTCGGATCCACCGTCGGCTCGGTGGTGGGCTCGACGGTCGGCTCGGTGGTGGGCTCGACGGTCGGCTCAGTCGTGGGCTCGGTGGTGGGCTCGACGGTCGGCTCGACGGTCGGCTCGACCGGGGGCTCGTCGCACACGACCTCGCCGGTGTAGACGCCGTACACCACCTGATCGCCGAGCGCGGCGTCGATCGTGTACGTGTAGCTGCCTTCGGGGAGCTTCTCCGCCGGGATGGACTCGTGCATGCCCATGAGGTCGCCGTCGCCGTCGGTGTGGGTCACGGAGTCGCCGGTCGAGCTGGTGACCCGGAACGTCCACGGCGACTCGGGCGCGTTGTCGTACGTGATGTCGAAGAACATGTCGCCGCCGCACGACGCGTTCACCGTGATGCTGCCCCAGCCGGGGTAGTAGGACGCCGGGGCGATGCCCTCGGCTGCCGCTCCCGTCGCGACCGCGACCGCGGCCGTCGCCGCGACGACCGTTCCCGCCACTACCCCCAGCGCGTGCATCGGCCTCATGGTGCCGCTCCTCAGCCTCGTCGTGCAGGGCGGTGCCCCCGCGTTTCGCTTGTATTGATGCAACAATCTTAGGGCGGGTGCGGACCCGGCCAGGGGGACGCACGTCCCGGGCGACGCGGGTCCAACGGCCCTGGCACGCGCCGCTCGCCTGGGTGGAAGAATGGCGCGCGTGACCACGACGGCCTCGCAGTCTCCCGTTTCCGCCGACGCCGCGGACCTCGCCGCCGATCTCGCGCGCGCGATGGAAGGCGAGGTCGACGCGAGCGCGCGTCGCCGCGCCGAGTACAGCTCCGACGCCTCGAACTACCGCATCCCGCCGCGCGTGGTGGCCTACCCGCGCGATGCCGACGACGTCCTGGCCGCTCTCGCGGTCGCGCGCGAGGCGCGCACCCCGGTGACGATGCGCGGCGGCGGCACCTCCGTCGCGGGCAACGCGATCGGCCCCGGCATCGTCCTCGACGTGAGCCGTCACATGAACCGGATCCTCGCCGTCGACCTCGACGCGAAGACCGCGCGCGTCCAGCCGGGTGTGATCCTGTCCGACCTCCAGAGGCGTGTCGCGGGCGCGGGGCTGCGCTTCGGTCCGGACCCGTCGACCTCCACGCGAGCGACGCTGGGCGGGATGATCGGCAACAACGCGTGCGGTCCGCACGCGGTGGCCTTCGGGCGCACCGCCGACAACATCGCGGCGCTCGACGCGGTCGACGGCATCGGCCGGCGCTTCGAGGCCGTGCGCGGGGGAGCGGCCGCGGTGCCGGGGCTCGAGGAGCTGGTGCAGGCCAACCTCGCGCTCATCCGCACGGAGTTCGGGCGCTTCTCCCGCCAGGTGAGCGGCTACTCCCTCGAGCACCTGCTGCCGGAGCTCGGCGGCGACCTCGCGCGGTTCCTCGTGGGAAGCGAGGGCACCCTCGCGATGATCCTCGAGGCGACGGTCGCGCTGGTCGACGTGCCGCCGGCCCGCCTCACGGCGGCGTTCGGCTACGACGACATGCCTGCGGCGGCCGATGCGGTGGTGCCGATGCTCGCGCACCGGCCCCAGGCGGTCGAGGGGCTCGACGCGCGCCTGGTCGCGCGGGTCGCGAACGCGACGGGCCCCGTGCCGGACCTCCCCGCCGGTCAGGGATGGCTGTTCGTGGAGGTCGGAGGCGAGACCGAGGAGGAGGCGCGGGCCACGCTCGAGGCGCTCGCGGCGGACTCCGGCACGGCCTCGTGGCGCGAGGTCGCGGACCCGAGGGAGGCGGCGCGTCTGTGGGCGATCCGCGCGGACGGCGCGGGCCTCGCGGGCCGCACGTCCGACAACAAGGAGGCGTGGCCCGGCTGGGAGGATGCCGCGGTGCCTCCCGAGCGCCTCGGCGCGTACCTGCGCGACTTCGACGCTCTCATGGAGCGCCACGGTGTCGAGGGTCAGCCCTTCGGGCACTTCGGGGACGGGTGCATCCACGTCCGGCTCGGCATCCCGATGCAGGAGGACGGGCGGCCGCTCCGGGCGTTCATGGAGGACGCGGCGGCGCTGGTCGCCTCGCACGGCGGCTCCCTGTCGGGCGAGCACGGCGACGGCCGCGCCCGGTCGGAGCTGCTCGCCACGATGTACTCCGAGGACGCGGTCGCCCTGTTCCAGGGCGTCAAGCACCTGTTCGACCCCGAGAACGTCCTCAACCCCGGCGTGATCGTCGACCCCGACCCGCTGGACGCGCACCTGCGCAGGCCCGCGGCCGCCCGCACGCCTGCGCTCGGGCTCGCGCTCGAGCACGACCACGGCGACATGGCGGAGGCGCTCCACCGCTGCACGGGGGTGGGCAAGTGCCGTGCCGACTCGATCGGGTCGGGCTCGGGCTTCATGTGCCCCAGCTATCAGGCGACGGGTGATGAGAAGGACGTGACCCGCGGTCGCGCGCGCGTGCTGCAGGACGCGCTCATCGGCACGCTCATCGGCGGCCTGAGCTCTCCCGAGGTGCTCGAGAGCCTGGACCTGTGCCTCAGCTGCAAGGCGTGCTCGTCCGACTGCCCGTCCGGCGTCGACATGGCCGCGTACAAGTCCGAGGTGCTGCACCGGACCTACAAGGGCAAGGTGCGCCCGATGACGCACTACTCGATCGGGTGGCTGCCGCGCTGGCTCAAGGTCGTGGGCCTCGCGCCGCGCCTGATCTCCGCGGTCCTCAGGCCGGACTGGCTCCAGCGCCTCGTGGTGCCCGTCGCGGGCATGGACAGGCGACGCCGCCTGCCCGAGTTCAGGGTGCCCTTCCGGCGCTCCGAGGTCGCGCGGCGCCGCCGCGCGGACCCGGCGCGCGCGACGCGGCTCGACAACCTCGTGGTGCTCTGGGCGGACTCGTTCACCGACGGTCTCGACCCGCAGATCCCCACCGCGATCGTCGAGGTGCTCGAGGACGCAGGGCTCGACGTCGTGGTGGTCGCAGGAGACGCATGCTGCGGGGTCACCTGGATCTCGACGGGCCAGCTCGACGGCGCCAAGAAGCACCTGTCCCATCTGCTCGGTGTGCTGGGGCCCTGGGCCGTCAACGGCGTGCCGATCGTGGGCGTCGAGCCCAGCTGCATGGCGGTGCTCCGGGGCGACCTGGTCGAGCTCCTCCCGGAGGATCCGCGCGCCCGGGCCGTGGCGTCGTCCACCTACACGCTGGCCGAGGTGCTGACCGGGCGCGCGCCCGCGAAGCCCCGCGAGGACTGGCGCGTGCCGGACCTCAGCGACGTCACTGCCGTGGTCCAGCCTCACTGCCACCAGTACTCCGTGCTGGGCTTCGCCGCCGACCGCGAGCTGCTCGCGCGTGCGGGCGCGGCCGTGACGGAGACGGCCGGCTGCTGCGGCCTCGCGGGCAACTGGGGTACCGAGAAGGGTCACTACGACACCTCGGTCGCCGTGGCGGAGAACTCGCTGCTGCCTGCCCTGCGCGAGGCGCCCCCGGGGTCGCTCTACCTCGCCGACGGTGTCTCGTGCCGCACGCAGGCGGACGACCTCGCGGGGGTGCAGGGGCGGCACCTCGCGGAGCTGCTGCGCGAGAGGCGCGACGTCGCGCGTTGACGGGCCCCCGGGCGCGGCATCGTCCGCCCGCTCTTGACGGCACCCGTTAGGGTGCGCGTGTGGGCCGGGGGATGAGGATCGTGATCGTGCTGCTCGCGTTCGGCCTGGTGGTCGCCGTCGTGGGATGGCCGCTGTACGTCGCGCCTGCGCACGACGAGCCTCGCGCCGTCGACGCGGTCTACGTGATCGGACCTCCCACCGACGAGCGGATCGCGCTCGCGGAGGGCATGATCGCGGACGGGCTCACGGACACGCTGGTGATCTCGCTCATCGAGGACCCGGTGCAGCGGGCCGCCATGCCCGCGGCTGCCGCGGCCTGCGACGAGCCGCAGGACTTCACCGTGCTGTGCTCGCAGCCGGCACCCTTCACCACGCGCGGGGAGGCGCGCTGGCTGCGCGACCTGGTCGACGATCACGGCTGGCAGTCGGTGGCCGTGGTGACGGTCACCCCGCATGTCACGCGCACGCGGGTCATCATGGAGAGGTGCTGGGACGGGGACATCTCCTATCTGGAGTCGGGGGAGAGCCTCGCGCCGTGGCAGTGGGCCTACCAGTACGCGTACCAGTCGGCGGCCTTCGTCAAGGTCGCGTGGGAGGACGGATGCTGAAGCGGTCGCTCGTGGTCGGGATGGTCGGCGCCGTGCTGCTGGCGGGCTGCTCCGCCGGGCCGACGCCTCCCGACGAGCTCGCGAGCGAGATGTTCGAGCTCGCGAACCAGGAGCGCGTGGCGCAGGGCCTCAGCCCCGTCGAGTGGAGCGACTGCCTCGAGCAGAAGGCCGAGGAGCGCGCCGCGCCGTTCGTCGAGGAGGCGGACCTCGAGCACGACGTCCTGGTGTCGACGTGCCACGAGGGCGCGAAGGCAGGGGAGAACCTCTCCCGGTCCGACGCCTCGGCCAAGGGTGTGGTCGCGGCGTGGATGGGATCGGCCGGGCATCGCGCCAACATCCTCGACGCCGAGTTCACCATCGGCGCCGTGGCGTGCGTGGCCGCGGATCCGGGTGCCGACGGCGAGGACAGCGGTGTCCGCGCGTGCTCGTTCCTCTACGAGGGCGACGCGCCCGAATAGCGGATCTGCGTGCCACCTCGCGCTCATCCGCGCAGAATCCGTTCTTACCAGAATGCCGCGAACAAGAAAATAGCGACATTCTGCCCACACGGTGCTAGCGTCAAGGGAGCGCCGCGGGGTCAGGGGGGCCGACGCGGACCGAGGGGGTTGAGGGACCATGTTTGGTCGTGCCATCGTTGCGACACTCTTTGCTGGTGCGGTGGCGTTCCTGCCTGCCGTCGCCAATGCGAGCACGGAGGAGCCGCCGGACTATCCCGCGGAGGAGCCGCACATGGCGTGCACGCCCCTCTTCGCGCAGCCGGGGACCGAGTTCCACGTGCTGATCACGGGGCCTGCAGGGTCGATCGCGACCATCCAGGCCACCAACGAGGACGGCGATCCGACCATCGCGGGCACCGTCACGTCCGCGCCCAAGGAGATCGTCGGCCCCGGGGTGGTGTTCACCGTCACGGTGCCGCCGAACACCACGGGCAGCACGGTCGCGGTCGGGTTCGTCGACGGCGTCGAGGTGGGCACGTGCCAGATCGGCCTCATCGAGGTCTTCAACACGACCACGCCCACGCCTGAGCCGTCCGAGTCCGAGACCACGTCCACCCCCGAGACGTCCGAGCCCGGCAGCACCCCTGAGGTGACCGAGATCGTGGTGGTCGAGGATGCGGGACCGGTCGACACCGACACCACCGAGGCCGTGCTGTCCGGCACCGGCTTCGACGGGGTCCCGATGGCGGCCGGAGCTGCAGCGCTCCTGGTCGCGGGTGCGGCGGGCGTCGTGTTCGCGGCCCGCAGGAACGGGGCTCGCGAGTAGGCGAGGGGCCGCACGAGGCCGATGGCGGGATGAGGCGCGGATGGGGGGTCGCTGAATGTCGATCGCGGTAGTCGCACCAGCACGCGTGACGGTGCGCCCCTGGGGGATCTCCCTCCAGCGGCGCATCGCGGTCACGGACACGCTCGTGGTGGCGCTGGTCATGGTCATCGCGCACGGGCTGCGCTTCGGGTGGGACCCGTTCGTGGGGCTCGTGGGGCCCTCGGGTCCCGCGCCGTGGTGGCTCACGGTCGCGATCTCCGTGCTCTGGCTGCTCGAGCTGTCGTGGACGCGATCCCGGGACGTGCGCATCCTCGGGCAGGGGCCCGAGGAGTACGAGCGCGTGGGCGCGGCCGGGTGGCGCACGTTCGCCATGGTCGCGATCGTCGGCTTCTTCACCCAGTGGGGTGTGAGCCGCGGCTACCTCCTCTTCGCCATCCCTCTCGGCACGCTCGTGCTGTTCGGGTACCGGCGCGCGTGGCGCCTGTGGCTCCAGGAGCAGCGCAGCCACGGTCGCATGCGCCAGCGCGTGGTCCTCGCGGGCCCCCAGCGCACGGTCGAGCAGATGATCCGCCGGCTCGCACGCGCCCAGAAGGACCATCCCTACGAGGTGGTGGGCGTGTGCCTCGCAGGCGACCGCGACGTCCCGCTCGCCCCGGACATCGGGCCGATGCGCGTGCTCGGGTCCATCGGCGAGGCCCCGCGCATCGCGGACGATGTGGATGCCGAGTTCATCGTGCTCGCCGGCACCGAGGAGGTGTCGCTGCGCGAGGCGCGCCGCCTCGAGTTCGCGCTCGAGGACACGGGGGTGGGGCTCATCGTCGCCCCGACGGTCGCGGATGTCGCGATCCCGCGCATGGTGGTGAGCGAGGTCGCGGGCCTGCCGCTCATGCATGTGGACCCGCCGCGCTTCACGGGCCCGACGCGCGTCCTCAAGTACGCCGCGGACAAGGCCGGCGCGCTGCTCATCCTCGCGATCGTCGGCCTGCCGATGCTCGGCATCGCGATCGCCGTGAAGCTGTCGAGCCCGGGGCCGGTCTTCTTCCGCCAGAGCCGCGTGGGGCTCGGGCACGAGCCGTTCGAGATGCTCAAGTTCCGCAGCATGTACGTCGACGCCGAGGAGCGCAAGGCCGAGGTCATGGGCGAGGACGACGACGGCAACGGCGTGCTGTCGAAGCGCCGCGACGACCCGCGCGTGACGCCGGTGGGTCGCATCCTCCGCCGCTACTCGCTCGACGAGCTCCCGCAGCTGCTCAACGTGCTCAAGGGCGACATGTCGCTCGTGGGCCCGCGTCCGCCGCTGCCGGCCGAGACCGAGCTGTGGGATCAGGACGTGTCGCGCCGCCAGCTGGTGCGCCCCGGCATGACGGGGCTGTGGCAGGTGAGCGGTCGGTCCAACCTCTCGTGGGACGAGAGCGTGCGGCTCGACCTGCACTACACGCAGAACTGGACCATCGGCCTGGACCTGGTGATCCTGCTGCGCACGGTGCGAGCCGTGGTCGCGGGCCGCGGGGCCTACTGAGGCGCGAATGGGACTTTTCAGGCAGCGTGCCCGCGAGGCATGATCGGAAGGTCGGCGCGGGGCGGCTGCCACGACGCCGACGCGGCACTACTGGGGGGATGTGCAGCATGGGGGACAAGCTCCCGATCACCGCGGTGATCATCAGCAGGAACGAGGAGTCGGGCATCCGCGCGACGCTCGAGCGCCTGCGGGACTTCGACCAGGTGATCGTGGTCGACTCGCGCTCGACGGATCGGACGGTCGAGATCGCGCAGGAGTGCGGCGCGACCGTGGTGCCGTTCGACTGGGACGGCCGGTACCCCAAGAAGAAGCAGTGGGGCATGACCCACGCGGGCGCGCGGCACGACTGGATCCTGCTCCTCGATGCCGACGAGCTGGTCACCCCGGAGCTCGCACAGGAGATCCGCGCGCGCCTGCCCGAGCTGGCCCGTCGCGAGTACGGGGCGTACGACATCCGCCTGCGCTACAAGTTCGCCGGCCGTTTCCTGGACCACGGCCACACCGTGGTGAAGCGCTCGCTCGTCGACCGCCGCGTCACGCGGTTCGTCGAGCTCGAGGAGCTGGGCTGGGACTACGAGGTCGAGGGGCACGTCCAGCCGCAGTCGGACCTCCCGATCGGCCGCATGGCCGCCCGGATCGAGCACGACGACCGGGATCCGGTCGAGTCCTGGTTCACGCGTCACAACAAGTACTCGGGCTGGGAGGCCCGCCTCATGGCGGACCGGGAGCTCTTCCGCGAGGTCGCGCACCGCCGCACGTCGCAGGGGAGGGTGTGGGCGAAGGTGCCCTTCAAGCCGCTCGTGTTCTTCCTCTACTCCTACGTCGCGCGCGCCGGCTTCCTGGACGGCCGCGCGGGCTTCGACTACGCCGTCGCGTTGTCGATGTACTACTGGCAGATCGGCGTCAAGGCGCGCGAGAACGTGCGCCTCGCCCACAAGGAGGCGGTGTCCGCATGAGGATCGTCCACATCTCCTGCTCGGTGGCCCGCAGCGCGGGCGGCCCCGCCGAGCTCCTGCGAGGGCTGGTGCCGGTCGAGCGCGAGCGCGGCCATGAGGTGGTGGTGGTCACCACGGATCAGCACGCGAGGCTCGACGACGACCTGGTCATCGACGGCGCGGAGATGGTGGTGGTGCCCGCGGTCGGTCCGCACTGGATCGGGGCGGGGCGAGGCCTGCGACGTGCCGTCCGCGACGCGGTGCAGGGGGCGGACGGCGTGCTCATCCACGGCGTCTACCAGTTCTCCTCGATCTGGGGCATGCGCGAGGCGCGTGCGGCGGGGGTGCCCTACCTGGTCGCGCCGCACGGCGTGTGGACCGACGGCCATGCGCCCGCGCACCCGCTGCTCAGCAAGGTGTGGGACCGCGTGCTGCTCGAGCCGGCGATGAAGGGCGCCCACCGGTACGTGGGCGACTCGCGCGTGGATGCGCAGCACCTCCACGACCGCGGCCTCGACCCGGTCGCGTCCATCGTGCTCGGCGTGGATCCGGCGCTGCACGCGATCGACACGCCGTGGGAGCGGCGCACCGGCGTCCTGTTCCTGGGCCGTGTCGCGCGCAAGAAGCGGCTCGACCTCACCATCCGCGCGTACGCGCGCTCGGGGCTCGCGGAGCGCGGGCATCGCCTGGTGGTCGCGGGGCCCATCGAGCAGGGGCTGCCGTACGACCCTCGCGAGCTGTGCGCGAGCGAGGGCGTGACGGAGCATGTCGACTTCGTGGGCGTGGTGAACGGTGCGCAGCGGCGCGAGCTGCTCACGCGCATGCGCGTCTTCATGCTCCCGAGCGACGACGAGAGCTTCGGCATGGCGGCGGCCGAGGCGGCCTCCGCCGGCATGGCCGTGGTGGCCTCGCATCACGTCGCCGCGTGGATCGAGGCGGAGCAGGACGGTGTCGCGCGCACGTGGGACCAGGACCCGGACGTGCTAGCGCGTGCGCTGCGAGAGGCGGCGGCGGACGATGCCGGCGCGGCGGCCGCCGTGATGACGGACTACGTGCGCGCCAGCTGGACCTGGCAGCATGCCGCCGAGCAGGTCGAGGAGATGCTCGCGGCCGAGCCCGCGCCGACGCCGTAGCGGGACCCGGGTCGGCTACGCCGTCGCGAAGACCTCCTCGACGGCATCGCCGAGCGCGGCACGATGCGCGGACCACGGGAGGTCGGTCGCGCGCGCGTGCGCGGCGGCGCGGGAGGCCTCCCTGGCCGTCGCATCGTCCGCGAGGACGCTCAGCCGTGACGCGATGGCGTGGGCGTCGCGGATGGGCACGATCCACCCGGGAGCACGCTCGCCCGTGAGCCCGCCCACCAGCTCGGGGCCGGCGGTGTGGTCGGTCGCGATGATCGGGGTGCCCTGCGACAGGGCCTCGGCGAGCACCAGCCCCGAGCCCTCGAACAGCGAGGGCAGCACCAGGACGTCGTGTGCGCGCATCTGCTCGAGGACGCGCGGCAGCGGCAGCGAGTCGATGTACGTGACCGTGGACAGCGCGGCGCGCAGGGCGGCGTTGTCGGGGTCGCTCGGGCGGCCCACCACGGTGAGCTCGACCGCGCCGCCGAGCGCCGCGACGGCCTCGAACAGGTAGGACAGCCCCTTGCGCTGGGAGAGCCCTCCCACGTAGAGCACCTTGAGCGGCCCGGCGGAAGGGACGCCGGGGGTCGCGGCGGGCTCGGGCACGCCGTACGGGACCACGCGGATGTCGAGCGCGTCCCCGCCCGGGGCGCTCGCGAGCGTCCGCTGGGTGAACGCGCTCGCGCACAGGATGCGCGTCGCGAGCGCGATCTCGCGGTCCTTGCGCTCGAGCTTGGCCTGCGAGTCGCGTAGGGCGGAGATGGTCGACGCCCACGCGGGCTGGAGCTCGGCCTCCTCGCCCAGGATCCGCAGGGACTCGCGCCAGTAGCCGATCGGGAGGTCGTAGAGGCGCGGCAGGCCGCGCTCCGCCGCGGCCTCGAACGCCGTGGCCGCGCCGTCCTCGTAGAGGTAGACGCCGTCGAAGGCGCCGCTACGGATCCGTCGCGCCACCGCGGCGTCGATCGCCTCGCCCCGCTTCTGGATCGAGAAGTAGCCGTCATGCATGTCGACGGGGAGGATGCGCTTGCGCTCGAGCACCAGCCGTGCCGCCTCGGGCAGAGGGTGGGTCCGCAGGGCGTGGGCGAGGCGTGGGTCGAAGGACCGGCGCTCGAGCTCGCCTCGGAGCCGCGAGGGGGCGAGCCGCGCGAGGCGCGTGGTGTCGAGCCCGGTGTGGAACTCTCCCAGCAGGCCGCGTTCCTCGAGGGCGAGCGCGGCGTGGCGCACGTTGGTGTTGGCGTTGGGATGTCCGAGGATCAACATGCGGCGGAGCCCTCCGAGTCTCGGGTGACGCGACGGTGCGGATGAACCGGGCGGGGGGAGTACCGGTAGGCGACTTCGTCACCTACTGTAGGTGACGTGCCCCGGCGAGGCACCCCCCGTCGGGGGTGGATCTCCCGCGAGGCTCGAGCCGCGAGGCAAGCGGCCGCCGACAGCGCATGGGGGGCGTGCGATGGGGGATTCGTGGTGACGCCGGAGGCCGACGCGGCGAGCCCTCGCTCGGGCATGCGTGCCGTCGCGTCGCGCGCGGCATCGTTCGCGGGCGTCACGGTGATCACCCAGATCCTCGCGCTCGCATCGGGGCTCATCGTGGTGCGCGCGATGTCCAAGGAGGACTACGCGCTGTACGCGATCGCGACGGCCACGGTCGGCGCGTCGGGGGTGCTCGCCGACTCGGGCCTCAACTCGATCCTCATCGCGTCCGCGGGTCGCGCGCGCCGTGCCGGGCGTTCGGTGGTGCCGCCGTTCCTCGCGGCGCACGAGGTACGGCGGCGGATGCTGCTCATCGTCGTGCCTGCCTTCGGGCTGTTCACGCTCTACCTGCTGCTCGCGAACGGCGGCGGGACCGCATCGTCGCTCGTCATGGTCGCGCTCGTGGCCGCGACCGTGTGGCCCGAGGCCAACGCCTCGCTGTATCGCATGATCCTGCAGATCGGTGATCGGGTCTCGGTGATCCAATGGGTGACGCTGGCGGTCGCGATCGGCAGGCTCGTGCTGGTGGTGACGCTGTGGATGGTGCCGCGCTCGCTGCTGCTGCCGTTCCTCGCGGTGCAGGCGCTGGCGTCCGTCGCGCAGCTCATCCTCATGCGCAAGCACGCACGCGTGATCATGTGCGACCGGCCCGAGCAGGAGCGCGACGATCTCAAGCCGTACGTCAAGGCGTTGTGGAACGTCCTGCCGCAGAACATCGTCCTGGTCGCCTCCCCGCAGCTCATCACTCTCGCGCTGACGCTCGAGGGCAACTCCGCCGCCATCGCGGAGATCGCGGCGCTGTCCCGGTTCGGGATGGTCATGGTGGTGCTGCAGCAGGTGGTGGGCAACGTCGCCGCGCCGCTGGTCGCGCTCAGCTCCGAGTCCAGGCGGGCGACCAACAAGGCGCTCGTGGTGATCGTGGGCGGCATGACGGTGGCGGTCGCGGGCTTCGTGGTGGTCACGGCGCTCGCGAGCGACCTGCTGCTGCGGATCCTGGGCCCCGGCTACGAGAACCTCCACGACGAGCTGGTGCTCATCGCGATCGGCTCGGGCCTGTCCACCATCGCCGGCTATGCGCTGGGCGTCATCAACCATGCGCGCGGGTGGACGTCCTACTCGTGGGTGTACGTGCCGCTGTTCATGATCTGGGCGGTCATCGCGCTCACCACGCTCGACCTCAGCACCTCCATGGGTGCGGTGCTCATGGTCGCGTCGCTCCCGCTCGTGGACGTGGTGACGCAGATCATCCGCCTGAGCGTGGGCTACCGCCGCCTCACGGAGTGACGGCCGCCGCGTACGCGTCGACCAGCGCGCGCGCGTAGTCGTCGTCGCCCGGCCACCGCTCGACACGAGCGCGTCCCGCGCGCCCCATGCGTGCGCACTCCTCGGGGGAGTCGACCAGCCGTGCGAGCGCTCCGGCGAGCGCATCCACGTCGCCCCCGGGGACGCCGATGCCGGTGACGCCGTCGACCAGCCACTCGGTCACGCCGCCCGTGGCGGTGGCGACGATGGGCCGCCCGGCCCACGCCGCCTCGAGGCCCACGAGCCCGAACGGCTCGGGCCATCGGTTGGGCATCGCGATCACGGAGGCGCGCGAGAGCTCGGCCCAGCGGGCGTCGCCCTCGACCCAGCCGGCCACCTCGACCCGGTCGGGCGCGACGCGCGCCGCGTGCGCGCGCGCCTCTCCCAGCGCATGGCCGTCGCCGACGATGCGCAGGCGGGCCTGGGGCACGTGCGCGATCGCCTCGATGAGCACGTCGAGGCCCTTCGCCGGCACGGCGCGACCGAGGAACGTCACCAGGCCCGGCTGCGCGGTGTCGAAGCTCGGGTCCACGGGGTGGGTGGGCGCCGGCGGCGGCACCACGTGCACGCGCTCGGCCGCGACGCCGTTGGCGATCGCGGTGCGCCGCACGAACTCGGAGAGGACGATGACGGCGTCCGCGGTGCGCACGGTCGGCAGCTCGCGCGACACCGCGCGGTACTGCTGCGCGAGCTGGTCGAACCGCACGGTGTGCCCGCATCGCGCCCATTGGAGCACGCACGCGGGACCGTGCGCCCGCTCGCACGGCTCGCCGTCGCCCAGGTAGCGGTCCATGGCCGAGCAGCCGTGCCCGAATGCGTGCAGCGTCCGCACGCGTCGGAAGCCCTCGAGGCCCGGGGCGGTCCACGAGTCGTGCACGTGGACCACGTCGGGCGCGAAGCCCGGTGCCTCGTGCGGCGCGAGGTCGGGATCGCCGCTGAGCGCGGTGACCCGGGCATCGTGCCCGGCGCGGCGCTGCGCCTCGACGGTGCGCCGCACCAGGATCTGCAGACCGCCCACCGGGCCGTGGTCGCGGAGGGTGTGGAGGATGCGCAGCTCGCTGCTCATGCCGCGACCGTCCGGGGGAGGTGGGCCTCGACGGCCTCGGCGGTCGCCTCCCAGCTCGCGAGCGGCACGTCCCCGGTCGCGAGCACCCGTTCCATCGCCGCGCGTTCGGAGGCGTCGACCGCGAGGGCGACCGCCGCATCGGCGTAGGCCGCGGGATCCGGGTCGGTGAGCCGCAGCGCACCCGCCTGGGCCGCGGCGTGCAGGAAGGCGTCGGTGCCCTCGCCCGTGTTCGTGACGGTCGCGAGGCCGTGATCGAGGCAGGCGGCGAGGCTGCCGCGCCGCCCGCTCGCGCCATCGGAGAACGGCGACAGGGCGAGGTCGCCCGCGCGCAGCGCGAGCGCGGCGTGCTCGGGAGGCAGGCCGATGCGCAGGTGCGCGGGGACGCCTGCGTGCGTGGCGAGCCCGCGCGCGGCGTCCTCGTCCTTGCCCACGTACAGGAGCTCGAGCGGGGCCTCCGCGCGCGCCGCGGCCAGCGCGGACTCGAGGTAGGCGACGCGCCCGGGGTCGAGATGGCCGAACACCACCGCGAGCAGCGCGTCCGTCTCGAGCCCGAGCGCGGCGCGGGCCTGGGCGCGCGTCGCGCTCGCGCGCGGAAGGTTGGACGGCACGGGGACCAGGGTCAGCGCCTCGGTGAGGGCGCCGATGCGCGCGAGCCCCACCGCGTTGTTGGTGAGCACGTGGTCCGCGCCGCGCGCGAGCGCCGCGAGCTGGGCGCGCTGGTAGCTCCACATCACGGTGTGGCGGAGCCCGGCCGGCGGCACGTAGGTCTCGTGCGCGAAGACCACCAGGCCTGCGTCGGGGGCGGCGCGACGGATGCGCCGCGCGAGCGTGAGGAGCCCGGGGCTGAAGCCGCGTGCGCCGTACGCGAAGTGCTCGAGCTGGAGCACCAGGAGCTGCGGCGGTGCCGCCGCGACCGCCTCGACCAGGCCGTCGAGCCGGCGTACCGGTCGCGCGCCCCAGGCGTCGACGTAGCCGTCCGCCGTGGACCCGCCGCGCCCGAGCACGCGGACCTCGTGGCCGCGCTCCCGCAACGCTCGCGCGAGCCGTGCGGTGTGGTCGCCGATGCCGTCGAACGGCACGGTTGCGCCGGGATAGGCGAGGTCGATGCGGGCCATGGATCACGTTCCTCTGTGCAGGGCGGAGGGGGGTGGGCTGGCGTCGGGCTCGGGCGGCGGGTCCTCATCGCGCATCACCGCGGGCGAGGTCAGCACCACCAGCGTGACGAGGATCGCGAACGCGCCCTGCGACGTGGGCTGCTGCGTGATGGTGCCCGCGGCCAGGAGGTACGCGATGATCGCGAGGATGAGCAGCCGCTCGGGGGGTGCCGAGTGCGCCCGCACCAGGATGTGCACCACCGCCCACAGCGCCATCGCGAGGCAGCCGAGCGCGAGCCCGAGCCCGATCAGCCCCAGCTCCGCCGTCATCTTCTGCTTCTCGATCTCGACCCATATGGACCCGAGCCGCTGCACGCCTGCGGTCGAGTGCGCGCCGGCCCCGGTGCCCACGAGCGGGATGGGTTCGGACAGGAAGCCGGTGACGTTGTTCCACACGCGCCCGCCGCTGTCCTCCGAGTTCGAGGCCTGGTCGACGCGCGTCGAGAACGCGTCGAGCGCCGCGGCGAAGACCCGGCTCACCACGATCATGCCGATGATCGCCCCGATGGTGAGGCCCACCACGGTGAGGATCGAGCGGGTGGTGAGCCGGAACGCCGCGATGTAGAGGAACGCGACGATCACGATCGCGTCGGCCACCACGATCGACCGCGAGCCGGACACGGCGGACATGACGGCGAGCGCGGCGACCGCCGTGCCGTGGAGGGCGGTCCGGCGCGGACGGAAGGTGAGCGTCGCGAGCGACAGCGCCAGGGCGATGGGGACGAAGGAGCCGAAGCCGGAGGGTGAGGAGAAGGTGCCCGCGGGGCGGACCACCTCGCCGGCGTTGAGGAAGGTCGCCTCCTCGCCCTGGGTCATCTGGTTGGCCCAGGACGATGCGGGCGAGAACACCTGAAGGGTCACGAGCGGCACGCTCACCAGCGCGAGGACCGCGAAGGTGTCGGCGATGCTCGCGAGGGCCGATGCGGGGGCGTAGGTCGCGGCGAACACCACCAGCAGCGGCGCCACCAGGTAGGCGCGCCACCCGAACACGAGCGTCACCGGGTCGATGCTGCCGCGCATCATCGCGAAGCTGCCGTGCACCACGAGCACGAGCGTGGAGATCCACAGCACTGTCCACCACGGGTGGCGGCGGCGCGGGGCGCCGCTGATGAAGAAGGCGATGATCGCGCCGATGAGCATCGCGTCGCGTGCGATGTAGAAGACCGTGTCGAGCGCGCCGGGACCCCACTTGCGCACGGCGCCTTCGAGCACCCACAGCGCGACGTAGGCGACCAGCACGCGGGTGGCGTTGCGCCGGGTCGCGGCGACGCGCTCGTGGTCGCCGCGCGCCTGGGCCGCGAGTTCCGAGGCGCCGTCGTGGGCCGCGAGCGTGCTCATGCGGTGCCTCCGGCCTGCGCCGAGGCGCGCGCGACGGCCTTGCGCGACCGGCCGACGGCCTCCTCGAGCACCGCGAGGTAGCCGTCGACCATCCGGGCGGGCCGTGCGCGCTCGGCGGCGGCGCGTCCCGCGTCGCGCAGGTGGGTCATGAGCGCGGGGTCCGTGAGCAGGCGTTCCGCGGCGTCGGCGAGCGCCGCGGAGTCGCCGTTGGGCACCGTCAGCCCGGCATCGCCGATGGCCTCGATCAGGCCGCCGTCCGCGGTGCCGATGGGCACCGCCCCGCAGGCCATCGCCTCGAGCGCGACCACGCCGAAGGGCTCGCGCCAGCGGGAGGGGATGAGCGCGATGCGATGCGAGTCGAAGGCGGCGCGCACGCCGGCGAGGTCGAGCGCGCCGGTGAAGCGGACGGATCCGGCCAGGCCCGCCCGCTGCGCCTGGGCCTCGAGCGCGGCGCGTTCGGGCCCGTCGCCGACGATGGTGAGGGTCGCTGCGTGGCCCCGTGCATGCAGCAGGCTCAGCGCGTCGATCGCGAGGTCCGCGCCCTTGTCGCTCACCAGGCGTCCCACCAGCACCAGGTCGCCTGTGCGCTGGTCGAGGGGCGTGGTGGCGTGGAAGACGTCGTCGCGGTAGCTGTTGTGGACCACCGTCGCGCGCGGCCCGACCTCCGCGGCGATCGCGCGGCTCACGGCGATGCTGGGCACGCGGCGCAGCAGCCACCGCTTCACGCGGTCCTGCGGTGCCAGGGACCCGTCCGGACGGCTCACCCACGTGTGGACCGCGATCACCACGGGCCGCGGATGGCGCGCGAGCGGCCACAGGTAGCGGGTGACGGGGTTGTTGTGGAGCACCACGTCGGCGCGTCGGTGCGCGTCGAGCAGCGCCCTGCGATCCGGGTCCCCGAGCACCTCGACGCCCGCGGCAGCGATCCCCGCATCGTGCCCCGTGGTGCGCGTCGCGACCACCACCTGGTGCCCCGCGGCCACGAACCCGCGCGCGAGCAGGCCGGACATGGTCTCGATGCCCCCCACATCGGGCGGGAACCTGTGGCTTACCAGCAGGATCCTCACGTGCGCCACCCCCCATGGCCGTGACGGAGGCCGCCCTCTGCAGCGGCATCCTCCCTCGTCGTTCCCCACTCTAGGCGGGGGGCAAGGCGGGCGAAAGGCTTGTTCTAGGACAATCCGCGATAACGCCCTTATGCTGAAGGACTAGACGGGAGGGGGACCCGAATGGAATTCCGCGACTACCTGGTAGTCCTGCGATCACGATGGATCTCGATCACGCTGTGCACCCTGCTCGTGGGGGTGCTCGCCTACGCATGGACGTCCACCCAGCCGCGCGTCTACAGCTCCTCGGGCGAGGTGCTGGTCACCATCCCCGTCTCGGGTGACGCGATCGCCGCGGACAACTACACGCGGACGCGCGTGGCCTCGTACGTCGCGATCGCCGAGTCCGATCAGGTGGCGCAGTACGCCTCCGAGCAGGAGGGCGTGACGGGCACCCCCGGCTCGCTGCTGGCGCGGGTCAACGTCTCCAACCCGTCGGACACCGCGCTCCTGCGGTTCTCCGCCAAGGGGCCCACCCCCGAGTCCGCGAAGCGGCTGGTCGAGGTGTGGATCGACGGCACCACGGAGGCGATCAACGTGATCGAGGCGCAGGCCCGCAACACCAGCCAGGAGCTGGTGACGGTGACCAGCCTCACCGCGCCGCGCCTGCCCGTGTTCCCCACCTCGCCGCAGGTGAAGCAGACGGTCGCGGTCGGGCTGTTCCTGGGCTTCATCCTCGGGGTCGCCCTCGCGTTCGTGCGGGCCTCGCTCGACCGGCGCGTGCGCACGCGTGACGATGTCGAGCGCAAGTTCGGCGTCCCCGTGGTGGGACAGCTGCCGTGGGACGGTGCTCTCGCCAAGAGCGGCCCGGCGGACTCCGCGCCCGGGTACCTGCTCACCGAGGCGGTGCGGCAGCTGCGCACCAACCTGCAGTTCATGAACGTCGACAACCCGCCGCGCGTGCTTGTGGTGACGTCGCCGGTGCCGGGCGACGGCAAGTCCACCGTCTCGCTCATGCTCGCGGAGGCGATCGCGGAGTCGGGCCGTCCGGTGGTGCTGGTCGACGCGGACCTGCGCCGGCCCACGCTCGCGAAGGTGCTCGGCCTCGACGCCGATGTGGGCCTCACCTCCGTGCTCGCGAACCAGGCGACGCTCGACGAGGTGGTGCAGAAGGCAGGCAGCTCGGGCCGTCTGTCCGTGCTGGCGGCCGGGATCATCCCGCCCAACCCGTCCGAGCTGGTGGGGTCCGACGCGATGCGCAACCTGCTCTACTCGTTCCCCGAGGACGTGATGGTGCTGGTCGACACCCCGCCCCTGGTCCCCGTGACGGATGCCGCGGTGCTCGCGGCCCGCACGGATGGGGCGCTGGTGGTCGCGCGCTCGGGCAAGACCACGGTCGACATGCTCGATGAGGCGCTGAGGATCCTGGAGCGCGTGCAGGGCCGTGCGCTCGGGGTCATCCTCGACGGCGCGACGGCGGGCGGGCCCCGGGTCAAGCAGTACGGCGGCTACCAGCCGATCGCTCCCGTCACCGGGTCCCGCGCGGGGTCCAGCCGCGAGGAGCAGCCGGACGAACCGGAGGGCGAGCCCGAGGCTGCGACGCTCGAGCAGGACGAGGAAGCGGACGCGACGCCGGAGGCGCACGCATCCGAGGATGAGGGCGACCGCCACGCGGAGACCCCCGCGGAGGTCGCCGACGGCGATCAGCGCGAGGCGCGTGAGGCCGAGGAGCGTGAAGCCGATGCGCTGCTCGGGAGAATCTTCCGGTCCTGACGGGCGCGGTCGCGCAGCGCGCGGGCGTCGGTCAGACGCCCCGCACCCAGGCCGTGAAGGCCGCGACCGCCCCGCGGATCAGGAGGTAGGACTCGTGGTACGCGGCTGCGTCGCGCCCGTACGGGTCGGGGACGTCGTCGAGCTCGTAGCCCGACAGGATGTGACGATGCGCGGCGACGGCGCGCGGGACGTCGGCGAGGCGCTCCTCGACGGTCGAGCCGGCGAGCGTGGCCCCCGTGCCCGCGGCGGCCGCGAGCTCCGCGAGCGTGAACGTGCGCTTGAGGGCGGACGGCGCGGTCGACACGGCGAGGCGACGATGATCCGTGGTCATCGTCACGATGAGGTCCGCCTCGCGCATCACCGGATCCGTGAGGAGACGCGCGTGGTGGGGATCGCCGTCGATGCCGTCCCGGGCGAGCTCGGCCCGCATCTCCGCCGGGATGCCGTGGCCCACCAGGGCGTGGGTGCCGGCGCTGCTCACGGTAGCGACGTTCCCGAGCGCGTCCGCGAGGAGCAGCTCGGCCGCGGGGGAGCGGCAGATGTTCCCGGTGCAGACGGTGAGGATCGTGGGCATCTGGCTCCTCGGCTGTGGCGCTCGCGCGGGTCGAGCCTTGAGCGTACCCGAGGCGCCTCCGGAGGTGGCCGTGGCTAGCGAGGCGACGGACCAGAAGGCTCCGGAGACCCCGGACGCCGCGCCCAGGAAGCGGCCGTGGCGGTGGATCGCGCTCGGTGTCGCGGTGGTCCTGCTCGCGGCGGCGGTGGTGATGGGGCTCGACGCGTGGCGCGCGTACGGGGCGTCACGGGACCTCGCGGCGCACTCGACGGAGGCGCGGTCCGCGCTGGTCGCCGGGGACGTCGACACGATGCGCACGGAGGTCGGCGCGGTCCAGGAGGCCGCGCATGCGCTCGACGGCTCGGTCGACGGCCCGCTGTGGTGGCTCGCTGAGCATGCGCCGTGGGTGGGCGCGCAGGTCGAGCCGGTGACCACCATGGCCCGTGCGGCGGTCGCTGTGGCGGACGATGCCCTGGTGCCGCTCGCGCAGCTCGACGACCTCGACGCGCTGTCGGGCCCGACCATCGATGGCGGCCGGATCGACCCCTACCTGCTCGAGCCGGCGCGAGATGCGCTCGCGGTCGCGGCCCAGGTGCTCGACGAGCAGACCGCGACGCTCGCGGAGGTGAGCCTGGGCGGCACCGTGGCGATGGTCGCCGCGGAGTACCGCGATGCGACGTCGCAGCTCGAGGAGCTCGCGGACCTGGTCGACGGCGCGCACCGCGCGGCCGAGCTGTTCCCGACGATGCTGGGAGCCGAGGGCGCACGCACCTACCTGGTGATGGTGCAGAACAACGCGGAGCCCCGTGCCACGGGAGGCATCCCCGGGTCGGTGGTCGAGCTCCACGTCGACGACGGCCGGATCGCCCTGGGGAGGTTCGTGCCCGCGAGCCACCTGGTGGGCACCGCCACGGCTGACCCCGTGGTCGAGCTCACGGCGGACGAGTCCGCGACGTTCACCGACCGCATGGCCCGCTATCCGCAGGACGCGAACTTCACACCGGAGTTCCCCCGCGCCGCGGAGCTGATCTCCGCATTCTGGTCGCGGGCGCAGCAGGCGCTCGGCGAGGACGCCTCCGCGGTCGACGGGGTGCTCGCGATGGACCCCGTGGCGCTCGGGTACCTGCTCGAGGGCTCCGCGCCGCTCGACGTCGACGGCGTCACGCTCGACTCGCACGGGCTGTCGACCGTGATGCTCAACTCCGCGTACTCGCTGTTCGACGACGCCGACGCGCAGGATGCGTTCTTCGCGACGGCGGCATCGTCCCTGTTCGACGCAGTGGTCGCCGGGGCGCCCGGCCTCGCCTCGGGGATCGAGCGCGCGCTGGACGAGGGCCGGGTGCGGCTCTGGTCCGCGCATGCCGATGAGCAGGCGGTGCTCGACGGCTCGGCGATCGCGGGCACGTTCCTCGAGGACGGCGGGCTGGGTGTGTTCCTCAACGACGGCTCGGGGTCCAAGATCGGCTACTACATCGATACCGCCGTGGACGTGACCGATCGCGTGTGCACGGACGGCACGGTCGCGGGTCAGACCGTCGCGGTGACGCTCACGCACACGTTCGACGGGGACGTGGCGGCGCTGCCGGAGTACATCGCGGGCGGGTTCTTCGTGCCCGCAGGCGAGTTCCACGCGAACCTGGTGCTCGCGCCGATGCTCGGGACCCGCGTGACGTCCGTGATGGACGGGGAGGAGTCCGCCTGGGTGAGCGTCACCACGGTGGACGGGCGCACGCTCGTGACCTCGCGCATCGTCCTCGCGCCTGGCGAGTCGCTCACCTACACCTACGACGTCGACGCGCCAGGCGGGGCGGTGGTCGACGCGGGCGTCACGGTGACGCCTGGCGCGCGCACACCCCAGGTGACGCGCACCGCGGTGGTCGCGGCGGGCTGCTGAGGCGCTCGCTCAGCGGCTGGCGGCCGGAAGCGACCCGGCGACCTCGGAGGCGAGCGCGGCGAGCCTCTCGACGAACTCGTCGAACGTGAACCGCTCCGCGTTCGCGGCGCCCGCGCGGCGCAGCTCGGCCGTCTGGAGCCGCTCCGCGAGCGCGGCCCAGTCCACCGTGGCGAGGTCGTCCTCGACGTAGAGCGCGCCGTCGCCGCCCACCTCGCGGAACACGGGGACGTCGGAGCACACCACGGCCGCGCCGAGCGCCTGAGCCTCGATCACGGGCCACCCGAAGCCCTCGTAGCGGGACAGCTGGAGGAGCACGCGGGCCTTGGAGTACAGCGCGGCGAGGGCCTCGTCGCTGATGTTCTCCTCCTGGTCGATCATGGCCGCCTCCTGGCCCGTGAGCAGGGCGCGCTCCTGGTCCGTGACGGGCGGGCCCACCAGGTGGAGGCGCATGCCGGACAGCCCGGGCTGGCTGCGCAGGCGCTTCCACACGCGGATCGCGAAGTCGCGGCGCTTGCGCCACACCAGGTTGGAGACGATGAGCGCGTCGCCGCTGCGGGCACGGTCCTCGGGCGCGAGGCCGCCCTCGCGCGGGGCGAAGGCGGCGCGCATGGGGTTGTGGATCACGCGGGCCGGGACGTCCGGGAACTCCGCTGCGACATCGTCCGCCGTGGCCTGCGAGATGCAGTGGATCATGCTTGCGCGGTGGATGCCGCGCACGATCAGCCGCTGGCGGATGATCTCGCTCGTGTCCGGCTGGTGCTCGGGGAACTCGCGGCGCGAGCCGCGGACCGCGAGGAGGTCGTGGCACGTGATGATCGCTCGCCGGCGCAGATGGGGCCACAGCAGCCAGGCGCCGTTGCCGTGATCGGAGATGTGGACCACGTCCGCGCGGCGCGCCCGCCGGAGCATCGCCAGCGGGAACAGCACCAGGTTCTCGAGGTGGGACACCAGGTGGCTCAGCGGTGCGATCGGGATCGCGCGCGACAGGGCGTCGTTCGGCTGCGCGTAGTCGACCTCGAGCGGGCCTGCGGCGTACGCGTCTCGGAGCAGCTCGGAGTAGTGGCGCATGCTCCAGCTGTCGACGGGATGGTTGCCCAGGACGAGCACGGTCCGGTCCGGCATGGTCCGGATTCTTGCACGGGTGCGTGGCACGTGACCAGGGTCTTCGGCAAATGGGGCGATCTGGGCGAAAGGGTGTGCGTCCTGGGATGACGGCGTTATCCTCGGGTTGTCGCGGGAACCCGGCCCGCGCTGGGGGTGTGGGATGCGTGGTCTGCTGCAGGCCTTCGTGGGGGCATGGCTGCCGTCGCGGTTCAAGAACTTCTGGCTGCGGAGGCTCGGGCATGAGGTGCCAGGCTCCGCGCGCGTGGGGATGGTGCTGCTGTCGGGGCAGACGCGGCTCTCCATGGGGGCTCGCGCGAGCATCGGCCACTTCAACGTGATCAAGGATGTGGGCCGCGTCGAGCTGGGCGAGGACTCCGTGATCGGCCAGTGGAACTGGATCACGGCCTCGACCGAGCTGGTCCGCAAGTTCGGGGCGCCGGGGCGGCTCACGCTCGGGGCGCACTCGGCGATCTCCAGCCGCCACTACCTCGACTGCTCCGGCGGGATCGACATCGGGGCGTTCACCACGGTCGCGGGGGTGCGGACCACCATCTTCACGCACGGCATCGACTGGCGGGACTCGGCGCAGAAGGTGACGCCCGTGAGCATCGGGGACTACGTGCTGATGGGCTCCAATGCGGTGATCCCGCCCGGCGGCACCGTGCCTGATCGCGCCGTGGTCGCGATGGGCACCGTGATCGGCAAGGACTCGGGCGAGCCCGGCTCGCTCATCGCGGGTCCGCGCGCCGGCGTGGTGAAGCCCTCGCTCACGGGCGCCTACTTCGATCGCAGGCGCGGCTACGTCGCCTGAGACGTGCGCGCATCGTCCCGCTACGCACGTAATGTCCCGTTTTCCCTTTTCAACCCGATAGTTCCGTTCTAGTCTCGTCTCAGCGGGCCCGTGGGGGGCGGGTCGCTGGAGGGGGAAGACGTGACCGTCGGAGCTGAGGGACGTGGCGTTGCCATCGTCGGGATCAACTACCCGCCGGAGCGCACCGGGATCGCACCTTACACGGGTGCCCTGGCGCGCGGGCTGGCCGCGCGGGGATGCGACGTCACCGTCGCGACCGCGCAGCCGCACTACCCGGAGTGGCACATCCACGAGGGCTACCACCGCTGGCGCGGCGACGAGCTGGACCGCGGCGTGCAGGTGCACCGTCGGCTCCATCTGGTGCCGGAGCACCCGCAGGGGATGGCCCGGCTGATGTCGGAGCTGTCGTTCGGCGGGCGCGTGTCGCTCGACGGGCACATCGGGCACCCCGACGTCCTGCTGCTCGTCTCGCCCGCGCTGTTCGCGACCGCGCTGCTGGAGATGCGCGCGCGGTTGATGAACCGGGGCACCAAGGTGGTCGTGTGGGTGCAGGACCTCTACGGCAAGGGGGTCGCCGAGACCGCAGGCGGCGGGGCCGTCGAGAAGATGATGCGCGCGGTCGAGGGTCGCGTGCTCCGCGCCGCCGACCGCGTGGTGGTGATCCACGACCACTTCCGCGAGACCATCAGCCGCGAGTACGGCGTGGATCCGGAGAAGATCGCCGTGGTGCGCAACTGGACGCACCTGGCCGCGCATGAGCCCATCGACCGTGCCGCCGCGCGCGCCGCGATGGGTTGGGGCCAGGAGGCCGTGCTGCTGCACGCGGGCAACATGGGCGTGAAGCAGGGGCTCGACCACGTGGTGAAGGCGGCGCGGGTCGCCGCGGAGCGGGGCGAGGATCTGCGGTTCGTCATGGTGGGCGACGGCGGCGAGCGCGCCAAGCTCGAGGAGCTCGCCAAGGGCGTGGACAACCTCGAGTTCGTCGACCCGCTCGACGACGAGCCCTTCCGGCAGGCCCTCGCGGCCGCCGATGCTCTGCTGGTCCATGAGGCCCCCGGCGTCTCGGAGATGGCCGTGCCGAGCAAGCTCACCTCCTACTTCGACGCGGGGCGGCCCGTGATCGCCGCGACCGATCCGTTCGGCATCACGGCGGACGAGGTCCGCGCCGCCGAGGCCGGCGTGGTGGTCCAGTCGGGCGACCCGGGCGCCCTGGTGACGGCCGCGGTGCGGCTCGGCGCCGACCGCTCGCGTGCCGATGCGCTGGGCGCCAACGGCCGCGCGTACCGCGAGCGAGTCCTGTCCGAGGCTGCAGCGGTGGACGCGTTCGCCGCGGTGCTCGGCATCAAGGACCGCCGTCGGAACCCTCCGGAGATGGCGGCTACCCTGCCCTTCCCGGACCGCCGCGCGCCCCGCACGGCGCCGGCGGCCATGCCTCCCAAGGTGGCGTAGGCAGGCGCGTTCCCGGTGCATCGTCCCTGCCAGGGCGGCGCATCGGTCGAGCGCGCCCCGATGCTTGCGTGTACGTCGCCAATCTCGGACAGATGTCTGATTCGCCCTTTTCTTCCTGTTCCAACCTGGCTAGGGTCGGAGCCAGCGGGGGCAACCGCCCCACGCGAGGGGGGACGACCATGACACCCGGATCATGGGGATCGCTGTGCGAGGAGCGTGCCGCAAGGTGCGCTCCTCGGATGTGCGCGCCCCCGCCCGGCGGCCACCACCTCCTCGGCGCGCGTCCGGTGCGCCGTTGCTCGGAGAAGGGCAGGCGGCGTATCGACGTCGGCTGAGGCTGCTGAGGGGGAGCTCGGATGGTTCAGGCTGCATTCCAGCCGTCGTGGGGGCGACGGATCCTGGGACTCGAGGGGTTGCGCGGCTTCGCGGCCACCGCCGTGGTGGTGGGGCACGTGCATGCGTACAACGCCAACGGCGTGGGCTGGGGGGTGCTGAGCCCGGTCATCTTCCTGCTGCTCAACGGCCTGGTGATGTTCCGCGGGCTCACCGGCTTCCTGCTGTTCAGGCCCTTCGCGACGGCCATCATCACGGGGCAGCGGTGGCCTTCCATCGGCCGCTACGCGACCAACCGCGTGCTGCGCCTGTACCCGGCCTACCTCGCGGTGCTGCTCATCGTCTCGCTGGTGCTGGGCGTCGCGTACACGATCCCGGTGGAGCCGGGTGGCGTCGAGGACATGGACAACGTGGGGTACATGACGGATCCGGGGCGTCTGCTCCTGGACGCGTCGCTGCTCCACACGCTGTTCCCGTACAGCATCAAGACGGGCCTGGGAGTGTCCTGGAGCCTCAGCGTCGAGATGCTCTTCTACGCGGTGATGCCGCTCATCGCCTTCGGGGTGATGAAGATCCGCACGTTCGACCCCCGGCGCAACGTGTGGCTCGCGCTGATCCCGGCGGCCGTGATCATGGCCATCGGTCTCACGGGGAAGTTCGTGCGGATGCAGCTGCTCGAGGGCCTGCCCCCGGGCGACGAGTTCTACTACGACTGGGGCGGCAACTGGTACGCCGTCCTGGCGCGCAGCTTCGCCGTCCACGCGGATCTGTATGCGTTCGGCATGATCGTCGCGGTGATCGTCGCGGCCTTCGAGAACGACCTCCTGCGCTCGCAGCTGGCTCCTCGGTTCCGGCTGGGCGCGGTCGCGGTGGCGCTGTTCGCCGTCGGGGTCGTCATGCCGCTGGTGCCGCCGGCGTTCGACCGCACGCCGGTCGCGATGGCGTACTCGGCGGTGATCCTGTTCATCGCGCTGCCGGATCGCACGGGCAGCCCGAGCCTCACGGGCCGGGCGCTCGAGTTCCTGCCGCTCCGCTACGTGGGCGTGGTGTCCTACGGGGTGTTCCTCTGGCACGTGCCGGTGATCTGGATGCTCGAGAGGTACGGGCTGCCCGACCAGAGCTCCGCGTGGGGCTTCGTGGGCAGCCTGGTGCTGGTCATGGCGATCTCGGTGGGGCTCGCCACGCTGACGCGGCAGTTCATCGAGATCCCGGCGCTCAGGCTCAAGCGGAGCACCGAACGGGTGCCCGCGCGCGTCCCTGCCGCGCCGAAGGCGCAGCCGGCGCCCGACTGACGTGCGCCGCGCATCGTCCGGCGGGGATCCCTGCCGGACGATGCGCGCGAGGCACCGCTCAGACGCGAAGCGCGGCGGCGTTCTCCAGGTACCACTCGTAGGTGCGGCGCAGGCCCTCCTCGAGGGGGATCTGGGACGTCCAGCCGAGGTCCGCGAGGTAGCTCACGTCGAGCAGCTTCTGCGGGGTGCCGTCGGGCTTGGACGTGTCCCATTCGGTCGCGCCCTCGTAGCCCGTCACCTTCGCGATGGTCTCCGCGATCTCGCGGATGGTGACGTCCGTGCCGGTGCCCACGTTGACCTGCGACGGGCCGTCGTAGTGCTCGAGCAGGTGCAGGCAAGCGTCGGCCATGTCGTCGCTGTGGAGGAACTCGCGGCGAGGCGTGCCCGTGCCCCAGTTGGTCACGGACGATGCGCCGCCGCGGGCGGCCTCGTCGTACCGGCGGATGAGCGCGGGGAGCACGTGCGAGCCCTGCGGCGAGAAGTTGTCGTTCGGGCCGTACAGGTTGGTGGGCATCGCGGAGATCCACGCCTTGCCGTACTGGCGGCGTGCGGCCTGCACGTGCAGGATGCCGGCGATCTTCGCGATCGCGTACGCGTCGTTGGTGGGCTCGAGGTGGCCCGTGAGGAGGCTGTCCTCGGGGATGGGCTGCGGCGCGAACTTGGGGTAGATGCAGCTCGAGCCGAGGAACAGCAGGCGGTCCACATCGTGCGCGAGCGCCGCATCGATGACGTTGGTCTGGATGCGGATGTTGTCGCTCAGGAAGTCGACCGGGTACGTGCTGTTCGCCATGATGCCGCCCACCTTCGCGGCGGCGAGCACCACGTAGCGGGGCTTGGTCTCGGCGAAGAACGCGAAGGTCGCCTCGCGGTCCTTGAGGTCCAGCTCGGAAGACGAGCGGCCCACCACGTCGGTGAACCCGGCGGCCTCGAGGCGGCGGACGATCGCCGAGCCCACCAGGCCGCGGTGCCCCGCGACGTAGAAGGTCGCGGAGCGGTCGAGCGGCGCCGGGGTGTACTCGACGCCGTCCGACGCGGTCTGCACCGTCACACCGCCGCCCAGGAACCGAGCTTCACCGAGTCGATCCACGGCGAGCCCTCGTGCGTGATCGCCTCGACGTCGGCCTCGACCATGAGGCGGGCGAGCGCGCGGCCGTCCACGGTCGCCTTCCAGCCCAGCTTCTCCTCCGCCTTCGAGGCGTCGCCGATGAGCGCGTCGACCTCGGTGGGGCGCAGGTAGCGGGGGTCGAACTTGACGTGGTCCTCCCAGTTGAGGCCCACGTGCGTGAACGACTCCTCGAGGAAGTCGCGGACCGTGATGCCGGTGCCGGTCGCGAGCACGAAGTCGTCGGGCTCGTCGGCCTGGAGCATGCGCCACATGCCCTCGACGTACTCGGCGGCGTAGCCCCAGTCACGGATGGAGTCGAGGTTGCCCAGCCACAGGTCCTCCTGCAGGCCGGCCTTGATGCGGGCGGCGGCGCGCGTGATCTTGCGCGTCACGAACGTCTCGCCGCGGCGCGGGGACTCGTGGTTGAAGAGGATGCCGTTGACGGCGAACATGCCGTACGCCTCGCGGTAGTTCTTGGTGACCCAGTACGAGTAGACCTTCGCGGCGCCGTACGGGCTGCGCGGATAGAACGGGGTCTCCTCGTTCTGCGGCGGCGGGGTCGCACCGAACATCTCGGAGGACGAGGCCTGGTAGAAGCGGGTCTCGATGCCTGCGAGGCGGACCGCCTCGAGCATGCGCATCGAGCCGACGCCGGTGGTGTCGCCGGTGTGCTCGGGCTCGTCGAAGCTCACGCGCACGTGCGACTGCGCGGCGAGGTTGTAGACCTCGTTCGGCTTGATCTGCGCGAGCAGCGTGGTGAGGCGCGCGCCGTCGGACAGGTCGCCGTAGTGGAGGAACAGCTTCGCCTCGGGGTTGTGCGGGTCCACGTAGAGGTGGTCGATGCGCTGCGTGTTGAAGGTCGACGCGCGGCGGATCAGGCCGTGGACCTCGTAGCCCTTGGAGAGCAGCAGCTCCGCCAGGTACGAGCCGTCCTGGCCCGTGATGCCTGTGATGAATGCAACCTTGCCCATTGATCTGTCCCCCTTGTTGCAGATTCCGTCAGTCAAGTCATGACCGGGCAGGCAGATCCGAGCGGTGCCCGGGCGCTCCCTCGCACTGATCCCGGTACGGGCAGAGTAGTCCAGGAGCCTCGCTCTCAGGGAGGGGCAATTCGGGACGGACGTGGCGGTTCTGCCGCATACCGGTGCCAGAAAACTTGGTGATCCGGGCCGCGCTCATGCGGCCTCCCACACCTCGAGCGCCCGCCGCCCGCCCAAGCGCGGGGTGCGGGCCGGGTCCACGCTTCCGGGTGGCGTGAACCACACCGTCCCCGCGCGGACGCACACCTCCCAGCCGTCGTCGTGGATGCGATGGTGACAGGACGTGCATAGTGCGACCGCGTCCGCCAGGTCGGTGCGCCCTCCGTCGCGGTGCCACCACTTGATGTGATGCACCGAGACCCACGCGGGCGGCGCATGACAGAACGCGCAGCCTCCGTCGCGTTCGATGATGGCGAGGCGCTGCCGGCGCGTGAAGAGCCGCACCTGGCGACCGAGGTCGAGCACCTCGGATGCCCCGCCGAGCACCGCCGGAAGGATCTCCGCGTCGACGGCCATCCTTCGCAGCGTCCCTGCCGTCAGCGAGCTGATCGCCTGGTCGCAGTCGCCGAGCGCGAGGCTGGCCCGCGACCCCAGCTCCTCGCGAAGCGCCTCGATCGGGAGCCGCACCACCACCGTGGTCTTCACCCCCGACGTGGGGCGGTCGCAGTCGAGGCCGTGCGAGAAGAGCATGGAGAACGCGTCCGCCATGATCTGCCAGCGCGGGCGTCGGTCGACCATGGCGGGGTCCTGGCTCCGGCGTCGGCGGTACTCATCTGTCACCTGCGCCTCGAGCCACGCGCGCACGGGCGCGGCTGATGCGGGATCGAGGCGCGCGGTGATCACCACCGTGCCGTCGGCCTCATCGATGATCCGGACGGAGCGCTCCTCGCGCTGCCACCTCTCGCGCGCCAGGGCATCCGACGGCGAGTGCCGCGTCAGCAGCTCACGGCAGGCCCGGCGCAGGTCCCACAGCGGAAGGGACTCCGCCTTCTCCAGCAACCGAGCCTCGAGCTCCGGTCCGCGCTCCTCGAGCCTCTCCAGCGTGCGCCGGACCAGGGCGGCCTGCTCGGGGGAGAGGCGCCCGGCCGCGAAGGCGCCCGCCACGAGCGGGAAGGGAGCAGGGGCATCGTCCGGCGGTGCCAGGAGCTCGCCGGCCTCGATGGTGTCCCGCGCCTGCCCGAGCCCTCCGCCTGCCGTGGCGGCGGTGAGGTGGGTGGGCGACTGGTGGCCCTCGCCGCGCGCGACGGTCCGAGGCTCCGCCGCGACGGCGGCGGAGATCGCCGCGAGCGGCACCTGGGCGACGCGCGCGAGGGCCGCCGCGGCCCGCTGCGCCGCGAGCTTCTCGCGGGGCTCAAGCGTGCGAAGGTCCCGGTCCGCGAACGCGGCCAGCGCCCGCGTCGCGGCCTCCACATCGGCCATCGAGAACCCCAAGGTCTGCATGAGGACAGTCCATCATCCACCTCTGACAATCAGTGCGAATCGGAAATCGTCGCCTGGGGAGAACGCGGCGGTGCCGGCGCGAGCCACCCCGCGACGGCGGCGACCATGCCGCGGATGAGCGAGTAGGTCTCGCGGTACTGCGAGACGCTCCCGCCGAAGGTGTCGGGGACGTCGAGCGCGGCCGAGGCGGACGATGCGCGCGATCCCCGCGCGGCGACGTCGACCACCTCCGCGATGCGCTCCTCCACGGATGCGCCCGCGGGCGGGGGTGCCTGCCGGGCGATCGCGGCGAGCTGCCCGAGCGGGACGGTCCGCGCGCCCGCGGTGGGGGACAGGAGCGCGATGTAGTGGCCGTGCGCGCGAGCCATCGGGATGATGAGGTCCGCCTGCTCGGCCACCTCCCTGGTGAGGCGTCGGGCACGATGCGCGCGCCCGTCCAGGCCGTCCTCGCGCAGCACGCGGCGCATCGGCCGGGGGATGGAGGACCCCTCGCGCGCCGAGATCCCGGCCGACGTCACCTCGACGGACGGACCGAGCAGGCGCTCCAGGAGCAGCGCGGCGGCAGGCGAGCGGCACTGGTTCCCGCTGCACACCATGAGCACTGTCGCCATGCGGACCTCCGGAGCGGACGCTCCGGCGCGGAGCTGTCGCCGCTACGTTGCTGGTGCCTGCAATCCTGCCAGGTGGGACGCGTGGGGGAAAGGGTCGGCGGTGCTCACCGGCTAGCCTGTCGGGAGCCCGCCCGGGCGAAGCGATCAGCTGAGGAGCTCCCCCGCATCATGTCGAGGCGACGTCACGCCATCCCTGCACGCCGTGCCCGCGTCTGGCCGTGGGTGGTGGCGTCGGTCGCCGTGCTGGTGCTGGTGACGGGCGCGGCCTTCGCGTGGGACGCGTGGCGGCTCCTCGACTCCAAGGAGGCGCTCACCACCAGCGCCGAGGACGCCAAGGCCGCGCTCACCTCCAGGGATGCCGATGCGCTCGAGACGGCGGTCGCCACGCTCGAGGACGCCGCGGGCGACTTCGCGGGCGCCACGGACGGCCCCCACTGGTGGCTCGCGGCGCACCTGCCGTGGGTCCAGGATCAGGCGACGCCCCTCATCGAGGCGGGCCGGGCCGTCGATGCCATGGCGACCGGCGCGCTCCAGCCGTTGGCGAGCATGGGCAGCCTCGACGCGCTCGAGGTGCCCGGCTTCGAGGACGGCCGCATCGACCCGTATGTGCTCGAGCCCTATCGCGAGGCGCTCGCGCAGGCCGCCGCCACCCTGGACGAGCAGGGCGAGGTGCTCGCGGCCGTCGACCTGTCCGAGACGCGCCACGAGATCGCGGAGCCCTTCGTCGAGCTGCGCGAGCAGCTCGACTCCGTCGCATCGCTGGTGGATGCCGGGCACGTGGCCGCGGAGGTGCTCCCGGGCATGCTGGGCGCGGAGGGCGAGCGCCACTACCTGGTGATGGTCCAGAACAACGCGGAGCCGCGCACGACGGGCGGCATCGCGGGCGCGATCATCGAGCTCACGGTCCAGGACGGGCGCATGACGATGGGGGCGTACTCGTCGGCCGGCGAGGCATCCGACCGCGACGGCGTCGGCGGCCTCACCGAGGATGAGGAGCGCATCTTCACCACCCGGATGGAGAAGTTCGCGCAGGACGTCAACTTCACGCCCGAGTTCCCGCGCTCGGCGGAGATGCTCACGCGGATGTGGGCCAACAAGCATGAGGGCCAGATCGACGGCGTCATCTCCGTGGACCCCGTGGCGCTCGGCTGGATGCTCGAAGGCGCGGCTCCGGTGGAGCTGGGCCCGTTCGCGATCACCGGCAGCAACCTCGCCCAGGTGATGCTCAAGGAGTCCTACCTCGAGTACCCGGACCCCAAGGATCAGGACGCGTTCTTCGCCCGCGCGAGCGCGGAGCTCTTCGGGAGCATCGTCTCCGGGGACGGCGCCGCCGTCGACGGGGTGGAGCGGGCCATCGAGGCGCGTCGCTTCCTGGTGTGGTCCGCGCATGACGGCGAGCAGGCCCTGCTTGCGCCCACCACCATCGCGGGCGCCTTCCTGGAGAAGGACGATGCGGTGGGCGTCTTCTTCAACGACGGCTCGATGGCGAAGATCGGGTACTACGTCGCGATGGACACCCGGGTGACCAACCACGTCTGCACGGACGGGCGCCTGGTGTCGCAGACCATCGACGTGACCCTCACCCACACGTTCGACGGCGACGTCGACGCGTTGCCCTGGTACGTCAGCGGCCCGGGCACCGCGGTCGAGCCAGGCGTGTTCGCGGGCAACGTGCTGGTGTACCCCGCGGTGGGCACCGTGGTCACCCGCCTCACCGAGGACGGCGAGGAGACGGGCGCTGCGCCCGAGCTCCACGACGGCAGAAGCGTCATCGAGAAGTGGGTCGAGCTGACCCCCGGACAAACCCTGACACTCTCATACGAAGTGACGCCGCAGACCTCGCAAACCGCCCCGAACGAGCTCCTGACCACGCCGGGCGGGCAATCTAAAGTTAACGAATCGGGTGTCGAATACCTGGTAGAAGGCTGTTAATCTTGCGGAGACGCAACTGTGGCTGCCGCTGAGGGCGCCAACACTGGGAGGGCACTGCCATGAAGATCCGTACCTTCGCGACGCTTGCCGCCGGCACGGCGCTCGCGCTCGCTCCGACCGCCGCCTCTGCCGAGGACTACGGCACCGTCAGCTCCATGGAGTGCAACCCGCTCACCGTCGAGGCCGGCGCGCAGGCGACCTGCACGCTCACCAGCGACGGCGTGTCCGTCGTGTGGCAGGTCACCACGAGCGGTGACGACGTCACCCTGGTCAGCGTCGCCGGCACCGTGTCGACGGCCGCCCAGGACATCGTGGGCGGCACCTCGGTGCTGACCTTCGACGCCCCCGACGCCGCCGGCACCATCGGTGTCATCGCGATCGTCGACGGCGAGCCGGTGGATACCGCGACCATCACCGTGGTCGCGGCGGACGACACCGAGGGCGCGGGCTCCGGTTCGGGCACCGACTCGGGCACCGGCTCGGACAGCTCGGCCTCGGGCAGCGACGATGAGCTGTCGAGCACCGGCTTCGACAACGCCGGCCTGGTCATCGGCGCGGGCGCGCTGCTGGTCGTGGGTGCCGGCGCGGTCGCGTTCGCGGCCCGTCGCCGTACCAACGTCTAGGACTTCCGCTTCACAGGAACGCCCCCGCCGGATGGCGGGGGCGTTCTGCGTTCCCGGGCAGCGCATCGTCCGGTCACGATGCGCCGGAGACGCCGCGGGCCCCGCACCCGGGAGGGTGCGAGGCCCGGTCGGGGCGGCGTGGCGTCACGCCTTCGCCTTCGCGCCGTCCTCGCTGTACTGGTAGCTGTAGCCGTAGCGGCCGTAGCCGTACGCGTCAGGGCCCTTCGAGGGCAGCATGGTGAGGACCACGCCGGAGAGCGGGGCGCCGACGGTCTCGAGGGCCTGGATGGCGCTCTCGACCTGCGGGCCGTGCGCGCGGCCCGCAGCGACGATCAGCACCGTGCCGCCCACCAGGCGCGCGAGGACCGCGGCGTCGGTGACGGGCAGCAGCGGGGGAGCGTCGTAGAGCACGATGTCGAACTCGCTGTCGAGGCGCGCGATGAGCGACTCCATGAGCGAGCTGCCCAGGAGCTCCGACGGGTTGGGCGGGATGGCGCCCGCGGGCAGCACGAACAGCTCGGAGCGACCCCAGCGCTGCACGGCGGTCTCGAGGTCCACGCGGCCGATCAGCACGTCGGTGAGGCCCACGGCGCTCTCGATGCCCAGGTACTTGCCCGCCTTGGGGCGGCGCAGGTCCGCGCCGACCAGGAGCACGCGCGCGCCGGCGTCCGCCAGCGTGATCGCCAGGTTGGCCGCGGTGGTCGACTTGCCCTCGGACTGGATGGAGGAGGTGATGACGAAGGACCGCTCGGTGCGACCCGCGTCCAGGAACTGGAGGTTGGTGCGCAGCGTGCGGAAGGACTCGGCGCGCGGGCTCGTGGCGTCCTGGTGGACGATCAGCGGGCGCTGCTTGGCCTTGGGGTCGAAGACGATGCCGCCCAGCACGGGGGCGTCGGTGATGCGCTCGATGTCGCGCTCGCCCCGGATCTTGGTGTCGAGGGCGGAGCGCAGCAGCGCGTAGCCCACGCCGAGCGCGAGGCCCAGCATGAGGCCCAGCGCGGCGTTGAGCTTGCTGTTGGGGGAGGTGGGGACCGTGGGGACCTCGGGCTCCTGCACCACGGACAGGCGCACGGGGGAGCCCTCGAGCGGGTCGGTGGTCTCGATCTCCTCGACGGTCTCGATGAGCTGCTCGGAGGTCGCGCCCGCGAGCACCGCGGCGAACACGGGGTCCGCGTTGGTGACGGTCACGTCGATCACGGTGGTGTTGAGCGGCGTCGAGGCGGAGAGGCTGCCGCGCAGCTCGCTCACCGACATGGGCAGCTCGAGCGCGTCGATGGTCGGCTGGAGCACCGCGGAGGTGGTGACCAGGTCCGCGTACGTCTTGACGCGCTGCTGGGTGAAGGAGTTGCCCTGTGCCAGGTCCGCGACGGAGCTGGAGCCGCTGGTGGACACGAAGACCTTCGCGGAGGCCGTGTAGACGGGCGTCGCGAGCATCGAGTAGGCGACGCCCGCACCGGTGCCGAGCACCGTCAGCGCGAGGATCGCGAACCAATGCTTGCGAAGGATACGAAGATAGTCCTGAAGTTCCACAGCTCTCCCCAGCCGGCGCACCTCCGGCGCCGCCGGGTGCATTGTTCCATGCGCATCTCACGGCTTTGTTGCACGTCTACAAGCACATTTGGGACATAGGTGTGACCTGCTTCACACAAGGCGAAGTTTGCCGATAACCTGTGCCCGTGACGCTGGGGGCCACCGCACTTCCGCGCGCATCGGCGGAACGGATGCACGGCCGCACCGGATGGTCACGGAAGTACCTTTTGCGGCTTGTGTTCTCCGATTTCTTTGTGGTCGCGCTCGTCATGACCATGGCCCAGGCGGCCCGCTTCGGCTGGAACCCTCTCGAGCGGGTCTCGGGAGACCTGGCGCCGCCCTACCTGCTGGTGACCATCGCGATCGGCTTGCTGTGGATGGTCCAGCTGTCCGCGACCCGCTCGCGCTCGCCGCGCATCCTGGGCCACGGCCCGCAGGAGTTCCAGCGTGTGCTCGCGGCGGGCTTCTGGACCTTCGGGATCGTCGCGACCGTTGCGTTCGTGCTGAAGCTCGACATCAGCCGCGGCTACCTCTTCTTCGCGATCCCCCTCGGGACGCTGGTGCTGCTGGTCTACCGCGGCGCGTGGCGGCTCTGGATCCACGCGCAACGCGACGCCGGGCACCTGCAGGCGCAGGTGCTGGTAGTGGGGCCGCTGCGGACCTCCGAGCAGATGGTGCGTCGCCTCAACGGCGCGCGCCGCGCCGGCTACCACGTGGTGGGCGTGTGCACCCCGCCGGGGACCGTGCCTTCCGAGGTGCTCGAGGTCGACGGCGTGCCCGTGCTGGGGCCGCTGGACGATGCGGTGGTCCAGGCGGGCGCGATCGGCGCCGAGTACATCCTGCTCTCCGGTAACGACGCGATGTCCCTGCGCGAGGCGCGCTCGCTCGGGTGGTCGCTCGAGGGCTCGGGCATCGGGCTGATCGTGGTGCCCTCCATGGTGGACGTCGCCGGCCCGCGCGTGCAGATGTCGCCGGTCGAGGGCCTGCCGCTCCTTCACGTCGAGGAGCCGCAGTTCAGCGGTCCCAAGCTGGCGCTCAAGACCGTCGCGGATCGCGTGGGCGCGTTCCTCGCGGTGGTGGTGCTCGCGGTCCCGATGGCCGTGATCGCGCTGGCGATCAAGCTCACCAGCCCCGGACCGGTGCTGTTCAGGCAGGCGCGCGTGGGTCGCGACCACCAGCTGTTCGAGATGCTCAAGTTCCGCTCGATGTACACGGACGCCGAGTCGCGGCTCGCTGAGCTCCAGCTCGACAGCGACGGCAACGGCGTCCTGTTCAAGATGCACGACGACCCGCGCGTGACGCGCGTGGGCAAGGTGCTGCGCCGCTACTCGCTGGACGAGCTGCCGCAGCTGTTCAACGTGCTGCGGGGCGAGATGTCGATCGTGGGACCGCGCCCGCCGCTGCTCAGCGAGACGGAGGCGTGGGACGAGCGCGTGGCGCGCCGCCAGCTGGTGCGGCCGGGTCTCACGGGCCTGTGGCAGGTGAGCGGCCGCTCGGATCTCACGTGGGAGCAGTCGGTGCGTCTGGATCTCTACTACACGGAGAACTGGAGCCTGGGCATGGATGCGCTCATCGTCGCGAAGACGGCGTGGGCCGTGGTGGCGGGCAAGGGCGCGTACTGAGGGAAGTGCGTGGCGCGCATGGCGCGCCGCGAAGTTGAGGGGCTGAGGGAGAGTGACGCAGGTTGACTGAGGCGACCTATTCGGACGTGTCGAGCGTGCCCGACGACGTGCGCGTCAAGGTGGGCCCCGTCGGCTTCCACGCGCGCGGCTTCGACCAGGCCGTCGCGGAGGTGCTCGAGACCGTCGCTGCTCGTCGCGGGGTCTCTATCCGCCTCGCGAACGCGTGGTGCGTGGTGCTCGCGAGCGAGGACGCCGAGTACGCCTCGCTGCTGAACTCGCCCGGGTTCACGTATGCGGATGGCGCGCCCGTGGCGCGCGCGATCCGGCGCGAGGCGCCTGCCTCGGAGCAGGTGCGCGGGCCGTCGCTGTTCGAAGGCGTGATCGACGCCGGACGTGTCGCCGGCACCCGCCACTTCTTCCTGGGCGCCACCGAGGAGACGCTGTCCGCGCTTGCTAGGGAGCTCGAGGCTCGCTATCCGGGCGTCGAGATCGCCGGCGTGTGGTCGCCGCCGTTCGGGCCCGTCGATGAGGCGATGCTCAGCGAGGCGACGGCGCGCGTCGCGGACGCCGAGGCCGATGTGGTCTGGGTGGGGCTCGGAACCCCGAAGCAGGACTATGCGGCGGTGGAACTCGCCGCGCGCACGGGGCTCACGTGCGCCGCCGTGGGCGCGGCCTTCGACTTCGTCGCCGGTACCGTGCGTGAGGCGCCGAGGTGGATGCGCCGGGTGCACCTCGAGTGGTTGTTCCGCCTGGCCTCCGAGCCGCGGCGGTTGTGGCGGCGGTATCTCATCGGGAACGCGAAGTTTGTGCGCGTGGTGAGCCAGGGGGCGCGCGAGCGTTGAAGGTAGTCGTCATCTCGCAGCTTCCGCCCCCGGTGCATGGATCCACGATCATGACGCAGCGGTTGGTCGATGCTCTTGAGTCCCACGGTGCCCAGGTCGCCGTCGTCGGCCGAGAGTTCTCCTCGAGCGTGTCTCAGGTCGGGCGCTTCGAGCTCAGGAAGGTGGGGGCCGCCATCAGGTTGGTGGCCAAGGTGTGGAAGGCTGGGGCCCCGTCGCGCGCCGATGCGGTGGTGTTCTTCGCCACCAACCGGTCCTTCTCCTTCATGGTCGACGTGGTGCTCGCCGCCGTGCTGCGAGCACGGCGAGCAGACGTGGTGAACTACCTCCACACGAACGGCTGGGCGGCGCTGGCGGCAAGGAGCCCGCTCCACCGACGGGCCGTACGCTTCCTGCTCGGTGCCGCACGTCGGACGGTGGTGCTCGGGGAATCGCTGGCGGACGATGCCCGCAGCGCTGGCGCGGGGGGCATCGAGGTGATCGCCAACTCTGCGCCCATGCCTGATCCGACCAAGTCCGAGGCGCAGCCACGCGCGCAGGTGATCTTCCTTGGCAACCTGATCCCTGACAAGGGCTTCGACGACTACCTCCAGGTGGTCCGGGAGCTTGGCCCCGAGTTCACGGACGTCGAGTTCTCGCTGGGCGGGGCGCCGTCCTACGACGGCCAGCTCGAGGAGCTCCGAGCACGCGCGAGCCAAGAGGGGCTGCGCGGCCTCTCCATCCTCGGCCCCATCGATGCCGAGCAGCGTGACCTTCTGCTCTCTCAGAGTCGGGTGATGGTGTTCCCCAGCACGTATGCGTTCGAGGCCCAGCCCCTCGCCATCGTCGAGGCCATGTCCTACGGTGTGCCGGTGGTCGCATACGACGTCGGTGGGATCCGCGATCTGATCGTCGACGGGGAGAACGGCCGCCTTGTGCGCGCGGGTGACGCTGCAGCGCTGGTCGCCGCGGTGCGAACCCTCCTCGCCGATGCCGAGCAGCAAACGGCCTTCGGTGAGGCGGCAAAAAACTCGTTCGCCGCCGCGCACTCTCCTGCGGTCTTCGGAAGGGCCTGGGCAGAGGTTGCAGGGGTGCGAGCGTGAACACACCTGCGATCGTCACCATCATCCAGGAGTACGTTCCGAGGTATCGGGCGCCCCTGTTCCGGGAGATGCGTCGGCTGGCGGCGGAACGCGGAATCGACCTGCGCATCGTCGCCGGCACGCCGCAGGGCGCGCAGGCGGCGCGCCGAGACGGTGACGGGTTCCAGGTTGACGAGGAGCTGCGTCAGCGCGAGATCCGCATCGCGGGTCGCCGGATCGGGATGAGACGCACCTCGCGGCACTTCGCCGAATCCGACCTGGTGGTGGTCGAGCAGGCGCGGAGGAATCTCGATGTCTACGCGGCGGTGTTGCGCGGCAGACGCAACATCGCCATGTGGGGGCACGGCCGTGACTTCACGCGAGCCTCCGGCCGCGTCTCTCGCGGGGTGCTGGACGCGCTGACGCGGCGTGCGACCTGGTTCTTCGGGTACACGGAAGACAGTGTCGAGGCTGCGGCACGCGCCGGCGTGCCGGAGGGCCGGTGCACGGTCCTGTGGAACACCACCGACACACGTTCCCTGCGCTCAGATCTGAGCGACCTCACGCCGGATGAGGTGGCTCGCTTCCGAGAGGGCCTGGGCGTGGGCCCTGTTGCTGTCTTCATCGGGGGCCTCGACTCGTCCAAGCGCCTCGACTTCCTTGTCCGGGCGTGCGAGGAGGTCGCGCCGAAGGTCGAAGGCTTCTCCCTGGTGGTACTAGGCGCGGGTCCGGCAGGGCCGGACCTCCAGGCACTCGCTGCCGAGCGCCCCTGGATGCACGTGCGGCCTCCGGCGTTCGGGCGCGAGCTCGCGATCGCATTCGCCTCCGCGGATGCACTCGCCATGCCCGGCCGGGTGGGTCTGATTGCAGTCGATGCGCTGGCTGCGCGCGTTCCGGTGGTGACCACCGACTGGCACGGCCATGCGCCGGAACGGGCGTACCTCACCTCGGAGAACTCGGTCACCTCTCACGACTCGCCGTCCGCGTACGCCGAAGCGCTGAGCGCGGTGCTCTCTGACCGCGCACTGAACGCCCGGCTGCGGGCCGCGTGCGAGGGAAGCGACGATCTCCTGAGCATCGAGGCGATGGCCGCGCGGTTCATGAGCGGCATAGAAGGAGCTCTCGATGCGTCCTGACCATGTCCTCATCGCCATCCTGGCCTCCTACAACAGGCGTGCGCTCACGCTGCGCGCGCTCGAGAGATTCTTCGTGGCGGCCGACGCCGGCGGCCTCAACGCTCGAGCCGTCCTGTTCGACGACGGCTCAGCCGACGGCACAGCGGATGCGGTTGAGGGCCAGTTCGGCGCGCGCACGGAGGTGCTGCGTGGCGACGGCTCCAAGTTCTGGGCCGCATCGATGCAGGCGTCCGAGGCGCGGGCGATCGCCCTGGCGAAGGAGCTCGACGCACGTCGCTACACGCTGTTCTGGCTCAACGACGACGTGGATGCGGATGCCGATGCGCTGGTTCGGCTCCTGAAGGTGCAATCCGATAACCCGGACCGGATCCTCGTCGGCTCGACCCGCGATCCAGAATCGGGGGAGGTCACCTATGGGGGGATGCGACGGTCCGGAGCGCACCCGCTCGCCTTCGCGCTCGTGGAGCCGGCTACGGATCCGGAGCCTGTCGATGCCATGAACGGCAACGTCGTGCTCGTGCCGGATACCGTCGTCGCTGCGCTTGGCGGGCTCGATGGCGGCTTCTCCCATGCGCTCGCGGACATCGATCTCGCGACGCGCGCGGCGCGCGCCGGGGTCCCGGCGCTCCTCGCGCCTGGCACCTACGGCACATGTGCGCGCAACCCTGAGCCGCACTATCGGAGTGCGTCGGAGGCGTGGCGCGGCTTCACGGGAGTCAAGGGCGGAGGCAATCCGCGCTCAACGGCTCGGATCCTTCGACGCTTGGCTCCGATCGCATGGCCGTTCTGGTGGTCTGCGACTTACGCCAAGTGGTGCATGCGGGCGGGAAGTCGCTTCGGAGCCGCTCGGCCGGCTGCCCTTGGCGCACCGTCGGAGGATCGAGCGTGACGGCGACGTCTTCTGATCACGAGAGCGAAAGGGCCGACGAAACTATGCGGTGGACGACCGGCAATAGGCTTTCGCCCATGGTCCACGGCATGCAGGACGCCCCGTTGCGCATCCTGCATCTGATGGGGCCACTGCGCCCGAGCGGAATGGAGCGGATGCTCGTGTCCGCGGCGCCGTATTGGCCGGCGCATACAGCGCACGTCGTGGTGGGCCAAGGCGATGATCACCCGTTCGCTCCCGAGCTCGAGGCCGCGGGCTACGAACTCGACACGATTCCCTCGATCCGTGTCCGGGCCGGCGTGGATGCGCTTCGCCGTGCCGTCGCGAACCACCGGGCGGACGTGGTGCACATCCACACCGAGGGCGCTTACATCAACGCGGTACGTGGCTCCCGTGATGCGAGCGCCATCGTCAGGACCATCCACAATGTCTTTCCCGTGACGGGGAAGGCAAGCTGGTCGCGGCGAGCGCAGGCGTTGCTGGGGGACCGCCGCGTCGAGGCGTTGGTCGCGCCATCACCTGACGTCGCGTCGCAGGAGCGCGCTCTCGGACGTGAGTGCGAAGTCGTCTACAACTGGGTCGCCGACGACTTTTCAGACGTCGCAGATGTGCAGTCGCCGACTCGCCACGCGGTCATCGTCGGCAACATGTCACCTATCAAGAACCATGTGCTCGCGCTCGAAGCACTGGTGGGGAGCGGCATCCCGCTGGCGCTCGTCGGAGACACTTCTGGCGCGTCGCCGCGCGAACAGGAACTCCTCGCGCAACTGGATCGTGACGGTCTTCTCCTTCACTGTGGGCCCGGTGACCCCATCCCTTGGTTGTCTGGAGCAGGTGTCTACCTCATGCCCTCGCGCCACGAAGGCATGGGAGTCGCTTTGGCTGAGGCCTTGACGGTCGGCGTGCCATGCGTGATCTCGGATGTGCCCGGACTGCGCTGGGCGGCAGACCTCGTTGGCGTCACCTCGCTCCCGCTCGATGTCCGACGATGGCGGCAGGCCCTGACACTGGCGCTGGCGCAGGGGCGCACGCACGATCGCGCGCACCCTGACTTCTCCGCATCGCGGGGTGCGCGCGAGTATGCCGGCGTCTACGCGCGTGTAGTCGGTGGCGCACGATCGGCGGCATCAGCGTGAACGGCGCGGCCCTGGCAGGGCAGGCGTGGTTGGGCATGCTAGCGATGGGGGCGCTGGCGATGTATTGCATCGCGGTGGCGGCAGTCGTGCGTTACCCCGGCCTCGGGCTTGCGCTCACCGCGGTGATTCCTGCCATCATCTGGGAATCGCCGCAGGCGCCGCGGGTCGCGGGGGTCCTTGGCTTCACCATCTACCTCGATGACGTGATCGTCCTGGTGCTGGCGGGAGCGCTGGCGGTAGCCGCGACGCGGGGGCGTCTTGTACCGCGCAGTTTCCACGTTGCGACCGCACTCCTGTTGCTTGCGTTCGTTGGCAGCTTCCTTGCAGGTGCAGTCGGTGGCGACCTCGGAACTGTGGTGGTCGAAGCGCGAGGCTTCGTCGCGGTGCCGATTGCGCTCCTTTGGGCCGCTTCGATCCGCTACCAGGATGGGAAGGCGCTCGGGTGGCTCATGCGCCGCTACGCCACGTGGGTTGTCGTCGGACTCATTGTGATCGCGATTTACCACGGCGCTCGCTATGGGTTGGGCGGCGCAGATGCGCTCTTGATCAGCGATTCTGGAGAAGTGGTCCAGACGGGGCGCATTCTCACTTCCGGCCAGGCGCTTATCCTCGGCATCTCGGCGCTGGCGCTCCTCACACCCGGCGACGTCCCGTCATCGCGGTGGACCCGCGTCGTTGCATGCTTGGGGCTCGCTACCCTGGTGTTGTCGCAGCAACGAACCGCGACTGTCGCCATCGTCGCGGGCCTTGTGGTCATCTTCGTCCGCCTGGGCGCGAAGCAGAGGGCGACAGCGATCGCGAGCGCCAGCGTGGGCGCGCTTACGCTGGCGATTGCGTATGCGGCGGGGTCACTTGGCAGCCTCCCGGAGCAGCTCGTTCAGTCGGCTACTAGCTCGGGGACTTACGAGGGCCGCACGGCCAGCTGGAGCGCACTTGTTTCTGACGCGTTCTCGCGGGGTGCTTCGGTAGTCATGTTCGGGCGCCCGTTCGGTTCGGGATTCGGGCGTTTCGAGGGGAATGGACGATGGGTCGAGTTCTCTCCGCATAATTGGTACGTCTCAGTGTTCCTGCGCGCTGGGCTGATCGGACTGATCCTGCTGTTCTGGCTCCTCGTCGCGGCATTGCGACTCGCATTGCGAGCCGGAGTCGCCCCGTGGCTTCCAGGCGCGTGGGTTGCCGTCACCGTTTTCGGCTGGGCGTATTCCTGGCCTTGGTACGTGCTGCCGCTGCTGGTGTGCGGATTGGCGGCGCCCTTCGTCTCGGACCACTTGGGTTCTTCGCGCACGGCAAGCACATATCGAAAGCTGCCGGGAAGTCGGCGCCTGGTGGGGAGTCATTGACGTGGCACGCGTTCTATACGTACCGAATGAAGTCGGGTCGTGGCGGCAGCTTGCCCAGCGGCGAGCGCTGAGGGAGTTGGCAGCGTCCGGCCGGATCGAGGCTGGCGAGGTTTTCAGCCTCCTTCACCGCGTTCGCGGGGGAGAAAGCCCAAGCGCCGCGTTCGCCGCACTCGCGAGCGTTGTCCGAGAGTTCAGGCCGACGATCGTTCTTATGCAGCATCTTGGTGGCACGGGACTTGATCGTGACGCGATGCGCCAACTCCGATCACTTGCCGACTTTGTCCTCGTCTACCACGAAGGTGATCCTTTTCGGTGGCCGTTGCACGCGCTGCCACGCGAAGCTCGAGCGATCGGTCGTGTAGCGGACGTCGTGTTCGTCTCAGGCCGCTCCACTTTCCCCAAGAACTTCACCAGGATCGGCGTCCGCGACGTGCGGTACCTGGAGTGGGGATTCGACCCCGACCGGTTCCCTGATGAAGGAGCTCCTGCTTCGGCAGGCCGGGACCATGACGTCGTCGTGATCGCCCACCGCAACACTCCGAGGCTCCGCGGCCTACCCGATTGGCGCGACCGCATCGCGTTCGTGGACGCACTTCAAGATGCTCTCGGCGACCAATGCGCCATTTATGGCAGAGGCTGGTCCGGACCGGGTGCCCTCGGGCCGTTGCCATTCGATCACCAGCAGAGAGCCATCCGCTCAGCTTGGATCTCCGCGAATTGGGACCACTTCGCAAGCGAGCACTCTTACCACTCGGATCGGCTGGCGATCTCGCTTGCGGCAGGCTCCGTCCATGCGACGACTCTCCACCCAGGTTTCGACGAGATCTTCTCGGACCCGGTCAGAGAAGCGATGGTTCTCGCGACGTCGCCGTCGCAACTGGTGCGGTCGATCGTCGATTACCTCGAGCGAACCGGCCCGCAGGATCGGCTTCGTGCCATGGCTGTGGGCCGAAGCCACGCATGGACGCATCTGCGTTTCGACGATCAGTTCGTCCACATGCTCAACGCAGCGGGGGCCTCGATCGACGTCGCTTCTGCGGCTCGAATCTGGTCTGTGCGCACTCCCGTGGACGTTCATGTCTAGTCGCAATGCGGCGTCCACGGCCTCGACGGCGTCGACCGCCAAGCGCATCGCGAGAGGCGCCTCCAGCATCTACGGCGCGACCCTGGTGTCCGCGCTTCTGCAGCTTGGTTATGCGGCGATCACATCGCGAGCTCTCGGTCCGGATGCGTTTGGTGCCTACGCCATTGCGCTCTCCTCGGCAGTGCTGTTCAGCACGGTTGCGACCGGTCCCGTGGTTGCACTCGCCGGGCGCACGGAGAGTGTGACAAGGCCGGCGTTGGGTGCTTTGTGGCGTGGTGCCGCGGTGGTCGGAGCGATCGCTGGTGCAGCGATGTACGCGAGCGCGCCGTTCTGGGCCTGGCTGTGGGATGCGCCAGAGGCTGAGCCTGTGCTGAGGTTCGTCTCGCTCAACGTTGCAATCGGACCGTTGAGTGGGGTCGCAGCCGCGCTGGTCAGACGTATAGGGCATTTCGGTTCGCTTGCTATTGGAATGGTGGCGGCGAATGCGATCGGCATGGTTGTCGGCGTGTCCGCCGTGCTGCATTGGCATCAGGCCCTAGCGCTCGCCGTATCCGCACTCGCAGCGCAGGTGATATCGCTTCTGGTCTTTGCGGTTATTCTCCGGCCGTACTGGCGCGTGCCTGGCGCGCCAGTACGGATATCGGCGTTTGCGCAGTATGGAGCGACAATCGTCTCGAGCCGGATGATCGGGTTCGTCTCGGGCTTCATCGGCAAGTTCGCGGCTGGTCACGCATCAAGCGTCGCCGCTTTGGGCTACTGGAACCGAGCAGACGTCGTCTCAAGTGTGCCGATCCAGCAACTCCAGAGCGCGATCGTTCAGTCGGTCTACCCGGAGTTCCGGCACGATATTGCGTCGCCGGAACGTGCGAGACGGGTGTGGGTCGACATGCTCGCGCTGATCTCGTGGCTGCTCTGGCCGGTGATGTCGTTTGCGGCCGTTGGAGTCGTTGTGGCGATGCCGCTACTTCTGGGTGATGGATGGGACGCGGCGCAACCGATCGCAGCCGTGCTTGTCGTATCTGGCGGGTTGCAGATATCAACGATGGTGCTGGCTGCAGCTGCTGAGGCCATCGGCAATCGCAGGTGGATCCTTTCTGAGCAGCTGACCGGGCTCAGCATCCAAGTGGCCGGAGCAGGAACCGCGGTCGTAGTCGGCAGCGTATGGCCCGCTGTTCTTGCGATCCCGGCCGCGTTCGCTGGTCAGCACACGGTGGACATCTATTTTGCTAGCCGAGGTGGATACCTACCGTTGAGGCCCCTTGCGGTGAGGTATCTAGGCGCGGCGAGCGCCGCGGCGTTGACAGGCGGCGCGGCATTCGGTCTATGGCGAGCCTTCGGGGACTACGGCGCCGGCGCCACGATTGTCGCTCTGGGATCGATGTTCGCCGCCACGATCGGAGTGTGTTGGACCTTCCGCCATCGCTTGCCGCCTTATCAGATTGCGAAGCGCTATGGAGTCATGGGGAAGACGATCGCGTGAGCAGCCTCACTCGGGCTGGCGCCACGCACGTATGTTCAGAAAGGGAAGTGGAAGGTAGATGCGAAAACACCGGCTAGAGACGCTGCCCACCAGGATCCGAGTGCGAGCGCAAGTGCACAGCAATTCGCGCGCGCGCGCGCAGCAGGGACCCGCGCCGCTTTTGCTCGAGCGGACCCCCCGTGAGAGCGAGTGGATCGCGGAATCGACCTTCATCTCGGAGCCGCACCCTTTCGCGATGCTGGGCCACCAGGTCTCATCCTGGTTGAGCGGGCTGCTCTGGACGCGCGACCTTGGCGGTCGCTATTTAGGCGGCACGATGACGCAGAATGACCCCGAGCTGCTGCGCTTGCCGGTGGAGCCGGGTGCTGCGCTGGGGCGCACCGTACGTCTACCGGCGGTACGAGACGAGCGCGACCCTGGGTCTGCGGTGATTCTTGCCAACGCGGTGACTTCCGCCGTCAGGCGCAGGCGCGGCCCGTGCTCCTTCATGTTCGCGCTTGATCAGCTGCGCTACGACCAGACGCCGGCGTCGGAAGCATTGCGCCAAGGTGCACTCAATGGCGTGGCAGGTGACCGTATCCGCAGGCTCGAATCTGAGCCGCCGTACGTTGCTCTCCACATGCGGCGGGGCGACATCGACCCCAATGCGCATGCGGCGCGCTGGGTCCTTCCTGAGTGGTACGCGGAAGTGATCGCGAAGCTACAAAGTGACAAGGCGGTTGCCGCCACGAGGTACTTGGTCTTCACTCAAGGTGCGCAGGCGGCGGAAGAACTGCGAGATGCGCTCCCCGGGGGCGTAGAAGTCATCGGTGATGGAACGCGCGAGTCAGATTTCGCGCACATGGTCGCCGCGCGTCTTCTGGTCCCGGCGCCGTCGTCATTCTCTTTCACCGCGGCCCTGGCGTCGCGCGGGGCAGTGTTGGCGCGCTCGCCCTGGTGGCACGAGATCCCCGATGCCGGAAGGTGGGTGCCGCTCACATCCGGTGGCGACTACGAAGCGGCTGCCCTGGCGCGGGCGATGAACTCGACGGTCGCTTCCTAGTGCGGCGGGAGCAAGTGGGGTATGCAGTGCTAGTCGATCTTCGCAGTCGCGCCCGCAACAAGAGGGCTGAGCATTGCGAATTCTGAGTTGGTTCCATACCGACGACAGCGGTGTCGGCAACTATGCGCAAGTCTCTGGCGATACTCGGGACGAGTCGTTTCGGGACGTTTACCGTCGCTGCATCGGGGTGTTCTTCGCGACTGCGCGACGGGCGAACCCGGACGCGCGGCTCGAGTTGGTACTCAACCGGGAGTGGGATGCGGATGCTTCCCAGGTTGCCGCGCAGGTGTCCGCGATGCTTGCCGATGCGGGCGTTTCCATCTCGGTGATCGAATATGAGCACGAGCCCCCGTCGACGTTCACAGATCGATGGCGCAACCAGTTCTTCGTCCTCGATGTTCTGGCGCATATCGCAAGCACTTCGGACGCCGATGAGCCCTTTGTTGTTCTTGACAGCGATATCGCCTGGTCGACTGCCGGCGCGGCTGATGGGCTTTGGCGGGAGATCGAGGAGGCCGGCGTGGTGACTATGCCCGTCGGATATGAGCACGCGCACCGGGTGAACGGGCTCAGCACCGAGGAGCTGGCCGACCTTCTGGGCCAAGAGACGTTCGACTACTGCGGTGGTGAGTTTGTCGCGGCGATGACCGGTCGATTGCCGGAGCTCGTTGAGGCTGCCGAGGACGTGTATGCCCGCCTGATGGAGGCACACCGCGCCGACAACTCGCTTGCGTTCGAGGAGGCGCACGTGCTGAGCGCGGCCTACGCGCAACTCGGAGCGGGGCCTCTCGCGGATCCCCAGGCGGTGCGCCGCATGTGGACTCAGCCCCTCAAGTTCCGCAACGTCGGCGAGGTCGACCTCGGGCGAGCCCTGTGGCACGTCCCAGCGGAGAAGAGGTATGGGCTTCGCCGGCTCTACGGAGACCTGACCAGTGAGTCGAAGGCGCTCGCACTCGCGAATTATGAGGACTCCGCGTGGGTTGCGCATCTTGGTTCTCGCCTGGGGGTCCCCCGCAACTCGCCCAAGAAGTGGGTGTCGGATGTCGCCGGGGCGGTGCGACGCCGCGTCCGGTAGCAGCGCTGCTTTCCAAAACGTCCGGTTAGTCTGACCTCAACGTCCGGTTGGCACAGGGATACCGCGGAGGTCGGGCTGAGGATGAGCGACACCCCCAGGGCTGACCGGAAGTCACGCCACCGCGTCTGGCCCTGGCTGATCACCGGCCTCATCGTCGCGATCCTCGTCTGGGCGGTCGCGCTCGCGTGGGACGCCCTTGCGCTCGCGGGTGCCGCCCGGGAGGTCGACCAGCATGCGACCGCGGCACAAGAAGCACTGAGCGACCGCGACGCAGCGGCTCTGAGCGAAGAGGTCCAGGCCCTCCAGCAGTCCGCCCATGACCTCGCCGGCGCGACCGATGGCCCGCACTGGTGGATCGCCGCGCACCTGCCGTGGGTGAGGAACCAGGCCGCGCCCATCGTCGCCGTGGGGGAGGCGGCGACCGTACTCGCCGACGACGTCCTCGAGCCGCTGTCGCAGCCCGGCGTCATGGACGCGCTCGACGTGCCCGCCTTCGCGGACGGGCGCATCGACCCGCACCTCTTCGACGCGGCGACCGCACCTCTACAAGAGGCCGATGACGCGCTGAGCGCCCAGGAGGACGCCTTGGCTGCCCTCGACCTCGCCTCCACCACAGACCTCATCGCCGCGCGCGTGGTCGACCTGCGCACACAGATGCGCACGCTCGGGGACCTGGTGCACGGCGGCCGCGTCGCCACCGAGCTGCTCCCCGCGATGCTGGGCGCCGACGAGCCCCGCACCTATCTGGTCATGGTCCAGAACAACGCGGAGCCGCGTGCCACCGGCGGCATCCCCGGCGCCGTCCTCGAGCTCACCGTCGACGACGGCCGCTTCGCGCTGGGCGACTATGTCGCCGCCTCGCAGCTGGTCAACCGCGACGGGGTGGGCGGCCTCACCGACGACGAGGCACGGATCTTCACCGACCGCATGCAGATGTTCCCCCAGGACGTCACCTTCACCCCCGAGTACCCGCGCGCGGCGGAGATGCTCACGCGCTTCTGGGAGGCCGACGGCCGCGACCCGGTGGATGGCGTCGTGTCCGTCGACCCGGTCGCGCTCGGCTGGATGCTCAAGGGCGCGGAGCCCGTCAAGGTGGGCGACTTCGTGCTCCGCACGGGCAACGCTGCGCGGATCCTGCTCAACGAGGCCTATCTCAAGTACCCCGATCCCAAGGAGCAGGACCGCTTCTTCGCCCAGGCGTCCGCGGCGCTGTTCGCCAGCATCGTCTCGGGCGAGGCGACGGCGTTGGGCGGCGTCGAGCGCGCAGTCGAGGAGGGTCGCCTCCGCGTGTGGTCGGCCGATGCGGGGGAGCAGTCGGCGCTCGCGGGCACGGACATCGGCGGGGCCTTCCTGGAGACGGACGATGCGCTGGGCGTCTTCATCAACGACGGCTCCGGGGCGAAGATCGGGTACTACATCGACACCGAGACGTCCGTGGCCGACCGCGTGTGCTCCGACGGGACCCTCGGGGGGCAGGCCGTCACCCTCACGCTGACCCACACGTTCGACGGCGACGTCGCGGCGCTGCCCCCGTGGGTGACCGGCAACGGCAAGTCGGTGGACAAAGGCGATTTCGCGGCCAACATCCTTCTCTATCCCGCCGGCGGAACCGTGGTCACCGAGGTCCGACGGGACGGGGAAAAGGTTGACGCGACCCCCGAGATACACGAGGGCAGGCGCATGGTCGAAGTGCGCGTCGAGATATCCCCGGGGGCTTCCACGGAATTCCAATTTGATATTGGCACCGAGGTAAACAGCCTGCTACGCCCCCATTTTGTTTCCACACCCGGTCCGAAACCCAATGTTTACACGCTCTCCAAGGACGACATTCCGGACAAATGTTAAAGTGGCCGAGTCCGCCAACGCGGGTCTTTTGCGCCGCAACCTTGGAGGTAACAATGATCGTGCGTACTCTCGCCACCGCCGCACTGGGAACCGCGCTCGCGCTCGGTCCCGCGCTCGCGGCGTCTGCAGAGCTCTACCCGGCTCCCGAGGGTGCGCTCACGTGCAGCGTGACCCAGGTCCCCGTCGACACCGTGTTCACGTGCACGGTGACGTCCGACACCGGCACGAATGCACAGCTTCAGACCGTCTTCGCGGGCGATGACGCCACCATCGCCGGCACCGTGACCTCCTCGGAGGTCCCGCTCGTCGACGGGGCGTCCGACTTCACCGTCACCGCGCCCAGCATCGTCGGCACCATCGGCATCACGGGCATCGTCGACGGCACCGCCGTCGACACCGCCTCGGTCGAGGTGGTCGCATCCGACGTCGCCGGCGGTGGCGGCACCACCGGCTCCGGCGGTGGCCTCTCCGGCACCGGCTTCGAGAACCAGGGCCTCGCGATCGGTGCGGGCGTCCTGCTGGTCGCCGGCGCCGCGACGGTCTACATCGCGGCACGTCGCCGCTCCGCCGGGAACCACTGACGGCACCCGATCTCGGGTAGTCGGCCCGCTCGCGCACGGCGCGGGCGGGCCGGCTCAAGCCTGGTCCTTCTAGTCACAAAGGCCCCGAACAGGGCCGTCCGATCGTCGTAGGATGGTCGGCCGGACTTCTGAGGGGCAGGCAGTGAAGACTTTCGCGTGGATCATCGCGCTCGCGTGCATCGCGCTCGGTCTCACGTCCCTCCGTGATGCCGACGGCGGGTCGGCGGCGGCGCCCTCGAGCGCGGCGCCGTCCGCGACCGCGGCGCAGCCCGACGAGCGGGTCTTCGAGACCGGCGTGCCTGCGGAGCTCACCGCGGAGGCGCGGACCGAGATGCGCGAGTGGGCGGAATGGCTCGACAGCGCAGAGGACCTGGCCATCCCCACCGAGTACGTCGAGGGCGGCGGGGATGCGGTGGTCGCGCAGTTCGAGGCGCTCGCCGCCTCCTACCCGGGCAGCCAGGCGAACGCGACCGCGCTGGCGGCTGCGGCAGATGACCTGGCGCCGGCCTACCGCGCTCTCGACCGCGGCGCCCCCGCAGAGGCGAGGGCGGCCCGATGGTTCGAGGCCGCCGCGACCGACCTCGATGGCTTGGGTGCCCGGATAGTCGAGGACTTCGAGCGCGCGGAGCGCGAGTCGGGGTATCGCCTATCGGGTCAGGCCTTCGACACGGACGCGGCATGGACCAACTCCGCGACCGTCGAGCGATGGCTCGACGCTGACACGGTGGAGACCAGCCTGGGAACCGTACGCCTCATCGGGATCGACACGCCCACGCTCGGCGAGGGCTGCTCGACCGCGGACGATGCGCTTGCCGCCGTCGAGCAGATCGCACCCGCCGGCACCATCGTCACGCTGGTGAACCCGCAGGCGGTCGAGGACACCGACAAGTACGGCCGTCTGCTCCGCTACATCGACCTCGCCGACGGCACCGACGTCGGGTACTCGCTGCTGCTCAACGGGGTTGCCGAGGCGCGCTTCGACTCCCGGGACGGGTTCGTGTGGCATCCCAGGGAGAAGGCCTACCGGGACGGCGCGGTCCAGGTCGCCGACGCCGGATGCGCATGGGTGAGCGAGTTCGCCTCAGGCTTCGCGCCGGCCGAAGGCGAGGACGTGGAGAACCGCGCGGCGCGGCTCGCCTCGGTGGAGCTGGCCCTGGATGGCGCCGGGACCAGGTTCGAGATCCTCCTCGAGTCGGCGCAGGCCGCCCATGCCGCCGCCGAGAAGGCCGAGAAGGCTGAGAAGGCCGCGGCCCAGGCCGACTAGCGCGCCTTCTCGGTGGTGTTCTCGTAGCGGTACCCGTACCGCCCGTAGCCGTACGCGTCCGGTCCCTTGGTCGCGAGCATCGTGAGCACCAGTCCCGACAGCGGCGCGCCCACCGTCTCGAGCGAGGCGATCGCGTTGTCCACCTGATGCGTGTGGGTACGCCCCGCGGCCACCACCAGCACCGTCGACCCCACCAGCCGCGCGAGCACGGCCGCGTCGGTGACGGGGAGCAGCGGAGGGGCGTCGTAGAGCACGTAGTCGTAGTCCGCGTCGAGCCGGTCCACCAGCCGCTCCATGAGCGAGCTGCCCAGCAGCTCCGACGGGTTGGGCGGGATCGAGCCTGCCGGAAGCAGGTAGAGGTCGGAGTGCCCCCACCGCTGCACGGCGGTGGCGAGGTCCACGCGGCCGATGAGCACGTCCGTGAGCCCCACCGCGTCCTCGACGCCCATGTAGCTCGCGATCTTGGGGCGGCGCAGGTCGGCGCCCACCAGGAGCACCCGGGCCCCCGCATCGGCGAGCGTGATCGCCAGGTTGGCCGCGGTGGTCGACTTCCCCTCCGAGGGCACGGAGGACGTCAGCACGAACCTCTTCTCCGCGCGGTCGGCGTCCAGGAACTGGAGGTTGGTCCGCAACGTGCGGAAGGACTCGGCGCGGATGCTCAGCGCGTCCTCATGCACGATGAGCGGCCGCTGCCGTGCCCTCGGATCGAAGGCGATGCCGCCCAGCACCGGAGCATCGGTGATGCGCTCGAGGTCGCGTTCGTTGCGCACGCGCGTGTCGAGCGCGGCCCGCAGCAGCGCCACGCCCACACCGATCGCGATCCCGATCACCAGGCCCAGGGCCACGTTGAGCGACTTCTTGGGCGACTGCGGGTGCACGGGGACCTCGGCCTCCTGCACCACGGTGAGGCGCACGGGTGATCCCGCCTCGGCGTCGGTGGTCTCGATCTCCTGGACCGTCTCGATGAGCTGGTTGGCGGTGGCCGTCGCGAGCGAGGCCGCGAACACGGGATCCGCGTCGACGGCCGTCACGTCGATCACCGTCGTGTCCAGCGGTGCGCTCGCGCTCACCTGCGCGCGCGCCTTCGAGACCGGCCAGTGCAGCGCGAGGTCGTCGATCACGGGCTGCAGCACGGCCGAGGTCTTCACCAGGTCCGCATACGTCTTCACCCGCTGCTGCGTGAAGGAGTTGCCCTGCGCCAGGTCGCCGATGCTCTCCGAGTCCGAGGTCGAGACGAACACCGTCGCTGTGGCGCCGTAGGTGGGCGTCGCGAGCAGCGCGTAGGTGAGGCCCACGCCGCCGCCGAGCACCGTCAGCACCACGAGCAGCACCCAGTTCTTGCGCAGGATGCGGATGTAGTCGCCGAGCTCCACGCGTGCCTCCCGGGGCCGGTTGGTGGCAATTGCGGCAATTGTCACACGTGGCGGGCCGATGCGGGAGGAGCGGGGCCGTTCCGGTGGTCGTTCCGATTCATCCAGGTATGGTGAGGTTTGTGACGACGGGTGCATCTCACCGGGTAGACGCCGCCGAACGCATGTACGGCGGTCACGGCTGGGCGGGCAGGTACCAGCGCCGGCTGTTCGTCTCGGATGTCTTCGTGGTCGCGCTGGTCATGGTCGGCGCGCACGCCGCCCGGTTCGGCTGGGACCCGCTCTACCGCGTCGCCGGACCCTCCGCCCCCGCGTACGGCGTGGTGAGCCTGGTGATCGCGACGCTGTGGGTGGTCGCGCTCGGTTCCACCAAGTCCCGCGAGCCGCGCGTGCTCGGCCACGGGCCCCAGGAGTTCCAGCGGGTGGTCGCCGCCGGCTGGTGGACCTTCGCGGTGGTGGCGATCGTGGGCTTCCTCACCCAATGGGACGTGAGCCGCGGGTACCTGGTCTTCGCGATCCCCGTGGGCACCGTGATCCTGCTCATCTACCGTCTGGTGTGGCGCAAGTGGATCCACGCGCAACGCGACCTGGGGAACCTCCGGGCGCAGGTGCTGGTGGTCGGGCCCGTGAAGATGTCCGAGCAGATGATCGCGCGCCTGCGCCGCAAGCCCCGCGCCGGCTACGCCGTGATCGGCGCGTGCGTCCCCGACGGCACCGAGCCGTCCGTCGAGGAGGTGGGCGGCGTGCCGGTGCTGGGCTTCGTGGGCGAGGCGGTCGACGTCGCCAAGCGCATGAACGCGGAGTTCGTGCTGATCTCCGGGACGGATCAGGTGTCGCTCGGGGACGCGCGCCGCATCGGCTGGCAGCTCGAGAACACCGGCATCGGGCTCATCGTGGCCCCCGCGATGGTGGACGTCGCCGGCCCGCGCGTGCTCATGAGCCCCGTCGAGGGCCTCCCTCTGCTCCACGTGGACACCGCGCAGTTCCGCGGTGCCAAGTACATCGCCAAGACCATCTACGACCGTGTCTCCGCCGCGCTGCTCCTCGCTGCCATCTCCTTGCCGATGCTCGCGGTCGCGATCGCGATCAAGGTCACCAGCCCCGGTCCCGTCCTCTTCATCCAGCAGCGCATCGGGAAGGACGGCTCGCCGTTCGGCATGTACAAGTTCCGCTCGATGGTGGCCGATGCCGAGGCCAAGGCGGCGGACGTCATGGGTGGCGAGCTCACGCCCTTCTACAAGAACGAGGACGACCCCCGCATCACGCCGCTGGGCCGCTTCATGCGCCGCTACTCGGTCGACGAGCTCCCGCAGCTGATCAACGTCCTCAAGGGCGACATGTCGATGGTCGGGCCTCGCCCCCAGGTCGCGGCGGAGGTGGCGCACTACGGCGACCTCGAGCGCCGCCGCCTGCTGGTCAAGCCCGGCATGACGGGGCTGTGGCAGGTGTCGGGCCGGTCCTCGCTCACGCCGGCCGAGTCGATCCGGCTCGACGCCTACTACGCGGAGAACTGGTCGATCGGCGGCGACGCGATCATCATCCTGCGCACGGTCGCGGCGGTCCTGGGCAAGTCCGGGGCGTACTGAACCGTCGCGCCGGCCGCCGCGCGACCCGGAGGGGCACGATGCGCGGCGTCCCGGTCAGCCGTGCCCCACGCGGTGCGTGGAGGCGGGCGCACCGGCCCTGCCTCGTCTCCCCGCGCCCCCGGCGCCTCCCGCGGCGAGCGCGAGGCGCCGTCCCCGACGTGGGCCCGTCCGCGCATCGTCCCGCGCCTTGCGCTCGACGGCGGCCAGGGCCTGCTCGACATCGAAGCGCGGCAGCAGGTACAGCGCCGCGAAGTAGGCGAGCACCACGAAGTTCTGGTTGGTGGTGGGGGAGACCGCGACCGTGGCCCCGAGGATGTACACCACCGAGGTGGTCGAGCCCCCGAGCGCATGCACCGCGAGCAGCCACAGCGCGACGCCCACGATGCCGTGCGCGAGCAGGAACCCGCCGGTGCCGGCGAACTCCTCGAAGCGGACGCCGGCGGTGGTCGCGACATCGCCGCTGTACGCGCTGATCGACCCCTCGCCCCACAGCAGCTGGCCGGGGTCCATCTGGGACACCACGGTGTACGCCCCGAAGCGGTGCAGGAAGGATCTGTTGCCCTGCTCGACCAGCGTCGACTCGTTGGTGACGGCCCACCCGGCGCTCACCGCGAAGAACGCGAGGACGGCGAGCCCCGACGGGATGTGGTTGATGAGCCGCCGCGCGCGCACCAGGAGGTAGAGGCCGGGCAGCACGAAGGTGGTCTTCGACAGCGACAGCATGATGCCCAGCCCCGCGGTGAGGGCGTGCCGCGTGCGGTACCTGCTGCGCGGATCGAGGTAGATCACCATGAGCGTGCCCACCAGGAGCGACGCGAAGAACCCGCCCTCGCGCGACAGCCCGGAGACGCGGACGCTGTCGCCGATCACGGCGTAGAAGTTGGTGAACGTCTGCGTCGCGTGCTCGCCCCACACGGCCTCCGACAGCGCCTTGGGGCCAAGCGTGCGTGCGAGCTCGCGCGAGCCCGCGGTGCCGATGGTGACCAGCGTCCACTGCACCACGGCGAGCGCGACGCTCACCGTGATCCAGCGGTACAGGTGGAACAGCCCGCTGCGATGCGCGAACACCAGGTAGAGCACGCTGATGATCAGGGCCGCCACCTTGACCAGGTTGGACAGGGAGTGCACGGACAGCACTGCAGCCGTCACGACCGTGATCGCGAGCGGGTAGGGCGCGGGCTTGAGGTTCCACACCCAGCGCACGAACCTCGGGTGGAGCACCGCGACCACCACCTCGAGGTACAGCGTCACTCCGCCGAACAGCGGGGAGAAGATCTGCGCGACGAAGAGGAAGAAGAACAGGTGCGACATCACGTGGTCGACCGGGCGCAGCGAGTCCGCGCCGGGGGCGCGGCGAGCGCGTGAACGGGTGAGCGCGGCGGCGCGCTCGCGGCGGGTGGCGGCGCGGCTACCCATCGCCCCGGGCACGCCCACGCGCGGTGACGGTGCGATCCAGGGGGCATCCGGCCATGCGGTCAGGCTAGCCGCGAACGGTGCGTCCGTCATCCTGGTTTGGGCTGGTTTGCGCACGTATGTGACTAGCATGGGCGGGACGGAACGGAGGCGCGAGCGATGACCGGTCTCATCGTCCATGAGTGGATCGCACGGCTCGGCGGCTCCGAGAAGGTGGTCTCCGAGCTGGTCGCGATGCGCCCCGGCTCCGACGTCGAGGTCCTGTGGGTGGACGACCCTGGCGCGCTCGCAGGCGTCCAGGGCCGCATCGTCGAGAGCCCCCTCGCGCGCACGCCGCTGCGACGCTCGAAGGCGGCCTCGGTGCTCGCGATGCCCGCGGTGTGGCGCATGGGCGCCCGCCGGCGCGACTACGACTGGGTGCTGGTGAGCACGCACGCCTTCGCTCACCACATCAAGGTGCCCGACGGCGTGCCCAAGCTGGTCTACGTGCACAGTCCCGCGCGCTACCTGTGGGTCCCCGAGCTGGACCCCCGCGGCAGCGGCCTGGTGGCACGCACGCTCGCCCCGCCGCTCAAGGCGCTCGACCGCGCCCGCGCCCAGGAGGCCACGTCCATCGTCGCCAACAGCAGGTTCGTGAGCGAGCGCATCCAGCATGCCTGGCAGCGCGAGTCCGGCGTCATCTACCCGCCCGTCGCGGTCGCGCGCATCCAGGGCACGGACTGGGACGCGCGGCTGAGCGAGGGCGAGGCCCGCGCGCTCGCGGCGCTGCCCGGGCCGTTCGTGCTGGGCATGTCCCGCTTCATCGACTACAAGCGGCTCGACCGCGTCATCGAGATCGCGGAGGCCGCCGGCATGCCCGCCGTCATCGCGGGGGACGGGCCCAACCGCGCTGCCCTCGAGGCGCAGGCGCGCGCGGCCGCGGTGCCCGTGCGGGTGGTGATCGCGCCCTCCGACGCGATGCTCTACGGGCTCTTCGCGCGTGCCGCGGCGCTGGTGTTCCCCGCGGTGGAGGACTTCGGCATCGTCCCCGTGGAGGCCATGGCGGTGGGCACCCCGGTGATCGCGAACCGTGTGGGCGGGACCGGTGAGTCCGTCGAGCACGGGGTGAGCGGGTTCCTGGTGGACCCCGACGACACGGCGGAGGTGGTGGCCGCGCTCGACGCCGCGGGCACGCTGGACCGCGTCGCGATCGCCGCCTCCGCGCGCCGCTTCGACACCGCGGTGTTCCACCAGCGCATCGAGGGCTGGGTGGGCGAGAGGGTGGTGGCATGAGGCCCGTGCGGCGCCTGGTGGTCAACGGCGCCTTCCTCGCACAGAAGGTCACCGGCCAGCAGCGCTACGCGCATGAGCTCCTGCGCGCGCTCCAGCGCGAGTACCCCGGGCGCGTCACGGTCGCGCGGCCTCCTGGCTGGGTGGGCGGGAGCAAGGTGGGGGCGTGGCTGTGGGTGCAGTCGCTCGGGCTGCGCGCGGGACGTGGCGCGGCGCTGCTGTCCCTGACCAGCCGCGGGCCGGTGCTCGCGCGGCGCCACGTGGTGGTGGTCCACGACCTCTTCCCGCTCGACCACCCCGAGTGGTACACGGCGCTGTACGGCATCCTGCACCGCGCCGTGCTGCGCCTCCACCTGCGCCGCAGCGCCGCCATCGTCACCGTGAGCGAGCCTGTCGCCGCTCAGGTCCGGGCGCTGGCGCCCGAGGGCACGCCCGTCATCGTCGCCCCCAACGCCGCTGCCGACGTGTTCCTGCGCCACCTGCCGTCGGACGCGACGGTCGCGCGGGTCGAGGCGCTCGGGCTGGTCCCAGGCGCGTATGCGCTCGCGGTCGGCTCGCGCGACCCCCGCAAGAACGTGGCCGTCCTGCTCGAGGCGCTCGCCTCCCTTCCGGACGATGCGGTGCGGCCCGGCATGCTCGCGCTCGTGGGCAGCGGGGACGGCTCGGTCTACGCGTCCTCCGGCGACGTCACGGACGCCCGCGGCTGCGCCGTCGCGACCGGGTACGTGAGCGACGACGACCTCGCGGCGCTCTACGCCCACGCCGGCGCGGTCGCGTTCCCCAGCCTCGACGAGGGCTTCGGGCTGCCCGCGGTCGAGGCCCTCGCATGCGGTGCGCCCCTGGTGGTCTCCGACATCCCCGTGTTCCGCTGGGTCTGCGGCGAGGACGCGACCTACGTCGCACCGGACGATGCGCGGGGTTGGGCGGCGGCGCTCGTGGATGCCGCCGCGGGGCGCCTTCCGCGCCCGAACGTCGAGACCATCCACGCCTTCCAGCTGCGGTTCTCGTGGACCCGCAGCGCGCACGCCGTCGGCGAGGCGCTGCTGACCGAGGAGGATCAGGTCCCCGCTCAGGCCTCGACGCCCAGCGCCTCCCGGTAGCGGTCGAGCAGCGCCTCGACGTGCGCGTCCATGTCGAGCTGTGCGGCGGTCGCGCGGGCCCCGGCCGCGAGCCGGTCCTGGAGCGCCGGGTCCGCGAGGAAGCACGTGAGGATCGCGCGCAGCGCCGCGGGGCTCGGGTCGGGCGCCACGAGCCCGTTGACGCCGTCCTCGATGAGCGGCCCGGCGGCGAGCGCGTTGGTGAGCACGGGCGTGCCCGCGAGCATCGCCTCGGCCGTGACGAGCGGGAAGTTCTCCGGCCACGTCGACGGCATCACCAGCGCCTGGGCGTGCGCGACCGCCTCCTCCTTGGCCGCCCCGTCCAGCCAGCCGAGCGCCGTGACCCCCGCATCGGCCTCCCGCACGCGGGGCTCGAGCGGGCCCGCGCCCGCGATCGCGAGGCGTGCGTCGCCGATCCCGTCGCCCCACGCCTCGAGCAGCTCCGCGACGCCCTTGCGCTCGGAGAGCTTGCCCAGGAACAGCAGCCCGCCATCGCGTGGACCCTCCTGCGCGCGTGCCGACCATGGCCAACCGTGGGGGATCACCGCGACGCGCTCGGGAGGCACGTCGAGCCCGAGCGCGAGGTTGCGGTCCCGCGTCCGGGCAGACGGGAAGATCAGCAGGGACGCGCGTGCCGCGGCACGCGAGTGCACCGCCGTCCGGAGGCGTTGGAGCGCCCCGAGCCGGTCGACCGCGACGCCGCCGCGCGCCCCGGTCGCGCGCGTGTCCACCAGCGCGTAGTCGTGCACCGTGTGGAGCACCGGCCGTCCGGGGAGCGCGCGGAGCACCCCGGCGCCCACGCCCTGGAAGCGATGGACGTGGACCACATCGGCGTCGAGCGCGCCGCGCCGGTAGCCCCGCGGCGCGCGCACCGCCGCCCAGGTGTCGAGCGCGTGGAACAGCGCCCGGGCGGCGGGGTGGGGTCCGCGGCCGTCGGACGGGTACGGGCGCCAGACGGGCCGGACCTCGACGCGTACATCCGCGGCCTCGAGCCGGTCCCGGGTCGCCTGGTCGATGGTCGGCGTCGCCACCGCGACGTCGGCCACGCGCGCCTGCGCGATCGCGAGCTCGACGCAGTAGAGCTCGGCGCCGCCCAGCGGCGCGCGGAGGCTGCTCGCGACGTGGATGATCCGCATCGGTCCCTCGCTGACGTGCCTGGGCTGACGGGCATCGGCAGTCTAGCCACGCGCGTCGCGGGCTGGCTAGAGTCGGGACGAAGGGGACGAACCGACGCCCGCACCGGGCGCGACTGGAGGTGGATCCGCGCGTGGTGGACAAGGTGCCGGTCGTGTACGTCGCCGGGTGGGGCCGCAGCGGGACCACGCTCATCGACCGCATCCTGGGCCAGTCGCCCGATCTCATGTCGCTGGGCGAGGTGGGGCTGCTGCCCGAGCGCGGGATCATGGGCGGCGAGCTCTGCGGATGCGGGCTCGCGTTCCAGGGCTGCCCATTCTGGACCGCGGTCGGGGAGCGCGCCTTCGGCGGCTGGGACCAGGTCGACGCGCCCCGGATGAAGGTGCTGTTCCACGACCTGGGCCGCGTGCGCCACGACCTGCTGCCACGATTCCTGGTCGAGCGCGGCGACTACCTGGAGCGGGTGCGCGAGTACCTCGACTTCTACACCGCGGTGCTGGTCGCGGCGCATCAGGAGAGCGGGCGCATCCCTATCGACTCGAGCAAGCACCCCACCGTCGCGAGCGTGCTCGCGCGCTCCGAGCGGCTCGACGTGCGCGTGCTGCACGTGGTCCGCGATCCGCGGGGCGTCGCGTACTCGTGGACCAAGGCCGTGACGCGGACCGATGCGGGTGCCGGCTCGCATGAGGAGATCACGCGCCTGGTGCCCGAGCGCAGCGGGTGGATCTGGCTGCGCATGAACGCCGTCGCGGGGTCGCTCGCCCGCAAGGCCTCGGGCTACGTCCGCGTCCGCTACGAGGATGCCGTGGCGGATCCCGCCGGGGTGCTCGGGGGCGCGCTCGAGCGGCTCGGGCTGCCGAGCGACGGCGTGCCGGGCATCGGCCCCGCCGGGGAGATCGACCTCGCGGCCTGCCACACGGTGGCCGGCAACCCCTCCCGCATGCGGGTGGGCGCGACGCGGCTGCGGCTCGACTCGGAGTGGCGCACCGCGCTGCCGGCGGGGACGCGGCGCCGCGTCGGCCTGGTCACCGCGCCCCTGCGGAAGCGCTACGGGTACTGAGATGGCGCGTGCGCATCGGACCATCCTGGTGACCGGGGTGCCGCGCTCGGGCACCACGCCCATCGGCGAGGTGCTCGGCTTCGCGCCCAGCACGCGGTTCCTCTACGAGCCGCTCAACTACGAGTCGGGGCTGCGCTCCATCGAGGCTTACTTCCCCACGGTGGGCGACACCCGCGACCACGACGAGGACATCCAGGCGATCCTCGACCTCCGGCTGCGCCTGCGCAGCGGGGTGTTCCCGGAGGACCGCGGGCTGCGGCGTCTGGGCAAGTACGTGGTCGGGGGGCAGAGCCGTGTCTCGGCACGCGCGCTGCGCTGGGGGCCCACGCCCGATCATGTGATCTGGAAGGACCCGTTCGCGATCTTCCTGGTCGCGCGCATCGCGACGCGCTTCGCGGTGCCCACCGTCATCACGATGCGCGACCCGCACGCCGTAGCGGCCAGCTTCAAGCGGCTCGGGTGGAGCTTCGACATCCGTGGGATCCAGCGACGCCTGGACCCCGGGGGCGACGCCCCCTGGGCGCTGTCCGAGGACGCGCTCACGCTCGCCGAGTCGGGCTCCGCGGCCACGGGCGCCGCGCTGTGGAGGCTCGGCTACGGCCACGCGAGCGCGACCACCGCGGGGCTGGCCAACATCGCATGGGTGTCCGTCGAGGACGTGCTCGAGCAGCCGCGCGCGGTCTACGAGCGGCTCTACGAGTTCTGCGGGCTCGAGCTCTCCGAGGACGCCGTGCGCGCGCTCGAGGACAAGTACCGCGCCGGCGGGCGCGAGACGCCCACGCGCACCCACGACCGGCATCGTGACGTGGGCGCCGTCGCCACCTACTGGCACGGAAGCCTCACGGAGGAGGAGAACGCCGCCGTCGACGCGCTCACCGCGGACGTGCGCGTGGGGGTGCCCGCCTCGCGTTCGGGGCTCCCGTGAGCGCGTCCGGTATGCCGGGATTGCACTGTTATATGGTGGCGCCATGCTCGACGGGCTGAGGAGTACCACGGAGTTCATGGCGCGCAGCGCGACCTCCGGCGCGCGCGTCCTGCCGGACTTCCTCATCATCGGCGCGCAGAAGGCCGGCACCACGTCCCTGAGCGAGTACCTCGAGCAGCTCGACGCGGTGCGCCCGGCCTTCCGCAAGGAGGTCCACTACTTCGACCACCACCACACGCGCGGCGAGGCCTGGTACCGCGCGCACTTCCCACGCGCGGGGGAGTCCCGCGACTGGCTCGCCGGAGACGCCTCGCCGTTCTACCTCGCGCATCCGAAGGCGCCCGAGCGCGCCGCGGCGCTCCTGCCGGACGCGCGCATCGTCGCGCTGCTGCGAGACCCCGTCGAGCGCGCGTTCTCGCACTTCCATCACGAGCGTGCGCTCGGGCATGAGGACGTCGAGACCTTCCGCGAGGCGGTCGACCGCGAGGAGGAGCGCACCGCCGCCGCGTGGGAGGCGCTCGCGGCCGGCGCTCAGCGCCGCGTGGTCGCCGAGCGATGCAGCTACGTGCGCCGCGGCCTCTACGCCCCGCAGCTGCGCCGCTGGCTCGCGAGCTACCCGCGCGAGCAGGTGTTCGTGGGGCTCTCGAGCGACATGTTCGCGGACCCCGCCGGCTTCCTCACCGAGGTGACCGGCTTCCTGGGCCTGGGCGGGGCGAGCCTCGCGGGCCTCGACCTCGCACCGCGCAACGCACGCCAGTACAAGGGGATCCCCGAGGAGGACGTCGCGTACGTGCGACCGATGTTCGAGCAGGATGCAGCCGAGCTCGCGCAGCTGCTCGGCAGGGAGATCCCGTGGGCGTGAGCGATCCGCACCGGATGGTGTTCGTGGGCGGCGCGCACCGCTCGGGCACCACGGTGCTCGCCAAGGTGATGGCGGCATCGTCCGAGATCGCGGGCCTGGTGGGCACCGGGGTCCCGGAGGACGAGGGCCAGCACCTCCAGACCGTCCTGCCGATCGCGATGGAGCTGGGAGGCCCCACGCGCTGGGCGCTCCATCCCGAGGCCCACGAGGACGCGGCGCCCGAGCCGATGCGCGAGGACATGCGCCGGACCATCGAGGAGGCGTGGGAGCCGTACTGGTCCTCCGATGCCTCGCTCAGGGTGGAGAAGTCGCCGCCCAACGTCGCGAGGCTGCCGTTCCTCCAGTCGGTGTGGCCGGATGCGCGGTTCATCGTCATCACGCGCCATCCGCTCATCCAGGCGCTCGCGGTGCACAAGTGGGACCGGTCGCTGCCGATGCTGCTTCCCACGCTCGGGCTGCGGTTCGAGGGCACGCTCGACAACTGGTTCGCCATCCACGAGGGGCTCGCGGCCGACGCCCCGGGGATCCGCAACCTCCTGGTCCTGCGCTACGAGCACCTCATGCGCGATCCCGCACGGGAGCTGGGCAAGGTCTCCGAGTTCCTGGGGCTCTCCGAGCCGCTGGACGCCTCGATGATCGACGCGGCACGCTCCGACGCCTACCGGGGGTTCGTGGAGAGCCAGCGCACACGCCGCTGGGGTCCGCACCCGCCCGTGATGTCGCCCACGCGCCAGCGTTCCGGCCTCAAGTGGTCGATGTACGGCTCGAGCTGGGCCGTGGTGAGCCGCGTCGACTCCCTCACCGGGCGGTACACGCGCATCGCCGAGCGCTACGAGGACCGGGCGCGCGCGCTCGGCTACTCGATGCATGACCTCGACGACGTCCGCGAGTTCGTGGGGAGCTGACGTGGCTGTGGAGACCTCGGTGACCGCGCGGGTGCTGCCTCCCGCGCGCCGTCTCAAGTGGCGCATCGGCGCCACCGCGTGGGGGACCGGCGCGATCGCGCGCCTGCGCCGCCACACGCGGGGGCTGACGATGCGCGACACGGCGCTGGTGGTCGAGGGCTTCCCGCGCTCGGGCAACTCCTTCCTGGTGCGGTACCTGCGGACCTGCGATCCGGAGCTCCGGCTGGGCCACCACCTCCACGTGGTGGGCCAGTACGCGCGCGCCGCCCGGTGGGACGTGCCCGCCGTGCTGGTGGTGCGCCGACCGCTGGACGCGGTGCTGTCGCTCCTGGTCGCGGACCCGCGCATGGATGCGGCGCTGGCGGTCGAGTGGTGGCGCTTCTACCACCAGCGGATGCTCCCGTACCTGGACCAGGTGATGGTGCTGCCGTTCGAGCGATTCACGGCGGACCCCGAGGGCGCCGCCCACGCGATCGAGCAGCGCTACGGGCTCGACCTCCACGCGGAGCCGTACGACGAGGAGCTGCAGGAGCGCATCCGCGCCCGCCTGCTCGAGACCCCGGGCTACCAGCGCAAGGGCATGGCCGGGCTGGTGCCGGTGCCCACGGAGGAGAAGAAGGCGCGCCGCCGCGAGCTCGAGGACCAGGCGGTCGCGGCGCTCGCGGGCAGCGGTTGCGAGGAGCTCCACGCGCGGATCCTGGAGCGCGCCGGGTTCTAGCCCCCCTTGCGCCCCGCCCCCTTGCGTCCCGCCCCCTTGCGTCCCGCTGACACATGGATGCTCGCACACGGACCTGTGCGCACCTCCATGTGTCAGCGAGGCGCGAGCCGGGCGCCGATGGTGAGCCGCAGCATGCGGCGGCACCACGCTGGTCGCCCGCTCAGGTCCTGGAACGAGAACCTGACCGTGTGCCATCCCGCCGAGCCGAACTCGGTATCGCGCTCGCGATCACGCCTCCTACCGGCGCGGCTGCCGTGATACGCCTCGCCGTCGCACTCGATCACGGTGCGCGAGCTCCGATGAACGGCATCGGCGGTGCGGTCCCGTCCCTCGACGACCATCGCGACCTGCCACTCGAGCTCCGCGAACTCCGGTCCGACGAACACCTCACGCCGTGCCATCACCTCGGTCGGCGAGGTCGCCCCGGTCACGAACTCGCCCATGATCCCGTCGAACACCCGGCGATCCGGCAGGCGCGAACGTCGCTTCGCCGCATCGATCAGGCGCCGGGGTCCCGCGATCCTGAGCCACAGCGCGCGGTAGAGCACGTCCTTGCGACGCCACCTTGGGGCGCACGCCCAGGCGTCGAGCAGCGCCGCCTCTGCCGGGAGGCATCGCACTCCGCCGCGGGATGACGTCACGCGCGGGAGCCGCGTGCGCGTGAGGTCCACCCATGCGGGAGCGCGTGCGTTCCAGGACGACGGACCGAGGCAGCGGACCGTGTCGGGAGCCGGGTAGCGGGTGTCGAGCAGGTGCAGCGCTGACTCTCCCGCGATCAGCACGCGCCCCTTCGACCACGCCTGCACCGCCTCGCACCGCACCGCGTGGGAATCGGCGCACGCCGCCGCGACGTAGACGCCGGGGAGCAGCGCGACGATGCGTCCCCGCCGCGCAGCGTTCTCCAGCCCGCGTCGTCCGACGGCCGTGAGCACCGCGCTGCGAGTCATGGCTCCCGGCGCACGCCACTCGAGCCGCGTGACCAGCTGGTCCACGCGACGATCGAGCTCGAGGGACCGGGGCACTCGCGCATCGTGCCTCGCCTGCGAGGACGAGCGTCGCGGCGGGCCTCGACCTGTGGAAGGGAGGGCGGGCGTGAGGGACCGTGCGCCCCGCTGACACACGGGTGCTCGCACACGTCCCTGTGCGCACCTTCATGTGTCAGCGGGGCGAAGAGGAGGACCGCCGCAGCGAGCCCGTCACCTGCCTCACGAATCGCATGAAGGTCCGCCGCAGGCGTCCGTTGACGGCGAGCATCAGGCCCGCTACCGCCAGCCCGGCGGCGGTACCCGCGAGGATCTGCGGCACGTTCCCGTCGACCCAGAGCCGCGGCAGCGCCGCCGCGACCGCGATGGGCGCCGCGAACAGCGCCGTCGCATAGGCCGTCCCGCCCAGCACGGACCGTGCCGACACCCCCACGGCCCTCCCGGCGAACACCGCGCCTACCGGCCAGAACACCAGCCACGCCGCCGCGTTCATCACCGACACCCCGACCACGCCCCACGGCAGCCCCGCGAGCGACAGCGCGACCACCGCCGGCTGGCTCCAGAGGCTGAAGCGCAGCCCCGCGGCCGTGGCCTCGCCCGCGATGAACAGCCACTGCTGGACCGTCGCGACCAGCCGGAAGCCGGCCCCGATGGTGACCAGCTGGAAGACCATGCCGGCGACCTGCCAGTCCTCGCCCAGCAGCACCACCACCAGCGGCTCGCCTATCGCAGCCGCGAGCCACATGGCGGAGACCATCGACATCACTATCGCGACCTGGAGGCTGTCGAAGGCGCGCATCATGCGCTCGCGGTCGTCGCGGACCCGCGCGAGCAGGGGGATCGCGACCTGCTGGAGGCCGTCGGTGAGCGAGTTGACGGGCGTGGCGGACAGCTGCGATGCGCGGTCGTACTGGCCCACCATCGCGGCAGGCTGGAACAGGCCCATCACCGGCACCAGGATGCTGCGCGTGAGGCTGCGGACCATGGTGAGCCCGAAGATGTGCGCGCCTACGCGGATCAGCCCCCCGGCCTCGCGCCACTCGCCTGGCAGCCCGGGGCGCCACCGCGCGGCGAAGGCGAGCCACGGCAGCTGCAGCGCCTGCGGCACCACCGCGAGCACCACCAGCGCGTACGGGCTGCCGGTCGCCGCGGCGAAGGCGACCGCCGCGCCCACGCCGATCACGCGCGTGGCCGCCACGATCGCCTGCGAGGACGCCGCCTTGAGATCCACCATGAGCTGCCCGCGGAACTGCGCGGTGAGCCCCGCGAGCAGCGGCACCAGGGCGAGCCAGCGGGTGAGGGGCACGATGCGCGGCTCGTCGTAGAGCGCGGCGATCGCGTCCGCGCCCAGGAAGAAGGCGAGCGCGAACACCACGCCCAGCCCCGCGTTGACCGCGAACAGCGAGCTGCGCGCCTTGTGCGACAGCCCGGGCGCCTGCGCGACCGCCATCGGCAGCCCGAGCCCGATGATCGCGACCGCGATGTCGGACAGGCTCACCACGATCGCGACCAGGCCGAAGTACTCCGGCGCGATCCACCGCGCCAGCAGGATCACCGAGACCAGGCGGGCGGCCATGGTGACCGCCTGCGTGACGATCGCGACCACGCCGCCGCGCGCGCCGACGCGCGCCAGGTCCGTCATGCCGGGACCCGGCTTACGGGGACGATGCGGGGCGGTGCGATGCGGTGCGCGAGCCGACCTGCCATCCTCACCCCCGGGTGCGATCACATGTGCTCGCACTCTACCTGGCGGGCCGCTCGCGTCCCCGGGGAGCGCACGCGCGGGCGATAGTGTGGCGCGCGTGGAGCCCAGCGCGCTGGCCGCGGCGGATGCGGTGGAGCTCGCCCACGCCCTCGTGGACAGCGTGGGGCGTGCGCGCGGCATCCGCGTGCTGTTCCTCAAGGGACCTGGCTCCGCCCACCACGGCCTGCGACCCGCGCGGGTCAGCGCCGATGCCGATGCGATGGTGGCGCCCCAGGACCTCGCCGCGATGCTCGACGGCCTCGCCGCGGCCGGCTGGCACGAGCGCGAGCACTCCGACCTCGCCCATCTGTTCGCGACGCACTCCGTGACGCTCATCCACGACTCCTGGCCGTGCGACATCGACGTGCACGTGCGCTTCCCGGGATTCCTCCGGGAGCCCGCGGACGTGTTCGAGGCGCTGTGGGAGCGCCGCGTCCCGCTCACCCTGGCCGGCGTCGAGGTGTGCATCCCCGACCGCATCGGCGCCATCCTCATCGCCGCGCTGCACAGCCTGCGCACGCCCGCGCAGACCACGCGTCACGCCATCGAGGTCCGGATGCTGCTCGACACCGTCCTGCCGTCGCTCTCGGAGACGGAGCGCGCGGACCTCGCGAGCCTCGCCTCCCTCACCGGGTGCCAGGACACCGCGCGACCGGTGCTCGAGCGCTTCGTCGCGCTCCCGCCCCCGACGCCCGCGCGCGTGGACCCTGACCTCGACGCGTGGCGGGTGCGCACGGGCGCGCAGGGCTCGTCGACGGTCCAGCACTGGCAGATCATCGCGGGCTCGCCGCTGCGGCGCCGTCCGCGACTGATCTGGAACGCGTTCTGGCGCTCCGAGCAGGACCTGCGGCGCGACCATCCGGAGATCCGTCCCGGTCGAGCCGCGCTGGTGCGGGCACGCTTCGAGCGCTGGGGCCGCGGGCTTCGAGCCGCGCCCGGGGTGGTGTCCTCGTTGGCCCGCGCGCGCCGCGGCGAGACGGACCGCACCCTCACCCGCCCCGACAAGGACGGCGCGCCGTGACCCGCGCATCGTCCCTGCGTCAGGCGCCAGGGCTCGCAGAGGTCAGGCACGCCGACCACGCCGTGGTGCTCAACCTGCCGCGGGTCGAGCAGCAGCAGTCGCCGTACCTGTTCGAGGGCGTGGCCTTCGAGATCTGGACCCGCATCGACGGCGCGCGGACCATCGACGACGTGGCCGGGGAGCTCGCCGCGGCGCACGGTGGCGGTGCCGAGGAGATCACTGAGGCGGTCGCCGCGTTCGTGGCCGAGTTGACCGCGCTGGGACTGGTGGAGAGGGTCGCGCCCCTAAACTGACCAGACGAGGGACAGGAAAGAGGGATCCATGGAGCTCCAGGACTACCTGCGGGTGTTCCGCGCACACTGGATCGTGATCGTCATGGTCACCGTGCTGGGCGGCCTGCTCGCATTCGGGTGGACCCTCACGCAGCCGAAGGTCTACACGGCCACCGGCTCCGCGATCATCACCACGGGCGCGAGCCAGGACCTGGGCAGCGCGCTGGTGGGCGACAACTACGCGAAGTCCCGCGTGAAGAGCTACCTGGACATCGCGAAGTCCCGCAAGGTCGCGGAGCATGCCGCGGAGGAGCTGGGCCTGTCCTCGAGCGCGGATGCGCTGGTCGCCCGCGTGTCCGTCACGAATCCGCTCGACACGGCCGTGCTGCGCGTCGCCGCGAACGGGCCCACGCCCGAGGCCGCGCGCGACCTTGCCGAGGCCTGGATCGCGGGCATGACCGCGGTGGTCTCGGACCTCGAGAACGAGGGCTCCGCGGACGGTGAGACCACCTCGGTGGTGAGCCTCCAGACCCTCGACAGCGCGGTGCTGCCGTCCGCTCCCACCTCCCCGAACGTCAAGCTCGCGGTGGTGCTGGGCGTGCTCGTGGGCCTCGCGCTCGGCATCGGCTACGCGCTGGTCAAGGCCGCGCTCGACCGCCGGCTGCGCAAGACCGAGGACGTGGAGCGGGAGTTCGACGCGCCGGTCGTGGGCGCGCTGCCCTTCGACCCGTCCTTCGCGCGCTCGGCGATGAAGGTGGACACGAGCGACTTCGCCATGAAGGAGGCGGTCCGCCAGCTGCGCACCAACCTCCAGTTCATGGACGTCGACAACCCGCCGCGCGTCATCGTGGTGACCTCCGCGCTGCCCGGCGACGGCAAGTCCACCGCGGCGATCACGCTCGCAGAGGCGATCGCGGACTCCGGCCACGACGTGGTGCTCGTCGACGCCGACCTGCGCCGGCCGGTGATCGCCAAGAAGCTGGGCCTGGTCGAGGGCGCGGGCCTCACCGACGTGCTCGTGGGCCGCGCCTCGACGCGCGACGTGCTGCAGGCCTACGGCGAGACGGGCCACCTGTTCGTGCTCGCCTCGGGCGTCATCCCGCCCAACCCGTCCGAGCTGCTCGCCTCCGACGCGATGAAGACCCTGCTCTACGGGTTCCCCGAGCACGCGATGGTGATCATCGACACCCCGCCGCTGATCCCGGTGACGGACGCCGCGGTGCTGACGGCGCGCACCGACGGCGCGCTCGTGGTCGCCCGGTCCGGCAAGACCACCATCGACGTGCTCGACCGCGCCTTCCAGAACCTCGACAAGGTCAAGGGACGCGCGCTCGGCGTGATCCTCAACTCGGTCCCGCGCCGCGGGGCGCACAAGGACCGCTACGCCTACGCGTACGAGTACCAGCACAAGCAGGGCCGGGGCGAGGCGAAGGCTGCCCCGGCGGAATCCGTCGCGGCACCGCGCGCGGCCGGCACGGGCGGACCCAAGCATGCCGCGGCAGGCCGGCCGTCCGACCAGCGGCGCGAGGGCCGCCCCGAGGGCATCCTCGACTGGGACCACGTGGTCAGCGGGGAGTCGGGGGCGCGCACGCCCGGCGAGGCCTGACGCGATGCGGGAGGTCCCGGCACGCCTGCGCGTGCTCATCGTCGACTCCGACAACGCGGGCCGCTCCGCGGCGGGGGAGCGCATGCTCCGGCGCCATCTCGCGAGCCATGGCGTGAGCGCGGAGGCGATCCGCGTCACCAGCGCGGGTCTCGACGCCGCGGACGGCGAGCCGATGCTCGATCTGGCGCGCGCCGAGATCGAGCGCAAGGGGGCGAACCCGGCGGGCTTCCGCACGCGGTCGCTCAGCGCGGCGATCGTCGACGCCGCGGACCTCATCGTGACGGGCACCAAGGCCGAGTGGGAGACGCTGGTGCAGCGCCATCCCCACGTCGCGCGCCGGGCCTTCACCCTCTCGGAGCTCGCCTTCCTGTACGACGGCGCCGTGCGCGCGGCGCCGCTCGCGGAGCATCCGGCGCTGCTCGGCCGCCGCCGCGATGCCGCCACCCGGATCCCGCTCGACTTCGAGCTCCCGCCCCTCGAGGCCATCGAGGAGCATGTCCACCAGCTGGGCGACCGCATCGACGCCGCGTGCGCGTGGATGGCGGCGGTGTGGGCGGCGCTGCTGCCGGCATCCTCCCACCCGGAGCCGAGCGAGGACGCGATGCGGCTCGACGCCTTCGGCGTGCGCCTCGCGGTGGACTTCGCGGGCGCCGGGGTGGCACCTGTCGCCGCCGCGGCGCGGCGCATGTGGAGCCGCTGCCTGGTGCCGGGGGCGGACGATGCGCCGGTCGAGTCCGCGATCGAGGTCACGGTGGATCCCGACCCTGCCGTGATCGCGGCCGCGCGCGTGGCGGGCGGCCTCGCGTACGGCGACCCGTCCCACGCGATCCACTTCCTCACGAGCGCCATCACCGTGCGGGCCATCGAGCAGCGCGTGGGCGGGATGGTGATGCTGCACGCCGCCGGGATCGCGGCACCCACCGGGGAGGTGGTCGGCTTCATCGCGCCCTCCGGTACGGGGAAGACCACGCTCGCACGCACGCTCGGCGCGCACTACGGCTACGTCACCGACGAGACGCTGGCGGTCGACGCCGACCGCCGCGTCCTCCCGTACCCGAAGCCGCTGTCGATCCTCGAGCGCAAGGCGGGTGGCCTCAAGGAGGAGTGGGGGCCCGAGTCGCTCGACCTGGTGCCGGTGCCGGGCGCGCCGCTGAGGCTCGTCCGCCTGATGCTGATCGAGCGCGACATCTACGCCGACAGGCCCGTGATCGAGGAGCTGCCGCTCCTCGAGGGCCTCGCGCACCTGGCCGAGCAGATCTCCTTCCTCGCGCGCCTGCCCCGCAAGCTCCACACGCTCGCGGACCTGGTCGAGTCCGTGGGCGGCGTCTCACGCCTGCGGTACCGGGAGGCGCGGGACGTGATCCCGCTCATGCCTCGCCTGCTCGGGGCGACCGCGTGAGCCCGGCCGAGGTCCCCCCGGTGCCGGCCCTCATGGACGATGCGCGCGTGAGGTCCGTGTGGGACGACGCGATCGAGCGCGACGGCCAGATGCTGGTGCTCGCGGGCAACGAGGTGTCGCTGCTGTCCCCGGTCGCCACCGAGCTGGTACGCGCGGCCCGCGAGGACATCACGGTCGCGGAGCTGGGCGAGCACCTGGCCGAGGTCTTCGGTGCGCCGCCGGGACAGGACCCCGCGGCGGCCGTCCGAGAGTTCCTCGCGGCCCTGCTGCAGAGAGGCGTCATCGAGGTCGACTGATGCCGGGTTCGTCCCTGTTCGTCCCGGTATGACGGCGGGTCGGACCGGTCCTCGCTTTACGAGGATCCCCGGGCGGCCGTACCCTGATCCCGCGTTGGGGGAGGGCCCGGCGCGTATGAGCTGAGGGGTTCATGATGAGCGTTGCTGAGAGCGGTGTATCGCGCCGCCGCATTGTCCAGGGAGCGGCGTGGGCCACGCCCGCGGTCCTGATCGCGACGGCCTCGCCGCCGGCCGCGGCATCGCAGACGCCCGGTGCGGTCTCGCTCGCGACCTCGACCTTCGTCGCAAGCGGCGTCAACAGCGTCCTCACGCTTGTGGTGACCAATTCCGGCGTCGCCGGCTCCGAGCCGCTCACGGGCACGCAGGTGACGGTCACCGTCCCCGCGTCGCAGGTGACCGCGGCGCCCGTGTCCTCCTCGGGTTCCGGCTGGGTCCTCACCGGCCCCACCACCAGCGGCACGTCGGTCATCTACACCGCCACGTACGCGGCCTCGATCGCGACGTCGACCTCGTCGACCGCGTTCGCGCTCACGCTCGCCCCGGCAGGCGAGGACCCGTACCCGCTCAACGCGGCGCTCGCGGCGTCCGCCACGTCGAACGGTGCGACCGTGACCGGGAGCCGCACGGTGACCCGTGCCGGCAGCGTCAACGCGTTCAGCGCGACCGTCGCCGACCCGGTTGCCGGGACCGGCAGCTCGTACTCCTACCAGGTCACGTCGAGCGCGTCCGTCACCAACGCCAAGATCGTGGTGACGTGGACGCCCGAGGGGCTCCAGGGCCAGAGCTCGACCGTCGACATCTCCGGGTGGACCAAGGCCTCCGCAGTCAACGACTCGCCGTCGACCGGCATGCGCACCACCACCTTCACGTACACGGGGACGCTCGCCCCCGGCGCCATCGTGCTGTCGTTCAAGAAGCCCAAGGTCGGGAGCACCTTCACGCTCGTCGCGACCGGCACCGAGGTCACCTCCACCACGGTCTTCACGCGCACCGTGGGCGGCCAGTTCCACTGAGCCTCGCCGTCACGCACCGGCACCGGTGATCGCGGGGCGCCGTGCCTGGGCCCTCGCAGCCGACGGACGCCGCACCTATCCTGAAGGTGCGGAATGTCCGAAGGTGAAGGTGCGGCATGGGTGCAGAGCGTGATCGCGACGGGCCGTCCCGTCGAGGCGCACTGATCGCTGCCGCATGGACGGCGCCCGCCATCGTGATCGCGGCATCGTCCCCCGCGGCGGCGACCTCCCCGGAGAACCCTCTCGACGGCTCGTTCATCGAGAACCTCGAGTCCGGCAACGACGACCTCTACCGCGTCACGGTGCACCTGCCCGAGGGCGTGGTGCTCGAGAACGCCACCCTCGCCATCCATTGGGAGCCCACGAACGCGCCCGACGCCTCGGTCGAGGTCAGCACCGGCGGCAGCGCGTGGAGCCCGGGCGCCACGGGTGACGCGGACGTGGTGTTCGTCGCTCCCGGTCCCATCTCCGACTCCGACCAGTTCGTGGTCGCGTTCAATAAGGGGGTCAACGGGTCGACCTTCACGGCGACGCTGTCGGGGACCGTGGGCGAGGACGATGCGTCGGTGACCTTCGTCGGCGAGCTCTGAGACGCACGGTTGTTGCGCGAAACCGTGCAATCGCGACAATCTGCGCTTAGCCTGAGGCGTACGTGACCGCTCCGCTCCTGACCGAGGAGGATGCCATGGCCGAGTCCAACATCGATGGGATGAACCGCCGACGCGTCCTGCAGGGCGCCGCCTGGACCGCTCCGGCGGTGCTGATCGCGAGCGCCTCCCCGGCGATCGCCGCGAGCTCGGTGGTGCTCGAGTTCGTCAACGCCCAGCTCAACGACGTGGGTGGCGACCGCGCGCAGATCCAGTTCCTGGTCCAGAACTTCAGCACGCCCGACACCCCGATCGAGAACGTCTACGTCGAGGTGGTCTACAACGGCAGCGGCAGCCCCACGCTCGAGGAGCCGGGCGATCCGTGGACCGTGAGCGGGTCGAGCCCCGCCTGGGTGTTCTCCGACGGCGACCTGTCGAACAACGGGGCGACGCTGTTCTGCCTCTTCTACCTCAACGGTGTCGCGGCGGGGGACACGGTGACCATCACCGCCCACGGGACGGTCGACGGCAGCGACCTCGCGTCCACCCCGGTCACCATCCCGTAGGCGTCGCGCGCGAGGTTTGCGAGGTTCGTCCGCGATTGCTCGTGTGAGGTGCGTCACACCGCTTCGCACCAGGTGACATTCCGGCCCGGATGCGGGACCTTGGCCCGTAACGTCACGGTGTGACGGACATCTCGAGGCGACGTGTGGTGGTCGGTGCGGCGTGGGCCACGCCGGCGATCCTGGTCGCGACCAGCTCCCCTCCGGCGGCCGCCTCGGGCGGCGCGCCCGCGACCTCCGCATGCTCGGACGCGGACAACGGCACCGCCGCAGTGGTGACCGCGCTCGGCTGGGAGGTCAAGAGCGGCAGCGTCGACGCGCAGTACGGCACCAACGGATGGACGCCCGCCGTCGCCGGGGACAGCATGACCATCACCAACGACTGGATGGGCATCGGGACCGCCGAGGGCTTCAAGTCGATGGACGACAATGCGACCACCACCACGCCCGCCGTGCTGGTCGCTCGCTACGCCTTCACCGCTGTTCGTGGGGCGGTGTACACCGTCGACTTCACCTCGAAGGTGCAGTACGGCGGCGGCAGCAACTCCAGCTCGCGCCAGAGCATGGTGCTCACCGTGGACGATGCGGCGGGATCCTCGACGCTGACCAAGCTCTCGATCCCCCACACCAGCGCTTACGGCGGCTGGAGGGCCATGCCTCCCGGGAACACCTCTGATGCCCAGATGGCGGAGGCCGGGTACGACCTCCAGGCGCATGAGAGCAGCAGGGCGCGCTCCGTGCAGGTGACAGGCAACGGTGGTCAGGCGGTCCTCACCTTCACGTTCACCGTCGAGCCGATCGCGACCGGCGAGGCGAACCCCGTCAGCGACGACATCTGGGTGTCGCTGCCCACGGTCACGCAGGTCGCCTGCGCATCCTGACGTCGCCGCAGGTCCGGGGGCGAATCGGACCTTTCGTACGGACGTGGGAGAAGGTTCTCGAACGGTCCGAACGTGCCGCATACTGATCTGTGTGACGGAGATCTCACGGAGGCGCGTGATCGCCGGGGCGGCCTGGGCCACCCCGGCGATTCTTGTCGCGACCAGCTCGCCGCCCGCCGCGGCGTCCGGCGGCGCGAGCAGCACCACGCCGCCGGTGACCGGCGCCGCCCTGACGCAGCACCACTTCGGAGGTGGGTCGGGCTGGGACGGGCAGCCGTCGGCCCTCACCTTCCAGCTCCAGTACGCGCTCAAGTACATGGCCGGCTGGCCGGCGACGCTCGTGGTGCCGACCACGTGGGTCATCACGCTGCGCAACGCCGCCGGTGCGGTGGTCGGCTCGGCGACCGGCACGGCCGCGGTGAGCCAGACCGCCGCCGCCCAGGTCCGCACCACGCTGTCTGTCACGGCGACCGGCACCTACTCCGCGACCTACCTGGTCACCTCCGGCTCGGCCACGGTCGACGGTGTGACCTACAAGCCCGACGACCTCATGAGCGAGCAGCCGGTCACCATCAGGGTGGACCGCCTCACCTGGTAGGCGCGGGCGCCTCGACCCGGGCGAGGATGTCGCGCACCGCATCGTCCAGCCCAGAGCCCTCCACCAGGAAGCCGTCGTGGCCCACCTCCGAGTGGAGCAGCGTGACGCCCTCGCAGCGCGGCAGGGCAGCGGCGAGCCGCTCGGAGTCGGAGAGCGGGTAGAGCCGGTCGGAGTCGATCGCGACCACCAGCGCCTCGCCCTGGTACTCGGCCAGAGCCGCCTCGACGCCTCCTCGCCCGCGCCCCACGTCGTGCGTGTTGATCGCATGGAGCATGCGCAGGTACGTGTTGGCGTCGAAGCGCCGCGCGAGCTTCTCCGCGTGGTGGTCCAGGTAGGACTCCACCGCGAACACGCCCCCCGGCCGCAGCACGTCGCCCTCCTGCGCGCCGCGCCCGAAGCGCCCGTTGAGCTCCGGTCCGGAGCGGTACGTGGTGTGCGCGATCGCGCGCGCGATGCCTAGGCCCGTGTGCGGCCCCTCGCCGGCGGCCGCGTCGTAGTAGTCGCCGCCGCGGAACGCCGGGTCGAGCCGGATGGCGGCCCCCTGGGTCGCGTGCCACGCGATCTGGTCCGCCGTGGTCGCCGCCGTGGACCCGATCGCGCCGATCGCACGCACCCGCTCGGGGAACGTCGCGGCCCACTCGACCGCACGCATCCCGCCCATGCTCGGCCCGATCACCAGCGCCCACGCGTCGATCCCCAGGTGGTCCGCGAGACGGGACTCCGCGATCACCATGTCGTGCAGCGTGACGTACGGGAACTCGGACCCCCACGGGTGGCCGTCGGACGGATGCGGATGAGCCGGCCCGGTGCTGCCCTGGCACCCGCCCACCACGTTCGCGCTCACCACGAACCAGCGGTCGGTGTCGATGGGGTGGCCCGGGCCCACGAGCCCGTTCCACCAGCCGCCGGTGAGATGGCCCTCGCCTGCGTCGCCGAGCACGTGGCTGTCGCCCGTGAACGCGTGCGCGACGTACACCGCGTTGTCCCGTTCCGCGTTGAGCGTCCCCCAGGTCTCGTACGCGAGCGTGACGTCCAGCCCGCCTCGCGGGTCGGCCTCGAGCGGCAGCCAGCCGATGTCGACGAACCGCCGCTCGCCGGGGTGGTCGCCGGGTCTCCACGCGGCCGATGCGGGGATCGGGCCCAGCGCGGCGCGGCTCTCCGCGCGTGTCGGGGTCGAGCCCGGCGCCCAGCCGGTCTCGACGTGGTCGCCGCTCATGCGTGCGCGACCTCCGCATCGTCCGTGGTGGCGACGCGGGCGGCGGCCTCGAAGCCGCGACCCAGGTCCGTGAGGATGTCGTCGATGTGCTCGATCCCCACGGAGAGCCGGACCAGCCCGGGGGTGACGCCCGCCTCGGCCTGCTCCTCGGGGGTGAGCTGCGAGTGCGTGGTGGTCGCCGGGTGGATCGCGAGCGAGCGCACGTCGCCGATGTTCGCCACCAGGGAGTGGAGCTCGAGCGCGTCGACGAACGCCTGACCTGCGTCCTTGCCGCCCGCGATCTCGAACGCGAGGACGGCGCCGCCGCCGCGCGGAGCGTACTTGCGCTGAAGGTGGTGCCACGGGCTGCTCGCGAGGCCGCTGTAGGCGACCGCGAGCACCTGCGGGTGCCCCTCGAGGAAGTCCGCGACGCGCACGGCGTTCTCGACGTGGCGCTCGACGCGCAGGCTCAGGGTCTCGATGCCCTGGGCGATGAGGAACGCGTTGAAGGGGCTGATCGCGGCGCCGGTGTCCCGCAGGAGCTGGACGCGGGCCTTGAGGATGAAGGCCAGGTTCGCGCCGAGCGGCGAGCCCACGCCCAGGTCGCGCGCGTAGACCAGGCCGTTGTAGCTGGGATCGGGGGAGTTGAAGCCCGGGAAGCGGTCGGGGTGGAGCGCATAGTCGAACGCGCCGCCGTCGACGATGACGCCGCCGATCGCGGTGCCGTGGCCGCCCAGGTACTTGGTGGCCGAGTGGGTGACGATGTCCGCGCCCCATGCGAGCGGGTTGACCAGGTAGGGCGACGCGACAGTGTTGTCCACGATGAGCGGTACGCCCACCTCATGCGCGACGGCCGCCACGGCCTCGATGTCGAGGAGGTCCTGCTTGGGGTTGGAGATCGACTCGCCGAAGAACGCCTTGGTGGTGGGGCGGACGGCCGCGCGCCAGCTCTCCGGGTCGTCCGGGTCCTCCACGAAGGTGACCTCGATGCCGAAGCGGGGAAGCGTGTGGCGGAACAGGTTCGACGTGCCGCCGTAGAGCGACGGAGAGGCGACGATGTGGTCGCCGGCGTGCGCGAGGTTCTGGATCGCGAGCGTGTTCGCCGCGGAGCCGGAGCTCACCAGCAGCGCGCCTACGCCGCCCTCGAGCGCCGCGATACGGGTCTCGACGGCCTCGGTGGTGGGGTTGCCCAGGCGCGTGTAGATGGGGCCCAGCTCGCCGAGCGCGAAGCGGGCGGCAGCCTGGGTGGTGTCCTCGAACACGAAGGACGTGGTCTGGTAGATCGGCAGCGCGCGGGCGCCGGTCTCGGCGTCGGGGGTCTGGCCGGCGTGGACCTGCAGCGTCTCGAAGGCCCAGGTGGGGGTGGTGGTCATGGTGGCTCCTGTGTCGGGATCGTTCTCGGGGATGAGGCGGATCCGCGGCCCCAGGTCTGGTGCCACCGGCCATCGGGCGTGCAAGCGCGCCGACCGCCCGCGACCCTGGGGGCGCGGTGCGACACGTGGCGTGTGGGCCCGGAGGTGCTACGGCTCGCGGGGCTCAGGCCTTCTCGCGAGCGGCGCCCTCACGGGCGCACGCCGAACGTGCGCTGGTCAGCGGCACATTCGACGGAGCATGGGAGCGACTGTAGGGGGCGATCCGGCCGCGGTCAACCCAGGATCGCTCGACATGCCGATGCGCATCGCCGGACATACGCTGGCGGGAAGGGTGACGTCTGGGGGCGGCATGCACGAGCAGGGTCGAGGCGCGGGTCCGGCGCGTCGGGGAGTGATCATCGGTGCCGCGTGGGCCGCGCCCGCGATCGTGATCGCAGCCTCCGCGCCGGCTGCGGCCACGTCGAACGTGGTGAACAGCGACGTCACGGTGATCTCGAGCGTGAGCATCGGCGTCGGGTGGGGGGCCACGCCCAACAGCGTGGGCGCGGAGATCAGCTACTACCTCGCGTACGACGCGGACTGGACGGCGGCGGGGATCACCGAGATCCCCGCGACCCTGACCATCACCGCCGTGCGCACCGACGTCGACCCGAACGAGACCTACACCAGCACGCAGCCGATCACCATCATCGGCTCGGGGCAGGCGGTGCAGATCATCATCGACGACATCCCGCCGGGCGAGTACCAGGTCAGCTACTCGATCATCGCGGACGCCGTGGTGGGCAGCGACGGCGTGACCTACCAGGCGAACCCGGCCTCAGGCGGGCCCACGTCCGTCACCGTGCCGTCGCCGTGACCACGCGACGGTAGCGGGAGCGCCTAGGCTGCGACGGTCTCGCGCGGGGCGCGCGCCTTCTCGCCGAGCGCGACCCGTCCTGCCATGAAGGTGCGCAGGAGCACGACCCCCAGGATCGAGCCGAAGATGCCGAGCGCGGCGGTGACCAGGAGGCTCGGGATCAGCGCGTCGACGCCGGCCTTGTCGAGGACGAACCTCGAGGCGAGGATCGCGAACGGGTGCAGCAGGAAGATCCCCGACGAGTAGCCGCCCACCCAGGCGAGGAACCTCGAGCTGAGCCCCAACGCGAGGAAGGCGAGCGGGAAGGCGACTCCGAGCGCGATGCCCAGGATGTCCATCCGCTGCGACGTGTAGGACCAGATGCCGTTGACCGGCACCTGCGTGTACGCGAAGAGCACGAGCGTCGCGATCGCCATCACGATGCCGCCGCGCAGGCCCGTGCGGCGCCAGTCGAACCGGGTGGCCGCGAGTCCTGCAACGAAGAAGAGGCCCAGGTAGCAGGCCTGTGCGAGCTGGAGCAGGTGGCTCGACCCCTCGAGGTCGACCGTCACGTTGACCAGCAGCAGCGCGCCGATCAGGATCCCCACCCGCGCGGGGGTCTCGATCAGGTGGAACGCATCCAGCAGCGCCACCACGGCGAAGACCCAGAAGCTCGCCAGCAGGAACCAGTACGGCGCGATCGAGTACAGCAGCCAGTGCAGGGGGCCCGCCTCGGGCGGCGAGCCCATGAGGATCCCCGCAAGCCCGACGGCGGGGACGAAGATCGCATAGGGCACCAGCAGGCGGCGCACCTTCTTGGACAGGAACTGCCCGTAGAGCGCGCGGTCGGTGAGCGGACGCCATGCGTAGACCAGCCCCGCGAGGAAGGCGAAGAGCGGCATGCGGATGTACGTGAAGGTGTCCGCGTACCATTCGAGCCAGCCGGCGGCGCCCCACTGGCTATGGGAGACGTGCAGGGTCACCAGCAGGATGCAGGCGATGCCTCGCAACGAGTCGACATTCGTATCCCGTCCGCCCATGGCGCGCCCCCCTGGCGTCGTGTCGTGCAAGCAGGAACCCTCGGGCTCACCGTAACCCGGCGGCGGTTGCGATGTCACACAAATCGGGACAATTCGTACGTGGACGTGCGTCGACGGGCGCAGGGACGGCCCATCGATGCGTCCTGAAGCGCCTGCACGCCAGTTTTTCCTATTTGCCCCTTGTGCCCGACCTACGAGGCAGTTGTATGTTTGCAGTGCAGCAAGACGGACACCCCGGACCGTGGAGCCACCGATGACGACTTCAGCCGACCGCCGCCTCGCCTTCTTCGTGCACTTCCACAAGGCTGGAGGCACAAGCGTGGTGGAGCTCGCCCACCGCAACGGCGAGACGCTGTACCCGCGCCATGCGAACGGCAACCCGCTCGACGAGCGCGGCAAGGTGCATCGTCCGTGGGACCTCTCCGCCGAGGCGCTCCACGCGTATGTCGACGACCTCCTCGACTCCGGCGTCACCTTCATCGCGACCGAGTGGGCGGTGCCGGCGCTCGAGGTGCTCGGCGCGCGCCCGGACGTGCAGATCGTCACCGTGATGCGGGAGCCCGTCGCACGCCTCATCAGCAACTTCCGCTACGACTACGCGAACGGCTACACCGAGCACACCGACATCATCGACTACGTGGACGACCACATCGCGCCGCACACCTCGACCTCGTACTACACGAAGATGCTGCTCGGGGCGGACTGGCAGGAGGACGCCGAGCCGGAGGAGCTGCTGACGGTCGCTCAGCAGCGCCTCGAGCAGATGGACGTGGTCGGGGTGCTGGAGCAGTCCGGGTGGGTCGACGAGATCTGCGAGACGCTGGGATGGGAGCCCGCCGACGTGAAGGCCAACCCGCATCGGCAGGGGTGGAGCTCCCGCCTCAAGCGTGCGGTGAAGTCCGCCCGCGGCGGCCGGACGGACCTCGCGATGCGGGAGTTCCGTCCCGTCCCCGAGGTCTCGGACGTGCAGAAGGCGCGCCTTCGCGAGTGGTGCGACCTGGACCGCGAGCTCTACGCGCGCGTGGTGAGCGCACGCGTCGCCGCGTAGCGCGCACTCGGGCAGCGGCTCACAGGCGCCGCTCGAACTCCTCCATGAAGGCGTTCATCTGCGCGGTCTCGACCAGGAAGCCGTCGTGGCCCACGGGGGAGTGCACCACCTTGACCCCCTCAGACCCCGACAGCGCGGCGTCGAGCCGCTGCGAGTTCGCGAGCGGGTAGAGGCGGTCCGAGTCGATCGCGATCACCAGAGCCGGGTCCGTGTACCGCGCCAGCGCGGTCTCGACGCCGCCACGGCCCCGTCCCACATCGTGCGACTGGATCGCCTGGGCGAGCCTCACGTACGTGTTCGCGTCGAAGCGCCGCGCGAGCTTGCGCGCGTGGTGCTCGAGGTACGACTGCACCGAGAACAGGCCGCCCTTGCCCAGCGGATCGGAGCCGCCCTGGTAGCCGCGGTCGAAGCGCTCGTTGAGCTCCCCCGCGCTGCGGTAGGTGGTGTGCGCGATCATGCGCGCGATCCCGATGCCCACGTGCGGGCCGTCGCCGTCCGCCGCGTCGTAGTAGTCGCCGTCGCGGAACCGGGGATCCGCCTTGATCGCGGCGAGCTGAGCGGTGGACCACGCGATCTGGTCGGCCGTGGTCGCGCCCGTCGAGCCCACCGGGGCCACCGCGCCCACGCGCTCGGGTGCCATCGCGACCCACTCGAGCGCACGCATGCCGCCCATCGACGGGCCGGTCATGAGCTTCCAGCGGTCGATCCCCAGGTGGTCCGCGAGGAGCATCTCGGCGCGTGCCATATCGCGCATCGTCACGTAGGGGAACCGCGAGCCCCACGGGCGACCGTCCTCGGGGTGCGCGCTGGCCGGGCCCGTCGAGCCCTGGCAGCCGCCGATGACGTTCGCGCACACGATGAAGTGGCGTGCGGGGTCGATGGGCTTGCCCGGGCCCACCATCGCGTTCCACCAGCCGCCGGTATGGTGGCCAGGCTCGGCCGGGCCGAACACGTGGCTGTCTCCCGTGAGCGCGTGCGCGACGTACACCGCGTTGCTCCGGTCGGGGGCGAGCTCGCCCCACGTCTCGTAGGCGAGCACCGTGCCCGGGAGCACGCCTGACGGATCGGCCTCGAGCGGGAGGTCGCCCAGCGGGAGGAAGATGCGGCGCCCCGGGTGGTCGCCCTCGCGCCATGCGGCGCTGGCGGGGATGGGCGCGCCGGCGCCCGGGCCTTCGTCCGCGGCCTTGGCGTCGGTCTCGATCCCGTCGTCGTCCATGGCGCTCAGCCTAGAGGGCGCGCGGGGTGCCGCTGCGGCACCTCATGTCGGGCGCCGGAGGTGCCGATGCCAGAGGTAGGCCCGAAAGCGTGTGCGGCACGGGGTTCCGCAATCCGTCCCTCGGGCCTAGGATCAGTGGCGGAAGTTACTGATGTGACAAACGTGACCAGGGCGGTGGATGTGACGGCAGGGGTTCGGCGGGCGCTCGCGCTTGTGACGATGTTCGCGATCGCCAGCGCCGTGGTGGTGGCGGGCCCGACGCATCGTGCGCGCGCCGAGGACTACCCCGGCCAGGCGGAGATCGACGCGGCGCGCGCCGCTGCGGAGGACCTCGCCTCGGGCATCGACGAGCTCGACAACGCGATCGCCGCGCTCGCGGCCGCGCGCGACGAGGCCACCGCGAACGCCCTGCTGGCCGGCGAGGACTACATCGAGGCGCAGGATGCCGCCGATGCGGCCCAGGACACGCTCGCCGCCGCGAACGAGCGCGCCGAGCAGGCGGAGAAGGAGCTCGCCGTCGCACGCGAGAACCTCGCCGCCGTCGCGCAGGCCGCGTACCGCGACTCGGGCTCGATGAGCCAGATCGGTGCCGTCGTGGGCGCGGAGTCCGTCGACGACGTCATCGCGCGCACCGAGGCCTTCGAGCGCGGCTCCGACGAGGCGGATGTGTGGGTGCAGCGCGTGCAGGCGGCCGAGCTGGTCGCGAGCACGATGCGCGAGTACGCGGACGACGCCGCGACCGAGGCCGATGCCGCCGCGACGGAGGCGCGCTCCGCGTACGCGGAGGCGCAGGACGCGCAGGACCACGCCGAGCAGGCGGTGGCCGAGGCCGACGCGACGCGCGCCGACGCCGTGACCCGCCTCGCCGAGCTGCGTGGCGTCACCGTCGCGCTCGAGGAGGAGCGGCAGGCCGGTCTCGAGGCGGAGCGCGCGGCGCGCGAGCAGGCCGAGGCCGAGGAGCGCCAGCGGGCCGCGGAGGAGGCCGCTCAGGCCGAGGAGACGGCGCGCCCGCGTCCCACCTCGACCGCGACGTCCACCTCGACGCCCAAGCCCACCACCACATCGTCCCCGAAGCCGACGACCACGTCGACGCCCAAGCCCACCACGACCTCGACTCCCAAGCCGACCGAGACCTCCGAGCCCGAGGAGACGCAGACCTCGGAGCCCGAGGAGACGTCGACCCCCAAGCCGACCGCCACGAGCGAGCCGGAGACGCCGGCCACCGCGTGGAAGTCGACCGCCGCGCAGGGTGTCGCGGCGTCCAACGCCGCCCTGGGCCTGTCCGGCAAGCCGTACCAGCTGGGCGCCTCGGGTCCCACGTACTTCGACTGCTCGGGCCTCACGTCCACGGCGTGGTCCTCCGCGGGGCACTGGATCACGCGCTCGTCGCGGAGCCAGTACTCGTACACCACGCACCTGTCGTACTCGCAGATCCGCCCGGGAGACCTGGTCTTCTACGCGACCAACACCTCGGATCCGTCGACCATCTACCACGTGGCCATGTATGTGGGCAACGGCATGGTGATGGAGGCGGTGAACCCCTCCAAGGTCTCCGGTACCCGCGGCCTCTACGCATGGATGGCGTCGAACATGATGCCGTACATCGGCCGCCCCTGACCCCCGTCCGACAGTCCCAACGGATCTCGGCGCGACACGCCGTGGATCGGACGCAAGAAGCCCCCGACACGCCGCGGAACCGGGATCGGTTCCGTTGGGAGTGTCGGGGGCTTCTGCGCGAGCTCAGTGCTGCGGCGGGTGCAGCGGGTTGAGGGTCGCGAAGGGCGTGCCCTTGGCGCGCTCGAACGACGAGCGGATCTCCTCCTCGGCCTCCTCGCGCGACACCCAGTGGGCGCCCTCGACGGACTTGCCGGGCTCGAGGTCCTTGTAGACCTCGAAGAAGTGCTGGACCTCGAGGCGGTGGAAGTCGGAGACGTCCGTGAGCTCCTGGCGCCAGGTCTGACGCTGGTCGCCGACCGGCACGCACAGGACCTTGTCGTCGCCGCCGGCCTCGTCGCGCATGCGGAACATCCCGAGCGCACGGCAGCGGATCTGGCAGCCGGGGAACGTGGGCTCCTCGAGCAGCACGAGCGCGTCCAGCGGGTCCCCGTCCTCACCGAGCGTGCCGTCGATGAAGCCATAATCGTCCGGGTAGCGCGTCGAGGTGAACAGCATGCGGTCGAGCACGATGCGGCCGGTGTGGTGATCCACCTCGTACTTGTTGCGCGAGCCCTTGGGGATCTCGATGGTGACGTCGAATTCCATGCCTGGCGTCCTTAGCGTTAGGTCTGAGGTCCTGGTGCGGTCCGGTACTAGTGTGGCGCATGTTCGGAGGTCGTGGGTGCGAAGAATCGTCGCGGGTGTGCTGGTCACCCTGCTGGTCCTGGCTGGCGGCTACCTGTACGCCGACGCGCAGGACTGGGTGCCGGGCTGGATCACCGCCGCACCCGTGGACGAGCCCCAGGCGCCGTTCATCACGCAGCAGCCCGTGACCGCGGAGAGCCCCGCGGGGACCGATGCGGTCTCGGACCTCGACGTCGACGCGCCGCGCCCCTCGGCCGCCGAGGTGCAGGAGCTCGCCGAGGCGGTGCGGGCAGACTCCCGCACGGGCGAGTCCACCAACATCTCCGTGGTCGACTACCTCGACGGCACCGTCTATGCGGACGTCGACGCCTCCGACCCGCAGGTGCCCGCGTCCACCACCAAGCTCATCACGGTGGTCGCCGCGGTCTCGCAGCTGGGCGCCGACTTCACCACGTCGACCACGGTGCGCTGGAACCCGAGGTCGCGCACGCTCACCCTTGTCGCGGGCGGCGACTCGCTGCTCGCCGCGGACCAGGGCCACCACGGCGACGTGGACGATGCGGAGGACGCGGCCCAGGGGTGGGCCGGGCTCGGCGACCTCGCCGACCAGGTGCTCGAGTCCCTCGGGGACGATGCGGCGGGCGCCGTGCGGGTCGAGGTCGACGACTCGGACTTCCCCGGACCGGCCTGGCCCAAGGAGTGGCCCCAGTACGCGTTCGACATGGGGTACGCCGGACCCGTGTCCGGGCTGGCGGTCGACGGAGCGCGCCTCACCGACGACAACTACGCGCAGCGAGCCGCCGACCCGTCGCTGCACGCGGGCGGCCTGTTCGTCACCGCGCTCGAGGCGCGCGGCCTCACCGTGAAGGGGGAGGCGACCCGCGCCTCGTCCCCCGTGGCGGACGATGCGCGGGCCCAGGAGATCGCCGCCGTCGAGTCGGCGCCGCTGTCCGAGGTCTCCCGCCACCTGCTGTCGGTGTCCGACAACACGGTGGCGGAGCAGGTCGCGCGGGTGCTCGCGCTCGAGATGGGCTACAAGGCCACGCCCACGGGCGAGGCGAAGGCGATCCGCCGGGCGCTCGACCAGATCGGGGTCGACATCGAGGGGCTCGAGCTCCACGACGGCGCCGGCTTCTCCGACCGCAACCAGATCTCCCCGGCGACCATGACGAGCGCGCTGCTCGCCGCGCGGGACGTTCCCGCGCTCGAGGGCCTGCTCGACTGGCTCCCGCTCGCGGGCCTCGAGGGGACCGTCGAGACGCGCTACACGGACACCTCTCCGGCCGGGTACTGGCGAGCGAAGACCGGTTCGCTCACGGGCGTCACCGCGATCTCCGGCGTGATCGTGACCGCGGACGGCCGTCCCCTGGCGGTGTCGATCCTCGCGGACGGCATGCCCTACGGGCAGGTCGAGCCGAAGGCCGCGTTCGACGTGCTGCTCGGCGCGCTGGCAGAATGCGGCTGTGCAGGATGAGGCCGGGCCGGACCAGGGACACGTGGTGACGGGTCCGCACCCCGCGGTCGCGGCGTGCAGGGTCGCCGTCCGCGACGCCCTGGGCGACCTCGAGCTCGGCACCCGCGTGTGGGTCGCCTGCTCCGGCGGTCCCGACTCGCTCGCGCTCGCCGCCGCCGTCGCGTTCGTCGCGCGCAAGCAGGGGCTGTTCGCCGGCGCGATCATCGTCGACCACGGTCTCCAGCCCGACTCCGCCGTGGTCGCGGAGCGCGCCGCGCATGAGGTCCGCAGGGCCGGCATCCACACCGTCCACATCGAGCGGGTGGTGGTCGGGCGCGCCGGAGGCATGGAGGCGGCCGCGCGCGAGGCCCGCTACGCCGCGCTCGAGGCGCGCATCGACGCCGAGGGCGGGCTCGACCCCGTCCTGCTGACCGGCCACACCATGGACGACCAGGCGGAGACCGTCCTGCTCGCGCTCGCGCGCGGCTCGGGTGCGCGCGCCCTGTCGGGCATCCCCGCCCGCCGCGGGCGCATCGTCCGCCCCTTCCTCACGGTGCGGCGCAAGGACACCCTGGCCGCGTGCCAGGCGCTCGACCTCGACCCGTGGCACGACCCCACGAACGTCAGCGAGGACGGCCCGCGGCGCTCCGCGCTGCGCACCCGCGTGATGCCCGCGCTCGTCGAGGTGCTGGGCCCCGGGGTGGTGTCGGGGCTTGCCCGCTCGGCCGCGCTGCTCCAGGCCGACGCGGACGAGCTCGACCGGCAGGCGCGCTCCCACGCCGCCGCCGCATCGTCCTGGGCGACCGCCCCGGCGGCCTCCGCGGCGGCCGGACGCGCGGACGAGTGGCGCTGCGACATGCTCGCCGCCCTGCCCGATGCGATCCGCACGCGCATGCTCAAGATGATGGCGGAGAACAAGGGCGCCGGGCCCCTGACCGCGACCCACGTGGCGGCCCTCGACTCGCTGGTCATGCAGTGGAAGGGGCAGGGCGCGATCTCGCTTCCCGGCGGATACGAGGCCCGCCGCGAGTATGGCAGGCTGGTCATCAGCCACCCGGGACATAAGGAGAGGCCAGCGTGAGCTTCCAGTACGACATGAGCGACTTCTCCGAGGTGCTCGTGAGCGAGAACGCGATCGGGCGCAAGCTCGACGAGATGGCGGCGGAGATCCGCGCCGACTACGCGGACAAGGACCTGCTGCTCGTGGGCGTCCTCAAGGGTGCGGTCATGGTCATGGCGGACCTCGCGCGGCGCATGCCGCCGGCCGTGCAGATGGACTGGATGGCGGTGTCCTCCTACGGCTCGGGCACCAAGTCCTCGGGCGTGGTGCGCATCCTCAAGGACCTCGACGCGGACCTCACGGGCCGCCACGTCCTGATCGTCGAGGACATCATCGACACCGGCGTCACGCTGTCGTGGCTCACCGGCAACCTGCGCTCGCGCGGCGCGGCCTCGGTCGAGGTCGCCGCGCTGCTGCGCAAGCCCGCGGCCGCCGTGGTGGACGTGCCCGTCAAGTACCTGGGCTTCGACATCCCGAACCAGTTCGTGGTCGGCTACGGACTCGACTTCGCGGAGGACTACCGCACGCTGCCGTTCGTGGCGGTGCTCAAGCCCGAGGTCTACGGCGACAAGTAACCCGCCCTGACAGTCGCAACGGACCGAGTCCCGGGTGCGCGGCGTGTCGGGCGGGTTTCGCTGAGGATCGTCGGCGTGTCGGTCTGAGATCCGTTGCCGCTGTCACGGGTGGACGGCGTGAGGTCCACGGCCCCCGTGCGCCCGCGCGTCCTCCCCCGATCGAGATCGCTGCGTCGCGCCGTGGAGCGCCGCGCGCGACCGTCCCATCCATGGATCCGGTGCGCGCCCTTCTCATGGCCGGCGGCGCCGCGCGGTGGACCGATCTCGCGGATGCCGGGGTGTCGCGCGGCGCGCTGCTCCATGCGGTGACCGAGGGCACGGTGGTCCGCCCGCATCGTGGCTGCTTCGCGCTGCCGCAGGCGCCGTACGAAGAGGTCGATGCCGTGATCTTCCGCGGCGAGCCCGCGTGCGTGAGCGTGCTGGCGGCCAACGACGTGCCCGTGCTGCCTGCACCGATGATCGCCCACATCGCGGTGCCGGACTCGCGGAGCCTCTCCAACCTCGGTGCCAGGCCGCTCGATCGGGTGGCGATCCACCGGACCACCCGGTACCCGCTGGAGCGGATGCGCGAGGTTCCCATCGCGCTCGACCTGGCGTCCCGTTGCCTGCCGCCTGCTGAGCACCTCGCAGCGATCGAGGGTGCGATCCGCGGTGAGAAGGCCGCGCCCGATGTGATCGAGCGGTTCAGGATCTGCAGCGAGGAGCGCCGGGCCTGGCTTCTCGCGCGGCTGGACCTCTCGTCCGAGTCGCCCACGGAGACGCTGGCGCGGGTGACGATGCGCGACGCGGGCCTCGACGTGAGGACCCAGGTCGAGCTCGAGGGGGTGGGACGGGTCGACTTCGTGGTCGGGGGAGTGGTCGTGGTCGAGTGCGACGGCTTCAGCTACCACCGCGATAAGCCGCAGTTCAGGAGGGACCGCGATCGTGGTCGCGCCGCGACCACCTGGGGACGTGCTGAGCTGCGCTACACGTACGACGACGTCGTGTGGAACCGCGACCTGATCGTGCCCGACGTGCGCGCGACCTTGTGGCGGCTGGCGAACCGCTGACCCGGCACCGTGACACCCGCAACGGAACTCGGTTCGACACGCCGACGTTGTGCCCGGTATGGGCCCAGAACTCCGGTGTGTCGTTCTCAACTCCGTTGCCGCTGTCAGAGAACGGCAAGCCGTGAGCGAAACCTTTACGTTCCGTCTGAACCAACGCGTAGAGTCGGGGGCACGATGAAGAACGTCCTCAACATCCGCCTGATCATCTTCTATGTCGCCGCGGCGCTGCTTGTCGCCTGGGTCGTGTCAGGGCTGCTGTCGCCGCGCACGCAGCAGGTCGACACCTCGGTCGGCCTCGACATGCTCGAGCAGCAGGTCGCGGACCAGGTCAAGATCGTCGACGGCGACCAGCGCGTCGAGATCACCCTGATCGACTCCGAGGACTTCCCGGAGGGCACGCCCGAGGAGTGGGCGGACTACCGCGGCAAGGTGGAGTTCTTCTACGTCGCGCCGCAGGGCGAGGAGATCGTCGCCGCCGTCAAGGCCGCCGATCCCGCCCAGGGCTACAACTCCGAGGTGCCGCAGAGCTCGATCTGGGCGTCGATCGCGTTCACGTTCCTCCCGATCCTGCTGCTCGTCGGCCTGTTCTGGTTCCTCATGTCGAACATGCAGGGCGGCGGGGGCGGCCGCCTCATGAGCTTCGGCAAGTCGAAGGCGTCGATGGTGACGCCCGACACCCCGACCGTGAAGTTCGAGGACGTCGCGGGCGTGGACGAGGCCGTCGAGGAGCTCAAGGAGATCGAGGAGTTCCTCGAGAACCCCGCCAAGTTCCAGGCCGTGGGCGCCAAGATCCCCAAGGGCGTCCTGCTGTACGGCCCTCCCGGCACCGGCAAGACCCTCCTCGCGCGCGCCGTCGCGGGTGAGGCGGGCGTGCCGTTCTTCTCGATCTCCGGATCCGACTTCGTCGAGATGTTCGTCGGCGTCGGAGCGAGCCGTGTCCGCGACCTCTTCGAGCAGGCCAAGAAGAACAGCCCCGCGATCATCTTCGTCGACGAGATCGACGCGGTCGGCCGCCACCGCGGCGCCGGCCTGGGCGGCGGCCACGACGAGCGCGAGCAGACGCTCAACCAGATGCTGGTCGAGATGGACGGCTTCGACATCCACACCAACATCATCATGATCGCGGCGACCAACCGCCCCGACATCCTCGACCCCGCGCTGCTGCGCCCCGGGCGCTTCGACCGTCAGGTGGGCGTCGACGCGCCCGACCTCAAGGGCCGCGTCAAGGTGCTCGAGGTCCACGCGAAGGGCAAGCCCATCTCGCCCGAGGTCGACCTGGACGCGCTCGCGCGCCGCACGCCCGGCTTCACGGGTGCGGACCTCGCGAACGTGCTCAACGAGGCCGCGCTGCTCACGGCCCGCCGCGAGAAGCAGCTCATCGGCCCGTCCGAGATGGACGAGGCGATCGACCGCGTCATCGCGGGCCCGCAGAAGCGCACGCGCGTGATGAACGACCACGACAAGCGGGTGACCGCGTACCACGAGGGCGGCCACGCGCTCGTGGCGGCCGCGATGCGCCACACCGACCCCGTCACCAAGGTGACGATCCTTCCGCGCGGTCGTGCGCTCGGCTACACGATGGTGATGCCGCAGGAGGACCGGTACTCCAAGACCCGCAACCAGCTGCTCGACAACCTCGCGTACGCGATGGGCGGCCGGATCGCGGAGGAGCTCGTGTTCGGCGACCCGTCGACGGGTGCGTCGAACGACATCTCGCAGGCCACCGAGATCGCCAAGCAGATGGTGACCGAGTACGGCATGTCGACCCGCATCGGCTCGGTGCGTCTCACGGGCAGCTCCGGCGAGGTCTTCCTGGGCCGCGACATGGGGCACGGACGCGAGTTCTCCGAGTCCGTGGCGTCCACCGTGGACCAGGAGGTCCGCGAGCTCATGGACAACGCCATGGCCGAGGCCACGCTCGCGCTCACCCAGAACCGTGCGATCCTGGACGCGCTCGCCGAGGCGCTCCTGGAGAAGGAGACGCTGGGCGAGACCGAGCTCGCGGAGATCTTCGCCGACGTGCACCGCATCGCGGCGCGCGACGAGTGGATCTCCGGGCACTGGATCGAGGCCGCGCCCGCGATCGCCAAGGGCAGCGCGATCGAGGTCCCCGCCAAGGAGGCCGCCGCGGACGATGCGGCGCAGGGCGAGGACCCCGCGCGCGACCCCGAGATCGACGAGGACGCCGTTCCCGCGCCCGACCTGGTCGAGCCGAAGGACGAGTGACGGTGCCGGTCGACAAGCCACGGATCGAGAGCGCGGTCAGGGAGATCCTGGCCGCCGTCGGTGAGGACCCGGACCGCGACGGGCTCAAGGACACCCCCAGCCGGGTGGCGCGTGCGTACGAGGAGTTCTTCAAGGGCCTCCACGAGGACCCCGCCGACGTGCTCAGCGCGGTGTTCGAGCTGGGCCACGAGGAGATGATCCTGGTCAAGGACATCGAGCTCTACTCGATGTGCGAGCACCATCTGGTGCCGTTCCACGGTGTGGCGCATGTCGCCTACATCCCCGGCACCGACGGCCGGATCACGGGGCTCTCCAAGCTCGCGCGCCTGGTCGACGTCTACGCCAAGCGACCCCAGGTGCAGGAGCGGCTCACCACGCAGGTGGCCGATGCGCTGGTGGACGAGCTCGGCGCGCGCGGCGTGATCGTCGTGGTCGAGGCCGAGCACCTGTGCATGTCGATGCGCGGCGTCCGCAAGCCCGGCTCCCGCACGGTCACGAGCGCGGTGCGCGGCATCATGAGGGACGCCGCGACGCGTGCCGAGGCGATGAGCCTCATCGTCGGCAAGTAGGGGGTCGGCGCGCATGACGCTCGTCATGGGGATCCTCAACGTCACGCCGGACAGCTTCAGCGACGGCGGGATGTACGCCGAGGTCGACGCGGCGATCGCACGCGGTGTCCAGCTCGCGCACGACGGCGCGCACCTGGTCGACGTGGGCGGCGAGTCGACGCGTCCGGGCGCGGATCCCGTGCCTCCCGAGGAGGAGCGCCGCCGCGTGGTGCCGGTGATCCGTGCCCTCGCGCAGGCGGGGATCGCGACCAGCATCGACACGATGCATGCCGCGACGGCGCGCGCCGCCGTCGAGGCCGGCGCGAGCATCGTCAACGACGTCTCCGGCGGGCTCGCGGACCCGGCGATGGCCGCCACGGTCGCGGATCTCGACGTCGACTACGTCGCGATGCACTGGCGGGCCCACTCGACGCGGATGGACAGCCTCGACGCGTACGCGGACGTGGTCGCCGAGGTCGCGGGGGAGCTCGACGCGCGCGTCGACGCCCTGGTCGCGGCCGGCGTCCGCGAGGAGCGCATCGTGCTCGATCCCGGCCTGGGCTTCTCCAAGGTGACGGCCTCCAACTGGCCGCTGCTGGCGAACCTCGAGGCGTGGTCGCGCGGACGCCGTGTGCTGGTCGGCGCGAGCCGCAAGCGGTTCCTCGGTGCCGCGATCGCGCGGCCAGGTGTGGACGCCGCCGATCCGACGGCGCGCGAGCACGCCACCACCGCGGTGACGGCCCTGGCGGCCGCGCACGGCGTATGGGCGGTGCGCGTGCACGATGCTGCGGCGGCCGTCGACGCGACGCGCGTCGTGTCGGCTTGGGAGAACGCGCGTCGACCGGAAGGATGGGCCCCATGACGACGCCGACCATCACCCCGTACCTCAAGGACGGGATCGAGCTCGACCAGATCATCGTCCAGGGCATTCGTGTCACGGGCTTCCACGGGGTGTACGCCCCGGAGAAGGAGTCCGGGCAGCTGTTCCTCGCCGATGTGGTGGCCCACGTGTCCACGCGCATCGCCGCCGACAAGGACGACCTCCTCCGCACCGTCAACTACTCCGAGATCGCCGACCGCACCGCCGAGGTGCTGGGTGGCGACCCCTCCGATCTGCTCGAGACGGTCGCCGAGCACATCGCTCGCGCGATCCTCGAGATGCCCGGCGTGCAGGCCGTCGACGTCACGGTCCACAAGCCGCAGGCCCCGCTGCATGTCGAGTTCCGCGACGTCATGGTGAAGATCCGCCGCGATCTGCGCTCGGGCACGCTGTGGGCCGACAAGCGCATCGGCTCCTCCGCGGGCGGCTCGGGCGACCCGTTCGCCCCCGGGCCGCGCACCGGGGACCCCGCGGACCTTCAGCCCCTCCAGCCGGTGACCGCGTTCCTGGGCCTGGGCGGCAACATCGGCGACGTCGACGCCTCGTTCCGCGAGGCGCTGTGGGAGCTGCACCGCATCCCGGGCATCGAGGTGCTGCGCGCCTCCTCGCTTTTCCGGACCCGCCCGGTGGGCGGGCCCGAGCAGGCCGACTTCCTCAACGTCGTGGTCGCGGTCGAGACCTCGCTCGCTCCGCGCGCGCTGCTCGCCGCGTGCCAGGGCGTCGAGGTCCTGCACGGCCGTGAGCGGCTCGAGGCGAACGGCCCCCGCACGCTCGACATCGACGTGCTCGCGTACGACGCGATGACGCTCGACACCGAGGACCTGGTGGTCCCGCATCCGCGCGCCTCCGAGCGGGCCTTCGTGCTCCAGCCGTGGGCGACGCTCGCCCCCGACTTCGACCTCCCGGGTGCGGGCCGCATCGGCGACCTCGCCGCGGCGATCGGCACCGACGGCGTCGAGCTGGTGGCGGAGCGCTGGCCCGCGGCCCAGGAGAGCGCGAACCCGCAGGCGTGAGCGGCATGGGCGCCAGGGCCGCAGCGAGGTCGCGATGACCCCGCTGAGCCGCACGCGCCTTGTGGTGCTCGCCGCCGTCATGGGCCTGGTGGCGTGGGCGATCGCCCGCATGGCGGTCGCCTCCGGCTCGACGCCCCTCGCGGTGCCCTGGACGGTGCTGGTGGTCGCGGGTCTGGTGGGGGTGCTGGTCCTGTGGCTCGGCTGGGCGGTGCGCCAGTACCGGCGCGGCAAGAACCCGGGGCTCAGCGGGCTGCGCGCGGCGCGGACCGCGGTGCTCGCGCAGGCGTGCGCGTACACGGGATCCATCATCGCGGGCACCTTCGCGGGCTACGGCCTCGCGATCGCGCTCGAGTGGTCGCATGCGCCGCGGCGCGAGGTCGCGATCTCCGCCTTCGTGGCGGTGCTCGGCGGGCTCGTGCTCGTCGTCGCGGCGCTGATCGCGGAGCACTGGTGCAAGGACGGTCGCGACGACGACAACGAGGGCGGCTCGGCGCCGGCCTGACACCCGCGTTCGGCCGCGAACCGCGGCTTCGCCTAGGCGCATCGTGCCTGGCTGGGGCATCATCGGAACAGTCCCCGCTTCGCGCGCGGCCCTGCCGCGCCTGTGCTGGGGGCGTGAGCGACATGCGGGTGCTGGTGCTGGGGAACCATCCGGACGACGGCTGGAGCATGCGCCGCTACGGTCCGCTGCTCGCGGCGGCGTACCGCCATGCGGGTGCCGACGTCCGGCTCGTCGAGCCCGCGCGGCTGGTGAGCCATCGCCTCCGCCGAGGGCCCTTGCGCAAGCTCGCGGTGTACGTCGAGTGCCTGGTCGCCTTCCCGCCGATCGCCTTCGGATGCACCGGCGACACCGATGTGGTGCATCTCGCCGACCACTCGAACGCGCTGTGGCTGCTGGGCCCCCTGGCGCGACGGCGCACGGTGGTGACGTGCCACGACCTCGTGGCGGTACGCGCCGCGCTCGGCGAGCTCGAGGAGCACCGGGCGCGTGCGAGCGGGCGCCTCTACCAAGGCGCGGTGCGACGCGGTCTGGCGCGCGCGGATCTGGTGGAATGCGTGTCCGCCGCGACCGAGGGGGACGTCAGGCGGCTGGTCCGGCCGCGTGCGACCCAGGTGCTCCACAACCCCGTCTCCCCGGAGCTCGGACGGCTTGCGAGCGCCGCCAGCACCGCGAGCACCGCCAGCCACGAGCCCGCGCCGGGCCCCGGCTACGCGCTCATCGTCAGCACCGTCGGCTGGCGCAAGCGCCGCGACCACGCGATCCGCGTGTGGCAGCGGCTGCGCGCCGACGGCGTCCTCGCGGGCCTGGGGCTGCGCTTGGTGGGCCCGGCGCTCACGCCGGAGGAGCGCGCCCTGCTGGACGATGAGGAGCGGGCGGCGGTGGTCGCGGTCACCGACGTCTCGGACGCCGCGCTGTCGCACGAGTACGCGGGCGCGAGCGTCCTCATCCAGGCCTCGCGGCACGAGGGCTTCGGGTGGCCCATCCTCGAGGCGAACGCGCATGGCACGCCGGCGCTGTGCGCGGACCTGCCGGTCTTCCGCGAGGTCGCGGGGACGGCGGGCACGTTCGTCGGAGACGACCTCGATGCGGTCGACTGGCCCGCCGTCGCGGCGCACCTGACGGGGGACGCCGCACGCGCGCGTGCCCGGGGCAACGCGGCGCGCTTCGACTACGAAGGCTTCGCGGACGCGCTGGTGCGCCACGCGACCGCCGTCGCGGGTGCCGGGGCGCCCGCCACCCCTGGCACACTGAGGACATGAGCTGGTACGAGAACGCCGCTGCTCCGTGGGTCCCGGTCTCCCGCAGGCTCATCACCGCTCGGCTGGTGCCGGCGGGGATCGTCTTCGGGCTGCTGGTGCTCGCGAGCCTGGTGGTCGCGCTCGCGGTCGGCGAGCCGTGGCTGCTGCTCCTGTCCGTCGCGGTCCTGGCGATCGGCGCGTGGGTCGCCTGGGTGATCGTCCGTCAGGTCACCGCGCATGCATGGGCGGAAGGGGAGGACGACCTCCTGGTGCGCAAGGGACGCATGTTCCGCTCCGTCACCGTGGTGCCGTACGGCCGCATGCAGTTCGTCGACGTCAAGGCAGGCCCGCTGGACCGGGCTCTCGGCATCGCCACGGTGCAGCTGCACACCGCCTCGCCCGGCACGGACGCCTCGATCGCGGGCGTGCCCGCGGAGGAGGCCGCGCGCCTCCGTGACCGCCTCACCACACGCGGCGAGGCACGGCTGGCGGGGCTGTGACCAGCGACGGCCCGGTCTACCGGGCCCCTCGCGAGTGGACGCGCCTGCACGCGGTATCGCCGCTGCTGGGCGGATGGGCCGTGCTCGGCATCGTCCTCGCCTACGTCATCCATCAGCGCCTGCCCGACTGGGTGGCCGGCGACGAGGGTGGCTGGGACTTCTTCGACCAGTTCCCGCTGCTCGGTCTCATCATCGCCGCCGCGCTCGGCTTCGCCGCGACGCTCGCGATCTCGGTGTGGCAGTGGCGGCGCACCGAGTTCCGCATCGGCGACGATGCCGTCTACCTCCGCCACGGCATCGTCACCCAGCAGCAGCGCCAGGCGCGGCTCGACCGGCTCCAGGCCGTCGACGTGGTGCAGCCGCTGCTCGCGCGGCTGTTCGGCTTCGCGGCGCTCTCGGTCCAGGTCGCGGGCGGCGAGGGCTCGAGCGTCGAGCTCAAGTTCCTGCGCCTCGGGGACGCGGAGGCGCTGCGCAACGAGATCCTCTACCTCGCCGCCGGGCTCAGGTCCGGCGAGGCGCCGCCCGCCCCCGCCGGGGGCGAGGACGATGCGGGTGGTGCCGGGGCATCGTCCCTCCGCGATCTCGCGGCCGACCGGGCACGCGCGTTCGAGCGCCCCGAGGACGTGCTGACGGGACGCGAGCGCGTGCGGACGGCCGTCGCGGCGGCGGAGGAGCGCGAGGTGTACCGCGTGCCGTTCGGGCGGCTCGTGCTCTCGACGCTCTTCTCGGGCCCGGCGGTGTTCGTGGTGCTCGCGCCGCTCACGGGGATCCTTGCGACCGTGTTCCTGAAGATCGACGTGCTCGGCGGGGTCCTCGCCGCGATCGGTACCAGCCTGTTCGCGATCATCGGTGCGCTGGGCGCGCTGCTCGGCTTCTTCTGGACGCGCATCAACGGGGGCTTCGGCTTCACCGCGGCGCTGTCCGCGGACGGGCTGCGTCTGCGCCACGGCCTCATGGAGACGCGCCGCCAGACCGTGCCGCCGGGACGCGTGCAGGCCATCCGCCTGCACCAGCCGCTGCTGTGGCGCGGCCAGGACTGGTGGCGCATCACGCTCAACGTCGCCGGCTACGGCGCCACGGACGAGGCGGTCTCGGTGCTGCACCCGGTCGCGACGCGCGAGGAGGCCCTCACCGCCGTGTGGCTGGTGCTTCCCGACCTGGGCGAGCCCGACCCGTACGGCACCTTGGGCTACGCGCTCCACGGCACCGGGGCCGAGGGCGGCTTCCTCGCCAGCCCCGAGCGCGCGCGGCGCCTCGACCCCTTCCAGTGGCGGTTCCGCGGCGTGCGCGCCACCGAGCGTGCGCTGCTGATCCGGCGCGGACGGTGGTCGCGCGAGCTCATGATCGTCCCCCACGAGCGCACCCAGTCGCTCGGGCTCACCCAGGGCCCGCTGCGCCGCTCGCTGCGGCTCGCGAACGTCGAGGTCCACTCGACCGCGGGGCCGGTCACGCCGGTCGCGGCGCACCTGGACCTCGACGACGCGATCGCGCTGCTCGACGCGCAGGCGGCGAGGGCCGGCGAGGGCCGGAGGCGCCAGACCCCCGAGCAGTGGATGACCGCGGTCGGGCTCGCGCCGGCGGCGCCCGCCGGCCCCTCAGCTTCCTCTGCTCCCTCCGCTCCCGAAGGAGACCCGCATGGATGACGTCCGCGGACACGCGGTCAACGGCAACACGCGACGGCCCGGGCGCCTGCGCATCGGCGTGGTGGGGGCGGGCCGCGTGGGAGCGGTGCTCGCGGCCGCGCTGCGCGAGGCCGGCCATGAGATCGTCGCCGCATCCGGGGTCTCGGATGCGACGCTGTCGCGCATCGACGCGCTCCTGCCGGGTGTCCCGGTGGCCGACCCGGACGAGGTGGTGCGCGCCGCCGAGCTGGTGCTCCTCACCGTCCCGGACGATGCGATCGCGCCCGTGGCCGCGGGCCTTGCGAAGGTCGAGGCGTGGCGCCCCGGCCAGCTGGTGGTGCACACGTCCGGCCGGCACGGCATCGACGTGCTCGCGCAGTCGGGTGCCGCCGGGATCGTGCCGCTCGCGATCCACCCCGCGATGACCTTCACCGGCACGTCGATGGACCGTTCACGGCTCACCGACGCCGTGTTCGCGGTCACCGCGCCTCCGGGCATGCTGCCGATCGCGCAGGCGCTCGTGGTGGAGATGGGCGGCGAGCCCGTGGTCGTGGAGGAGTGGGACCGCCCGCTCTATCACGCGGCGCTGGTGCACGGCGCGAACCACGTGGTCACGGCCGTCGCGCAGGCGAGCGGGGTGCTCGCGCGCATCGGGATCGAGGAGCCCGCGCGTGTGCTCGGGCCGCTCATCCACGCGTCCGTCGACGGGGCCCTGCGCGACGCCCCGGGCGCCGTCTCCACCCTGACCGGGCCTGTGGTCCGCGGCGACGCCGGCACGGTCGCGGCGCACCTGCGGGCGCTCGAGGGGCAGCCCGAGGCGCTTTTCGCGTATCGTGCCATGGCGCGCGCCACGGCAGACCTGGCGCTCAGCGGCGGCCGCATCGGCCCCGCGCAGTACGCCGACCTCATCGCGACGCTCGGCACCGACGGAATGGGAGATTGATGCGCATCGTCCACACGGCGAGCGACCTCAGAGGTGCCGCGACGCGGCCCTCCAGGCGTGCGGGGGACCGCGCGTCGCGGGCGGTCGTCATGACCATGGGTGCGCTGCATGAGGGCCACCTGGCGCTGGTGCGCGCGGCCCGCGAGGGCGCCGACGAGGTGGTGGTGACCATCTTCGTCAACCCGCTCCAGTTCGACGATGCGGACGACCTCGACCGGTACCCGCGCACGCTCGACGAGGACTGCGCGCTGCTCGAACCGCTCGGCGTGGACGTGGTCTTCGCGCCGTCCGTCGAGGAGGTCTACGCGGGCGGCGAGCCGGTGGTGACGGTCTCCGCGGGCGCGATCGGCGAGGTCTTCGAGGGCGCGCATCGTCCCGGCCACTTCGACGGCGTGCTCACCGTGGTGGCGAAGCTTCTCAACCTCACCCAGCCGGACCTGGCGTTCTTCGGGCAGAAGGATGCGCAGCAGGTCATCGCCGTGCGGACCATGGTCCGCGACCTCAACTTCCCCGTCCAGGTGGTGGCCGTGCCGACCGTGCGCGACAAGGACGGCCTCGCGCTGTCCTCGCGCAACGTGTTCCTGTCGCCCGCCGAGCGGGAGCGCGCGCTCGCCCTCTCCGCGGCGCTGCGAGAGGCCGATGCGGCGGTCAGGTCGGGCGCGGGGGTGTCCGCCGCGCTCGCGGTCGGGCGTGCCGTGCTCGCCTCCGAGCCGGACGTCGACGTCGATTACCTCGAGTTCCAGGATCCCGTGACCGCCGATGTGGTGCCCGAGGGCTACCGTGGAGAGGCGGTGCTCGCCGTCGCTGCCCGCGTGGGCGAGACCCGGCTCATCGACAACCTGGTGACGCGGTTCGCCTGACGCGTACCGCCCACCCCGCCCGACAGCCCCAACGGAGCTGGTCCCGACACGCCGGGCCGGCCGGCGCATAGTGACCCGATCCCCGGCGTGTCACGGCGAACTCCGTTCGTGCTGTCCAGAGTCAGAAGGCTTCTCATGACCTCGCTTCAGCGCCCGATGATGATCTCCAAGATCCACCGGGCCACCGTGACCCAGGCGGACCTCCACTACGTGGGGTCCGTCACCATCGACGTCGACCTCATGGAGGCGGCGGATCTGCTGCCCGGGCAGCAGGTGGACATCGTCGACGTCACCAACGGCGCGCGGCTCACCACGTACGCGATCCCGGGTGAGCGCGGCTCGGGGGTGCTGTGCATCAACGGCGCGGCCGCGCACCTCATCACCGAGGGCGACCTGGTGATCATCATCGGTTACGGCATGCTGGCCGATGCCGAGGCGCGGACCTTCGAGCCGCATGTGGTCTTCGTCGACGGCGCCAACCGCGTGGTCGAGCTCTCCGACGAGCCCGGGCTGGTCCCGGACAACGCCGCCGGGCTCGAGCCCTCGGGCCTGCCGGTGCACGGGTTCCACACGCAGGGCTGGGACGCCTACCCCGCCTCCCCGTCCTGACAGCCGCAACGGATCTCGCCGCGACACGCGGGCCGTCCGGGCGCATCGTGCCGGCTGACGCGGCGTGTCGATCCGAGATCCGTTGCGACTGTCCGGAGAGGGAGGGGCGCGGCGAGGGTCCCGCATCGTCGCCGGTAGCCTGGCCCTCATGACCGCCTTCGTGCGCAGCCTTGCCGCGCCTCAGCCCGGCTGGACCATCGAGACCGACGTCATCGTGGTGGGGTCCGGCATCGCCGGGCTCACCACCGCGCTGGACCTGCGTGAGCGGGTGGACCGCGTGCTCGTGGTGACCAAGGGCCTGCTGAGCTCGGGATCCACCGTGTGGGCGCAGGGCGGCATCGCGGCGGCGCTGGACCCGGAGGACACCCCCGAGGAGCACCTCGAGGACACGCTCGTCGCCGGGGTGGGGCTGTGCTCCGAGGAGGCCGTGCGCGTCCTGGTGACCGAGGGGCCGCACTCCATCCGCAAGCTCCTGCGCCGCGGCGCGCAGTTCGACACCGGCCCCAACGGCGACCTCACCCTGACGCGCGAGGGCGGCCACCACCGCGACCGCATCGTCCACGCGGGAGGCGATGCGACCGGCGCGGAGGTCTCCCGCGCGCTGGTCGAGCAGCTCGAGGCCATCCGCAACGACCCCGGCATCGAGGTCATCGAGCACGCCATGGTGGTCGACCTGCTCACGGGCGCTCCCGACGCCGACGGCCGTCCCGGCCCGGTCTGCGGCGCGACCATCCACGTGATCGGCGAGGGATCGCGCGACGGCGTGGGGGCGGCGCTCGCCAAGGCCGTGGTGTTCGCGACAGGCGGCATCGGTCAGGTGTTCCGCTCGTCGACCAATCCCGCATCCTCCACGGGAGACGGCCTCGCGGCGGCGCTGCGCGCCGGTGCGGCGGTGGCGGACGTCGAGTTCGTGCAGTTCCACCCCACCGTGCTGTGGCAGGGTGCGAATGCGCGCGGCCAGCTCCCCCTCATCTCCGAGGCGGTCCGCGGGGAGGGCGCCTACCTGCTCAACGGCGCGGGCGAGCGGTTCATGGTCGGTCGCCACGAGCTCGCCGAGCTCGCGCCCCGCGACGTGGTGAGCCGCAACATCGTCGACGTGATGCGCGAGGAGGAGTCGGACTCGGTCTTCCTCGACTGCCGCCACCTCGAGCGGGGCTTCCTCAAGAAGCGCTTCCCGTCGATCTGGGCGTCGCTCAAGGAGCACGGCCTCGACATGGCCAACGACCTCATCCCGGTCGCGCCGGCGCAGCACTTCCACTCGGGCGGCATCCTCACCGACCTCTCCGGACGGTCGACCCAGAAGGGCCTCTACGCGATCGGCGAGGCGGCCTGCACCGGGGTCCACGGTGCCAACCGCCTCGCGTCGAACTCCCTGCTCGAGGGGCTCGTGTTCGCCCGCCGGGCGGCGCGCGACGCCGCCGCGATGGTCGCGGACGGCGTGCTCCCGCAGCTCGAACCCGTCGAGCGGGTGGGGGAGTCCGCCCTGGTCCCGGCGACGATGCGCCCGCGCGTCCAGGCGATCGCGCACGAGGGCGCAGGGCCGGTCCGCGACGGCGACGGGCTCGACGACGCCGTCGCGCGGCTGGATCGCATCCGTGCGCGGTTCCACACCGAGCCGGTCACCACCGTGATGCCGCAGGTGGCGGAGTGGGAGGCCACGAACATCGTCGCGACGGCGTCGGTGCTGTGCGAGGCGGCGCTGCGGCGCGAGGAGTCGCGCGGCGGGCATCAGCGGTCCGACTTCCCGGCGACCGATGACGAGTGGGCGGTGCGTCTCGCGGCTCGGCTGGATCCCGACGGCACGCTGGTGTTCGCGAAGGCGCCGCTCGAGCTGGGCGAGTAGCGGCGCGGTCGCCCGCCCCGCCCCGACAGGCGCAACGGAGCTGGTCCCGACACGCCGACGCCGCACCGCCCCCAGGGGGGACGATGCGGCGTGTCGGTTCGAGATCCGTTGCCGCTGTCGGGCTGTCGCGGAGGGTCAGGCGTTCGCCGGCTGGAACGCCCCCGTCGCGAGCTCGAGACCCGGGACCGCCTCGACCAGCGTGAACATGCCGCCGTCGAGCGTCGCGGAGTCGAGGCCGTGCTGCGCGAGCACGCGGTGCGCGTAGTAGGAGCGGACGCCCGAGGCGCACAGCACGCGCACCGGACGGCCGGCAGCCATCTGCTTGACGCCCTCGATGTACTCACGGATGTGCGTGTGCGGGAGGTTGAGCGCCTCGGGAAGGTGGCCCATCGCGTACTCGCGCTCCGAGCGGACGTCGATGAGCAGCGCGTTCTCGCGCGCCCAGTCGAGGTCCTGGAAGCGCCACACCTTGGTGGTGCCGTTGACCACGTTCTGCGCGAGGAAGCCGAGCATGTTGACCGGGTCCTTCGCCGAGCCGAACGGCGGCGCGTACGCGAGCTCGAGCTCCGCGATGTCGTCGACGTCCATGCCGGCGCGCAGCGCGGTCGCGAGCACATCGATGCGCTTGTCGGCGCCGTCGGGGCCCACGGCCTGCGCGCCGAGCAGCTTGCCCTCGGGTGAGAACACGCCCATGAGGTGCAGGATCTGCGAGCCGGGGTAGTAGCCGGCGTGGTTGCCCGGGTGGGTGTGGACCACGAAGTACTCGATGCCGGCCGCGTCGAGCATGCGGGGCGAGGCGCCCGTCATGGCAGCGGTGAGCCCGAAGGCGCGCACGATGGCGGTGCCCAGCACGGGCTGCGCCTGGTCGACGCGGCCCATGATCGAGTCCGCGGCGCGGCGGCCCTGGCGGTTCGCCGGTCCGGCGAGCGGCACGGGGCCCACCTGGCCGGTGACGCCGTGGCGCACGGCGATCGCGTCGCCGGCGGCCCAGATGTGCGGGTCGGACGTCTGCTGCAGCGAGTCGACCAGGATCGCGCCGCGGTCGGTCAGCTCGAGGCCGGCCTCGGCGGCGAGCGCGGTGTTGGGCCTCACGCCCACCGACATCACGACGATGTCGGCGGCTACCTCCGTGCCGTCGCCGAGCGTCACGGTGACCGCCGCATCGTCCCCGCCCTCGCGGATCCCCGTCGCGGCGACGCCGGTGCGGACGTCGACGCCGTGCGCGCGCAGCTCCTTCTCCACGAGCGCGCTCATCTCGGGCGCGAGCGGCGGGAGCACCTGAGGCGCGAGCTCGACGAGCGTGACCTCGAGGCCGCGGTGGCGGAACGCCTCGGCCGTCTCGAGGCCGATGAAGCCGGCGCCCATGACGACGGCGCGTTTGGCGGTCGCCGTGCGGGCGGCGAGCTCGCGCGCCTCGTCGACGGTGCGCAGGTGAGTGACCTGCGGGAGGTCGACGCCGGGGATGGGCGGGACGATGGCGTCCGCGCCGGGGGAGAGCACGAGCGCGTCGTACTCGAAGGTCTCGGTGCCGGCCGGGGTCGCGACCAGGACGGTCTGCGCCTCGCGGTCGATGCTGATGACCTCGTGCTCGATGCGGACGTCGAGGTCGAGCTCCGCCTTGAGCGAGGCGGGGGAGTGGAGCAGCAGGTACGAGTCCTGCTCGATCTCGCCGCCCACGTGGTACGGGAGCCCGCAGTTCGCGAAGGAGACGTACTTGCCCTTCTCGAACACGATGATCTCGGCCTGCTCGTTGAGCCGGCGTGCCCGGGCCGCGGCGCTCATGCCGCCCGCCACTCCACCGATCACCAGGATGCGCATGCGATGTCCTTCCGTCGAAAGTTCGTGAACCAGGCTAACAGATACCCCGGGGGGTATATTCCGACCTTGGTCCCGAGGGTTTCCTGACGGGGACGATGCGCCTGGTGGGGCGCCGTTCCAGGCTACGCCTGGCGACGCCGCGGCGCGGATCTCAGGCGAGCGACATGAACATCTTCTGGAGGCGCTCCTTGGCCTCCGCGGTGTCCTCGTCGGAGCGCACGCACTGCTCGAGGCCGGTCGCGATCATGGTGAAGCCGGCGCGGTCGATCGCCTTGGACACCGCGGCGAGCTGCGTCACCACGTCGGCGCACTCGCGGCCGTCCTCGATCATCTTCAGCACCCCGGCCAGCTGGCCGTGCGCGCGGCGCAGGCGCTTGACCACGGGGTCCATGTCCTCGGGGCTCAGGTGGATCTCGGCCATGGCAGTCCTCCCAGGTGCTCTCGGCGTCCCCTCAGCATACCCCTCGGGGGTATATGCCCACGAGGCCCAGGGTCCCGTGCATGCCACGATGGGCGCATGACCCGCACCCCGCACCCTGAGGAGGTCGCGCTCGCGGCCACCGCCCCGGCGCCGCTCGACCGCGAGGCCCTGGCGCGCATCGTGCGCCTCTCCCTCGACGAGGACCTGGGCGGATATCCCGGCCGCGACGTCACCACGCAGTCGACCATCCCGTCCGACGCTCGCGTCTCCGGCGTGGTCGCGGCGCGCGAGGCGTGCGTGCTCGCGGGGGTCGAGGCGATCGAGGAGACGATGCGCCAGGTCGCCGCGCGCCACGACCTCCCTGTGCCAGGCATCGTGCTCGAGGCCGCGGACGGCGACCGGCTCGCCGCGGGCGCGGTCATCGCGAGGCTCGAGGGCCCGGGCCATGTGGTCCTCATCGCCGAGCGCACGCTGCTCAACCTGATGTCCCGTGCCTCCGGCGTCGCGACGCACACGCGCCGGTGGGCCGATGCGCTCGACGGCACCGCCGCGTACGTGCTCGACACGCGCAAGACCACCCCGGGCCTGCGCGAGATCGAGAAGTACGCGGTGCGCGTGGGCGGCGGCGTCAACAAGCGCATGGGCCTGTTCGACTGCGCGATGGTCAAGGACAACCACATCGTCGCGGCCGGCTCGGTCGCGGCGGCGATCGCGCGCATCGGCGACGCCTACCCCGACGTGCCCGTGCAGGTCGAGGTCGAGGACGCGGTGCAGGCGCGCGAGGCGATCGCGGCCGGTGCGCGGTTCCTCATGCTCGACAACATGCCGCCGGAGACGATGCGCGCGCTGGTGGAGGCGGTGCGCGCCGGCGAGGACGGCACCGGCAAGGTCTGGCTCGAGGCGACGGGCGGCCTCACGCTCGCGAACGTGCGCGACGTGGCCGCGACGGGCGTGGACTTCATGTCGGTCGGCGCGCTCACGCACTCGAGCCCGATCGTGGACCTGGGCCTCGACCTCGCCGCGCCCCCGGCGCCCTGACATTCCCAACGGAGTTGGTCCCGGTTCCGCGGCGTGTCGGGTCTTCCGGCCCCGAATCCCCGGTGTGTCGTCGCGAACTCCGTCCTGACTGTCAGGGGGAGAGGCGGCACGTAGAATCGTCCGCGTGACTGAGCAGACCGCGCCCGCCCCCGAGACCACCGACGACATCCCTGAGCAGATGCGCGTGCGTCGCGAGAAGCGCGACCGCCTCATCGCTGAGGGCGGCGAGGCGTACCCGGTCACGGTGGACCGCACCCACGAGATCGCCGAGGTCAAGGCCGCGTACGCGGGGCTCGAGGACGGCGAGGAGACGCAGGACGTGGTCGGTGTCGCCGGCCGCGTGGTCTTCATCCGCAACACCGGCAAGCTGTGCTTCGCGTCCATCCAGGACGGCCAGGGCGAGCGTCTCCAGATCATGCTCTCGCTCGCGGAGGTCGGCGAGGAGTCCCTTGCCGCCTTCAAGAGCACCGTCGACCTGGGCGACCACCTGTTCGCCAAGGGCCGCGCCATCAAGTCGCGCCGCGGCGAGGTCTCCGTGTTCGCCTCCGAGTGGGCCATCGCGGCCAAGTCGCTGCGTCCGCTGCCCACGCTCCACAAGGAGCTCGCGGAGGACACCCGCGTGCGCCAGCGCTACGTCGACCTCATCGCGCGTCCCACCGCGCGCGACACGGTCCGCAACCGCGCGAAGCTCAACCGCAGCCTCCGCGAGAGCCTGCACGGCCGCGGCTTCATCGAGGTCGAGACCCCGATGCTCCAGACGCAGCCCGGCGGTGCCGCGGCCCGCCCGTTCGTCACGCACATGAACGCGTACGACATCGACCTCTACATGCGCATCGCGCCCGAGCTCTTCCTCAAGCGCGCGGCCGTGGGCGGCATCGAGAAGGTCTTCGAGATCAACCGCAACTTCCGCAACGAGGGCGCGGACAGCTCGCACAGCCCCGAGTTCTCGATGCTCGAGGCCTACGAGGCGTACGGCAGCTACGACACCATGGCCGAGCTCACCCAGAGCCTGGTGCAGGGCGCCGCGGACGACATCTTCGGCACGCAGGTGGTCACGCTCGCGGACGGCTCGGAGTACGACCTCTCCGGCGAGTGGCGCACCATCTCCATGTACGACTCGCTGTCCGAGGCGATCGGCGAGGAGATCACCCCCGAGACCTCGGTCGCGGCGCTCCAGGCGCTGTGCGACCGCTTCGAGGTCTCCGTCGACCCCAAGCGCGTCAACCACGGCAAGCTGGTCGAGGAGCTGTGGGAGCACCACCTGGGCGACACGCTGCACGAGCCCACGTTCGTGCGCGACTTCCCGGTCGAGACCTCGCCGCTGACGCGCGACCACCGCACCAAGGACGGCGTAGTCGAGAAGTGGGACCTCTACGTCCGCGGCTTCGAGCTCGCGACCGCGTACTCGGAGCTGGTCGATCCCGTCATCCAGCGCGAGCGCTTCGAGCAGCAGGCGCGCATGGCGGCGCAGGGCGACGACGAGGCGATGAGGCTCGACGAGGACTTCCTCACCGCGATGGAGTACGCGATGCCCCCGAGCGGCGGCATGGGCATGGGCATCGACCGCCTGCTCATGGCGCTCACGGGCCTGGGCATCCGCGAGACCATCCTGTTCCCGCTCGTGAAGCCCACGGAGGACTGACATGCCGATCTGGCAGCAGGTGCTGGTGGGTGTCATCCCGTCGATCGGCGTGGGTGCGCTGTTCTGGTACGTGATGCGCGCGGTGATCCGTGCGGATCGCAACGAGCGCGCGGCGCTCGCTGCTGCCGAGGCGGGGGACGAGGCGGGCGAGGCGCCCCGGTCGGCGCAGCCGGGGAGCCCCGCGCAGGCCTGAGGCTCGGGCGGGCCTCGGCTCAGCGAGCCGAGTGCCGAGGAGCCTGGTTCTCCGCGGCGTAGGCGAGCACCCCGGCGCCGACCACGCACGCGAAGGACAGGAGCCACAGCGCCGCCGCGACACCTTCGAGCGCAGGGATCTGGGAGAACGCGACGGAGATCGCCGCGATAAGGCTCAGGGCGCTCGCGGCGCGCAGCTCGGTCAGCATTCACCCTCCGTCAGATGCGTGGCCCCGGAATGGCCCGGCTCCGCACGCTACCGGGGCGATGCGCGTAAGGCAACGACCTGGCCGAACGCTGTGATCCCGCGCCGTTCGCGTGCGGGCGCGCCGCGATTATCGGCGTCCGTCGCCGCATTTTGGGAAATGCCGCGGATTCGCCTCCGAAACTCGACCCGATAATCGCCTGGAGCGCAATTGACGCGCACGTGTCCCGAATGCGAATATCAGGGGCACATGCTGAGGAAGGGAACTGCTGTGGCGCAGAAGGTTCAGGTGGTCCTGGTCGACGACATCGACGGCACCGCCGCATCCGAGACCGTGTCGTTCTCCCTCGACGGGTCGTCCTACGAGATCGACCTCACCGAGGGCAACGCTCAGAAGCTCCGTGACGCGCTCGCGCCGTGGATCGCTGCCGGCCGTCGCACGGCGACGCGCAAGGCTCCCGCCCGTGCGCGCAAGTCCGGATCGGGACCCGCGCCCGCCGCCGTCCGCGCATGGGCGAAGGAGAACGGCGTCGACGTCCCCGAGCGCGGGCGCATCCCGTCGAAGGTCCGCGAGGCCTACGACGCCGCGCAGTGACGCTCCTCTGGGGCACCTACCCGGTCGCGGGGCTCGGCACCCCGGCCGGGCTCGGGGAAGGCATCTGGCGGTCCGCCACCCCTGAGTCGGTCGCCTCGGAGCAGGTGCTCGCGCTGCCCGCGCCCTCCTTCCTGATCGCGCACCCGACGCTGCCGCTCGTCTACGCGGCATGCGAGCTGCCCGCGAGCGAGGTCGCCGTGCTCGACGTGAGCCGCCCTGCGGCCCCGCGCCTCGTCACCCGTCTGGTGACCGGAGGTGCTGATGCTTGCCACCTGCTCCTGTCGGTCGACGCGCGGACGCTGTACGTGAGCCACTACTCGAGCGGGCACCTCGCTGTGGTCCCGCTCGACCAGGACGGGCTGCCGGTGGGGGATGCTCCCGCCCAGCTGCTGGGGCACGCCGGCTCGGGGCCGAACGCCGACCGCCAAGAGGCGCCGCACGCGCACTCGGCGGCGCTCGCGCCGGGCGGGCGGCATGTGCTCGTCGCGGACCTCGGCACCGACCAGCTGCGCCGCTACCGGATCCTCGACGACGGCCTGCTCGAGCCGGACGGCATCGCCGCCGTGCTGCCGCCCGGTGCCGGACCGCGCCACCTCGCGGTGCGGGGCAGCCTGCTGTACGTCACGTGCGAGCTGGACCACCAGGTGCGGACGCTCCGCTGGGACGGTGCATCGTCCACCGCGGAGGTCATCGCCGAGCGGCCCTCCACCCTGGCCCCGCCCCGCAGCGCGGAGCTCCAGGACGCGCACGTCGCGCTCACGCGCGGGCACACGGGCGACGTGCTGCTCGTGTCCGTGCGCGGCGCGGACGTGATCTCGATCTTCGACGTCGCTCCCGAGGGCGAGCTCGCCTACCGCGGCGCCTTCGACGCCGGGCACTGGCCGCGGTACTTCGCGGCGCTGGGCGACAGGCTCGTGGTGGGGGAGGAGCGTGGGCACCGGGTGCGGTCGTACGCGCTCGCCGACGTCATCGGGATGCCGCCCGAGCTGGGGGTGGGCGAGGTCGTCGACCTGCCGCATGCGGTGGGCGAGGTCGCGAGCCCGGCCTGCGTCATCGAGGTCTGACCGCTCTTCCGCCCAGGTATCCGCCCGGATCAGGCGAGCGGCGCGAGCAGCTCCTTGACGGCCGATGCGGTGGGGACGCGGCCCGACATGAGCAGCGCCTCGTCGACCACCAGGCCGGGCGTGCGCATGACGCCGTAGCCGGCGATCGCGCCGTAGTCGGTGACCTTCTCGAAGGTGGCGTCGAGGCCCAGCTCCGCGGCGGCCTCGCGCGTGACGCGCTCGAGGTTCGCGCAGTTGGTGCAGCCGGGGCCCAGGATCTTGATGTGCATGGCGTTGTCCTTTCGGGTGGTGTCAGGCGGGGAGGACGGCGTTGAAGAGGTAGCCGACGGCGACGATGCCGACGGTGACGACGGCGATGAAGAGCCCGATGAGCTGCGGCTTGAGCACGCGGCGCAGCAGGATCATCTCGGGCAGGCTGAGCGCGACCGTCGCCATCATGAAGGCGAGCAGGGTGCCCATGGGCAGACCCTTGTCGAACAGCGCCTCGACCATCGGGAGCACGCCGGCGGCGTTCGAGTACAGCGGCACGCCCAGCAGCACGGCGAGCGGGACGGCGAGCAGGTTCTCAGGGCCCGCGTGGTCCGCGAACCACTGCTCGGGCGCCCAGCCGTGGATCGCCGCACCGATGCCGATCCCCACCAGCAGGTACGGCCAGATCTTCTTGAGGATGTCCCGGACCTCCTCGAGGCCCATCTGGACGCGGTCGTTCCATGTCAGCGCGTAGCCGGGGTCGACCGCCTGGCCGCCCAGCGTGGTCTCGAAGACGAAGGGCTCGATCCAGCGCTCGGGTCGCATGCGGCCGAGGATGAAGCCGGCGACGATCGCGATGGTCAGCCCGGCCCCGATGTAGAGGAGAGTGGGACCCCAGCCGAACAGCCCGAGCAGCAGCGCGATCGCGACCTCGTTCACCAGCGGGCTCGCGATGAGGAAGCTCAGGGTGACGCCCACCGGGACGCCGGCCGCCACGAAGCCGATGAACGCCGGCACGGCCGAGCACGAGCAGAACGGGGTGACCACCCCGAGCGCCGCGGCGGCCACATTGCCCACGCCCTCGCGCCTGCCGCCCAGGATTGCGCGCGTGCGCTCGACCGACATGAAGGAGCGCAGCACCGTGACGAGGAAGATGATCCCCGCGAGCAGCAGCAGGATCTTGACGGTGTCGTAGAGGAAGAAGTGGATGCCGGAGCCCAGCCGGGTCTCGAGGTCGAGGCCCACCACGTCGCGCAGGAGCCAGTCCCAGAACGGGAGGTTGACGGAGTACAGCGCCCACCATCCCAGCGCCGCGGCGCCCAGCCCGGCCCACCGCTCGAGCGGGGTCGCGCGGTGCACGCGCTCCATCACCGCCATCACGCGCCCCCGAGGTCGCGGGCGGGCGCGGGCAGCGCCTCGGTGAGGCGGGACGATGCGTCGGGCGCCAGCGCATAGTCGATCCAGCGGCCGCGGCGGGTCGCGGTGACCAGCTCCGCGTCGCGGAGGATCCGCAGGTGGTAGCTCAGCAGCGTGCTCGACACGTCGACATGCTCCTGGAGGTCGCACACGCAGCGGGGCCCGTCGGCCAGGCGCGCGAGCACGGTCCAGCGGACGGGGTCCGCGGCGGCCTGGAGCAGCGCCACGGCCGCTGGGGGGTCGCGCGGGGGTGCGGCCCGCAGGGTGAGGGAGGCCGTGGACGATTGAGCCATATTTGAAGTGTGTACCCGTGGGGGTATCCAGGTCCGGGACCGTGGTCCCGGTGCCCTCGCACCCGCTTCCGACACTCCCAACGGAGTCGGTCCCGATCGCGCGGCGTGTCGGGCCCGGAATTGGGCGACACGCCGCATCGTCCAGGCGAACTCCGTTGCGACTGTCGGGATGGGCGGGCGCTGGGACCTTGGGCCAGCGCGGCCCGGGCGGTGCCTACTAGGCTGACCGCATGACCTACACACTGATCCTGCTCCGCCACGGCGAGAGCGAGTGGAACGAGAAGAACCTGTTCACGGGCTGGGTCGACGTCCCGCTCAACGACAAGGGCTGGGGCGAGGCCAAGCGCGGCGGCGAGCTCCTCAAGGAGGAGGGCATCCTCCCCGACGTGCTGCACACCTCGCTGCTGCGCCGCGCGATCATGACCGCGAACCTCGCGCTCGACGCCGCGGACCGCCACTGGATCCCCGTCAAGCGTCACTGGCGCCTCAACGAGCGTCACTACGGCGACCTCCAGGGCAAGAACAAGGCCGAGACCCTCGAGCAGTTCGGCGAGGAGAAGTTCATGATCTGGCGCCGCAGCTACGACGTGCCGCCGCCGGAGATCAGCGCCGAGAACCCGTACACGCAGGAGGGCGACCCGCGCTACGCCGGCGAGCCGATCCCCAAGACGGAGTGCCTCAAGGACGTCCTCGAGCGCGCGCTTCCGTACTGGGAGTCCGAGGTGGTCCCGGACCTCAAGTCCGGCAAGACCGTCATGGTCGCGGCGCACGGCAACTCGCTGCGCGCGATCGTCAAGCACCTCGACGACGTCGCGGACGACGCGATCGTGGGCGTCAACATCCCCACGGGCATCCCGCTGGTCTACCACCTCGACGAGGAGACCCTGAAGCCCACCAACCCGGGCGGCACCTACCTGGACCCGGAGGCCGCCGCGGCCGCCATCCAGGCCGTCGCCAACCAGGGCAAGAAGAAGTAACGCACCCGCGTCGCCGGAGGCCCCCGACCATCAGGTCGGGGGCCTCCGTGCTTCCTGGGACGATGCGCGGTGTGCGCGGTCCGGAACGCTAGCCTGCGTCCATGCCGGACGATGCTGGGCGCCCCTCGCGCATGCGCGTGCCTCGTCACCCGGCGTGGAGCGTCCTGCTGACCGTGCTCGCGCTCGCCGGAGCGACCATGACCGGCATCCTCGTCGACTTCGACCTGCACCTGCGCGATCACGCTCCGACCGCCGAGGCCACGATCCTGGAGACCGGGACGTTGCTGGGCGCGACCTGGGCGACGATCGAGTTCACGACGCAGGACGGCCGGGCTGTGACCACGTCCTCGATCGATGTCGCGGGCACGCCGGAGGCGGGGTCCACCGTGCTCGTCCGCTACTCGTCCGAGGACCCCGCCTCCTACGTGCGAGACGCCGCGCTCGGCACCCTCGGGACCGACACCGTCGCCTTCGCTGCCATCACGGTCGCCGTCCTCGCGCTCGCCTTCGTGGTCTGGCGCCACCGGCGCCGTGGTGGGAAGCGACGCGGGCTCCGCGCCTGGTGGACGTCGCAGCAGGGGGCGGCGGCCTGCGGGCTCGTCGTCGCCTTGCTATGCGGCACCATCGCGACCGCCGGCATCGACTCCATGGCTCACCTCGACGCCGACGATCCCACGGCCGAGGCCACGGTGACCGATCGCTGGTGGGCGGGACGAGGCGGTGATCACATCGAGTTCGTGTTCGAGACCGAGGCCGGCCAAGAGGTCATCGGACAGTGGTCCGCTGGAGACCGCGAGATCGGCGACACCTTCCCCGTGCGCTACGACCCCGCCGACCCCGCCTTCTACTACGGGCCCGCCGACGGGGATGGGTCCGACGCCGTGCTCGTATGGACCATGGGCATCGTCGCCGTGGTTTCGCTCGCCTACGCCGGGCTGGGTCTGGCGGGGCGCCTGCCTGGCTGGGCGCTCAACCGGGACGTCCTCCAGGGCTGAGCTGCGGCCCGCATCGTCCCCGGGAACGCGGAAGGCCCCGACCGTCCGGTCGGGGCCTTCCGCGCGTGCGGGCCGCGTCAGATCTTGGCGTCGGTGTCGGACAGGTCGCCGGTCACCAGGTAGACGATGCGACGCGAGACGCCCACGGCGTGGTCGCCGAAGCGCTCGAAGTAGCGGGCGAGGAGCGCGAGATCGAGCGTCTCGCGCGGGCTGCCCTGGTACTCGCCGTCCACGATCGCCTTGTACGCGCGGGCGTGCAGCTGGTCGAGGTTGTCGTCGTCGGACACGATCGCGGCGGCGACGTTGAGGTCGCGGGTCTCGAGCAGGCGGACCGTCTCCGCGGCGGCCTCCTTGGCGGCCTGCGCCATGCCCGTGACGATCTCGCGGTGAGAGTCGGGGATCGCCGACTCGGGGTAGGCGCGGCGCGCCGCCTCGGCGATGTGCTGGGCCAGGTCGCCCATGCGCTCGAGCGAGGCGGAGATCCGCAGCGACGAGATGATCGTGCGCAGGTCGAGCCCCACCGGCTGCTGCTGGGCGATGAGCAGCACGCAGCGCTCGTCGACCAGGGACTCGAGCTCGTCGAGCTTCGCGTCCTTCGCGATCACGCTCTGCGCGAGCTCCACGTCGCTGGACAGGATGGCGGTCGAGGCATCGGTGATGGCGCCCTCGACGTGACGCGCCATCGCGATCAGGTCGTCCGCGAGCTCCGACATCTCGGCATTGAACAGGGTCCGCATGGCTCTCCTTCTTGCTGTGCCCCCTCAGTCTGGCATCACTGCCAGGCACCTTGGGCAAACCCCCTGACGACCTCGGTGAACAATCGGTGCCAACCGTGAACATTGGGTGAACGCTGGGGCGCATGGATACTGTGTCGCCATGAGCCCGGAGGTGTGGATCGCCGCGATCGTCGGCGCCGCCGTCGGCGCCTCGATCGTGTCCGTCACGTTCCTGCTGCGCCAGCGCAACCAGGCGATCGCCGCGACCCTCGTGCCGCATCGCACCAGGCAGCTCATGAGCGCGCTGCAGTCCGGCACCGTGGTCATCCGCCGCGACAGGCGGAGCGCGTACAGCAACAGCACCGCTGCTGCGCTGGGCGTCGCGCGCCCGGACGGCGCGCTGAACTCCGACCTCGCGGACCTTGCGGAGGAGGCGTGGCGGCGCGAGATGCCGCTCGAGGACGAGGTCGCGGTCCATCGCGGCGTCCTCACCAACCCGCGCTTCGTCCACGTGCGCGTGACGCCTCTGGACGACGAGCTGTGCCTCGCGGTGGTCAACGACAACACCGAGTCCCGTGCCGCCGAGCAGTCGCGTCGCGAGTTCGCGGTCAACGTCTCCCACGAGCTCAAGACCCCGGTGGGCGCGCTGAGCCTGCTCGCGGAGACCATCGAGGAGGGCGCGGACGACCCTCAGCTGGTGCGCAAGTTCGCCAAGAAGATGCGCAAGGAGTCGCGCCGGCTCACCAAGCTGATCCAGGAGATCATCGAGATCTCCCGCCTCCAGGGCGGCGGCTCGGTGGTCGAGCACGAGGAGCTCCACCTCGAGGGCGTGGTGCACGAGGCCATCGAGGGTGCGCGCCTGGGCGCCGAGGCGAAGGACATGCGGCTCGTCATGGATGTCCGCGAACGCCCTACGGTCCTGGGCGACCGCGACCTCCTGGTGATGGCGCTGCGCAACCTCATCGACAACGCGGTCGCCTACTCCGACGAGGGCACCGAGGTGGTCGTCTCGGTGGCCGCGCGCGACGGGGTCGCCTCGGTCGCCGTCATCGACAAGGGCATCGGGATCGACGTCGGGGACCAGGAGCGCATCTTCGAGCGCTTCTACCGCGCCGACCCGGCCCGCTCGCGCGAGACGGGCGGCACGGGCCTGGGCCTGAGCATCGTCAAGCACATCGCACTTCAGCACTCCGGCTCGGTGGCCCTGTGGTCCGAGCCCGGGGTGGGCTCCACCTTCACCCTCAAGCTCGCAGTTCACCGGGAGGCATGATGACCGAGGCACGGATCCTCGTGGTCGAGGACGAGGAGTCGTATCGCGACTCCCTCCAGTTCCTGCTCGAGCGCGAGGGCTTCTCCGTCGCGCTCGCCGCGACCGGGACCGCCGGCCTCGACGCCTTCATCCGCGACGGTGCGGACCTCATCCTGCTCGACCTCATGCTTCCTGGCATGTCGGGCCCCGAGGTCTTCAAGGCGGTGCGCGAGCGCTCCGACGTGCCGGTGATCATGGTGACAGCCAAGGACGACCAGGTGGACCGCATCATCGGGCTCGAGCTGGGCGCCGACGACTACGTCACCAAGCCGTACTCGGGCCGCGAGCTGGTCGCGCGCATCCGCGCGGTGCTGCGCCGCTACGCCGCGGGCGCCGGGGACATCGCCGACGAGCCCGAGCGCCTCACCATCGCGGGGATCACCCTTGATCCCGAGCGCCTCCAGCTCACGCGCGACGGCCAGACCCAGTCGCTGCCGCCCAAGGAGTTCGCGCTCCTGCACCTGCTCGCGCAGAACGCGGGCCGCGTGCTCCCGCGCCAGGTCATCATCGACCGCGTCTGGGGCTCCGACTACTTCGGCGACACCAAGACGCTCGACGTGCACATCAAGCGCATCCGCAGCCGCGTCGAGGCGGACCCGTCGGAGCCGACGCTCATCCAGACCGTGCGTGGGGTCGGGTACAGCTTCGAGGCGTGAGCGGCCCACCGGAAGTGGTGGGTCCTTGTCGCATCTCGCGGATCGCGGGCTCGCAGTGGTGCCTGGTTGCCGCCCCGACCGCCGGGGCGACCACCAGGCACCACTGCGGCGCGGAGATCTCCCAGGACCGACCACCAGGTACCACTTCGGCGGTGGCTGGTGGCCGGTGGCCGGTGGCTGGTGGTTGGTGGCCGGTGGTCGGTGGCTGGTGGCGCGTGGGCGGGGCGGCAGGGGCACGATGCGGCGCTCGGCCGGGCATCATCGTCACGTTTCGATAACGCTGCCGGGGCGTTCATCGGATGTTCACCCCGAGTTCAGAATCCGCCCCGTGACCCGTTACCTCGCGTCCCTAACGTGAAGGTCATCCGGCATCGAGCCGGGGAACCATGAACGTGAGGAAACTCGAAGTGAAGCTTGTGATCCGTTCCGGTGCGGTGCTGACCGCTGCCGCCCTGTCGTTCACGCTCGCCGCGTGCTCGCCCACCAACGAGGCTCCCGCGGGCGGCTCGAGCGACGAGTCCACCGCCGGCACGACCGCCGAGTCGACCGACGGCGCGATGGCGATCTCCGGCAACCTCCAGGGTGCCGGCGCCTCCTCGCAGGAGTCCGCGATGGACGCCTGGCGCGCGAAGTTCCAGGAGGCCAACCCCGATGTGACCGTCGGCTACGACCCGGTCGGCTCGGGCGGCGGCATCGAGCAGTTCCTCGCCGCCGCGGTGCCCTTCGCGGGCTCGGACGGCCTGCTCGACTCGGAGGAGTACGCCGCGGCCGTCGAGCGCTGCGACGGCGACGGTGGCGCGTACCACCTGCCGATGTACATCTCGCCCGTCGCCGTGATCTTCAACCTCGACGGCATCACGTCGCTCAACATGGACGCCGCGACCATCGCGCAGATCTTCGACGGCAAGATCACCAAGTGGAACGACGAGGCGATCGCGTCGCAGAACGAGGGCGTCGAGCTCCCCGACACGACCATCACCGTCGCGCACCGCTCGGACTCGTCGGGCACCTCGGACAACTTCACCGACTACCTCGAGCAGGCGTCGGACGGCGCGTGGCCCTACGAGGCGACCAAGGAGTTCGACTCCGCCGCCACGCAGAAGGTCGGCTACGACGGCACCTCGGCCCTGGTCGAGGGCGTCACCGCGACGCCGGGCGCGATCGGCTACGCCGACGCCTCGCGTGCGGGCTCGCTCGGCACCGTCGCCCTCAAGGTGGGCGAGGAGTACGTGCCCTACTCGGCCGAGGCCGCCGCGAACATCATCGCCGCGTCGCCGCTCTCGGACGAGGCCAACGGTGAGAACGACCTCGCGTACGCGATCGACCGCACCACCACCGACTCCTCGGCCTACCCGCTGACGCTGGTGAGCTACCACATCGTCTGCTCGCAGTACGACGACGAGACCGAGCGTGCGCTGGTCACCGCCTTCGAGAAGTACGTCGCCTCGGAGGAGGGCCAGGCCGTCGCCGCCGAGGCCGCCGGCTCCGCGCCGCTCCCGGCCGACCTCTCCGCTCACGTCGAGTCGATCCTCGACGAGATCGCGGCCGGCTGAGACCGACGCCTGACCTGACGGTGGTGGGCCTGCCCTTGACGGGTGGGCCCACCACCTCGCCCATTACGATGGGCGCAGATCCGAGGGAGTACAGAGCGTGACCACCACCGAGACGCAGCCTGAGGCTGCTCCGCCGAGCGACTACGGGACCCATCCCGGCGCCTTCGCCAACAGCTTCTTCAAGCGGCTGTCGACCGCCGCCGGCTCGCTCATCCTCATCACGCTCGCCGCGGTCGCGACCTTCCTCCTGGTGGAGGCCTGGCCCGCCATGACGATGGGCGCGGAGGAGCTCGGCAAGGTCGTCTCCTTCATCAAGCCGGACCAGGGGCAGAGCCTCATCGAGATCGTCGGCTTCCTGGTCTACGGGACGCTGCTGATCTCGCTCATCGCGCTGCTGCTCGCGACGCCGGTGTCGATCGGCATCGCGCTCTTCATCTCGCACTTCGCCCCGCGCAGGCTCGCGCAGGGGCTCGGGTACCTCATCGACCTGCTCGCGGCCGTGCCGTCCGTGGTCTACGGCCTGTGGGGCGTCGCGGTGCTCGTGCCGTTCCTCCAGCCCTTCTACCAGTTCCTCGCGGACTACCTCGGCTGGATCCCGCTCTTCGCGCCGCCGGAGTCCGGCGAGATCTTCACGGGCCGCGTAGCCATGTCCGCGGGCATCGTGCTCGCGATCATGATCATCCCGATCATCTCCGCCGTCTCGCGCGAGGTGTTCCTCCAGACGCCCAAGCTCCACGAGGAGGCCGCGCTCGCGATGGGCGCGACGCGCTGGGAGATGATCCGCATGGCCGTCTTCCCGTTCGGCCGCTCGGGCATGGTCGGCGCCACGATGCTCGGCCTGGGCCGTGCGCTCGGCGAGACCATGGCGGTGCTCATGATCATCGGCCCCGGGCTCACCTACTCGCTGCTGGTGCTCCAGCCGAACCAGCACAACACCATCGCCGCGTACATCGCGCTGCAGTTCCCCGAGGCCAACGCCACGGGTGTGAGCTCGCTCATCGCGATGGGCCTCGCGCTGTTCCTCATCACCCTGCTCGTCAACATGCTCGCGCGCTGGATCGTGTCGCGCCGCAGCGAATTCTCGGGAGCCAACTGATGGCGACGTCGACCATGCCCCTGGGCGCGCTGTCGCGCTCGCGCCGGATGAAGAACGCCATGATGACCGTGGTCATCTACGCGGCCTTCGCCGTCGCGGTGATCCCGCTGATCTGGCTCGCGGTGACCGTGGTGGTCAACGGTCTCGACCGCTTCATGATCTCGGACGCGAACGGCCTCGACTCGGGCTTCAACCTCGAGTTCCTCAACCAGACGATGCGCGGCATCTACGGCGCCGAGGCCCCGTACGGCGGCATCATGCACGCCGTGGTCGGCACGGTCATGATGACGCTCGCCGCCACCGTGATCTCCGTGCCGGTGGGTCTGCTCACCGCCATCTACCTGGTCGAGTACGGCTCGGGTTGGCTCAAGCGGTCCATCACCTTCTTCGTCGACGTCATGACGGGCATCCCGTCCATCGTCGCCGGCCTATTCGCCTACTCGCTCTTCGCGATCATCATGGGGCCCGGGACCAAGCTGGGCATCGTCGGCGCCGTCGCGCTGTCCGTGCTCATGATCCCGGTCGTCGTGCGCTCCTCTGAGGAGATGCTGCGCCTGGTCCCCAACGAGCTGCGCGAGGCGTCCTACGCGCTGGGCGTGCCCAAGTGGCTCACCGTCATGAAGGTGGTGGTGCGCACCGCGATCGCGGGCATCACCACCGGCGTGACCCTCGCGATCGCGCGCGTCATCGGCGAGACCGCCCCGCTGCTGGTCGCGGTGGGCGTCGCGGACTCCCTCAACTGGAACCTCTTCGACGGCCGCATGATGTCGCTGCCGGTGTACATCATCTCGGAGTACGAGAAGGGTGTGCTGCCGTGCGCCACCGACACCTGCATCGGTGAGATCACGCAGTACCGGGCCTGGGGCGCGGCCCTGGTGCTCATCCTCATCGTGATGGCGCTGAACCTCATCGCGCGACTCATCGCCCGCTACTTCTCCCCCAAGACCGGCCGCTGAGCCAGAACCGGAGCATCCGTGTCCAAGCGCATCGACGTCAACAACCTGAACGTCTACTACTCGAGCTTCCTGGCCGTCGAGGACGTGTCCCTCGCCATCGAGCCGAAGTCCGTGACGGCGTTCATCGGCCCCTCGGGCTGCGGCAAGTCGACGTTCCTCCGCACCCTCAACCGCATGCACGAGGTCATCCCCGGGGCCCGCGTCGAGGGTGAGGTGCTCATCGACGGCGTCAACCTCTACGGCGACAACGTCGACCCGGTGACGGTGCGTCGCCACGTCGGCATGGTCTTCCAGCGCCCCAACCCGTTCCCCACCATGTCGATCGCGGAGAACGTGCTCGCGGGCGTCAAGCTCAACAGCAAGCGCATCTCGCGCTCCGACGCCGACGACCTGGTCGAGTCCTCGCTGCGCGGCGCGAACCTCTGGGAGGAGGTCAAGGACCGCCTCGACAAGCCGGGCTCCTCGCTCTCCGGCGGCCAGCAGCAGCGTCTGTGCATCGCGCGCGCGATCGCGATCAAGCCGGACGTGCTCCTCATGGACGAGCCGTGCTCCGCGCTCGACCCGATCTCGACGCTCGCGATCGAGGACCTCATGCAGGAGCTCAAGGACGAGTACACCATCGTGATCGTCACCCACAACATGCAGCAGGCGGCGCGCGTCTCCGACCGCACGGCGTTCTTCAACATCGCGGGCACCGGCAAGCCGGGCAAGCTCATCGAGATGAACGACACCCCGACCATGTTCTCCACGCCGTCGGAGAAGGCGACCGAGGACTACATCTCGGGGCGCTTCGGCTGATCCGCCGGCGAGCCCCAGCGGCTCCGCCACGCAAGAAGGGCCGATGCGTCGCGCATCGGCCCTTCTTGCTTCGCATCACGCCTGTTAAGGAACGATGCGGTGGTTCAGCTGCGTGGCGGAGCCGCCGGGTCAGAGGCTGTCGAGCTCCGGCGCGTACTCCGGGAGCGTGCCGTCGAGGACGGGGACGTCCTCGGAGATCTGTCCGGCCGTCTCGGTCTGGAACAGCACCTCCTGGAGGAGGCCGGGCGCCGCGGTGGACGTGCCGGCGACGTGCGTCTCGCCCTCGTCCCCGCCGAGGCGCACCGTCGCGCCCGCAGGGATCTCGATGCTGACGATGCTTCCGCCGTCGAGGCTCGCGGCGACCGTCGCGTCCTCGGCGCCCGAGTTCTTGAACGATCCGGTGAGGACCGCGGCGGAACCCTCCGCCTCGGTGATGACCAGCAGGTTGAGGCCCGTGACGTCGCCGAGCTCGACGCTGACGCCGTCCGACGCGTCGTACGCCATCTGGGTCGTGATGGGGTTGACGGTGCTGCAGCCGGCTGCGACGAGCGCGAGCGCGGCGAGCGGGAGGGCGCGTGCGGGGATCTTCACGGCGGGGAACCTTTCCGGGGTGATGTCACTGGAAGGATAGTGGCTCCGCGTGCCGTGCGGCCACCGTGCCCGGATGCGGGCGGAGCCTAGCGCGACGCGATTTCCGGCCGACAGGGACCAAGTGCCCACTGCCAGGCACGATGCGCCTGTTATTGCGGTTTTGCGAACTGGTAGAATGGAGTTCCGTCGAGAAGGGGATTACTCCACCATGAACTTCGTCGTTGGCGAGACCGTCGTCTACCCCCACCATGGGGCGGCCCAGATCCAGGACATCAAGAAGCGCATCATCCGCGGCGAGGAGAAGACCTACCTCAAGCTCAAGGTAGCGCAGGGTGACCTGACCATCGAGGTGCCGGCGGAGAACGTCGATCTGGTGGGTGTCCGCGACGTCGTCGACCAGGCGGGTCTCGAGAAGGTGTTCGGCGTGCTGCGCGAGCCCTACATCGAGGAGCCGACCAACTGGTCGCGCCGCTACAAGGCCAACGTCGAGAAGCTCGCCTCCGGCGACGTCATCCGCGTGGCCGAGGTGGTCCGCGACCTGTCCCGCCGCGACACCGACAAGGGCCTGTCCGCCGGCGAGAAGCGCATGCTCCACAAGGCGCGCCAGATCCTCGTGAGCGAGCTCGCGCTCGCCGAGAAGTGCGACGAGGGCGCCGCCGAGGCACGGCTCGACGAGGTCCTCGCCTCGTGACCGTCGCGGCCGTCGTCACGGCCGCCGGCTACGGGACCCGGCTGGGTTCCGACCTTCCCAAGGCGCTCGTCGTCGTGGCGGGCGAGCCGCTCGTCGCGCATGCCGTGCGCCGCATCTCGCGCGTCGCCACCCGGGTGGTGGTGACCGCGCCGCCCACCCATCTGGACGACTTCGCGCGCGCGCTCGACGGCCTCGACGTACGCATCGTCCCGGGTGCGGGCACGCGCCAGGAGTCCGTCAACCTGGGCCTCGCCGCGCTGGGCCTCGCGTCGCGGGACGTGGTGCTGGTCCACGATGCCGCGCGCGCCTTCCAGACCACGGAGGCCATGAGGGCCGTCATCGCCGCGATCGAGGCGGGCGCGGACGGTGCGATCCCCGTGGTCCCCGTGATCGACACGCTCGTGACGGCGCCCGCCCCTGACGGCGCGCTCGGCGAGCCGGTCGACCGGGACGCCTTCCGCATCGTCCAGACCCCGCAGGGGTTCCGAGCCTCCGTGCTCCTCGACGCGCACGCGCGCGGAGGCGACGGCGCGACCGACGACGCGACGCTCGCGCGAGCGCTGGGCTACCGCGTGGTCGCGACCCCGGGGCATGTGTGGGGCGTCAAGGTGACGCACGCGGGCGATCTCGCGCTCGCCGAGCACATCGCGGCGCTGTCCGCGCTCGAGGAGGCCCGATGACCACGCTGCCCCGTACCGGCATCGGTGTCGACGTGCATGCGTTCGGCGGCGACCGTCCGCTCATGGTCGCCGGCCTCGAGTGGCCCGGCGAGCCGGGCCTCGAGGGGCATTCGGATGCGGACGTCGCGGCCCATGCGGCCTGCGACGCGCTGCTGTCCGCCGCCGGGCTCGGAGACCTGGGTGCGAACTTCGGCACCTCGCGTCCCGAGTGGGCCGGGGCCGCCGGCACGGCGCTGCTCGCCGAGAGCGCGCGCCTGGTCCGCGCGGCCGGCTTCGAGGTCGGCAACATCGCGGTGCAGGTGATCGGCAACCGGCCCAAGCTCGCCCCGCGGCGCGCCGAGGCGGAGGCTGCGTTGACCGCCGCTGCCGGGGCGCCGGTCACGGTGGCCGGGACCACCACCGACGGGCTCGGGCTCACGGGGCGTGGCGAGGGCATCGCCGCGATCGCCACCGCGCTCATCGTCGCGGCCTGAGCCGGCTGAGAGGGGCGGGGGACGTCACGCCCGGTAGCCTGGGCGCGTGACCCTCCGCCTGTACGACACCGCCACCCGCGACGAGCGCGACTTCGCGCCCCTCACCCCGGGCAGGGTCGGCATCTACCTGTGCGGTCCCACGGTGCAGGGCTCGCCCCACGTCGGTCACCTGCGCGCGGCCGTCGCGTTCGACGTCCTGCAGCGATGGCTCGAGCGGTCCGGCTACCAGGTGACGCTGGTGCGCAACGTCACCGACATCGACGACAAGACCCTGGTGAAGGCCGCCGAGGCGGGGGACGACTGGTGGGCGTGGGCGCTGCGCCACGAGCGCGAGTTCCAGGCCGCCTACGCCGCGGTCGGGGTCAAGCCTCCGGCGGCGGAGCCGCGCGCCACCGGGCACATCCCGGAGATCGTCGCGCTCATCGCGCGGCTCGTCGAGAACGGTCACGCGTACGCGCACGAGGGCTCGGTGTACTTCGACGTCCGCTCGTTCGCCGAGTACGGAGCGCTGACGCGCCAGGCGCTCGACGCCCTCAGCCCCGCGACGGACTCGCCGTCGGAGGACAAGCGCGACCCGCACGACTTCGCGCTGTGGAAGGCCCGCAAGGACGATGAGCCCACGACGGCCTCATGGGACTCGCCGTGGGGCCCGGGCCGCCCGGGCTGGCACATCGAGTGCTCCGCCATGTCGCAGCGCTACCTGGGCGACGAGTTCGACATCCACGGCGGCGGGCTCGACCTGCGCTTCCCGCACCACGAGAACGAGCAGGCCCAGTCCCGGGCCGCGGGCTACGGCTTCGCGCGGCTGTGGATGCACTCCGCGTGGGTGACGCAGTCCGGCGCCAAGATGTCGAAGTCGCTGGGCAACGGCCTCCTGGTCTCCGAGGTGCTCGCGGCCCACGAGCCCGCGGCGCTGCGCCTCGCGCTGGCCGCGGTGCACTACCGCTCCATGCTCGAGTACACGCCGTCGACCCTCGACGAGGCTTCGGCCCAGTGGGCGCGCTTCCAGGGCTTCGTGGCGCGCGCCTCGGAGAAGGTGGGAGCTCCGTCGCTCGAGGATGTCGCGGCCGCCGCGCTCCCCGACGCGTTCGTGGAGGCCATGGACGACGACCTCGCGGTGTCGCGTGCGCTCGCGGTGATCCATGAGACGGTCCGCGCCGGCAACGCGGCCCTCACGGCGGGGGACGATGCCGCGGTGGCCGCCGCGCTCATGTCTGCGCGCGCGATGCTCGGGGTGCTGGGCCTCGACCCTGCCGCTCCCGAGTGGGCGGCGGAGAAGGCCGGCGCCTCGGACGCCGCGATGAGCGCGCTCGACTTCCTGGTCCAGGCGGACATCGCGGCCCGTGCGGCCGCGCGGGCCGCGAAGGACTGGGGCACCGCCGACGCGATCCGCGACCGCCTGGCCGGTGCGGGCATCGTCATCGCGGACGCGGCGGACGGCGCGCGCTGGTCCCTCGCCTCCGAGGGCTGACCGCTCGCGGACGGCCGGGGCACGCCGCGCCGATTACCCTTGTAGCCATGGCTGGTAACTCGAAGCGCCGCGGCGCGACCCGTAATGCAGGATCCAAGAAGGGCGCGCAGGTCGGCACCGGCGGCCACGGTCGCAAGGCGCTCGAGGGCAAGGGCCCCACGCCGCGGGCCGAGGACAGGCCCAACCACAAGGCGTACAAGGCGAAGCAGCGCGCCGAGAAGGAGGCTGCGAAGCGGCCTCAGAAGGCCGTGAAGGCGACGCCGCGCGACCGCACCTCGGGTTCGCTCGAGCTGGTGGTGGGCCGCAACAGCGTGCTCGAGGCGCTGCGTGAGGGCATGACCGCCCACATGCTCAGCATCTTCAACCGCATCGACGCCGACGACCGCGTCACCGAGATCGTGTCGCTCGCCGTCGAGCAGGGCGTGACGGTGCGCGAGGTCACCAAGGCCACCCTCGACACGCTTGCGGGCGGCTCGCCTCATCAGGGCGTCGCTCTCGAGGTCCCGCCGTACCAGTACGCGGAGCCGCAGGACCTCCTCGAGGCGCCCGCGCCCGTGCGCATCATCGCGCTCGACGGGATCCAGGACCCGCGCAACCTGGGCGCGATCGTCCGCTCGGCGGCCGCCTTCGGCGCGACCGGCGCCCTCATCCCCGAGCGTCGCGCGGCCGGCATGACCGTCGCCGCGTGGAAGGTCTCGGCCGGTGCCGCCTCGCGCCTGCCCGTCGCGCGTGCGGTCAACATGGTGCGCGCGATCGAGGAGTACAAGAAGGCCGGCCTGTTCGTGCTGGGCCTCGCCGGGGACGGCGACGTGCAGCTGCACGAGTCCAACCTGCTCGACGGCCCGCTCGTCATCGTAGTCGGCGCCGAGGGCGAGGGCCTGTCCCGCCTGGTGCGCGAGGCCTGCGACCAGGTGGCGTCCATCCCGATCGCGGCGAGCACCGAGAGCCTCAACGCCTCGGTGGCCGCCTCGATCGCGCTCTACGAGGCGTCCAAGGCGGTTGCGCGCGCCTGACGCACAGGGACGATGCCGGGCGCGAGCCCTGCATCGTCCCTAGAAGCCGGACTCCTCCGACGCGTCGTCCTCGTCGCCGGAAGCGTCGACGCGCCCCTGCGCCTGCGCGGCGATCTGACCCGTGAGCGGCGACCGCTCGGGCGCAGGGACGCGGGTCGACTGGCGACGCACCTGCGGCGGCTCGCTCGTCTCGGGCACGGGGACCTCGCCCCACGCATACGTGTTGTCGTTCTCGAAGGGGTCGCGCGCCTCGAACTCGGTGCCGACCTCGTCGGTGAGGGCGGGCAGCTCCGCCGTCATCTCCGCGAGCGACCTGCCCAGCACGGCGCGCTCGTCGGGACGCAGCGGCAGCACGTTCTTCACGTAGGAGGCGGTCGCGACGGGCATGGGCACGTCCTCGCCCGCGGACTCCGCGAGGTACCACCGGTGGTCGAGGACCTCGTGGAACACCTGCGCTGGCTCGAGCTTGCCGCGCAGCTCGCGCGGCACGGCACGGACGGTGGGCTCGAAGATGCTGGTGAGCCATGCGTGCGCGCCGAAGGCCTCGTCCTCCCCGATCTCGGGGTGGACCAGGCGGAACTCGTCGAGGTCATTGAGCAGGCGACGCGCCTGGTTCTCCTGGACGTCGAGACCCGTGAGGCGCATGAGGCGACGCGAGTGGAAGCCCGCATCCACCACCTTGGGACGGATGCGCAGGCCCTGGCCGTCGGGGGTCGACAGCATGTCGAGCTCGCCCACGTCGAAGCCCATCTCGTTGAGCGCGCGCACGCGCTCCGCGACGCGCAGCGGGATGTTCGCGTCGAACGTCTCGGTCGCGGTCAGCGCGGCCCACAGCTTGCTGTACTTGGACTCGAGCCGCTCCCCGATCTTGAAGGGGTCGATCCCCTCGTCGAGGTCCTCGTTGGCCTGCAGGTCCAGGATCTCGCCGATGATGTTGGTGGTGGCGATCTCGAGGTCGTAGGACCGCTGCCCGTCCGTCAGGGCGTCGTGAAGGTCGCCCGTCTCAGCGTCGACCAGGTACGCCGAGAACTCCGAGGCGTCACGGCGGAACAGCGCGTTCGACAGCGACACGTCGCCCCAGTAGAAGCCCGTGAGGTGCAGCCGCACCAGCAGCACGGACAGCGCGTCGATGAGGCGGTTGAGGGTGCCCTTGCGCAGCGCGGTCGAGAACAGCGCGCGGTACGGCAGCGAGAACGCGAGGTGCTCGGTGACTAGCGCGGCGGAGAGCTCGTCACCCATGGGCGTGCGCCGCTGCGTCACCACGGCGACGGCATGCACGCACGGGGCCTCGAGGCGCTCGAGCTCGCGCAGCATCTGGAACTCGCGGTACGCGATCTCGCGGTTGGTCTCCTTGACGGCGAGGACGTTGCCGCCGTGGCGCACGAAGCGCACCACATGGCGGGACAGTCCTCGGGGGAGAGCGGCGATGACGTCCTCGGGCCAGGCGGACAGCGGGATGTCCCAGGGCAGCTCCATGAGCCCAGGATCGGCGGCCCCGGTGATGTGCGGCATGGCTCCAGCGTAGCGAGCGCGGGCCGGGACCCCGCTCCGCTCGGGCGGCCGGCGCAGAGCGCATCGTGCCCGGAGCACGCAGAAGGGGCGGCCCCGGCATCGCCGGGACCGCCCCTTCGGTGAAGCGCTGAGCCTCAGCCCGCGAGCGTGCGCGACGCGTCGGTCTTGACGACGTGCGTCGAGATGCGCTGCTGCGTGGCGGACGAGAAGACGTGCTGCTCGCCCTCGCGGATGGTCACCCAGATGGTGTCGCCCTTGGCGGGGACGTCGCGCGGGTCGACGCGGACGATGCCGTCGCCGCCGCCGCCCACGACGTTCTTCGAGGCGGTGGCCAGCGGGGTCGGGAGGGTGCCGTACACGAAGGCGTCGGAGCCGAGCTCCTCGACCACGTTGACCTCGACGGGGAACGCGCCGGGCGTGTTCGGCGCGACGCGGTCGAGCGACTCCGGACGGAAGCCGAGGATGACGTCGCCGCCATCGGCCTCGGTCATGTTCGCGACGGTGTCGCGACGCAGCTGGATCTTCGAGTCGCCGATGAGCGCGTAGCCGTCCTCGACGCGGAACGTCGAGAGGTTCATGGCGGGCGAGCCGATGAAGCCGGCGACGAACACGTTCTGCGGGGTGTCGTACATCTCGCGCGGCGTGCCGACCTGCTGGAGGACGCCGTCCTTGAGGACCGCGATGCGGTCACCCATGGTGAGGGCCTCGACCTGGTCGTGCGTCACGTAGACGGTGGTGGTGCCCAGGCGACGCTGCAGGGCGGCGATCTGGGTACGGGTCTGGACACGGAGCTTGGCGTCGAGGTTCGACAGCGGCTCGTCCATGAGGAACACCTGCGGCTGGCGGACGATCGCACGGCCCATGGCGACGCGCTGACGCTGACCACCCGAGAGGGCCTTCGGCTTGCGGTCCAGGTACTCGGTGAGGTCCAGGATCTTCGCGGCGGCCTCGACGCGCTCGCGGATCGTGGCCTTGTCGACCTTGGCGATCTTGAGCGCGAAGCCCATGTTGTCCGCGACGGTCATGTGCGGGTAGAGCGCGTAGGACTGGAACACCATCGCGATGTCGCGGTCCTTGGGCTGCACGTGGGTGACGTCGCGGTCGCCCACGAAGATCGCACCCTTGTCGACGTCCTCGAGGCCGGCGAGCATGCGCAGCGAGGTCGACTTTCCGCAACCGGAGGGGCCGACGAGGACGAGGAACTCGCCATCGGAGATCTCGAGGTCGAGCGAGTCGACGGCGGGGCGCTCGGTGCCGGGGTAGATCCTCGACGCCTTGTCATAAGTAACGGTGGCCATGGCCATGTTTCCCTTCACCGGCAGGTACGTGCCGGACGATCCGTAGTGAAGAAATGCCGTTGTGGTGTCCACAGTGACACTGCCGGGCTCCTCCCGGCCCGCCCATCATGACACAGCCTGTGCAGGACCCGGCACACGCCCGTGGTCCCGACCCTGCTGAGGAGGCACGATGCGCCGGTAGGTTGGGTCCATGGCAGGGCTGCAGCGCGAGGTGGGCGACGTCGTCGGCGGGTACCGCGTGGTCGGGCGCCTGGGTACGGGCGGCTCGGGTTCCGTCTACCGCGTGGTCGACGAGGGCGGCGCGGAGGCGGCTCTCAAGCTGGTCGATGCCCGCGAGGACCACGTCGCCGCCGCGCGGCTCGCGCGCGAGGTGCGGGCGCTCCAGTCGCTCCGGCATCCCGCAGTCCCTCAGATCCTGGACGCCGAGCTCGACGACGACGAGACCTTCGTGGTGTTCGAGCTGGTGCCCGGCAAGACCCTGTTCGACGACATCCAGGAGCACGGCCCCCTGGCCGGGCATGCGCTCGCGGCCTTCGCCGAGCGGACGGCGTCCGCGCTCGAGGCGGTCCATGCGGCCGGGGTGGTGCACCGCGACGTGACGCCGTCGAACATCATGATGGGGCCGGACGGGCCGGTGCTCATCGACTTCGGGCTCGCGCATCGGACGGACGATGCACGCCTCACGCGCGAGGGCCTGGTGAGCGGCACGCCGGGCTACGTCGCGCCCGAGGTGATCGACGGCGCCGAGCCGGGTGCCCAGGCCGACCGATGGTCGTGGGCCGCGACCGTCGCGTACGCGATGACGGGCAGGGCGCCGTTCGGCGCGGGGACCGGTGCGATCAGCCGGACGCTCGAGGCCGAGGCGAACCTGCCGGACGTGGCAGGCGCGACGGCGCTCCGTGCCGCGCTCGGTCGTGACGTCGACGCGAGACCCGGCATGCGCGACGTGGTCGCGGCGCTCAGCGGCGCCACCGAGGTGATGCCGGCCATCCCCGCGACCGCGGTGGCGCCCGTCGGGTACCTCGGCGAGGGCGCGGACCCCGAGGCGACCACCGTCCTCCCGAGCGGGGAGGACCTCCCCGTCACCACCGCCCAGCCGCAGTGGGAGGACGATGCGGAGCCCCGGTCGTGGGACGACGTGGTGGACGAGCACGGTGAGCCGGTCGAGCCGCACGAGGAGCTTCCGCCGCCGCGTCGACGCACGTTGCTGGTGCTCGCGGGCCTGGTGGTCGTGGCGGCGGCGCCGCTTGCGCCTCTGCTCACGTACCTGGTGCTGGTCGGCGTCGCAGTCGTCGCGAGGACGGTGCAGCGCCGCGAGCTCGCGATCGAGGCCGCGCAGGCGCGGCGCGGCCACCGTCGGACCACGGACACCGTGGTCCAGACCATCGGGCTGCCGTGGCACGTGCTGCGCGCCGCGGTCGAGACCATCCCGGCCGCGCTCACGGCCGCCGCGGTCGCTGTGGCCGTCCAGCTGGGGTCCTGGTGGGCGCTTGGGCAGCTCGACGTGGTCGGGGCGTCGGCCGACGCGCAGAGCGACCCGCACCTGTACTCCGCGACGCTTGCCCTCGCGGGGCTGGCGGCCGTGCTGGTGATGGCCTTCGGGCCGCTCATGGCCACCACGCGCGCCGGCGCGCATCGGCTCGCGGCGGCCGTCTCGCCCACCGGGGGGCTCGCGGCGGCGTGGGTGCTCATCGCGGCGACCGCGATCCTGGTCGCGGCGATCGCGCTCGTCGCCGGTGCCGGCGACTGGTGGTGGCCGTTGCCGCAGGCGCCCGCGCTGTGAGACGGGCGATGGGAACGGTCCCGAGGGGTGGGACGTTGGGCGTGCGAGCACCCAGGCGCACGGCGGTACCGTGGCGCGCAGTGCGACGAGCGAGGGAGAACGTGCGATGAACGCCGATGCGGTGCAGACCGACGAGTCGACGGAGACGGGACGTTGGGCCGCCATCCAGCCCTGGCTGAGCACGCTGGTGCGCCTGTCGATGGCGATCATCCTCATCGCGGCCGCGATCCCCAAGATGACGGACATCCCGCAGTCGATCATCGCGGTGCGTGCCTACGAGATCCTTCCGGAGGCGCTCGTCCCGCTGGTCGGCACCATGCTTCCCTTCTTCGAGCTGCTGCTCGCGGTGTTCCTGCTCGCCGGCCTCTTCACGCGCGTCGCGTCGATCGTGTGGCTGCTCATGATGGCGGCCTTCGTCACGGGCGTCATCTGGGCGTGGGCCCACGGGCTGAGCATCGACTGCGGCTGCTTCGGCGGCGGCGGCGAGGTCGCGGAGGGCACCACCAACTACCCGGTGCACATGCTCGAGCGTGCGATCTTCGTCGCGCTGGGCACGTACCTGGTGATCTGGCCGCGCAGCCGCTTCTCGCTCGACGGCTGGATGAAGGCCGCCTGACGGCCTGCAGCTAAAGTTGTTGTGACAACCGACGACAGAACCCTGGAGAGATCGATGTCGAGCAAGAACAGCAAGGCCAACGACGCGCGCGCCGCGGCCAAGGCGCAGGCACAGGCGCAGGTGCGCGCGCAGGAGCGTCGGACGATGCTCATGATCGTGGCGGGCTCGATCGTCGGCCTCGCGATCTTCGGCGGCCTGATCTTCTTCATCATCAACCAGGGCAAGGTCGAGCCCCTCGGCACCGAGGGCGCCACGGCGCCGGCGGCCGCCGACGCGACGGGCGGCATCCCGGTGGGCACCACCGGCGTGGTGGGCGAGGACCTCGCCACCGACGTGCCCCGCGTCGACGTCTACCTCGACTTCATGTGCCCCATCTGCAACGTCTTCGAGCAGACCAACGCCGAGGAGCTGGACGCGATGCGTGAGGCCGGCGAGATCCAGGTCTACTACCACCCGATCTCGATCCTCGACCGCTACTCGTCCGGCACCGACTACTCGACCCGCTCGGCCGGCGCCGCCGGCGTGGTGGCGCACCTCGCACCCGAGGCCTACCTCGACTTCACCGCGGCGATGTTCGCGAACCAGCCCGAGGAGAACTCCGAGGGTCTGAGCGACGCGCAGATCGAGCAGATCGCGATCGACGCGGGCGTGCCCGAGGAGGTCGCGGCGAGCCTCGCCGACGACGGCATGAAGAAGTGGGCGACCGCCGCGACCGAGCAGGCCTCCGTCGACGGCATGCGCGGCACGCCGACCGTGCGGGTGTCCGCCACCGGCGACTTCGCCGACGGCGTCATCCTCAACGAGCAGGGCAACGACGACGCCCCGGTCGTGGACTACTTCACCGCGGGCGAGCTCCGGGCGTACATCGAGAGCCTGGGCTGACCTTCCCGCTCGAGCGCCGCATCGTCCCGCCGGTCCATGCCGGTGGTGCGGTGCGGCGCTCGCGCTTTCGGGGCCGGTATCCTGGGCGCCCCGGCTGGCATGGCGCAATCGGTAGCGCAGCGCTCTTGTAAAGCGAAGGTTGCGGGTTCGAGTCCCGCTGCCAGCTCCATCCCCACCCCGTCCCGGGGCGGTCAGAAGAGCGCCGGCGTGCCCGTGCCCCAGACGATCGGCGCGGCGCCCTGCTCCTCCAGCAGGCGGTTGACCCGCGAGAACGGCCGCGAGCCGAAGAATCCCCGCGACGCGCTCAGCGGGCTCGGATGTGCGCTCTCGACGCACGGCACATCGCCGAGCATCGGCGCGAGCGCCTGCGCCTGCCGCCCCCACAGGACGGCGACCAGCGGGCCTCCGCGCGCCGCGAGCGTGCGGATCGCGAGCTCCGTGACCTCCTCCCACCCGAGGCCCTGGTGGGACCCGGCGGCGCCGGGGCTCACGGTGAGCACCCTGTTGAGCAGCATCACCCCCTGCGCGTGCCACGCGGACAGGTCGCCGCTCGCGAGCTCCTCGCCCGTGTCGTCGCGCAGCTCACGCGCGATGTTGCGCAGCGAGCGGGGCAGGGGATGGCCGGGAGGGACGGAGAAGGAGAGGCCGACGGGGTCACCCGGAGTCGGGTAGGGGTCCTGGCCCAACAGGAGGACGCGCACGTCGGCGAGGGGCAGCCCGAAGGTGCGCATCACCGCCTCGGGCGCGGGCAGGTAGGCCTCGCCCGCGAGGGCGGAGTCGAGCCGCTCCAGCGTCTGCGCGGCCGGGGCGAGCGCACGGGCCCAGTCCGGGGCCACGGGACCCATCCACGCCTCACGCATGCCGCTCACCCTAGCGACGGCGGGCGATGCGCCGCGCGCGCCTGTACGGGAGCGCCCGCCGCCGCGCCTACCCTGGAGGCGATCATGGACCCGACGAACGACGCCGCCGCCCCGGCGCAGCACCCTGCGCCGCCGCCGGAGCTCGACGAGCGCGCCGTCCAGGTCCTCGACCTCGAGCGCCGCTGGTGGCGCTACGCGGGCGCCAAGGAGGACGCGGTGCGCGAGAGCCTGGGCCTCAGCGCGACGCAGTACTACCAGGTGCTCAACACGGTGATCGACTCGCCGGCGGCGCTCGCCCACGACCCTGTCCTGGTCCAGCGGCTGCGGCGCATGCGCGACTCGCGCGTGCGTGGACGCGCGGCGGGTCCCGCGCGCGCGTGAAGGTGAACGGTAGGGTGTCCGCGTGACGACCGCGCAAGAACCCGACGAGTTCGACCAGATCGCCCAGAGCGGCGGCCCTGTGGGCGTGCACCGTGCTCCCCGCCCGTGGTGGAGCGTGGCGATCGTGCCGCTCGTCGTCTTCGTCGTGGCGGGCCTGCTGGCCTTCGTGGTCGCGCAGCTGTTCTGGAACACCGGCGTCACGCCGTCCTCGACCGTGAGCGAGTCGCCCACCGCAGAGGTCACCACCGAGGCGACCACGGAGCCGTCTGCGGAGCCCACCGAGACCGCATCCGAGGAGCCCTCCGAGACCCCGTCCGAGGAGCCGTCGGAGACCGCCGAGCCGGAGCCGGTCATCGACTACGACGCCTCGATCGCCGTCCTCAACGGCTCGGGCATCACCGGGCTCGCGGGCTCGCAGGCCACGCTTCTCGAGGAGGCGGGCTTCGCGACGCCCTCCGCGGACAACCTCTCGGGCGAGATCCCGACGGCCAACCGCGTGGTCTACGCGGACGAGGCGATGGCGGACACCGCCGCGGAGGTCGCGTCGACGCTGGGCATCGACACCGTCGAGCAGGGCGAGCCGACCACCGAAGTCGACATCGAGGTCCAGCTGGTCTCCTCGCCGTAGCGCGAGGTCCGCCGCCTGGGCTTCTCCGCGCATCGTCCCTGCGGGGGCACGATGCGCCGCCACGCCCTCGGCGAACACGGTTCAGGCCGTTTGCACTCGGCGGGGGAGAGTGCCAGAATCGGCGTTAGCACTCGCCAGGCGCGAGTGCTAAGAGACCTAGGGTTCTCCGCCGAGGTGCGGGGCCTGGCGTGACGTGAACGCCCGGCCGTGCATCGTCCGTCGCGGGCGGTGGGGGACCGTCATCCATCGGAAGAGGTACTACCCCCATGGCAAAGATCATTGCCTTCGATGAGGAGGCCCGCCGCGGCATGGAGCGGGGCATGAACGCCCTCGCCGACGCCGTCAAGGTCACTCTTGGACCCAAGGGTCGCAACGTCGTTCTCGAGAAGAAGTGGGGCGCTCCCACCATCACGAACGACGGCGTCTCCATCGCCAAGGAGATCGAGCTCGAGGAGCCCTTCGAGAAGATCGGCGCGGAGCTCGTCAAGGAGGTCGCGAAGAAGACCGACGACGTCGCCGGTGACGGCACCACCACCGCGACCGTGCTCGCCCAGGCGCTCGTGCAGCAGGGCCTGCGCAACGTCGCGGCCGGCGCGAACCCGATCGCCCTCAAGAAGGGCATCGAGAAGGCCGTCGAGGCCGTGACCGCCGAGCTGCTCAAGGCGGCCAAGGAGGTCGAGACCAAGGACGAGATCGCCGCGACCGCGGGCATCTCCGCCGGCGACCCCGCGATCGGCGAGCTCATCGCCGAGGCGATGGACAAGGTCGGCAAGGAGGGTGTCATCACCGTCGAGGAGTCCTCGGCTCTGGGCCTCGAGCTCGAGCTGACCGAGGGCATGCGCTTCGACAAGGGCTTCCTCTCGGCCTACTTCGTCACCGACGCCGAGCGCCAGGAGGCCGTCCTCGAGGACGCGTACATCCTGCTCGTCGAGTCGAAGATCAACTCGGTCAAGGACCTCGTGCCCGTGCTCGAGAAGGTCATGCAGACCGGCAAGCCCCTCGCGATCATCGCGGAGGACGTCGAGTCCGAGGCCCTCGCGACCCTGGTCGTCAACAAGATCCGCGGCACCTTCAAGGCCGTCGCCGTCAAGGCGCCCGGCTTCGGCGACCGCCGCAAGGCGATGCTGCAGGACATGGCGATCCTCACCGGCGGCACCGTGATCTCGGAGTCGGTCGGCCTCTCGCTCGACAACGCGGGCCTCGAGCTCCTCGGTCAGGCGCGCAAGGTCGTCGTGACCAAGGACGAGACCACCATCGTCGAGGGTGCCGGCTCGGAGGAGCAGCTCGCGGGCCGCGTCCGCCAGATCCGCGCCGAGATCGACAACTCCGACTCGGACTACGACCGCGAGAAGCTCCAGGAGCGCCTCGCCAAGCTCGCCGGCGGCGTCGCCGTCATCAAGGCGGGCGCGGCGACCGAGGTCGAGCTCAAGGAGCGCAAGCACCGCATCGAGGACGCCGTCCGCAACGCGAAGGCCGCCGTCGAGGAGGGCATCGTCGCCGGTGGTGGCGTGGCCCTCATCCAGGCCGGTACCACCGCGTTCGAGGGCCTCGCCCTCGAGGGCGACGAGGCCACCGGTGCTCGCATCGTCGAGGCCGCGATCACCGCGCCGCTGCGCCAGATCGCCGTCAACGCCGGCCTCGAGGGTGGCGTCGTGGTGGAGAAGGTCAAGGGCCTCCCGGTCCACTTCGGCCTCAACGCCGCGACCGGCGAGTACGTCGACCTGCTTGCCGCGGGCGTCAACGACCCGGTGAAGGTGACCCGCTCGGCGCTGCAGAACGCTGCGTCGATCGCGGCGCTGTTCCTCACCACCGAGGCTGTCGTCGCCGACAAGCCCGAGCCCGAGCCGGCCATGCCGGCCGGTGCCCCCGACATGGGCGGCATGGGCTTCTAAGCCCTGCTCGAGCTTCGCAGAGGCCAGCGCGAAGGCCCCGCTCCCGGTTCGCCGGGGGCGGGGCCTTCGTCATGCCCGCCCCGCCCCACTCCGCCCCGCCCCGCCCCCGCGCGTGCAAGCGTGTACACCGCCGGAGAGTGCCCGTTCCGGGTTCGGAACGTGCACTTTCCGTCGGTATCGAGGCTGGGGTGGTGCGGGTCAGACCGCGCGTCGTTGCGCCGCGGTCACGCGGAGCCCCGACCGGCGCAGCCGCACGATGAGCTCTCGCGTGGAGACCTCCGCCGCCCCGAGCGCCACCAACGCGTTGCGGCGCTCGACGGGGTAGTCGTAGTGGTCGCGGTCGAACGCTCGCGGGGGGATGCCCGCCGCGGCCGCGAAGCGGTGCAGCTCGTCGAGCGACGAGTCCGACACGAGGTGGCCCCAGACCGTACCGTGGCGGGGCCAGAGCGGCGGGTCGATGAGGATCATGACCTCAGGGTAGGCGCGGACCTCACCCGGCCCGCGCGCGTCACCACGAGGCGTTGCGCGCGAGCGCCAGCGCGCCCTTCTGCCACCAGGCTCCCGCCGCGGGGCCGCCGTTGCAGTACCCGTCCGACTCGCCCGGCGCCTTGATCCACAGGTACGCGTCGACGTACGTGCGGTCGGCGGCGATCTTGGGCCGCATGCCCAGGCCTCGGCCGGGCGGGTTGCACCACTGGCCGTTGGATCCCCTGCCGTTGCGCGAGGTGTCGATCACGAACGTCCGGCCACCCAGCTTCCTCGCGATCGCGACGCCGTAGGCGCGTTCCGCCGCCGTGGAGTTGTAGTTCGAGGTGTTGAGGGAGAATCCGGCGGCGTACTTGAAGCCGACCTTGCGCAGCCGTGCCACCGTGTCGTCCACCGAGCGCCAGTTCGAATGCCCGGCGTCCAGGTAGACGCGCGCGCCGGCCTGCGTGAGCTTCTTCGCCGCGTAGCGCAGGTACCCGACGCGGTCGCCCTGGCCGGAGCAGTCGCCCAGCTGGGCGAGCGCATCGGGCTCGAGGATGACCCACGGTCGACCGACGATCCCGTCGGCCACCTGGTCGATCCACCTCGCGTACTCGCTGGTCGAGACCCCGCCGGCGGAGTAGGAGCCGCAGTCGCGTCCAGGGATCGCGTAGATCACCATCACCCCGGTGCGACCGGCCTGCTTGGCCCGCCGCGTGTAGTCCCGCACCTCGGCGCGGGCCTGCGGGCCTGAGAGCCACGACCCGATCCACCTCGAGGTCGCCGTCTTCGCGATCTTGCCCAGCTGCGTCCTGGTCGAACCGGAGGCCTTCGAGTACGCGGCATAGGCCTGCGAGCGCTTGTCGACGAAGAACCGCTGGCTCGCCTTGACCTGCGGGGCCTTGGTCCACGTGAGCGGGTTGCTCGCGCCCGTCGAGGCGGTGGACGACGACGTCGAGGAGGACGCGCCGGACGATGCGCCCGCCTGCGCGAGCGTGGTGGTCACCGAGCACTTGAGACCGTTCAGCATGACGCCCGTCGGCTTGCCGTTCCTGCCCGACCACGTGCCGAGGAACCCCAGATCGATCGAGTCGCCGCTGCGCACGGTCGCGTTGTAGCCCGCGTCCCGGAGGCGCACCTTGCCGGAGCCGCTCACGACGGTGGTGCTCCATGCCTGCGTGATGCGCTGCTTCTGGCCGTACCTCCAGCGCAGCGTCCAACCGTCCAGCGTGGGTCCCTGGTGCCGGACCCTCACCTGGGCGGTGTAGCCGCCGTCCCACTGCGCGTTCACGGTGTACTCCACCGCGCAGCTGCGCGCGGCGGCGCCGGCCGCGGCAGGGCTTGCGAGGGCAAGCGCCAGCGCGCCGATGACGGCGGCGGCGAACGTCGGGAACCACTTGCGCATCGCGCCATGCTAGGCGCGCACGCGGCCCCGTTCCTCCCGTGCCCGGCGAGTGTGGGGAGTCTCACGTCCGTTCACGTGCGGAACAGGCGCGATGCCGTCGCCTCCGCGTCCTCGTACGAGCGCGCCGCGTGCGCGAGGGCCTGGGTGATCGCGTCGAGCGCGGACTCGACGTGGGCCTGCGCTCCGCGCCACTGCTCACGCACGTCCCCGAAGGCGGCCGCCGCGCCTCCGCGCCACGAACCGTCGAGCCGCGTCAGCTCCGCCATGAGCGCCCCGACCTCCCCACGGATCGCATCGGCGGACCGCGCGGCCCGGGCGGAGACGGCCGAGACCTCGGCCGCGTCGACGTGGTACTCCATGGTGTCCTCCTCGGTGTCGGTGAGGCCGACGCTAGGAGGCGGTGCTCAGGTGCCCGGAGGAGGCCCCGCGCTCAGGGGAGGGGAGCGGAGGCGTCCGTGGCCGGGGACATCGCCGCGATGGCCTTGTCGAGCCGCGCGAGCTCCGCCGTGAGGTTCTGCCGCGCCTGGGCCTCCCACGTGGCGCCCAGGGGGCTCGTGTAGAGGCGCTCGCGGGACAGCAGGCGGGCCACGATCGCGCGCCTGCTCGCGAGGAACCGGTCCTCGGGGATCTCCGCATACTCCTCGCGGACGTCGGTGATGTACGCCTTGTACCGCTGCGGGTCCGACGCGAGGATCGCGAGGTCCGCATCCGAGAGGACCGCGGCATCCGGGGTGTCGGGCACCGCGACATGGCGTGCCAGGCCCTTGACCATCGTCGCCACCGCGTCGATCTTCTCGGCCGGGACGCCGAGGTCCCTCAGCTCCATCCGCGCGTACTCCGCGCTCGCATCCTCGTCCTCGCCGCCGCGGGCGGCATAGGCCGACTCGGAGTCCGAGGAGAACACCGCACCGTGGTACCAGGCGGCCAGGCGCACGCAGTGCGGCAGACGGGTCTCCTGCTGGAGCTCGTCGACGCGCGTGAGGAGCTCGACAAGATGGCGGACGTCGTGGAAGCGGCGGGCGGGGTTCTGCCAGCGTCGCAGCAGGCGTGCGCCTGCCTCGGACACCTCCTCCGACGATGCCGTCGCTCCCACCGCGGTCGCCTCCCGCACGAATGCGGGGAGCAGCCAGGCAGGCGTGGTGGGCGTGGGCATGTTCACCTCGAGTGGTTCCGGGCTTCCCTCTACGTCTCCAGTCTGCCCACATCCGGTGCCCGGAAGCAAAGCACCCCACCGCGGACCCTCGGCATGGGACGGTGTCCCGGGGTCCGGCTAGAATCGTGCGGGGTGCCGAGCTGCGGCACCATCCAGGACGAACGAGGTAGATGTGCCCACTGGCAAGGTGAAGTGGTTCGACACCGACAAGGGGTTCGGATTCATCGCGAGCGAAGACGGCTCCGAGGTCTTCCTGCACGCCTCGGCGCTTCCTGCAGGCACCACGGTCCGCCCGGGCGCCAAGGTCGACTTCTCCGTCGCCGACGGCCGCCGCGGCCCGTCCGCGCTCAACGTGACCGTCGTCGAGGCCGCGCCCTCGGTCGCCGCCAACCTCCGCAAGAAGCCCGAGGAGATGACGGTCATCGTCGAGGACCTCATCAAGATGCTCGACGGCGTCTCCAACGCGCTGCGCAAGGGCCGTTACCCGGATGCCGCGAAGAGCAAGCCGGTGGCCGCGGTACTGCGTGCCGTCGCGGACCAGCTGGACGTCTGATGGCCAAGGATGCGGTGCTGCTGGGCGCCCTCGATCTCGCCCGCGAGGCGGCGGTCGAGGCCGCAGGCGACGATGCCCTGGTGGGCGACCACCTGAGCGCCACCACGGTCGAGGACCGACTGGTGACGCACCTGTTCGCGTGCACGATGCCCGGGTACCGCGGGTGGGTCTGGTCCGTCACGCTCGCGCGCGCGCCGCGCCAGAAGGTCGCGACCGTCTGCGAGGCCCACCTGGTGCCCGCGGACGATGCCCTCCTCGCCCCCGCGTGGGTGCCGTGGGCGGACCGCGTGCGCCCCGGCGACCTCGAGCCGTCGATGGTCCTCCCGTACATCCCCGGCGACGGCCGCCTGGTCCAGGGCTACGAGTCCACGGGCGAGGAGGACGAGGACCGGCTCGCGAACTGGGAGCTCGGGCTGGGTCGCCCGCGCGTGCTGGGCCAGGACGGCCGCACCGAGGTCGCCGACCGCTGGTACCGCGGATCGCACGGCCCGAGCGCCGCGTCCGCGATGGCGTCCGCCTCGCCGTGCTCGACCTGCGCGTTCTTCATCCCCCTCACCGGTTCGATGCGCATGCGTTTCGGCGCATGCGCCAACGAGTGGTCGCCCTCGGACGGCCGCGTGGTGAGCGTCGACCACGGGTGCGGTGCGCACTCCGAGACCGATGTCGAGCGCGGCGCCACGCAGTGGCCGGACCCGGACCCCGTGTTCCAGAACGATGTGCCGGTGGCGCTCGACCTCACTGCCGAGCCCGAGCCGGAGCCCGAGCCCGCCGCTGAGCCCGAGGCGTCCGCAGAGCCGGAGGATCAGCCGGTGGCGGAGGCTTCCGAGCCCTCGGAGGACGAGGTGCCCGCGGAGCCGGAGCTTGCGCCCGAGCCCGAGCCCGAGACCCAGGCGGTCGCGGAGGCCGAGCCCGCCGAGGAGGCCACCCCGGAGGACGCCGCCGTCGCAGAGCCCGCCGAGGAGACCGAGGACGCGGAGCGCCAGGCTGACTGAGCCCGCCGCGGCCACGGCGCGCGTCGCACGCGCGCTCGCCGCGCGGGTCTACATCCCCACGCTCGTCGCGGAGATCGGCATCGGAGCGATGCTGCCGGTGCTTGCGCTCACCGTGGTCGAGATGGGCCACACGGCCGCGTTCGGCTCGCTCGCGGTCGCGGCGTACCAGCTGGGCCGCCTGCCCGGTTCGGCCGTCGGCGGTGCGCTCACGCATCGTCTCGGCTCGGCGCACGCCGCGCTCGTGTCGCTCGCCCTCATCGGCGCGGGCGCCGCGGCGGCAGCGCTCGAGCCGGACCTCGCGGTGTTCATGATCGGCGCCGTGCTCGTCGGGCTCGGTCACGCGGCGTACCACGTCGCCCGTCAGGACCAGATCCTCGGGGTCGTCAGCCATGCCGGCATCGCGCGATCGCTCACGTCGCTCGCGGGCGTGTGGCGCATCGGAAACTTCATCGGGCCGCTGGTCGGCGCCGCCGTCATCGCGACGTGGGGCCTGCCCGCGACCTACTGGCTCGGCCTCGTGTGCATCGTCGCCGCGATGGCGCTCCTGGCGATCGTCGGCATGCGCGGCGACCGGCGCATCGTCCGACCGCCGAGCCCCGCGAGCCTGCGAGAGGTGGTCGGCGAGCAGCGGCAGGTCCTGTCCACGCTGGGCCTCACCGTGGTGGCGACGGGTGCGCTGCGCCAGGCGCGCATCGCGGTGATCCCGCTGTGGGCAGCGCATGTGGGCCTCAGCCCCGAGCTGTCGACGCTCATCTTCTCGATCTCTGCTGGCATCGACATGCTGCTCTTCTACCCGGCCGGGGCGACCATGGATCGACGCGGCCGGCTGTGGACCGCCGTGCCGTCGTCGCTCCTGCTCGCGGCGGGCTTCCTGCTGCTGCCGCTCACGCACGGCGTAGCCCAGGTGACGGCGGCGGCGCTGGTCCTCGGGGTGGGCAACGGGTGGGGCTCGGGGCTCATCATGACCCTCGGCGCGGATGTCGCGCCCGTGCGCGGCAGGTCGGTGTTCACCGGCGTATGGATGGTGCTCCAGGACGTCGGCGGGCTCGCCGGTCCCGCGCTGGTGTCCGCCGGAGCGCTCATCGCGCTGCCCGTCGGGTACGTCGCGGTCGGAGGCATCGGCCTCGCGGTGACCGCAGGGTTCCTCCGGTGGGTGCCGCGAGGACGACCGGCGCACGTGCACCGGACCGACTGATCAGCGGAAGTTCTGCGTCGCGTACCAGGTGGTGCCGTCGTCGGTGACCGCCGCGCCCGCGCCCATCTGGCTGTAGGCGGGGTTCATGAGGTTCGCGCAGTGCCCCGACGAGTAGACCCAGTTGACGTGGAGCTTGTTCATCGCCGTCGACTCGGACATGCCCGTCGAGCGGTAGGCGACCCCCACGTTCTCGGCGCCGGGGCGCGAAGGGTTGTGCGCGAGGGCGTCCGCGGGGGCATCGGTCTTCGAGTCCGCCGCCGCCATGGACCGCGACCACGACTGCGCGGCCGAGGCGAGCGAGCCGGACCACGTGAGCGGTGCGATCCCGGCCTTGGCGCGTTCGGCGTTCGCCGCCGCGAGCAGCCCGCTCACGCTCGAGGCGCCCGAGGGTGCCTGCGGGTTGGCGCAGTAGGCGGTGAAGTCCACCGTGGTGCTCGCCGGCGTGGTCGAACCGGAGGAGCCCGACGTCGACCGCGTGGTCGAGCCCGAGGTGCTCGGGGCGGAGACGGTGCCGCCGGACGATGCGGAGGTCGAGGCCGCGGTCGGGGCGGGCGTGGGCGTCGGGGTCGGCTTCGGCTTGGTGACCTTGACGGTGTGCGTCCGGGGGGCCTCGACGCCTTCGGCGGAGGCCGTGATGGTGGGCAGCGCCTGCGGCTGCGTGTCCTCGACGGCGGGGGCGTCGATCGCGTCCTGCGCGTAGGACGCGGTGGCGGGGGCGAAGGTGTACGCGCTGGCGAGCACCGTCGAGGCGATCACGACCGGCAGCCCGCCGAGCAGGATGGCCGGAGCGTGACGACGACGTCGGCGGTTGCGCTCCAGCACATCCTGCATCTCGGTCATGTCAGCAATCTCTCCACGAGGTAGTCCATCGACTGCACCAGGCGGCTCACGTCCTCCGGCTCGACCGCGGGATACACGCCCACGCGGATCTGGTTCCGGCCAAGCTTCCTGTACGGGTCAATATCGACAACCCCTTGAGCGCGCAGGTGCCTGCGCAGCTCGGCGCTGTCGACGCTCTGGTGCAGATCGATGGTCGCAACCACGGGGGAGCGGAGGCCAGGGTCTGTGACGAATGTCTCAGTCCATCCGGTTCGTGCCGCCCAGCCGTAGAGCAGGTCGGACGACTCGCGCGAGCGTGCCGCGGTGAAGGGCAGGCCGCCTCCGGCCAGCATCCACTCGAGCTGCGCACGCATGAGCACGAGCGTCGCCACCGCGGGAGTGTTGAGCGTCTGGTCGGCGCGGGAGTTGTCGAGCGCGACCTTGAGCGACAGCGACTCGGGGATCCAGCGTCCGCTCGCCGCGATCTCCTCGACGCGGGCGATCGCCGCCGGGGACATGATCGCGAACCACAGCCCGCCGTCCGCCGCGAAGCTCTTCTGCGGCGCGAAGTAGTAGACGTCCGCCTGCGCGATGTCGACCTCGACCCCGCCCGCGGCGGAGGTCGCGTCGACCACGGTGAGGGCGTCGCCGATGCCCGCCGGGCGGGTCACGGGCACGCAGACCCCCGTCGAGGTCTCGTTGTGCGGCCACGCGTACACGTCGATGCCGGCCTCCGCCTCGGGGAGGATCGCTCCTCCCGGCGCCGCGGTGCGGAGGGACGATGCACCCAGGTGGGGTGCGGCGTCCGTCGCCTTGGCGAACTTCGAGCCGAACTCCCCGAACGCGCAGTGCTGGGCGCGCTCACGCACGAGCGAGAACGCCGCGGCGTCCCAGAACATGGTCGAGCCGCCGTTGCCCAGCACGACCTCGTAGCCGGCCGGGAGCCCGTAGAGCTCCCCGAGCATCGCGCGGATGTCGCGCACGAGGTTCTTCACGGGCGCCTGGCGATGGGACGTGCCGAGCACTCCGGGCTGGCTCGCGACCAGGGCCTCCACCTGCGCGTCGGTGACCTTCGACGGCCCCGAGCCGAAGCGTCCGTCGCGGGGCAGGAGGGCAGGCGGGATCTCGATGTTGTCCGTCATGGCATCACTGTAATGGCGGCGGTGCTGGCATCATGGCGCTCGTGTACCGCCTCACGCCCGCCCTTCAGAACTACGCCTGGGGGATGACCGAGGTCCTCGAGGACCTGGTCGGACTTCCCGTGTCCGGAGACCCCGTCGCCGAGGCATGGTGGGGGGCGCACATGTCCGCGCCCGCTCTCGCCACCGCCGCGCACCACGACGGCGCGGACGAGCTCGGCATGCGTCCCGGAGAGGAAGCGCCCCTCGACGCGCTCATCTCGCGTGCGCCCGAGGCGATGCTGGGTCCCGACCTCGCCTCCCGCTGGGAGAGGCTCCCGTACCTGCTCAAGGTCCTCGCGATCGCGAAGCCGCTGTCCCTCCAGGTGCATCCGACGCTCGACCAGGCCGAGGCAGGCTTCAAGGACGAGGAGGGGCGCGGCGTCCCCGTCGACGCCGCCACGCGCACCTTCAAGGACCGCTCGCACAAGCCGGAGATGATCGTCGCGCTCACCCCGATGACGCTGCTTGCGGGCTTCCGTCCCGCATCGGCCGTCGCGAAGGACCTCGTGTGGCTGGGGCAGCCGTGCACGCGCCGGTGGGCCGAGGACCTCGCGAACGCGACCGAGCCGACCGTGGCGCTCGGCGAGTACATCCAGCGCGTCCTGCGCGACCCCGAGGCGCCCGCAGCGCTCGAGGCGCTCGTGGAGGTCGGCGGCCGCTCCGGCGTCCCCGAGTCGCTCGCCGTCGCCTCCGCGGCGGCGCTCGAGTTCCCCGGCGATCCCGGGGCCCTGGTCGCCGTCGCGCTCAACGTGGTGCGCCTCACCCCCGGTCAGGCGTGCTTCACCGGCGCGGGCGTCATCCACTCGTACCAGTCGGGTGTGGGCGTCGAGATCATGGCGAACTCCGACAACGTGGTGCGCGCGGGCCTCACGCCCAAGCCCGTCGACATCGACCTCCTCGTCGAGCTCACGGACGGCACCCCGACCCCTCCGCCCGTGGTGGTGACCGAGTCCGAGGGCGTCGCGACGCGGTACCCGGCACCGGTCGACGAGTTCGCTCTCACCGTGGTGGAGCGGGGCACCGCGGCCTTCGCGCCGGGGCCCCGCATCGTCCTTGCCGTGGACGGCACGGCGACGCTCCATGGCGACCGTGGATCGGTGAGCCTCAGGCGCGGCGAGGCAGCGTTCGTCCCGTTTGTGGATGGTCGTCTGATTGTGGACGCGGTGGGGTCCGCGGTGGTGGTCGAGACGCCTCCGGCGAGGCCTTGACCACCCGCTAGCCTGGGGCGCATGGCAATGCGCATCTCCGTCTTCGGGACGGGTTATCTGGGGGCCACGCACGCAGCCGGCATGGCGGAGCTGGGACATGAGGTGATCGGTGTCGACATCGACCCGGCCAAGATCGAGCGCCTCCAGCGTGGGGAGGTCCCGTTCTACGAGCCCGGGCTCCCGGAGCTCCTGAAGAAGCACGTCGACTCCGGGCGGCTGCGCTTCACCACCGACGCCGCCGAGGCGGCGGACTTCGCGGACGTCCACTTCATCGGGGTCGGCACTCCCCAGAAGAAGGGCTCCTACGCGGCAGACATGACGTTCGTCGACTCCGTCATCGAGACCCTCGCGCCGCTGCTGAGGCGCCCCGCCGTGATCCTGGGCAAGTCGACCGTCCCGGTCGGCACGGCCGCGCGCCTCGCCGCGCGGGTCCGCGAGCTCGCCCCCGTGGGCGACCAGGCCGAGCTCGGGTGGAACCCTGAGTTCCTGCGCGAGGGCTTCGCGGTCGAGGACACGCTGCGTCCCGACCGCCTGGTGGTCGGCGTCGACCCGGCACGCCCCGGGCGCATCGAGGAGGTCGCGCGCGAGGTCTACGCGGACGCGATCGCGCGTGACACGCCGTTCCTGGTGACCGACCTCGCGACCGCGGAGCTCGTCAAGGTCAGCGCGAACGCGTTCCTCGCGACCAAGATCTCCTTCATCAACGCGATCGCGGAGGTCTGCGAGGCCGCGGGAGGCGACGTGGTCGCCCTGGCGGACGCGATCGGGCACGACGCCCGCATCGGCCGCAAGTTCCTCGGGGCCGGGCTGGGCTTCGGCGGAGGCTGCCTCCCCAAGGACATCCGCGCCTTCATGGCGCGTGCGGGCGAGCTGGGCGTCGATCAGGCCCTCACGTTCCTGCGCGAGGTCGACGACGTCAACATGCGCCGCCGCGAGCACGTGATCGAGCTTGTCGCCGGCGAGCTGAACGGACGCCTCCAGGGAGGGCGGGTCGCGGTGCTCGGAGCCGCCTTCAAGCCCGAGTCGGACGATGTGCGCGACTCGCCCGCGCTCGACGTGGCGGGCCGTCTGCACCTCAAGGGCGCGGATGTGCGGGTCTACGACCCGGAGGCCATGGCGAACGCGGCCGCGCTGTGGCCCACGCTGACCTTCGCCGAGAGCGCCGTCGAGGCATGCGCGGGCGCCGAGGTCGTCGTGGTCGCGACCGAGTGGAAGGAGTTCCGCTCGCTCGACCCGCATGCGGTTGCCGAGCTCGTCGCAGGCAAGGTCATCATCGATGGCCGCAACTGCCTCCCCGCCGATCAGTGGATCGACGCCGGCTGGCGCTACATCGGGATGGGGCGGCACGCATCATGAGCGATCTCATCGACACGACGGAGATGTACCTCCGGACCATCTACGAGCTGATCGAGGACGGCGTCACCCCGATGCGCGCGCGCCTCGCGGAGCACCTGGGCCACGCCGGCCCCACGGTGTCGCAGACCATCGCGCGCATGGAGCGCGACGGGCTCGTGGTGGTCACCCCCGATCGCCATCTCGAGCTCACGGAGCACGGCCGCGAGCTCGCCATGCGGGTGATGCGCAAGCATCGTCTCGCGGAACGACTGCTCACGGACGTCATCGGCCTCGACCTCTCGCACGTCCACGAGGAGGCGTGCCGGTGGGAGCACGTGATGAGCGAGCGCGTCGAGATGCGCCTGCTCGAGATCCTCGGCGAGCCGACCGTGTCGCCCTACGGCAACCCCATCCCGGGCCTCGACGAGCTGGGTGCCGCCGATGCCGGGGTGGTGCCCGACGAGCGCGGCCTCACGGACCTCGCCGACGCCGGTGTGACGCGCGTCACAGTCACCCGCATCGGCGAGCACCCGCAGGCGGACCTCCAGCTGCTCTCCGAGATGGTCCAGAACGGCCTCCTGCCAGGCGCGACCATCGGTCTGTCGGCGCAGGACGATGCGGTGGTGGTCACGGTGGCCGACAAGCGGGGTGTGCTGGGTCGCGATCAGGCCCGCCACATCTTCGGCTTGCCTTCTTAGCGTTCTTTGATAAATTTTCGGTAACAACGACGGCCTTGACGGCATGGAGACCATCTCCGCCGCGCCCCCCACAAGAGGAAACGCTCGAAGATGACGCGAGCGTAGGGGTGCAGAAACATCGACGCGCACGGGGCGCGGAAGGAACGAAAACTTTGAAGTACGGATACATGCGCGCCAAGACGCGCGCGGTGGCCGCGGCCACGGGTGCAGCACTCGTGGTGGTCCCCCTGACCGGAGCCGCAGCCGCCGCCCTGGTGACCGACGACTCGTCGGACACCGGCACCGTCCTTGATGCGGCCGCCGCCTACACGAGCGATGTGGCCGACATCCCCGAGGTGACGACCGCCGCCAAGAAGAGCGCCTACGAGATCGACACCCCGACCGTCAAGGTCAAGGTGCCGCCGCCGCCGGAGCCCGAGCCGGAGCCCGTGGTGGTGCAGACCACCGAGCCCGTGACCACGAGCGGCTCCACCACCGTGTCGCGGAGCGAGTCGACCTCGTCGTCGACCACGTCCTCCTCCTCGTCGACCTCGACCGCGCCGTCGGCGAGCGTGACGGCCGCGATCAGCGGCTCGGCGGTCATCGCCGAGGCCTCGAAGTACGTGGGCACGCCCTACGTCTCCGGCGGTTCCACGCCGGCCGGCTTCGACTGCTCGGGCTTCGTGTCGTACGTCTACGCCCAGCTCGGCATCTCCCTGCCGCGCTCGTCGGGCGCCTACTACTCGGTCGGCACGCGCGTGTCGAACCCGCAGCCGGGCGACATCATCGTCTCCCCGGGCCACGTGGCGATCTACGCCGGTCCGAACCTGCAGATCGACTCGCCGCGACCCGGCAAGACCGTCCAGTTCCGCGCGATCTGGCAGTCGAGCCCCGTCTACGTCCGCGTGACCTGATCCCCACGCGTCGCACGAGGGCCGTCACCGTCTCGGTGGCGGCCCTCGTCGCGTCCGGGCGTGATGCACCGTCCCCCGGCGCTCTGCGACGGCGCTACGGTGGGATCCATGAGGACGACGATGGTGCCGAACCTGGGACGTGAGATCTCGCTGGTGGGCCTGGGGACCTGGCAGCTGGGTGGCGACTGGGCCACCGTGGGCGACGAGGCCGCTCAGGAGGTGCTGAACGCCGCCGCCGACGCGGGCACGCGGCTGTTCGACACGGCGGACGTGTACGGCGACGGCCGGTCCGAGAAGGCCATCGGGCGCTTCCTTGCCGGCCGCGAGGACCGCGACGACTTCGTGGTCTTCACCAAGATGGGCCGCCGCGCGGACCCGCATGTGCCCGGGGAGTACAGCCTCGACAACTTCCGCCGCTGGACGGACCGCTCGCGCGAGAACCTGGGCGTCGAGACGCTCGACCTGGTGCAGCTCCACTGCCCGCCGACGCCGGTCTTCTCGGATGGCCGCGTCTACGACGACCTGCGCACGCTGGTCGCCGAGGGGCGCATCTCGCGCTGGGGCGTGAGCGTCGAGCTGGTGGACGAGGCGCTCGCCGCGCTCGAGCAGCCCGACCTCGCGACCATCCAGATCATCGTGAACATCTTCCGGCGCAAGCCGCTCGAGCGGGTGCTGCCGCTCGCGGCGGAACGGGGCGTGGGCATCATCGCGCGCCTGCCGCTCGCCTCGGGGCTGCTGTCGGGCAAGTACGACGAGCGCACCACCTTCGCCCCCGAGGACCACCGCACGTGGAACCGGGACGGCTCGAAGATGAACATCGGCGAGACGTTCTCAGGCATCCCGTTCGAGGTGGGCGTGCAGGCGGCCCGCGAGGTCGCGGCGCTCACGCCCGAGGGCTGGACCACGGCTCAGATGGCGCTCGGGTGGCTGGCGCAGGTCGGGGTGGCGACGATGATCCCCGGGGCGTCGAAGGCGTCGCAGGCGCAGTCGAACGCCGCCGCGGCGGGCTTTCCCGAGCTGTCGCCCGAGGTCATGGACCGGCTCGAGCAGATCTACGAGACGTACTGCCGGGAGCACGTGCACGGGGTGTTCTGAGCCGGTCGGGCGCTCAGCGGCGTCCAGGGGCGGCGCGACGCTCGGGCAGGCACGGCACGATGCGTGGGGCACGCCCACGCAGCCGGTACCCTGGTGTGCGCACCCCGATGCAGGCGCCTGTAGCTCAGGGGATAGAGCACCGCTCTCCTAAAGCGGGTGTCGCGCGTTCGAATCGCGCCAGGCGCACCACCTCCGTGACCTTCGCCCCGGCGCCTGCGGCGATCCAGGCCATAACGTGGTTGTCATGGTCGGGATGGTCCGGCGTCACCTCGAGATGATCGTGCTGGTCGTCTCGGGCCTCCTGCTGGCCGGAGGTGCCGTCGCCTGGTGGACCTCCGCCCCCGACGCCGCCACGTCCCTCTGGATCGCCGGCACCATCCTCGGCCTCATCTTCGCGCTCGCCGCGACGTTAGAGGCGGCACGCCACCACCGCCCCACGGTCGACGTGATCGCGGTGCTCGCGCTCGCGGGCGCGCTCTGGGTCGACGAGCCGCTCGCGGGGGCGATCATCACCCTCATGCTCGCGACCGGGCAGGTGCTCGAGTCGCGCGCGGACGCGCGAGCACGTCGCGAGCTCAGCCTGCTCACCGCGCGCGCGCCGCGCGCCGCGCGCCTCCTCACGGATGCCGGCCTGGTCGAGGTGCCGGTCGCCGAGGTCGAGGTCGGCTCGCGCGTCCTGGTGCGCCCGGGCGAGGTGGTGCCCGTGGACGGGCGGCTGGGCACGGGCGCGACGTTCGACGAGAGCGCGCTCACGGGCGAGCCCGCCCCGGTCGAGCGCGCCGCGGGCGAGGACGTGCGGTCGGGCGTGGTGAACGCGGGCGCCGCCGTCGAGATCGTCACCACCACGACCGCGGAGGCCTCGACCTACGCCGCGCTCGTGCGCCTGGTCGAGGAAGCGCAGGCCACCTCGGCGCCCTTCGTGCGCGCGGCCGATCGGTGGGCGCTGGTGTTCGTGCCGGTCACGCTGGTGCTCGCCGGCGCGGCGTGGTGGGCCGCCGGCGACCCCGTGCGCGCCGTCGCGGTGCTCGTGGTCGCCACGCCGTGCCCCTTGCTGCTCGCGGCCCCCATCGCGCTCGTGTCCGGGCTGTCGCGCGCCGCGCGCCTGGGCGTGGTGATCAAGGGCGGGGGCGCGCTCGAGCGCCTCGCTCGCTCGCGCGTCATGGTGGTCGACAAGACCGGCACGCTCACGCGCGGACGGCCTGCGCTCGCGGACGTGGTCGCCGGAGGCGGGGATCCCGACGAGGCCCTGCGCCTCGCCGCGAGCCTCGACCAGCTGTCCGCGCATGTGCTCGCCGGGCCGATCGTCGAGGCGGCGCTCGCGCGCGGGCTCTCTCTCACGGTGCCCGAGAAGAGCCGCGAGGTGCACGGCCAGGGGGTCGAGGGGACGGTCGACGGGCGTCGCGTCCGGCTCGGGCGTGCGAGCTGGATCCTCGATGGGCCGCCGCCAGTGTGGGTCGCGCGAGCGCGCCGCCGCGCGGAGCTCGACGGCTCGATGACCGTGCTCGTCGAGATCGACGATGCGCCGGCCGCGCTCCTCACGCTTCAGGATCCCGTGCGGCCGGACGCGCCGCGCATGATGCGTGCGCTGAGGTCCGCGGGCATCGCCCGAGTGGTGCTCGCGACGGGCGATCGCGCGGACGTCGCGCATGCCGTCGGGCGCATCGTCGGGGTCGACGAGGTGCTCGCGGACTGCACGCCCGAGGACAAGCTCTCCGCCCTCGCGCGTGAGCGCGCCGCGGGTCCGACGGTCATGGTGGGCGACGGGATCAACGACGCGCCCGCGCTCGCCGCGGCGGACGTGGGCGTCGCTCTCGCGGCGCGGGGCGCCACCGCGTCCTCCGAGGCCGCCGATGTGGTCCTCACGGTCGACCGTGTCGATGCGCTCGCGCACGCCATGAGCGTCGCGCGGCGGTCGCGGCGCATCGCGCTCCAGGCGGTCGGCGTCGGCATGGGGCTGTCGCTGATCGCGATGATCGCGGCGGCGCTCGGGTTCCTCAGCCCGACCGTGGGAGCCGCGCTCCAGGAGGTCATCGACCTGCTCGCGATCGCGATCGCGCTGCGCGCGGTGCTGCCCGGGCGCGGCGCGCGTCCCTCGCTCACCGCCGACGACCGCGCGGTGCTCGACGCCCTCCGGGTCGAGCACGACGGGCTCGGGCCGCTGGTCGAGAGCGTCGCGACCGTGGCGGACGGGCTGTCGACCGGGCATCCCGACCTCGCGGCGGCGCGCGAGCTGGTGGATGCGCTCGAGAGCGAGCTCATCCCGCACGAGCGTGCCGACGAGGAACGCCTGGTGCCCATCGTCGCCCGCGCGCTGGGCACGCGCGAGGCCGTCGCCGCCCTGACCCGCACGCATGCCGAGATCGAGCACCAGGTGGCCCTGCTGCGTCGGCTGCTCGACGGCGCGCCCGAGCCTCCCGACGCCGAGTCGATCGTGGAGGCGCGCCGCGTGCTCTACGGCCTGTACGCCGTGCTGCGCCTGCACAACGCGCAGGAGGATGCGGACGCGTTCGGGCTGATCCCGGCGTACGGGACGTGACGAGCGGTGGGTGAGGCACGGGTGGACGTCGCCGTCCTCGGCGGCGGCGCGGCCGGCCTCTCGCTCGTGTGCCACCTCGCCCGCACCGGCTGGCGGGGTTCGCTGGTGCTCGTCGACGACGGTGAGCATCCGGTCGGGGAGCGCGCGTGGGCGTGGTGGTCCCGCGGCGACGGGCTGTTCGACCCGCGCGCCGCGGTGGTGCTGAGGCAGGCCGCGGTCGCGGGCCCGGGCTGGCGCCGACGGATGGACCTCGCGCCCTACGGCTACCGGGTGCTTCCCGGCGCCGCGCTCGCGGCCGCCGCGGAGGATGCGTTCGCCTCGCGACCGGCCTGGCGGCGTCTCCGCGGGCGCGCGTTGCGCGTGGTCGCGGACGATGCGGGGGCGCGGGTCGAGGTCGATACGCCGGACGGGCGGGTCGACGTGCGCGCACGCACCATCCTCGACTCCGTCGGGCCGGGTGAGGAGGCGCCGGAGTCCGCAGCCCTCGATGTCCTGGGGCTGCGGGTGCGTGCGCAGGACCCCGTGTTCGACCCTGGTGCCGTCACGCTCATGGACTTCCGCACCGCGCAGGACGATGGCGTCGCGTTCGTGTACGTGCTGCCCGCGTCCGCCCGGGAGGCGCTGGTCGAGCGCACCGTGTTCTCCGTGCCGGGCGCCGTGCACGATCACGAGCCGCACCTCGCGCGGTACCTGGGCGAGATCGGCGCCTCCGCCGCCGCGGAGACCGGGCGCGAGCACGCTCGCATCCCGCTCCTGCCCCGCCCGCTCGCGAGCGCGACACGAGGCATCGTGCCCATCGGTGCGCGGGCGGGCCTGGTGCGGGAGACCACCGGCTACGGCTTCGCGCGGATCCAGCGGCACAGCGCCGCGCTCGCGGACGCCCTCGCGCGGGGGGAGGACCCCGCGCGCGCCGCGCCGCCACGCCGCTGGGCCCGCGCCCTCGACGCGTCCCTGATGCGGCTGGTCCGCGACGATCCGGACGGCGCGCGCTCCGTCCTGGGCGCGCTGCTCCGGCGCAACCCGCCGGCGCGGATCCTCGCCTTCCTCGACGAGGAGGCCTCGCCGCTCGCACAGGCGCGCCTGTTCGCCTCGCTTCCGGAGTTCGCCCGTGCGTCGCTCGTGGCGCGCGTGAGGGGAGCGGGCGCGCGGTGACGGTGGGCCGTGCAGCCCACGCGCGCCGCTACCCTGCTCCCCATGGGTGACGTGCCTGAAGCGCGCCGCGGCGCTCCCGCGCGCGGCGCCGCGCGCCCCGCGGAGGTCCCGGGGCACCTGCCAGGGGAGGCCGCCGCGGACCTGTCGACGCTGCGCTCGCACAACCTCGGCATCGTGCTGCGCATGCTGCGCGACCACGGCACGCTCACCCGCAAGGACATCGAGCACGCCACGGGCATGGTGCCCGCATCCGTGACCAACCTTGTCGCGGACCTTGCCGCGCGCGGCCTGGTCCGCGATCAGCGCGGCGGCTTCGGCGAGGCGAGAGGGCGTGGGAGGCCGCGCGTCACCGTCGAGCAGGTGCCCGATCGCGTCCTGGGTCTCGCGGTCCGCATCGAGCGTGCCCGTCTCACCGCGGAGCTGCATTCGAGCGCGGGGCTGCTGCTCGACTCCTCGTCGCGCACGGTGACGCACGGCTGGGGCCAGCCCGGCGACGTCGCGGAGGCGATCGCGGCGCTCATCGCGCGCGCGGCGACCTTGGCCGATGCGCACGGCGGAATCCTGCTGGCCTGCACCGTCACTGTGCCGGGGCCGGTGGGCTCCGACAACCGGATCGCGGACACCCTCGAGTTCGGCTGGGGCCACCTCGACCTCGTGGGGCTCATCCGTGCCGCGGGTGCGCCCGAGCAGCTGCGCCTCGACGTGGTGAGCGACTCGTGCGCCGCTGCGCTCGCCGAGCACTGGGTGCTGCCGCGGCCGCGGCCGGGGGTCACCGTGCTCGTCGGCACCGGCTCCGGCCCGAGCCTGGTCGGAGGGGTCGTCGCGGACGGGCGCATCCTCGCGGGTGGGCGCGGGTATGCGGGAGCCGTCGGGCATATCACCGTGGACTGGCGCGGTCGGTCCTGCGAGTGCGGCTCGATCGGCTGCGTGTCCACCTATGTGGGTCCCGATGCGCTCCTCGCCTCGGCCAGGCTCACGGACCTCGCGCACATGGCCGGACGTGCCGCAGCGCTGGACGAGCTCCGCGCGCGGCTCGATCGCGGGGAGAAGCGCGCCCTCGACGTGGCGCTGCGCGCCGGGGACATCCTCGGCGCCGCGCTTCGCAGCGCGTACGACGTGGTCAACCCGTCCACGGTGGTGCTCGGCGGTTACCTCGCCGGCCTGCGACGCTGGCTCGAGCCCGGCATACAGATGCAGCTCGCGCCGCGCAGCGAGAAGCTGGCGCCCGTGACCATCGAGTCCGGCAGGCTCGGCAGCCGCGCGGGGATGGTCGGCGCGGCGCGTCACGGGCTCCAGCCGGTCTTCGACGATCCCACGATCGTCCCGGCGCTGCGTACCGATGATGCAGCGGTCGGCTGAGCCGACTCGGCTCGGTTGACGCATCTCCCACGCCGGAACCTGTATTGTCGACAATATTGTCGGTGACTCGCACGGGTCGGCAGCGTGGCCGTCCCCGCGGAATCCGCGTGCGGCGCCCCGGCGCCAAGGGAGGAGAACCATGGTGGCGGACGCCCGGGTGACCGAGGAGCTCAAGGCCGCGATCCTGCGAGGCGAGTTCGCGCCGCGCCAGCGCCTGGTGGAGATCGAGCTGTGCGAGCAGTTCGACGCGAGCCGCTTCGCGGTGCGTGCGGCGCTGCAGGCGCTCGAGGCGGACGGCCTCGTCGAGCGCCAGCGCAACCGTGGCGCACGGATCCGCGAGATCGGCATCGACGAGGCCGTCGAGATCACGCAGGTGCGCGAGGTTGTCGAGGGGCTCATCGCCCGTCGCGCCGCCGAGCGCGTCGACGACGCCGAGGCCGCGGCGCTCGCGGAGATCGGGCGGGCGATGCATGCCGCCGTCGCGGCGGGCGAGGTGGGCGAGTACAGCGACCTCAACGCGCGCCTGCACCAGCTGCTGCGCGACATCGCTCGCCATGACAAGGCGAACGGGATCATCGCGCACCTGCATGGTCAGATGGTGCGGCACCAGTTCGCGCTGTCGCGCGTCCCCGGACGCTCCAAGGTGTCGGTGCATCAGCACCAGGCGATCATCGATGCGGTGATCGCGCGCGACGCGGATGCGGCCGAGGCGGCCATGCGTGCGCACATCGTCTCCGTGATCGAGGCGCTCAGGGCGATCGTCTGAACATCAACTTCGCTGGTAGATCGCCATTCGAAGGCTTGTGACACAAACGTTGCCAATTTCGTCTACAGAATTGTCGACAATCTTGCTACGGTGACGCATGCAGCGTCCTCAAAGGTGAGGGCACTGGTCTCAAGGAGGAGCCCATGCAGATCAAGTCCCCGACGCTCCGCGTGCGCGCTGCGTTCGGCGCGGTGGCCGCCCTCGGCGTCCTCGCGCTCGCCGCGTGCAGCTCGGACAGCCCGGCCGAGACGACCACGTCTCCGGCCACCGAGCCCACCACGGGCGACACCGCCATGGAGGAGCCCATGGAGATGACCGACGTCACGGTCGGCCTCATCCCCATCCTCGACGTGGGTCCCATCTACCTCGGGGTCGACAAGGGCTTCTTCGAGGAGGAGGGCCTCAACCTCTCTCTCGAGCTCGCCCAGGGCGGCGCCTTCATCATCCCGTCGGTCAGCCAGGGAGACTACGAGTTCGGGTTCAGCAACGTCACCTCGCTGATCCTTGCGACCGCCAACGGCGTGGGCCTCGAGGCGGTCGGCCCCGGCGCCTCGACCAACGGCACCGAGGAGGACATGGCCGCGGTGCTCACCACCGCCGACTCCGGCATCTCCTCCGCCAAGGATCTCGAGGGCAAGAAGGTCGGCGTCAACGCGCTCGCCAACGTCAACACCGCGACCATCAACCAGATGGTGCGCGACGACGGCGGCGACCCCTCGAAGGTCACGTACGTCGAGCTGCCCTTCCCTGACATCGTCCCCGCGATCGTGTCCGGCGACATCGACGCCGGCCAGGTGGTCGAGCCGTTCCGCACGGCCGGCGTGAACCAGGACCTGGTGAGCATCGGATCGAACTTCCTGGCGATGAGCCCGACATTCATGATCGCCGAGTACTTCACCTCGTCCAACTACGCGGCCGAGAACCCCGAGGTGGTCGCGGCCTTCGAGGCGGCGCTCGCCAAGTCGTTCGAGTACGCCACCGCGCACCCCGACGAGGTTCGCGCGATCGTGCTCGACTACACCCAGATGGATGAGGAGACGGCGAACGCCGTGAGGCTGCCGGGCTGGCCGAGCGAGATCGACGCCGCGTCGGTGGATCTGCAGGCCGAGCTCGCCGTGACGGACGGGACGCTCACCGAGATCCCGGACCTGTCCAACCTCAAGTAGCGGGACCGGGGCCGCGGCATCCCCGCCGCGGCCCCGGGCCATCCCCCGGCATCGTCCGCCTTCCCCCCTCTCATCCCCAACCGACGGTCCACCGTCGGATCGGAGGCCCGTGTGTCCTCGAGCCCATCCACCCTGGCACCCCCCGCCCGACCGCGGGTCGGCGCCCGCCCTCGCCGGCTGCGTCGCAGCCATGATCTCCGGCTAGGCGTCGTCGGCGTCCTCATCGTCCTCGCGGGGGCCGAGACCCTGTCGCGGACCGGCATCGTCAACCCCGACTTCCTCCCGCCCGTCACCGCGATGTACGCGGCGCTCTTCGAGATGCTCGGCGAGGGCTGGTTCTGGGAGGCGTTGTGGCTCACCGTGCGCGGCTGGGCGATCGGCCTGGCTGCGGCCATGGCGCTCGGCGTCGTGGTCGGCTTCGTGATCGGTTCGGTCCCGTTCCTGCGCAAGGTCACCAGCTCGACCATCGAGTTCCTGCGCCCGATCCCCTCGGTCGCGCTGATCCCGCTGGTGATCCTGCTGTTCGGTGCGCAGCCGCAGTCGGCGTTCGTGCTCGTGCTCTACGCCGCGTTCTGGCAGGTGCTGGTCCAGGTCCTCTACGGCGTCGCCGACGTCGACCCGGTGGCCCGCGACACGGCGCGCTCGTACCAGTTCGGGCCGCTCCGTGTCGCGCGGTCCGTCATCTACCCCACGGCGCTGCCGTACATCTTGACGGCCTTCAGGCTCGGGGCGGCGGTGGCGCTCATCCTCGAGATCACCGCGGAGCTGGTGATCGGCGTGGATGGCCTGGGCCGCGAGCTCGGCATCGCGCAGAGCTCCAACGCGGTCCCCGAGACCTACGCGCTCGTCATCGCCATCGGCCTCATCGGCGTGGCCGTCAACCTGCTCGCACGGTTCGTCGAGCGCAAGGCCCTCTGGTGGCACCCCTCGGTGAGGAGCGAGAACTCATGACCAGGTTCCTCAAGGCGGCGGGCTATGCCGTCGGGCTCCCCGCGATCCTGCTGACCGCGTGGTGGTTCGGCTCGGCGAGCTCCACGGATCCCTTCTGGCCGCCGCTGTCCACGATCATCGAGACGTTCCCCACCACATGGACCTGGGACCGCATCGTCGCCGACGTGTTCCCGTCGCTCGCCCGTCTGGGCATCGGCTTCGGCATCGCCGTGGTGCTCGGCATCGTCCTGGGCACCGCGATCGGTCTGTCGCCGACCCTGCGCGCCCTGTCGGAGCCGGTCCTCGAGTTCTTCCGCGCCGTGCCGCCCCCGGTGCTGGTCCCGATCATCGCGCTGTTCGCCGGCTACACCGGCTGGCTCGGCAAGATCATCACCATCGCGCTCGGATGCCTCTGGCCGATCCTCCTCAACACGGTCGAGGGCGTCCGCGGGCTCGAGCCCGTGCTGGGCGACACGGCACGCAGCTATCACCTCAGCAGGTGGCGCCGCCTCGTGTTCGTGGTCCTTCCCGGGGCGAGCCCCCGCATCTTCACGGGTGCCCGTCAGGCCCTGTCCATCGGCGTGATCCTCATGGTCATCTCGGAGCTGTTCGGGGCCAACCGCGGCCTCGGTGCCGCGATCGTCCAGTTCCAGAGGAGCTTCGCCATCCCCCAGATGTGGACGGGCGTGATCCTGCTCGGCCTCATCGGTGTCCTGCTCGCCGCCGTGTTCAAGGTGGTCGAGAACCGGATGCTCGCCTGGTACCTGGGCCAGCGTCAGATCGAGCGAGGAGAGTAAGCATGTCCATCACCACCCATCTGACGTCACGTCTCAAGTCCGACGCCCCGGCGGCGGCGCCGCAGGACCAGGCGGTCGCGCTCGACCTGCGCGCGGTGCAGAAGACCTACGACACCCCCGGGCGTCCTCAGGTCGAGGCCATCCGCCACCTCGACTTCTCCGTCCGCAAGGGGGAGCTCGTATGCGTCGTCGGCCCCTCGGGCGCCGGCAAGACCACGCTGCTGCGCTCGATCGCGGGCCTGCTCGACCTCACCGCCGGTGAGGTGGTGCTCGACGGCAACGTCGTGACCGGGCCGCCTCAGGGCATGGCCGTGGTGTTCCAGGAGTACGGGCGCAGCCTGTTCCCGTGGATGACGGTGCGTCAGAACGTCGAGCTCCCGCTCAAGGAGAAGGGCCTCGACAGGGCCGCGCGGCGCGACAAGGTCAACCGTGCCCTCGAGGAGGTGGGCCTCACCGAGGCCGCCGATCAGCACCCCTGGCAGCTCTCGGGCGGCATGCAGCAGCGCGTCGCGATCGCCCGCGCCATCGCGTTCGAGCCGACCGTGCTGCTCATGGACGAGCCCTTCGCGGCCGTCGACGCGCAGACCCGTGCGGAGCTCGAGGACCTGGTCCGCTCGCTGTGGAAGCACCTGGGCGTCACGGTGCTGTTCGTGACCCACGACATCGACGAGGCCGTCTACCTGGGCGAGCGTGTCATCGTCCTGTCCAACCGCCCGACGGTGCTCATGGAGGACGTCAACGTCGACCTGCCCGTCGAGCGCGACCAGCTCACCACGCGCTCGCATCCGCGCTTCGGCGAGCTCCGCGGCCACGTGTACTCGCTCATCCAGCGCGCGAAGCGCGGCGACCGCCCCGACGCGCCGATGCCTGACGCGCGCGGCGCGGCGGGGGCGTGACGTGGAGACCGTGATCCTCACCGACCCGCCGCGCCCGGCCCGCGAGACGGTCGAGGCGTTCGCGAGCATCGGAGTCGCGACCGTCCACGAGGCCATGGGGCGCACCGGCTCGATCTCCGCGCTGCGCCCCATCCAGCAGGGTGTGCGCGTGGCAGGCACCGCGGTGACGGTCATGAGCTGGCCCGGCGACAACCTCATGATCCACGCGGCCATCGAGCAGTGCGGCCCCGGCGACATCCTGGTGGTCACCACGCGGGAGCCGTCCTCGCACGGCATGTTCGGCGAGCTGTTCGCGACGGGGCTCCAGAGGCGAGGCGTCGTAGGCGCGCTCATCGACGCGGGTGCGCGCGACACGCAGGAGATGCGCGACATGGGCTTCCCGGTGTGGTCGCGGCACGTCAACGTCATGGGCACCGTCAAGAACACGCCCGGCGCGATCAACGTGCCGATCGTCGTGGGCGGCCAGGTGATCGACGCCGGTGACATCGTCGTCGCCGACGACGACGGCGTGGTCGTGGTCCCGCGGGCGGAGGCGGACGATGCGCTGGTCCGGTCGCGCGCGCGGCTCGACAAGGAGGAGGCGACGCGTCAGGCGTTCCTGGGCGGCGAGCTGGGCCTCGACCGCTACGGCATGCGCCCCGTGCTCGCCGACCTGGGCGTGACGTACCGGCGGCACCCGGAGGCGGACGCGTCATGACCGGTATCCCGTGCGCGCTCATGAGGGGAGGGACGTCGAAGGGCGGGATCTTCCTCGCCTCCGACCTCCCCGCGGACGAGGCCGCCCGGGACGATCTGCTGCTGCGCATCATGGGCAGCCCGGACCTCCGCCAGATCGACGGGCTCGGCGGGGCCCACCCGCTCACCAGCAAGGTCGGCGTGGTGAGCCTGTCCGAGGACGGCGACGCGGACATCGACTACCTGTTCCTGCAGGTCGCCGTCGACCGTCCCGTGGTGTCGACGTCGCAGACGTGCGGGAACATCCTCGCGGCCGTCGCGCCGTTCGCGATCGAGCGCGGCCTGGTGCCCGCGCTCGAGGGGTGCACGGTGGTCCGCGTCCGCATGGTCAACACCGGGACCATCGCGGCCCTCACCGTGCGCACCCCCGGTGGCGCGGTGACCTACCAGGGCGATGCGGAGATCTCCGGGGTGCCCGGGACCGCCGCCCCGATCGAGGTGGCGCTCGACCCCGCCGCGGGCGCGCTGCTGCCCACGGGCAACGCGGTCGACAGGATCGCGGGCGTGGACGCCACGCTCATCGACAACGGCATGGCGTCCGTGCTGGTGCGCGCCGAGGACCTGGGGCTCACCGGAGGCGAGATCCCCGCGAACCTCGAGGGCGATCCCGAGGTGGTCCGCCGCATCGCCGAGATCCGCGCGGCCGCGTTCCCCCTCATGGGCATCGCGGGCACCCCCGAGACGACCACCACGCCCAAGATCGTGCTGCTGTCCCCGCCCGCGGACGGCGGGACCCTGCGCACCCGCAGCTTCATCCCGTACCGCGTGCATGAGGCGATCGGGGTGCTCGGTGCGGCCTCGGTGGCCGCCGGAGCCCGCCTCGCCGGCACCGTCGCCACCGGGCTGGCCCAGCTCCCGGCGGACGATGCGCCGCTGAGGATCGAGCACCCGACCGGCTTCCTCGACCTGTACGTCGACCCGTTCCCCGGCGACCCCTCGCGCGTGGGGGAGTCCCGCGTGGTCCGCACCGCGCGGATGATCATGGACGGCAAGGTCCACCCGCGTCACTGACCGCGACCGACCCTCGAAGGAGTCCCCGAATGACCATGCCGCAGGGGCACATCGCCCACCTCGGCTACGCCCAGCTCAACACCCCCGACCTCGACGCGACCGTGTGGTTCTTCGAGAACATCCTCGGGATGACGGAGACCCGCCGGGTCGACGGCATGTCCTTCCTGCGCGCGTACGACGACTACGAGGAGTGCTCGATCATCGCGACGCAGGCGCCGCAGGCCGGCGTCGGCCGCACCGCGTTGCGTGCCACGTCCGAGCGGGCGCTCGAGGAGCGCGCGGTCGCCATCCAGGATGCCGGACGCGGCGGGCGCTGGGAGGACGGGATCGCGGGGCGCGGGCGCACGTTCGTCACCACGGATCCCGACGGCCACGAGCTCGCGCTCTATTACGACACCGTCTGGTACGAGGCTCCGGAGAACCTCGCTGCGGGGCTCAAGAACCAGGCGCAGGCGAAGCCCAACCGCGGGATCGGCGTGCGCCGCTTCGACCACATCAACTTCCTCGCGGCCGACCCGTCGGCGAATGCGGACTTCCACACCGACGTGCTCGGCGCCCGGCCGACCGAGCAGATCCGGATGGACGACGGGCGCATCGCGGCGAAGTGGCTGACCTTCGGCCAGAAGTCGTACGACGTGGTCTACACCGAGGACTGGACCGGCGGCAGCGGCCGCCTCCACCACCTCGCGTTCGCGACCGACACGCGTGAGGAGATCCTGCGCGCCGCGGACCTGTGCCTCGACCTGGGCGTGCACATCGAGACCGGCCCGCACAAGCATGCGATCCAGCAGACGTTCTTCCTCTACGTGTTCGAGCCCGGCGGCAACCGCATCGAGATGTGCAACCCGCTCACGCGGCTCCTCCTCGCTCCGGACTGGCCGGTGGTCACGTGGACCGAGCCTGAGCGCAAGCGCGGCCAGGCCTGGGGCCTGGGCACCATCGAGACGTTCCACACCCACGGGACGCCGCCGATGGAGGGTCAGGACACGCAGATCTACCGTCCCACCGGGATGCTCGGCAAGCGCCCCAGCGGGGACGCGCGCCGATGAGCGCGCGGGTGGCCCTCATCGGGCTGGGCGAGGTGGGGAGGGTGTTCGTCGAGGAGCTCCGGGCCGTGGGGATCACGGACCTCTCCGCGTGGGACACGGCGTTCGGGGACCCGGAGTCGAGGGCGCGCCGCAACGCGCGCGAGCTGGGCCTCGAGCCCGCGGGATCGGCGGCCGAGGCCGTTGCCGGCGCCGAGCTCGTCGTGTCCGCGGTGACCGCCATGAACTGTGTTGACGCGGCATCGTCCGCCGCTGCCGGGATCCCGGAGGGGGCGTACTTCTTCGACCTCAACTCGAGTTCGCCGGGCCACAAGCGCGAGGCCGCTGCGCTGATCGACCGCGCCGGCGGGCGCTACGTCGAGGCCGCGCTGATGTCGCCGATCGAGCCGCGCAGGCTCGCCTCGCCGTTCCTGCTCGGCGGCCCGCATGCCGACGCCTTCGGCGCCGCGGCGGCAGGCTTCGGGATGGCCGGCGCGCGCCTGGGCTCTCCCGAGGTGGGCGTCGCCGCGGCGACCAAGCTGTGCCGCTCGGTGGTGGTCAAGGGGCTCGAGGCGCTGATGTCCGAGTCGCTGCTCGCGGCGCGGTCCTACGGGGTCGAGCGCGAGGTGCTCGCGTCGCTGTCGAACATCCTGCCCGAGGCGGACTGGGAGGCGATCGCCGGCTACTTCATGTCGCGCTCGCTCGAGCACGGCGGTCGCCGTGCGGAGGAGATGGAGGAGGCGGCGGCGACGGTGGCCGATGCCGGCGTCGAGCCCTGGATGGCGCGCGCCACCGTCGAGAGGCAGCGGTGGGCCGCGCAGTACCGCGACGTGCTCCCCCAGGAGACGACCACCGCGTTGGTCGACGCGGTGAGGGAGGCGGCGGGGCTCGTCCCCGCGGCGGAGGAGGAGCGAGCATGATCATCGACTGCCACGGGCACTACACCACCGCCCCCGCGGCGCACGCCTCCTGGCGCACGGCGCAGCTCGCCGCGTGGGAGGCGGGGGCCACGGCGCCCGCCTATCCCGAGATCTCGGACGACGAGATCCGCGAGACGATCGAGTCCAACCAGCTGCGGCTCATCCGTGAGCGCGGCGCCGACGTCACCATCTTCTCGCCGCGCGCCTCGGTCATGGGGCACCACCAGGGCGACCTCGCGACCTCGATCGCGTGGACCGAGGCGTGCAACGACCTCATCGGCCGCGTGGTGGGCCTGTTCCCGGGGACCTTCGTGGGCGTGGGCCAGCTCCCGCAGTCGCCCGGTGCGTCGCTCGACGCGTCGCTGCGCGAGATCGACCGTCGCGTGGGCGAGGGCTTCATCGGCTTCAACCTCAACCCGGATCCGAGCGGCGGGCACTGGACGGCACCGCCGCTGACCGACCGCTACTGGTACCCCGTGTACGAGAGGCTGGTCGAGCACGACGTCCCCGCGATGATCCACGTGTCCGCCTCCGCGAACCCCGCCTTCCACGCGACCGGCGCGCACTACATGAACGCGGACACCACCGCGTTCATGCAGCTGCTCCAGGGCGATCTGTTCGCGGACTTCCCCACGCTGCGCCTGGTGATCCCGCACGGCGGGGGAGCGGTGCCGTACCACTGGGGTCGCTACCGGGGCCTCGCGGACATGCTGGGACAGCCGCGCCTCGACTCGCACCTCATGGGCAACGTGTTCTTCGACACGTGCGTGTACCACCAGCCGGGAATCGACCTGCTGCTGTCCGTGATCGACCACAGGAACGTGCTGTTCGGGTCGGAGATGGTGGGCGCCGTGCGGGGGATCGACCCGGAGACGGGGCACTTCTTCGACGACACCCTGCGGTACATCGAGGCGGCTGCGCTCTCCGCGGAGGACCGCGAGGCGATCCTGTCCGGCAACGCGCTGCGGGTGTACCCGCGGCTCGCGGCGGCCCTCGAGCGCGCGGCGGCCTGACCCCTCGCCCCTGACACCGGCAACGGATCTCGCCGCGACACGCCGGGGCGAGGCGCGCATCGTCCCTCAGGGCGCGGCGTGTCGCCCCGAACTCCGTTGTCGCTGTCGGGGGTGGGGGCGGGCGGCCGGTGACCTTGGTCCCTCGGCGGCGGCAACTAATAGACATACGCTCAATAGCGTCATCGTCGACCGCCTAGTCCCAGGAGGCTCCCTTGCCCACCACAGCGTTCACCCACGTCCTCGAACCCGTCACGCTCGCCGGCCTCGAGCTGCGCAACCGCGTCATCATGGTGCCGATGGGCACCGAGATGGGCGACCACGACGGCCATCTGACCGACCGCGAGGTCGCGTACTACGCCGAGCGCGCCGCCGGAGCGGGGCTGGTGTGCACCGGCATCAACGCCGTGACCGACGACTACGAGGTCATCAACGCGGGCCTCGGCCGCGTCGACACGGATGCCGCGACGCCCGGCCTGCGCAAGCTGGCCGAGGCCTTCCATGCGCGCGGAGGCGCGGTGTCCGTGCAGCTCACCGCCGGCCTGGGTCGCAACATCAACAACATCGACCCCGAGCGCCTGCCCATCTCCGCCTCGGACAACACGCACTGGCTCGACCCGAGCGTGCGCTGCCGTCCGCTCGAGACGGAGGAGATCAGGGTGATCGTCCAGCGCTTCAGGGAGGCCGCGGCCCGATGCGCCGAGGCCGGCATCGACGCGATCGACATCCACGGCCACACGGGCTACCTCATCGACCAGTTCCTCTCGCCTGTGTGGAACCGCCGCACCGACGAGTACGGCGGCTCCGTGGAGAACCGCTGCCGCTTCGCCGCGGAGATCATCGCGGCCGTCAAGGAGGGTGCGCCGGGCCTGCCCGTGAGCTTCCGTCTCTCCGTCGACCACCGCTTCGAGGGCGGACGCACGCCGGCGGAGTCGCTCGAGATCGCGAAGGTCCTCGAGGCGGCGGGCCTCGACCTGCTCATGGTCGACGAGGGCTCGTACGAGGCGATGGACTACGTGTTCCCTCCCTACTACCTGGGCGACAACTGCATGATGGGCTCCGTCAGGATGTTCAAGGACGCGCTCACCATCCCCGTGCTCGGCTGCGGCAACCTCACGCCCGAGCGGGCCGAGCAGGCCATCGCCGGCGGCGAGATGGACTTCGCGGGCATCGGCCGCGCGCTCATCGCGGACCCCGAGTGGGCGCTCAAGCTCGCCGAGGGCCGTCGCGAGGACATCCGCCCGTGCATCCGCTGCAACCAGCTGTGCGTGGGCAACGCGTTCGTGGGAAAGCCCCTCGGCTGCGCGGTCAACCCGACTGTGGGCTACGAGCGCGAGCGGATCCTCGTCCGGGCAGCCGAGCCCAAGCGCGTCGCGATCGTCGGTGCCGGTCCCGCGGGGCTCGAGGCGGCGCGTGTCGCGGCGCTGCGCGGCCACACAGTCGACGTCTACGAGAAGGGCGAGCAGCTGGGCGGCGTCCTGTGGCCCGCGGCGACCCCGGAGTTCAAGAAGGAGCTGCGCTCCATGATCTTCTGGTGGGAGCGCCAGCTGAAGGACCTCCCGGTGACGGTCCACCTGGGAACGGAGATCACGGCGGGCTCGCCCGAGCTGGACGATGCCGATGCGATCATCGCCGCGATCGGCGCCGAGCCCGTGGCCCCGCCGATCCCCGGCCTCGACGGCGCGAACGTGGTCGAGGTGGTGGACGCGCACCTGGGCGCGGAGCTGGGCCACCGCATCGTGGTCTGCGGCGGCGGCCTGTCGGGCGCCGACTTCGCGCTCGAGATGGCCCAGACGGGGCACGACGTCACCGTGGTCGAGATGGCCGACGCCGTCGCCCCCGACCTGCTCATGATCAACCGCATCACGCTGCTGCGCGACCTCGCGGAGGCGGGCGTCACGCTCCTCACGGGACACAAGGTGATCGAGGTCGACGCGGCCGGCGTCAAGGTCGACGGACCCGACGGCCCGGTGTCGATCGCCGCGGACACCGTGGTGAGCGCGTTCGGCGTGCGTCCCGGCGCGGCGCTCGTCGAGGCGCTCGCCGCGCGCGGTGCGCAGACGATCGGCGACTGCGTCAGGCCCGCCAAGGTGGGCGACGCGATCAACGCCGGCTTCGAGGCGGCGCTCGCGCTGTAGCGCGAGGCCTCGCGGCGGCCCACCCTCCACCAGGGCCGCCGCGGCAGACGGGGACGATGCGCGGGGCGGGAGCCGCGCATCGTCCTCCGCCTCGCGCCGGGCGGGCGATACTGGGCTCCCACCCCCGAGGAGTCCCATGCTCGACGCGCGTCCGCCCCGTGCCGCGTGGCTGGTCTACGCCGCGGCGCTCGCGGCCTACTTCGTCGCGATCGTCAACCGCACCGTGCTGGGCGTCGCGGGCGTCGAGGCGGTCGACCGCTTCGGGCTCCAGGCGACGGGCCTCGCCGTCCTGTCAGTGACGCAGGTCGCGGCCTACGCGGGCCTCCAGGTGCCCGCCGGCCGGCTGCTCGACCGCTACGGCGCGCGCGCCGTGATGACCGCAGGGGTGGTGGTCATGGCGCTGGGCCAGGTGCTGCTCGGCGTCACGCACTCGATGACGGTCGCCGTGCTCGCACGCGTCCTCATCGGGGCGGGCGACGCCCCCATCTTCATCGGCGCCAACCGGCTCATCGCGCTGTGGTTCCCGCCTCGCCAGGCGCCCGTGCTGGTGCAGGTGACGGGGCTCGTGGGCCAGGCCGGCCAGCTCGCGACCGCCATCCCGGTCGCGGCGCTGCTGCATGCCGCGGGCTGGACCACCACGTTCTCCGTGATCGCCGCCTTCGGCGTCGCGGTGGCGGTCGCGGCGGGCCTCGGGCTCCGCGCACCCGTGACGGACGATGCCCCGTTCGAGCGCGAGGGGATGTGGGCCGCGGTGCGGGGGACCACCGGCACCGCGGGCGCGCGGCTGGGCTTCTGGGTGCACTTCGTGACCCTGTTCCCCGTCAACACGCTCGCACTCGTGTGGGCCGTGCCCTTCTTCCTCACGGCGCAGGGCAAGACCCCGCAGGAGGCGAGCGCGCTCCTCACCTGCCTCACCGTGTCGGCGATGGCCGGCGGGCCGATCATCGGGCTGCTCACGGGACGTCACCCGCTGCGGCGCTCATGGCTCGCGCTCGGCTCCGCCGCCCTGTCCTTCGCGGCCTTCGCCGTGCTCCTGGTCTTCGACACCCCGCGTCCGACATGGCAGCTGGCGATGTTCATGGTGGCGGTGGGCCTCGGCGGTCCGGCGTCGGCGGTGGGCTTCGACTTCGCGCGGACGTTCTCGCTGCGTCACCGGCTCGGGACCGCGAGCGGCTTCGTCAACGTCGGGGGCTTCGGGGCGACCATCGTCGCGGTGCTCATGGTCGGGGCGGTGCTCCAGCTCACGTCGCCGGCGGGCGCGACCGTGTACACGCTCGACGAGTACCGCATCGCGTTCGGCTCGCTGCTGATCCTCTGGGTGTTCGGCACCGCCGGCGTGCTCGCCTCGCGCGCCCGCACCCGCGAGGACATGGCGCGTGAGGGCGTGCTGGTGCCGCCGCTGCGCGAGGTCATGCGACGCCGTCGTCGCTGAGCGGTGCGCGGCCGCATGAGCCGGCCCTCGCCCGAAGTGGTACGTGGTGGTCGGTTCTGCCAGGTTCTGCGCCTCGCAGGGGTAGCTGAGTGTCGCGCGCCTCCGGGCGCCGACCACCAGCGACCACTGCGGTGCAAGGATCCGCCAGATCCGACACTCATCTACCACCTTCCGGACGGAGGGGAAGAGGGGTGCCTGGGCCGGAGGTCCGGCGCGCCCCCTCGCTCGGGCGTTTAGCGTGGACCGACCCTGGGAGGATCCATGACCACGCCCGCGCAGCCTCGTGCCCGTGCGCCGCGCGTGGCCTGGATGGTCCTCATCGCCGGCATGGCGCTGTACTTCGTGGCGATCGTCAACCGCACCGCGCTCGGCGTGGCGGGAGTCGCCGCGCTCGACCGCTTCGGCATCGAGGCGGCGTGGCTGTCGATGCTCGCGATCGCCCAGGTCGCCACCTACGCCGCGCTCCAGCTGCCCGCCGGAGCGCTCCTCGACCGCTGGGGTGCGAGGCGGCTCATGGTCGGCGGTGCGATCCTCATGGCCGTGGGCACCGCGATGCTCGCGCTCACCACGAGCCTCCCGGTCGCGATCGCGGCGCGCGTGCTCATCGGCGCCGGCGATGCGCCCATCTTCATCTCCGCGTGCCGCCTCATCCCCCTGTGGTTCCCCGCGCGGCGCGTCCCCGTGCTCGTGCAGGTCACCGGCCTGGTGGGCCAGGCGGGGCAGCTGGCGACGTCGCTCCCCGTCGCGTGGCTGCTGCGCGACCTGGGCTGGACCTGGACCTTCACGGTGCTCGCCGGAGCCACGGTCGCGGTCGGCGCGCTCGCAGCCCGCAGCATCCGCGTACCGCCAGCGTCCGTCGAGCCCGCCGCACCTCCGGGGGCCCTCGCCGCCTCGTCCCTGCGCGCCTCGATCAGGACCGCGACACGTCCCGCGGGGACCCGGCTGGGATTCTGGACCCACTTCCTGTCGCTGTGCTCGGCCAACACGGTCGCGCTGCTGTGGGGTGTGCCGTTCTTCGTGAGCACGCAGGGCCTCGACCTCGGCGAGGCGAGCGCGCTGCTGATGATCATCACGCTCACCAAGATGGCGGCCGGCCCGCTCGCCGGCGCCTTCACCGCGCGGCATCCCCTGCGGCGCAGCTGGCTGGTCCTGGGCTCCGCGGTCGCGACCGCGCTCGCATGGGCCGCGATCCTGGTGCCGTCCACGCCACGGCCCGTGTGGGAGCTGGGCGTCCTCATGGCGGTCATCGGCGCGGGCGGCCCCGTGTCGCTCATCGCGCTCGACTATGCCCGCACCTTCGGCCCGGAGGAGGCGATGGGCACCGCCACGGGATTCGTCAACGTGGGCGGCTTCGCGTCGACCATCCTGGGCATCGTGCTCGTCGGCGTGACGCTGCAGCTGGTCTCGCCCGACGGCTCCTCGACCTACACGCTCGACGAGTACCGGATCGCCTTCGCCACGCTGCTGGTGCCGTGGGTGATCGGGGTGGCGGGGGTGCTCCGCAACCGGCGCCTCACCCGTGCCGACATGGCGGCCGCGGGCGTGGTGGTGCCGCCGCTGCGCGAGGCGCTCAGGCGCCCCCGATGAGGGGCGATGATGACGTTCACACCATCGGTTTGACGCGGGTGCCCGCGTGGTCCCACAATCCTGCCAACAGTGCGTGTCGGCTGCACAAGTCGGCGCGCACTGTCTCTTTTTGAGGGCGGCCGCACGGGCCTGTCACCGTTCCTCCTGGTTGGTCCGGATCATCCCGGGTGCGCGCGCACCCGCACGGCGGCGGTGGCGGCGTGGTGCGTCGAGCGGCCGTGACCGGACCGTTACCGTAGGACGGTGGTCGACTACATCGGGCGCGCGCTCGTCGCGGACGCCCTGCGCGAATGGAGGGAGCAGCTCCAGCAGCTCGCGACCGTCTCACCCCTGCGCGATCTCGCTGCGAGCGAGACCACGATCGTCGACCTGCGAGGCTCCCACCCCGGTGGTCTTGCGCCGCTGTTCGCGGGCCGCGCGACCGCGATCTCGTCGCTGATCCGCGATCCCGAGCAGTACGCCCAGGCGCTCCACCGCGTGCGGGTGATCCGCGAGAGCGCCGACCGCGTCAAGGCCGCGACCGGCGTGTGGACCGCCGCCATGGTGATCGGCACCGTGTCCTGGAGCGACGACGGCAGGCGACGCGAGGTCCCGCTGCTCATGCGTCCCGTGCACTTCGAGCCCGCGCGTCAGGGCGACGTCCTGGTGACGATGCTCGACGAGGTCGCGCTCAACCCCGTCTTCGTGTCCGAGGCGCGTGAGCGCGGCGTGTCGGCAGGTCTCGCGGGCGTGACCCCGGGCGCCGGTCCCGGGGTCGAGTTCGACCCCCGACCGTTGTGGCAGCACGTGCGCTCGCTCGAGGCGGCGTTCCCCGGCGTCGAGGTGGTCGACCGGCTGTTCATCGGCGTGTTCGACGACCCCGAGCAGCGCCTGCTGGACGACCTGGACGACATGGACGCCGTGATCGGCGCCTCCGATGTGCTCGCGGCGACCGCGGGCGACCGGGAGGCCCAGGCGATGCTCGCCCAGCCGCTGCCGGCGTTCCCGGTGGGCGACCGCGACCCGTTCGCCGAGCGGGGTGTGGGCGACCTCGACGACGCCGGCTTCGCGGCGCTCGACCTCATCGCGACCGGAAGGTCCGTGTTCCTCCAGGCCCCGCCCGGATCGGACCCCGCGGGAACGGTCGCGGCGATCGTGGCCGATGCCGCGGCGTCGGGTCGCGCCGTCATGGCCGTGGGCGGGACCGAGCAGTCCGTGCGCGCCGTCGCGCGCAGGCTCGACAAGGTCGGCGCGTCCGATGCCTTCATCTCGGGCGCGGTGGGCTCGTGGAACGAGACCGCCAGGCGCAGGCTCCTCACGTCGATGACCATGGGCGTCGAGGACGTCGACGACGAGGCGCTGCGCAGCTCCGGCGAGAGCCTGCTCACCGCGCGCCACGAGCTCCAGGCGCGTCTCGACGCCCTCCACCGCCCGCATCGTCCGTGGGACGTGAGCGCGTACGACGCCGTGCAGGCCGTGGTGCGGCTCATCTCGACGCTGCCGGCGCCGCAGACGCAGCTGCGGCTCGGTGCGGAGGCGGCCGCGCTGGTCGCGGAGCACGGCTTCGCGTCCGTGGCGCATGCCATGGTGGAGCGGCTCCGGCCCGATGCGCCCGAGGAGGAGCCCGCGCCGGCGCCGGAGCCCGAGCAGACCACCCTGGTGCCGTGGTGGTCGACCGTGACGGACGACCCGGCGGAGGGCGCGAAGCTCGACGAGGCCCTCGCGACGCTGGTGGTGCGGCACCTGCCCAAGATGCGCGCCGAGGCCCAGATCGCCGCCCATGAGACCGGCATGGACGAGGCGCCGACCATCTCCGCGTGGGCGGACCAGGTGGGGCTGTTCACCGACCTGCGGGTGACGCTCGAGATCTTCTCGCCCGCCGTCTTCCACCGCTCGCTGCATGACCTGGTGGCGGCGACCGCGCCTCCGGGGACGCCGCAGGCCGGCGAGCTCGCGCGCCGCGACCGGCGCGCCCTGCGCCGCCGCGCCGTCGAGCTGCTGCGCCCGGGCCGCTCCAAGGACGACCTTCACGAGAGCCTGGTCGCCGCCCATGCGCAGGCGCTGCGCTGGCGTGCCCACTGCTCGGCCGGCGGCTGGCCGGTGGTGCCGGACGACTTCGACCTGTACGCGGACCGTGTCGAGCAGGCGATCCGCCTGTGGTCGCGCATCGCGATCCCCGTCGCGACCGTCTCGGGCGAGAGCGAGCTGCTGGACCAGCCGTGGGACCGCGTCCGCGAGATCCTCGAGCGGCTCGCCGAAGGCGTCCCCGGGACGCTCGAGGCCGCCGAGGCCATGCCGATCGAGCGCGACCTCGAGTCCGCCGGCCTGGGCCCGCTGCTCGCGGAGCTGCGCGAGCGCGACCCCTCTCCCGAGCAGGTGCGGCGCGACCTCGAGTTCGCGTGGTGGGCCTCGGCCTTCGACGCGGTGGTCTCCGCGGACCCGCGCCTCACCGAGGAGGGCGCGATGGGCCGCGTGGTCGAGCGCTTCCTGGTGTGCGACCGCGAGTTCGCCGAGTCGCGCGTGGGCCCGCTCATGCGGGCCGTGGCCGAGCGGCGCCGCCTCGCGATCGCGCGCCACCCCGAATCCGCACGCGACCTGTTCGCGACCCTGGTCGAGGGCGCCGACGCGCCCTACCGCGACCTGTGGCGCGCGCACCCGGCGCTCGTCACCGCCCTGCGTCCCGCGGTCCTCGCGACAGCCGAGCAGGTGTCGCGGCTCGCGCCGCCGTCACGATGCGTGGACCTCGCCATCGTGTTCGGCGCGGAGTCGCTCGCGCTCGCGGAGACGGTGCCCACCCTGGCCCGTGCACGGCAGGTCGTGGTGGTCGGCGATGGCGAGGCGGCGACCCGCAGCGCCGTCACCGCGTTGTCGCGCCTCCTGCCGCGCGTGCCGCTGCACGCGATCCCGCAGCCCCGCGACCCCCGCGTCACCAGCGTGCTCGGCACGCTTGCCTACGGGCGCGCGCTCAGCTCGCTGCCGTCCGCCGGGGAGCCGCATGCGCTCGCCGTCACGGTGCTCGACGCGCAGGGCGCCCCCGTCGCCGGCGCGCGCACGGTCGAGTCGACCCGTACCGAGGTCATGGCGGTGGTCGAGCACGCCGACCGCCGGGTGCACGAGATGCCGCGCCGCACGCTCGCCGTCGTCGCGGGCAACGAGCTCCACGCCTCGCGCCTGCGCGACGCGCTCGAGGAGCGCGGTGCGCGCCTCGCGGAGACCGTCGCCGTGGTGACGCTCGGCAACGCCGCTGGTCTCGACGTGGACGAGGTCATCCTCACGCCCGGCTATGCGCGCGATGCCGACGGCACGCTGCCCGCGCGGCTCGGCGTGCTGTCCGAGGACTGGGGTGCCCACGCGCTCGCGCAGGCCCTGGTCGCGACGCACGAGCGGCTCACGGTGATCACCGCGCTGGGCGTCGACCACCTGGGGGCCATCGCCGAGGGCGTCGACGCCGAGGGCATCGACGGTTTGCGCGACCTGCTGGTCGCCTCCGACGCGGAGCCTGTGCCCGCCGAGCGGCCCGAGCCAGCGCCGGGGGACTGGTTGCTCGCGGACATCGCGGGGCGCCTGCGCTCCGAGGGGTATGCGGTCCACGTGCGCTACGGCGCCGGCGCGGACGCGATCCCGCTCGTCGTGGGAGGCCGCCACGACCGCGGCTTCAGCGTCGCGGTGGTGACCGACGAGGCAGCGCGGCTCGGAGGCGCCAGCGTGCGCGACCGCATGCGGCACCAGTACGCGAGCCTCGAGGTGCTCGGCTGGTCCGTGGTGTCGCTGTGGACGCTCGACGTGTTCATGGACCCCGACGCCGCCGTCGCCTCCATCATCGACGCGGTCGAGGGCAGGCGCGAGCCGCTCGTCTGGGAGCAGCCCGCGCTCGATCTGGGAGTCGAGACCTCCGCGATCCGCGTGCCGCTCGAGGACGTCTTCGACGTCGATGCGGTGGCCGATGTCACGGCGGAGGACGAGGAGCCGGATGCCGAGCCGCTCGTCGAGGTTCCTGCGCACACGGCGCCTGAACCCGCCGTCGAGGCGCCCGACATCACGCTGGGCATCTCCGTGATGCTCGCCGAGCAGATCCTCGCCGACAAGGTGGAGACCAGGGCGCTCGCGGTGCAGCAGGAGCTCGATCTCGACTCGCTCGCAGCCGAGGCGGAGGATGAGCAGATGAGCGACGCGCAGGACGCGGAGGCCGAGGACGCACCCGAGGACGTCGAGGACGCACCCGAGGACGCGGAACCCGCGAGCGAGGCCGACGCCGAGGCCGACCCGGCGCCCGCATCGTCCCCGCCGGCCATCCGTCCCGCCTCGCGCACCGCGGGGCGCCCCCTCATCCCCACGCGTTCGAGCGAGGACCTGGACGAGGGTTGGGGCGGCGGCTACGGCGGGTCGAGCCGCGACGACGAGATCAGGCGGGAGAAGCCGCCGCACTGGTGAGCAGGCGGCGGCGGGGGCGCGGCGCGCCCCCGAGCGTCACGAGGCGCTCGACGACGCCTTCGACTCCGAGCGCGAGTCCGTGCGGTAGAAGCCCGAGCCCTTGAAGGTCACGCCGACCGCGCCGAAGCGCTTGCGGACGGGCGCGGTGCATTCGGGGCACTCGGTGAGCGCGGGATCGTGGATGGACTGCACGGCATCGAACGCGTGGTCGCACGCGGTGCACGCGTAGGAGTACGTAGGCATGGGGGCCATTCTACGCGGGAAGCGAGTGGGCCCCTTCGGGGGTGATGACCATGTCCACCCCGAGGTCGTGGCTCTCGCGCGGGAGCGGCTCGCTCGCGCCGTCACGGACCTCGTTCGCGAACGTGAGCGCGATGACGGGGCTGCTGGGCCGCGCCTCCATGAGCGCGCGGTCGTACCAGCCGCCTCCCTGGCCCAGGCGCGTCCCGCTCGTGTCCACGGCGAGCGCGGGGACCACGATGACGTCGGCCTCCGCGAGGGTGCTGGACGGAAGGAAGTCGCCGCTGGGCTCGGGAGGCCGGCCCGGCGCGCGCTCGATGAGGTCCTCGACACCGCGGTAGACGCCCCAGCCTCGCTGCAGCCCGTCGCCGAGCAGCGGGATCAGCACCCGCACGCCGCGACGATGCAGGGCCTCGATCAGCGGACCGGTCCCGGGCTCGTGGGGCCGGGAGGCGTAGACCGACACGCAGCGCGCGGACTGGATCGCGGTGAGCGCGAGCACATGGTCGCGAAAGGCGGCGGCCGCCTCGTGGCGCCGCCGCTCGCTCCGTTGGAGCCTCTCGCGTCGGATGACTGCCCTGAGGTGCGCCTTCGCCTCGTCCGGTTCGAGCGATCGCACAGAGCTGTCGGACATCGGCGTCATGGGCACCATTGTGCCAAAGTTCGGTAAATCTTTGTTCCACCCTCGGGCATGTCCCTAGGCTTCCCCCATGCATCAGGCAGGAGGAGAGTTGCTCACCCGCACCCTCGACGAGCATCGTGCCGCGGTCTCCCAGGCCCTCGCACCCATCCCGCCGCTGACCGTGCTGGTCGGGGACGCCGCCGGGGCGACGCTCGTGGAGCCGCTCGTGGCGGGCTCCGCGCTCCCGCCTCACGACGTCGCCGCGTGGGACGGCTACGCCGTGCGGTCCGCCGACGTGCCGCACGTGCCTGTCATGCCCGTCGCGCACGAGGTCTCCTTCGCCGATCGCGGGCCACGTCGCCACCTCCCCGGGACGGCCGCACGGCTGTCCTCGGGCATGGCGATCCCTGCCGGCGCCGATGCGGTGGTACCGCTCGCCGCGACCGATCGCGGCGTGGCACGCGTCGCCGTCCACGGGGAGGTCGCGCCCGGCTCCGGGATCCGCGCGGCCGGGACCGATGCGGAGGCCGGTCGGATGCTCGTGCCCGCGGGCCGTCGGCTCGGCGGACGCGAGCTCGCCCTCGCAGCATCGCTGGGTCACGCGCGCCTTACGGTCCGTCCCGTGCCGCGCGTGGTGGTGGTCGCCACGGGCGGCGAGCTGGTCGATGCCGGTTCGGGACGCCCTGGCGTGCCCGAGGCCACCGCCCACCTCGTGGCGGTCTCGGCGCGCAACGCCGGGGCGCAGGCCTTCCGCGTGGGACCCGTGCCGGACGATCGCACCGCGTTGCGCACGGCGCTCGAGGACCAGCTGGTGCGTGCCGACCTGCTCATCGTCACGGGAGGCCTGAGCGAGGGGGAGAGCGACACAGTCGTGTCCGTGCTGCGAGAGCTGGGCACGGTGGACGATGTCGCGCTCGCGTTCGCGCCGGGGCCTCACCATGCCTTCGCGATGCTCGGCGAGGAGGGGGCGCGACGCGTGCCCACCATCGCGCTGCCGGGCGCGCCCGCCGCGGCCGCGCTCGCCTTCGAGGCCTATGTGAGACCCGCGCTCCGCCGCATGTGCGGCTTCTCCGAGGCCGTGCGCCCCGGGGTGAGGGCGCGCTTCGATCGGGGCTGGTCCTCCCCGGTGGGGATCACGCAGGCCGTGCCGGTGAAGCTGGGCCTCGACGCTGCCGGCACGGTCACGGCCACGCCCGCATGCGACCCGGGCGACGTCACGCTCGCGGCGCTGGGCGATGCGGACGGCATCGCGTGGGTCGACGCCTCCGTGACGGCGGTGAGCGCCGGCGATGTGATGCGTTGCACCGTCTGGGACGACTGATGCCGCGCGACCCGGAGCTCGTCGCGCCGGGGCTGCGCCTGCGCGCGCTGCGGCCTCGGGACGAGTCCGAGTGGCTCGCGCTGCGGTCGCGCAACCGCGACTGGCTGCGTCCGTGGGAGGCCACGTTGCCTCCCGAGGCGCAGGCGACCGACATGACCTTCCGCGCGTTCACGCGCCTCGAGCGGCGCCAGCGACGCGAGCTCACCGCGCTGCCGTACGCGATCGAGGTCGACGGCGCCCTCCAGGGGCGTGTGGCGGTCGCCGGCATCCAGTGGGGCGCGCAGCGCTCGGCGTCGCTCGGGTACTGGATCGACGAGGCCCACACCGGGCGGGGGATCGTGACCCGCGCCGCCGCGCTCGCCGCGGAGCATGCCTTCACGATCGGGCTTCACCGCCTCGAGATCGCGATCCGTCCCGAGAACGCCGCGAGCCGGCGTGTCGCGGAGAAGCTGGGCTTCATCGAGGAGGGTCTGCGACGCTCCTACCTCTTCATCGACGGCGGGTGGCGCGACCACATCGTGTTCTCGCGCACTCAAGACGAGCCGCGGATCGGTCGATATTGGGGAGGCGACGGCTGACACGCCGCGCGCCCTCCGCGGGTGCGGGCCTGCGCGGCCGTACGGTCGTGCCATGCTTCCCGCTGGACTGCTCGCGATCATCGCCCTCGGCATGGTGCTCGCCTTCGTCATCCCCCAGCGGATCCGTGAGCGCGCGGACTATGCGCTGGTGCGCACCGAGGACCGCTACTCCGCCGAGATGCGCGTGGTGAAGACCACCGCCGAGCGCGTCAAGCGCGCCGTCTCGCGCGCATCGTCCGACGCGGCCGATGTGCCGCTGCTGGTGACCGGCGCGGCGCGCGCCACCATCGCGCGCCTCGGTGCCGACTCCATGTCGCGTCCTGCGGGACCCATCGACAAGGCCGCGACGTCGGCGCAGCGCCAGTACCTCGCGATGCGCAAGGACCGGGCCGTCGCGCTCGCCGAGCGCAAGGCGCGTGCCCGCCGCCGTGCCCGGGTCGCGCTCGGCACCGCCGCGCTCGCGATCCTGTCGTGGATCCTGGTGCCCTTCACCGCTCTCCCCGCCCTTGTCGCGGCGGTCACCACGGCGATCTTCGCCGGCGTGCTGGTGCTCGGCGCACGCGCTGCCGCGGCACAGCGTCGCATCGACGCCCGCCTCGCGATGGTTGCTCGCGAGGTCGGGGCCGCGGCCACCGCGACGCAGGCGCTGCGCACCGTGGCCCGTGAGCGGGCCGCGGGCATCGACTCGCAGCCCTCCGACGTGGCGACCCAGGCGATCCAGGTGGTGACCGCCAAGGACATCGCCCCGCTCTCGGTGCCGATGCCCGTGGTCACGCAGGCCGCCCCGGTGGCCGAGCAGCCCGCGGTGGAGGAGTCCGCCGCGTGGAGCCCGCGCGAGCTGCCGGCCCCGAGCTACACGCTCAAGGCGGAGGTCCGTCAGGCGCAGGCCCGTCCGCTCGAGGACGGCGACATCGCCGCCGCCTCGTACCGCGAGGAGCGCCCGGCGACCGGCGCGCTGGACTCGATCCTCGAGCGTCGCCGCAGCGCCTCCGCGTGAGCTGACGCGGCCGCCGGTCGCGGCGTTGCCGTCGCGGCGCCCCCACGCAATGCGTGCGGATGGTGCGGTGTCGAGGTGCCGCGGCGCGTTGATCGGTGCCATCTGTGCGGGCCGCTTGCTGGTGCCGACACGATCCGCGCGCGTTGCCCCCTCTCCCCGTGCGACATCGACACGGTCCGCACCTGTTCCAGGCACCGGGTGGAGGCCGAGCCGCGTCATCTGTCCCTGTTGCACCCCTTCCTCCTATTGGTTACCGTCTGGTCAGTAATGGACAACGTGGTCCATTGCGCCTCAAGGAGGAGGACACCGCATGACGCACACGCATGCCGGTCGGACGGGGCGCGCCATCGCGCTCGCCGCCGGCCTCACGCTCGCCATCGGCGCGGCCGTCGCAGCGCCGGCCGCCGCCGCACGTCCCCAGCATCACGACCCCACGGCGCCGGACCTGGGTCCGAACGTCATCATCATCGATCCGAGCATGTCCACCGAGGAGATCCAGTCGATCGTGGACGATCTCGCGGACCAGCAGCGCGACGCGGAGATGACCACCGCTCGCCACGCCGTGCTGTTCCTGCCCGGCGAGTACGGGGAGCCCGGCGCGCCCCTGCACGTCGAGGTCGGCTACTACACCGAGGTCGCGGGCCTGGGCGCCCAGCCAGACGACGTCACGCTCACCGGCACAGTCGAGGTGTACAACCGCTGCCTCGGCGACGACGAGAACCCCAACTGCATCGCGCTGGTGAACTTCTGGCGCACGCTCTCCAACCTCGCGATCCACGTGGACGGCACCGGCCAGGACGGCTGCCGCGCCAGCGCCAACATCTGGGCCGTCTCGCAGGCGGTGTCCATGCGTCGCCTCGACATCTCGGGCGGCAACCTCTCGCTCATGGACTACTGCACCGCCGGCCCGCAGTACGCGAGCGGCGGCTTCATCGCGGACTCGCGCCTGCCCTACACGATCAACGGCTCGCAGCAGCAGTGGCTGGTGCGGGACTCGGAGGTCGCGGGCTGGAGCAACGGGGTGTGGAACCAGGTGTTCTCCGGGGTCGAGGGCGCGCCCAGCGAGGCGTCCTTCCCCGCCGAGACGTACACGACGCTCGACACCACCTCGGTGAGTCGCGAGAAGCCGTACCTCTACGTCGACGATGACGGCCGCTACCTGGTCCGCGTGCCGGCTGCGCAGCGCGACACGAGCGGCGTGAGCTGGGCGGACGGGATGACGCCGGGGCGCGACATCCCGATCGGCGACTTCTTCATCGCCAAGCCGGGGGACTCCGTCAAGGACATCAACAACGCGCTCGCGCGCGACAAGAACCTGCTGCTCACCCCCGGCGTCTACGACGTCGACCGCCCGATCGAGGTCAAGCGCGCCGACACCGTGGTGCTCGGGCTGGGCCACGCGACGCTCACCGCGCACCGCGGCGCGACGGCCATGAGGGTCGCCGATGTCCCGGGCGCGGTCATCGCGGGCATCACCATCGACGCGGGCGAGCAGGAGTCGAAGGTGCTCCTCGAGGTCGGCAAGCGGAACGGCAACCACGGCCACCATGCGCGCGCCGCGCGCAGCAACCCGACCACCCTCTCGGATGTCTACTTCCGCGTGGGAGGGCCTCACATCGGCAAGGCGGACACCGCGCTGGTGGTCAACAGCGACGACGTGCTCATCGACCACACCTGGGTGTGGCGGGGCGACCACGGTGTCGAGGGCTTCACCGAGGGGGTCAACGGCGACACCGACCGTTGGGCCACCAACACGGGCCGCAACGGCGTGATCGTCAACGGCGACCGCGTCACCGCCACGGGCCTGTTCGTCGAGCACTTCCAGCAGTACAACCTGCAGTGGAACGGCGAGGACGGCTCGGTCACGCTCTACCAGAACGAGCTGCCCTACGACCCGCCCACCCAGGCGGACTGGACCCAGCCCGACGGCACGCTCGGCTACCCGGGCTACAAGGTGGCTGACCACGTCACGTCGCACCGTCTCTACGGCGCGGGTGTCTACGTGTTCAACCAGAACAACCCGGCGATCGTCACGGCCAACGGGTTCGAGGTGCCGGAGGCCCCGGGCGTGCAGCTGCACCACATCATGACGGTCAACCTCAGCGCGGGCACCATCGAGCATGTGGTGAACGGCGTGGGCGGGACGGCCGACAACACGAACACGGGCACCCCGCAGTTCGTGATCGACTACCCGGCGCCGTAGCGCCGGGAGGGACGATGCGCGGGCCCCGCCCCCCGGGACCCGCGCATCGTCGCGCGTCGCCGGCTAGATCCGCACCCTGCGCGGGCTCGCGATGAGCGTGGGCACCGCCGCGGTCTCGGCTGCAGGTGCGGGGTCGAGCCGCGCGAAAAGCCGGTCGAAGACGTTGACGCGGTCGAACTGCATCGCGTGCTCGCGCGCGCGGTGCTCCCACCACTCGCGGTCGGCGTCGTCCATCCCCGCGGCGCACACGTTGAGCGCGACCGTGAGCGCGGACGGGTCGCCGGACGGCACCACCACGGCGGTGTCGCCCACGGCCTCGAGGATGCCGCCCGTGTCGCACGTGATGACGGGTCCGCCGCCCGCGAGCATCTTCTCCACCAGCGCGATGCCGAACGTCTCCGTGAACTCCGGAGCGGGCCGCGACGGCAGCGCGTACGCCGTGCAGGCCGCCATGAGGTGCGGCTTCTCCTCATCGCCCACGTCCTGCAGGAAGACGATGCGGTCCGATGCGGCGGTGCGCTTGGCGACCCGCTGGAAGTAGGGCAGGTCGGGGCCGCGCCCCGCGATGACCAGGGTCTGACCCTCGCAGCCCTCCGCGGCCGCGAAGCCCCGGATCAGGTCGTCGACGCCCTTGGCCTTCTGGAGGCGCGACAGGTAGAGGACGTACTCGCCGCGGCGCAGCCCTCGCGCCTCGAGCACGCGCTCGGTCTCGGCGGTGTCGAGGTCCAGGTACGCCGCGGTGTCGATCGCGGGGTAGGAGATCTGGACGCGCGCCTCGCACTGCGCGGCGAAGACCGTGCCGTACAGGGCGTCGAGCTCGGCTGCGGACTCGACGATCACGCGCTTGGTGTACTCGGACACCGCGACGCAGTGGTCCTGCGACAGGTAAGTCGAGAGGACGGCTGCGGCGGCGCCGAGCTCGCCGTGGTCCACCGCGGAGCGCACCACGTCGGTGACGTCCGAGCCCACCGCCTCGGCGATGGTCGTGACGTTGACGGGCAGGCCCGTCGAGCGCGCGATGCGCAGCGCATCGGCGACCGCGGTGGTGTGCGGGTGGAGGTACAGCGACATCGCGACGGTGGGGACGCCGTCCGTGAAGAGCTCGACCAGGCGGCCGGTCATGCCGGCGAGGTAGCGCCCGTCTGGGATCTTGTAGCCGCCCACCGGCCCCGGGCGCTCGACGGTGATGCCGGGGGAGTACGGAAGGACGGTGTCGAGAGGCTTGAGCGGCAGCCCGGTCTCCTCGAGGCGTTCGAGCGGCCACGTGACGATGCGCACATCGTCGAAGCCTCGCGTGAGCGCGACCTCGGCCAGGTTGCGCGCCTCGCCGCTGTGCCCGCAGATGACGGGATCGGCCCTGACGATGATGACGAGCCTGCGGTTGACCTCGGTGTTCATGACACCTCCTTCACGGGAGCAGCCCCACGGTGGGGCGAGGGGTGGACGGGGGACGGTGCTCGCGTCCCCAGGAGCTCGGGGAGTCCCCGAGCACGTAGCGCAGCTCGCCACCTTGGTGGAGCTCGGAGCCGCTGATCCAGGACGACTCGACGGGCGAGCCGTCGAGCGTGACGGACCGGATGTACTGGACCGGTCCGCCCGGCCGGGGCTCGATGAAGCCGTCGGCCACGATGTGGAGTTCTCCGCGTGCCATGCGCATCGTCGCTGATGCGAAGGCCGGGGGATGGAGCAGGAACACGTTCTGCCCTGCGACGGGGAACAGGCCCAGGCTGGCCCAGACGTACCACGACGATAACCCGCCCGAGTCGTCGTTTCCAGGGAGGCCTCCGCGACCCGGGCCGAACATCTGGTGGACGATGCCGTGGACCACCTCGGCGGTCCGGTCCGGACGGCCGGCGTAGTGGTAGGCCCACGGCGCCTCCATGTCCGGCTCGTTGTTGAGGCCCTCGAAACGGCCGAGCGAGTAGCCGGCGACCATCTCCTCCGCGGACGGCCGCTCCCCGGGCTGCGCGACCGGCTCCGCGCCGTAGCCGAAGAAGGCGTCGAGCAGCCCGACGAAGGCATCGTCCCCGCCGGCGAGCTCGATCCGGGCCGCCATGTCGTGCAGCAGCCGGAACGAGTAGTTGTAGCGCGTGCCCTCGTAGTAGGTGGACTCCTTGAGCAGGCCCGTCGAGGCGTCGAAGGCGTTGCGCCAGCGCGAGGCGAGCTCGACGTTCTCGTTGAGCTGCGTGCGGTCGCCCAGGAGCTCGGCGACCACACCGGTGCACCAGTAGCCGTACGCGAGGTCCAGGGTGTGGCTCATCGGCTGCGCGAGGCCCTGGAGCAGGAACTCCTCGCCGTAGGCGCGACGCAGATCCGTCTGCATGTGCACCAGGGCCCAGTCCCAGTCGATGCCGTGCGCGCCCAGATGGGCGAGGTCCGCGAGGAGCGTATGCACCAGCGCGCTGCCCTGCCGGCTGAAGCGGTCCGAGCCGCGCGCCATGCGGTACCCGATGGGGAGGTTGCCCTCCTGCTCGGCGATGGTGAGCATCGCGTTGGCGAACTCCACGGCGCGGTGGGGCAGCAGGGCCGTGAGCAGGGGGAGCTGCGTGCGGTAGATGTCCCACATGGTCGACACGTCGAAGACGAACGGGCCCTTCTGCGACCAGAACGGGCTCTCGTCGGGCGCGAAGCACGGCTTGATGAGCGAGTGGTAGAGCGCGCTCGCGAACACCTGGCGGCGCGACTCGTCCTCGGTCTCGACGCTGACGGCGCCCAGCAGCGACCGCCACGTCTCGCGCGTGCCGGCGAGGCGGCTCGCGAAGGTCCCGAGCTCGCCCAGGTCCGCACGGAGGTTCTTGCGCGCCTGGTCCACGCCGCGAAGCGAGAAGCCGATGCGCAGCTCGACCTGCTTGCCCGGCGCCGCCGGTCCCTTCCACATGAGGCCGAACGGTCGCAGCGTGCTGGGCCGGATCGAGTCCAGGTCGAGCCGCGTGCCCGCGGGCATGAGGCGCGAGTCGTACCAGAGCATCTGGCGCCAGTCCTCGGCGTCGCACTCGATGTAGACCGCGAGCGGCACGCCCTCGACGACGATCTCGCCCTGGACCACGCCGGGCTCGACGGACTCGAGCCGTGCGCGCAGCGGCAGCGTCGCGCCGTACGGGATCTCCAGGCCGCCCAGCGAGAAGTCCACCACCAGGCGTGCGGACGGGTGCTCGGGGAACGTGTAGCGGTGCACCACCGACTTGGGGCCCGCCGCGAGCTCCGCCTCGATCCCGTTCTCGAGCACCGCGTGGTAGTACCCGGGGTGGGCCTCCTCGTCGACGATCTCCCACGCTCGGTCGAGCTCGTCGAGCGGCTCGAGCATGGGGGTGACGCGGAAGTAGTTGTAGTACTTGCGGATCGCGCCGGTGCCGGACTGCTGGAAGTGCGTGAAGCCGGAGGCGACGTTGCGGTCGTGGAGCCGCGTGGGGACACCCTCGGTCGAGAGGTCGTAGAGGCCGTAGCCCGTCGGGTAGGCGCCCGAGTACGCGCATGCGGACACCATGCCGAGCGGGAAGCACGCGCCCGGGTGGGTGTTGCCCACCTGGGGCTTGGGCCACCACCATGTGGCGGCGATGCCCGTCGGGGTCGGGAGCGAGGTCGCCTCGGTGCCGACAAATGGATCGACGTCGTCGTACACGGCGGCACCTCCCTTCCCCGAAGCCTGCTCCTGACGAGCGGGGGACGCACGTCGGTGTGCGTCCTTGAGGAGAACCTAGGCGGGCCTCGTGTCGCGTCCATTGCGCAAATGTGACGGACTCTTTAACTTTCGCCGCGAGATCGCTCGGAGAGCGGTGGTCCCGCACCCGCCGCGACGCGCTCTAGAGTGGGTTCCGACCATGAATGTTGGGAGACGCAACAATGACGATGCCCATCCTCGCCGGCTTCTACCCGGACCCGTCGATCTGCCGCGTCGGTGAGACGTACTACCTCGCGAGCTCGACCTTCGAGTACGTCCCGGGCGTCCCGATCCACCGCTCGACGGACCTGGTGGCGTGGGAGCTGGTGGGGCATGCGCTGCCGGATGCCGAGGTGATCGACGCGGGGCACACCGTCGCCGACGCGAGCGGTGGCATCTACGCCCCCACGCTGCGTCACCATGACGGTCTGTTCTGGATGGTGACCACCAGCATCCGCAACGCGGGGCCCCGCGGCCAGCTCATCGTGCACTCCGAGGACCCGGCCGGGCCGTGGTCGGAGCCCGTGTACGTGCCCGGCACCGACGGCATCGACCCGGACCTCGCCTGGACCACCGACGGCCGCTGCCTCCTCACGTGGTGCGGGCACAACCCGCCCGCCATCTACCAGGTCGAGATCGACCCCTGCACGGGCGAGCGGTTCACCGAGCGCCGCGAGCTCTGGCGCGGCACCGAGATGAAGGACACCGAGGGTCCCCATCTGTTCGAGAAGGACGGCTGGTGGTACCTCGCGGTCGCCGAGGGCGGCACGTTCCTGGGCCACGGCGTCTCGATCGCGCGCTCGCGCGCCCCTGAAGGGCCCTTCGAGTCGAATCCCGCGAACCCGATCCTCACGCACCGGAGCATCGCGCACCCCGTCGAGGCGACCGGGCATCCGGACCTGGTCGAGCTCGCCGACGGCTCGTGGGCGATGGTCTACCTGGGCATCCGGCGAGGCGGCGCGTTCCCGGGCTTCCACGTCAACGGTCGCGAGACCTTCATCGCGGGCATCGACTGGGTGGACGGCTGGCCGGTGGTGGTCGAGGACCGGTTCGAGGCCGTGGCCGGCGACCGCTCCTGGGCGGACCCGTTCGAGGACGATGCGCTCGACGGCCGCTGGATCTCGCCCGGCCACGCGCCGGGCAGCCTGGTGCGCCGAGGCGACCGCGGCATCGTCCTCTCACCGGGGCGCGCGGCGGACGCGCCTGAGCAGGCGCAGGTGCTGTGCGCGCGCGTCACCGATGCGGATTGGGAGGCGACGGCCGAGGTCGCCGACGGCGATGCGTGCCTGAGCGTCCGCATCGACCCGCTGCACTGGATCGGCATCGAGCGCGTGGGGGAGCGCCTGCGCGTTCGCGCGGTCTCACGGCCCTTCGACCAGGTCCTCGCCGAGGCCGAGGCGCAGCCTGGCGACGTCCTCGCGCTGCGAGCTGTCGCGGCCCGGCAGCTCTACGGGCGCGGGGGCCCTGACGAGCTCCACGCGGGCGTGATCCGCGATGGCGGCTTCGTGGGCCTGGGAGTGGTGGACGGCCGCTACGTCTCGACCGAGGTGGCCGGCGGCTTCACCGGTCGTGTCCTAGGGATCGAGGCGGTCGGGGGTCCAGCGACCGTGTCGCGCGTGACCTACACCGCGATCGCCGACGACCGTGAGGTCCGCGCGTAGAACATGTACTTGCAAGCCCCAGAGAGGTGCTAATCTATTCAGGCACTTGGGGCTGTGGCGCAGTTGGTAGCGCGTCTCGTTCGCAATGAGAAGGTCAGGGGTTCGATTCCCCTCAGCTCCACCAGTGAGAAGGGCCGCACCGGAAGGTGCGGCCCTTCTGCTTCACCGCGAGCCGCATCCCTGCGCGACGCGCGACGCCGGCGCGGCCATGGGCATCGTGATGCGCTACTCGGTGAGCCGATTGGCGAGCGCCGCGACCACCTTGCGCGCGATCGCGGCCTCGTCGACGCTCACGTCGACCTTCACCCCCGCGGCGAGCTTCTCCAACTTCGCCTTGAGCGTCTCGACCTCGACCGCGAGCGCAGCGTTGTCGAACGTCGCACGTGCGGCGTAGGACAGGACGTCGTCGAGCGACATCTCGTCGGCTACGTCCTCAACCTTCTTGTCCTGCGCCGCGGCGATCGCACGCCGGGTGGCCCACGTGAGCTTGACCTTGCCCGCTGGGCCCTTGAGCTGCTTGATCACCTCGGCGGCGATCTCGTCCTTGGCTGCCATGAGCTCGTCCTCTTCGTACTCGAACGTATCCATATCGGGGTTGTGGTTCCAGTGCCAGCACTCGCCCACACGCTGGCCTTCGGCGTTGCTCCATCCGCGCTTGCCGGCCTCGAGAGCGAACGCGTGGTAAGTGGGGGTGTCGAAGCCGACGAGGCCCTGGAAGTCGACGGTGCGGCCCCTGCCGTGGTTGGAGGTGCCGGGGATCGCGGCGGAGGGGCGCCCGCTCCGGCGGTACCAGGCGACGCCGTTCCAGGTCCGGATGTCGAGCGCGCCGTTGTCACCCCGGAACAGCGGTTCCGAGGCGTCGGTGGTGTAGTAGTCCCGGAACACGGTGGCCTGCATCTCGAGCGTGCGCGTCGCATGGCCCGGGAGGGTGGTGCCGTGCCCGGTCGCGAGACGCAGGCTCTCGTAGGAGCGGGCGGTGCGTTCGAGCAGCTGGCCCGGCGTCGACAGGTCGACGAACATCTCAGCCATGGTTCCTCCGCGGGGTGGTGCGGTGGCGTCAGCCAGTCGGTCGGTCGGTCGAGTGGACCGACGGTGGCGGCTCGCGCCGCCGGACGTACGCCTCGACCACGTCGTTGCGGCCATCACGAGCACGGATGCGTCGGTCGTGCGCGCGGCGTTGCTTCCATGATCCCTCGACTTCGCATCCGAGGTCGGGGATGCGGTCGCGGTCGCCCCGGAAGGTGCGGCCCTCTCGCTGCGCCGCGAGCCGCGAGCCGCGCCCTGCGCGACGCGCTACGCGAGTGCGGACGCGAGAGCCTCGAGCGTCTCCGAGGTGCCGGCATCGATCTTGACCGCTGCGCGGCGGTCGCCCTTGGTGGCGCCCCGGTTGACGATCACGATCGGGGCTCCGCGGCGATGGGCGCGTTCCACAAGACGGAGCCCCGAGTTCACGGCCAGCGACGAGCCGGCGACCAGCAGCGCCTCCGCGTGGTCGACGATGCGCTCGGCCGCGCGTGCCTGCGCGGCGGGCACGAGCTCCCCGAAGAAGACGACGTCGGGCTTGAGGATCCCGCCGCATGCGGTGCAGCCCGGCACCGAGACGTGCTCCCACGACTCCGGCAGCACATCGCCGTCGGGCCCCAGGCGGACCCCGTCGGCGCGGGCGAGGGCCGGGTTGTCGCTCTCGAGACGCGCGGCGACCTCCTCGCGCGCGACTCGGGTGCCGCATGCGAGGCACGTCACCCCTCGCACGTTGCCGTGCAGCTCGACCACCTCGCGCGAGCCGGCGCGCAGGTGGAGACCGTCCACGTTCTGGGTCACGAGCCCCTTCACCACGCGTGCGTCCTCGAGCGCGGCGAGGGCGCGGTGCCCCGCATTCGGACGAGTCGAGGAGAAGGTCTGCCAGCCCAGGTGGGAGCCGACCCAGTAGCGCCGGCGCTTCGCCTCGTCGCCCACGAAGTCCTGGAAGGTCATGGGTGTGCGGCGTGGCGCGCTCTCGCTGCGGTAGTCGGGGATGCCGGAGTCCGTGGACAGGCCGGCACCCGTGAGGACCGCGATGGTCCGGCCCGTGAGCACCTCGAGCGCACGGGCGAGAAGGGGCGCCGCGAGCTCGGCACGTCGAGGCTCCACCGTCGTCATGGGTCTCCTCCCGGTGGTTCCGCGCGTGGTGCTGCGCTCTCGATGGTCGCATGCCGGCCGCGCACCGGTGTCCGCGCGCCTGGGTAGGCTCTCCCCACGATGAGCGAGCATCGCGCGAGGCGCCCCTGGGAGGGCATCACCCTCACCGAGGACTTCGAGCGCGCCCTCGAGATCCTTCACGACGGCGGGCATCTGTTCCTCACGGGCCGCGCGGGGACGGGCAAGTCCACCCTGATCCGGCACTTCCTCGCGACCACCGATCGCACGGCGGTCACCATCGCCCCCACCGGGATCGCCGCCCTCAACGTCGACGGCTACACCATCCACCGCCTCTTCTCCTTCCCCATGGGCGTGAACGAGGACATGGTGCGCGGTCCCGGCTACTACCCCGGGCGCTTCGCGAGCACCCTCGCCGGGCTCGACACCCTCATCATCGACGAGGCCTCGATGGTGCGCGCCGACCTGTTCGATGCGCTCGTAGCCGCGCTCGAGCGCTTCGGACCGCAGCCCGGCGAGCCGCTCGGAGGCGTGCAGCTGGTGCTCGTGGGCGACCTGCACCAGCTCCCGCCCGTGGTCCGGGACGACGAGGTCGACTTCTTCGACGAGCGCTACGGCACGCCCTACTTCTTCTCCGCGCGTCGCTTCGATCGTGAGACGTTCCCGGTCGTCGAGCTCACCACCGTGTTCCGCCAGGTGGGGGACACGCAGCTGGTGGACATCCTCAACGCGGTGCGCGACGGCGCGCTGCTCGAGGGCGCGAGGGCCGCCCTCAACGCACGCACCCACCCCGGGTTCGAGCCTCCGCACGACGAGTTCTGGCTGACGCTCGCCACCACCAACCGCATCGTCGGCGCGCGCAACCGGCGCGAGCTCGAGCGCCTACCCAGCCCCGTGCTCTCATATCAGGCCAGGCTCTCGGGCGACACCGACGGCTTCGAGCTGCCCGCCGAGTCGAGCCTGGACCTCGCCGTGGGTGCACAGGTGATGCTGCTCAACAACGACCCCGCCGACCGATGGGTGAACGGCACGCTCGGCCGCATCGTGCTCCTCGAGCGCGACGAGGACGGCCCCGTCGCGACCGTGCAGCTGCGCGACGGCCGCCAGGTGCGGGTGCGCCCCTACACCTGGGAGATCGCGCGTCCCGTGGTGTCGGGAGGGAGCCTGCACCGCGAGGTGGTCGGGACCTTCACCCAGCTGCCTATGAAGCTCGCGTGGGCCATCACCATCCACAAGGCCCAGGGGCAGACGCTCGACCGTGTGGTCGTCGACCTCACGGGAGGCACGTTCGCGAACGGCCAGCTCTACGTCGCGCTCAGCCGCTGCACGTCGTTGGAAGGCCTGGTGCTGCGCCGCGACGTGCTGCCGCGCGACCTCAAGACCGACGGTCGGATCCGGCGCTTCCTCGCGGCATCGCGCGGCGGCGACGGGGACGATGCGCGGGTGGGGCACGTATACGTCGCCGCGCTGACCGTCGGCACGGCGGGGGACCGGTACCGTCCTCGGCCCGTCGAGATCGCCGTGGTGACGGACGAGGGCGATGAGGCCACCACGGTGGTCAACCCCACGAGCGACCTGTACGAGGCGCACACCGAGTTCGGTCTCACCACGCGCGACGTCCAGCTCGCGCCCGTGCTCGCGGAGGCATGGGCATGCCTGTCGCCGCTGCTCGCTGGACGGGTGCCCATCGGCGTCGGCATCGACCGCACGCTCGGCTGGATCGACTTCGAGCTCAAGCGCAACGGCGTGGTCGAGCCGATGGCGCTCGGGGTGGAGCTGCCGATGCAGGCCCTCGATGCCGGGGAGCGCGTCGGGATCGCCGCGCCCACCGCGCTCGAACGCGCGCGGGCGCTGCGCGACGCGGGTGAGCGGTGGATCGCGCGTCGCGGCGACGATGCGCTCGCCGCGGGCACCACGTTCGCGGACTGGCCGCGCGGGCACGGCTTCCTGCAGTCGCGCATCGTGGACGCGCGAGAGGACGGCCCCGGCTTCGTCGTGGGTGGCAACCTGTCCGCGGAGGATGACCCGAGCGCGGTGCTCGCCGTGCTGCTGGCCCGTGCGTGGGGCCGTGTGCTGGACAAGGACGCCGCCGCGCTCGCGCGCATCCGCGCCGCCGAGGCGCACTTCGGCGTCGACGTCCTTCCCGGCGACCTCGAGCTCGAGGGCCCCACCGATGCATCGGTCGTGCTGGTGCCGGGCGCGCGCGTGTGCTTCACCGGCACCGTGGTCGCTGCGGGGCGAGGCGCGGTGGAGCGCGAGCTCATGATGCGGCTCGCCGAGGACGCCGGACTGGTGCCCGTGGCGACCGTCACCAAGACGCGCACGGATGTGCTGGTGGTCGCGGAGCGGGGCACGCAGTCGGGCAAGGCGCGCAAGGCGCTCGAGTGGGGCAAGCCCGTGATCGCCGCCGAGGACTTCCTCGCTTGGGTGGAGGCGGGAGGCTGACCCGAGACACGAGGGGCCTGGTCCCCGGCTCGGTGGCATGCGACGATGCAGCGGTGCGACGCGACGTGACCGCCTCCCTGACCCTCGATGCCGCCGGGCCCGCGCGCCTGGTGCTCGCCATCGCCGTGGCCGGCGACCAGGCGACGACGGAGACCCTCTCCGTGACGCAGGACGGCGTGCGGCTCGACGTCACGGAGCTCGCCGACCAGCACGGCACCAGGCTCCATGCGGTCGACGCGACCGCGGGCCGCGTCGAGGTCAGGTACTCGGCCCGCGTGGACGGCCGCGGCGAGACCGCCCCCGTCGACGCGCTCGACCCGATCCGCTACCTGCGGCCCAGCCGCTACTGCGAGTCGGACACGCTCGGGCCCGTGGCCGTCGCGGAGTTCGCCGGCCTCGACGGCGTCGACCTCCTGGCCGGGGTCTCGAGCTGGGTCGGCACCCATCTCGCCTACGACGGCAGCTCGACCGATCCCACCGGCGGCGCTGCCGCCACCCTGCTGTCCCGGCGCGGCGTCTGCCGCGACTTCGCACACCTCGTGGTCGCGCTCCTGCGCGCGCTCGACGTGCCCGCACGCGTGGTCGCGGTTTACGCGCCCGGGCTGGAGCCCATGGACTTCCACGCGGTGGCGGAGGCGCTCGTCGACGGGCGCTGGCTGGTGGTCGACGCGACCACCCTGGCACCGCGCCCGACGCTGGTCCGCATCGCGACCGGCCGGGATGCCGCGGACACCGCCTTCCTCACGACCATCGGCGAGCCGGTCGAGCTGGTCGGGATGGAGGTCACGGCGACCGCCGATGCCCTCCCGGACGACGACCCGCGGCTGCCTGTCTCGCTCGGCTGAGACGCGCCTCGCCCGCGCGATACGCGGCACCGTGTGACATCCGTGTTACCGCTGGCACCGTCCGCGTGACACGCGAGACACGCACGTGTCGTGCCGGTTAACGGTGGCCCGGACGTTCCCCCTGCCCGTGGTGCTTATCCCGGAGCCGCCCTCCCAGAAGGATCGATGTCGTCACAGAAGTCGACAACGAACCGAGGAGGTGACCGTGGCGAAGTATCTGGCCAAGAGGCTCGGATCCGCGCTTCTCGTGCTCTTCGCGCTCTCCCTGCTGTCCTTCGGGATGGTGCGGATGATGCCCGGCGACCCCGCGCTGCAGTACCTGAACATCGAGAACCCCGACCCTAACCAGCTCGCGGAGATCCGGGCCGAGCTCGGCCTCGACGCCCCCTGGTACACCCAGTACCTCGAGTGGGCGGGCGGCGTCCTCACGGGCGACTTCGGCTCCTCGCTCACCAAGTCCCAGGAGATCGGGACGATGCTCGGCGACCGCTTCCCGGTGTCGCTCCAGCTCGCGATCATCGCCGTGATCGTCGGCCTCCTCATCGGCCTGCCCAGCGGGGTCGTCTCCGCGGTGCGGCAGGGCACGCCGCTCGACGCGCTCATCCGCGGCGGCTCGTTCGTCTCGCTCTCCGTGCCGGCCTTCGCGATCGGTGCGGTGGTGATCATGCTCAACGCGCTCACGCTCAAGCTCCCGCTCATCGGCTTCACGCCGTGGGAGGTGAGCCCCCTCGGATCGATCCTGTCGCTGCTGGCACCCGCGCTGATCCTGTCGCTCGCGATGTCCGCGGTGATCTCGCGCTACTCGCGCGGCACCGTCCTGGACACGCTCTCGCAGGACTACATCCGCACCGCCCGCTCGAAGGGTGTGCCCACCGGGCGCATCGTCCGCGGCCACGCGCTCCGCAACGCGCTCATCCCCGTCACCACCGTGGTCGGCATCCAGCTCGCCGCGCTCATCGGCGGCACGGTCGTGATCGAGAACGTGTTCGCGATCCCCGGCATGGGCTCGATGCTCATCGAGGCGATCAACAGCTCGGACTACCCGACCATCCAGGCATGCGTGCTCGTGCTCGGCGCGTGCTTCGTCCTCATCAACCTCGTGGTGGACCTGCTCTACCCCGTGATCGACCCCCGGGTGCGTGCCTCGTGATCAAGCTCAAGAAGAACGCCGCGCTGGTCGCCGGCATCGCCGTCCTGGCGGCCTTGGCCCTCTACGGGCTCATCGTCCCGCTGGTCTCCCAGTGGGACCCGAACCTCACCGTCGGCATGCGCCTCGAGGGGCCGTCCGCCGAGCACTGGCTGGGCACCGATCACCTGGGTCGCGACAACTTCGTGCGCCTCGCGATCGCCGCACGGTACGCGCTCGCGATCTCCTTCATCTCGAGCATCATCTCGATGGTGCTCGGCACGGCGGTCGGCCTCCTCGCCGGCTATGCGGGAGGGCGGCTCGACAACCTGCTCATGCGCGGCACCGAGATCATCATGGCCATCCCCGCGATCCTGTTCGCCCTGGTGATCCGCGTCATCATCGGGCCCGGGTTCGTGCCGCTCCTCATCGCGATGGCGATCATCGGGGCGCCCGGCTTCGCCCGCATCATGCGCTCGCCCATCCTGGTGCTGCGCGATCGCGACTTCGTGGTCGCGGCCGAGATCGCGGGCGTGCGCAAGCCGTGGATCGCGGTCAGCCACCTGCTGCCCAACGCGACCACGCCGATGCTCGTGAACTTCGCCTCGACCGCGTCGCTCGCGGTGCTCATCGAGTCGAGCCTCAGCTTCCTGGGTCAGGGGGTCCAGGCGCCCGATGCGAGCGCCGGCCGCATGATCCAGGAGTCGATGCGCTTCATGAACGACGACCCGCTGCTCATCGTGCTCCCCGTGATCCTCATCACGCTCCTCACCGTGGGGTGGAACCTCCTGGCCGACGGCGTCCAGATGGCCCTCTCTCCCAAGGCCGGCAACCTCGCCGTGCCCACCCGTGGCCGCCGCCGCAAGAAGCTGCCCGGCGGTCCGACCCAGGCCACCGCGCCGACACGGCCGGAGGACGCGACACCCGCCCCACCAGTCCACCACGACTACGTCGGTGCCTGAGAACTGCATCAAGGAGGAGACCCGGATCATGAGCACCATCACCCGAGGAATCGGAGCAGCGGCCGCCGTCGCCCTGCTCGGCCTCTCGCTCGCCGCGTGCGCGAGCTCTGGCGAGGAGGCAGGTTCGAGCGAGTCGGCCGCGCCGCTCGCCGCCGTCGACGGCGGCAGCCTCGTCTACGCGAGCGACGTGCAGCCCATCACCGGCGGGCTCGACCCCTACCTCGCGAGCGCCTTCGCGAACATGAACGCGACCGTCCAGATCTACGAGCCCCTGCTCGCCAAGGATGCGGACGGCACGATCATCCCGTGGCTCGCCGAGTCGTGGGAGCAGGTCGACGACCTCACCTACACGTTCACGCTCCGCGACGGCGTCACGTTCTCCGACGGCAGCCCGCTCACGGTCGAGGACGTGATCTTCTCGATCGAGTCGATGCGGGCCTCCGCGGCCGGCGCGGCCAACTTCGCGACGCTGGGCGAGGTCACCGCGCTCGACGACTCGACCGTGCAGATCACCACCGTCGCGCCCGATGCGACCCTCATCAACGTGCTGGCCTACCGCGGCTCCGCGATCGTGAGCAAGGCCTGGTACGAGGCCGCCACGGAGGAGGAGCGCCAGCAGACCGCCATGGGTACCGGGCCGTTCGTGCTCGACACGTGGACCGACCAGGTCTCCATGACCTTCACCGCCAACGAGTCCTACTGGGGCGAGGCGCCGTCGGTCGACACCCTCGAGTTCGACTTCATCGGCGACGAGAACGCCCGCGCCGCGCAGCTCCGCCAGGGCTCCGGCACGGACATGGCATGGTTCCGCGACCCGACCCAGGTGTCCTCGCTCGAGGAGGAGGGCTACACGGTCGGTCAGAACGCCGCGACCCGCTCGCTCACCATGTACATCAACGCCACCGACGGTCCGCTCGCGGACGTCAAGGTGCGCCAGGCCGTCTCGAAGGCCATGGACCGTCAGGCCCTCATCGACTTCGCGATGGGCGGACTCGCCGAGCCGAGCCTCGTGGTGCCGGCCGGCGACCCGTGGGGCATCGAGCCCGACGAGTCGACGCCCAACTACACGCACGACGTCGACGGCGCGAAGGCGCTCCTCGCGGAGGCGGGCGAGACCAGCCCGACCATCCAGCTCACCTACGCGTCGGATGCGGCCTTCGCGCTCGACGTGCCGATGGTCGAGGTGCTCCAGCAGCAGCTCGCCGAGGCGGGCATCACCCTCGAGCTCGTCGGCAAGCCGTGGACCGAGGTCCTGCAGTCCTACATCGGCGGCACGTGGACCGACCTGCTCCTGGTGCCCGGCGTCTACCAGCCGGACCCCGCCTCGTACTTCTCGACCGTCCTGACCCCGGGGCTGCCCATGGCCACCACGGTCACCGCCGAGTCGCCTGAGGTCGCGCTCTACATGCAGCTGCGCTCCACGTTCGACGAGGCCGAGCGTGCCGAGATCCTCGCGCAGCTCGAGACCGCCGTCGCGGAGAACGTCAACGTGCTCGTGGCGTACACCGGCCCGCAGCGCTACGAGGTCTGGGGCGACACGGTCACCGGCTACGAGGTCGACCCGTACACCTACCGCGAGGGCCTCGCCGCCACGGCGAAGACCTCCTGACGCGCGGTGCCCGGCGGGCGGCGCACACCGCCCGCCGGGGACCCGCACCCCACCCACCCGCTTCACGAACGAGGAGGACGCCATGACCGCGACGATCGCCACCACCGACGCGCTCGCCGTCGAGGACCTCACCATCAGCTACGGCGGCGGCACCCCGGTCGTCTCGGGCGTCGACCTGCGCGTCGGCCCCGGCGAGATCCTGGGCGTGATCGGCGAGTCGGGCTGCGGGAAGTCGAGCATCGGCTTCGCCGTGCTGGGCCTGCTTCCCGCGAGCGCCCGAGTCGACGCCGACCGGCTCGACGTGGGTGAGCACGGGATGCTCGGCGCCGACGAGTCCGACTGGAACCAGGTCCGCGGCCGCGTCGCGTCGATGGTGTTCCAGGAGCCCATGTCCGCGCTCAACCCGTGCATGAGGGTGGGCGCGCAGATCGCCGAGGTGCTGCTGGTCCACGGCCTCGCCGACAAGAAGGCGGCCCACGCCCGCGCGCTCGACCTGCTGCGGCTGGTGCAGGTACCGGAGCCCGAGCTGCGCGCCAAGCAGTTCCCCCACCAGATGTCCGGCGGCATGCGCCAGCGCATCGTCATCGCGATGGCGATGGCCGCCAACCCGCAGCTCCTGGTCGCGGATGAGCCCACGACGGCGCTCGACGTCACCGTCCAGGCGCAGATCCTCGACCTGATCGACCGCATGCGGCGCGAGACCGGCGCAGGCGTGCTGCTCATCAGCCACGACCTGGGCGTCATCGCGCAGACCTGCGACCGCGTGGTCGTGATGTACGCCGGCGAGATCGTCGAGGAGGGCGTCCCGACGGAGGTCCTCGCGAACCCCTCGCACCCCTACACCGCGGCGCTCGTCGCCTCGATCCCGACCACCAGCACCGCCGCACGCGAGGACCTGCCGATGATCCCCGGCGGCGTCCGCGACGCGGACCGCGAGACCTCGGGATGCCGCTTCGCCGCACGATGCGCGTTCGCGGTCGAGGCCTGCGCGTCGCCCCAGGCGCTGGTCGAGGTGGAGCCCGCGCACACGGCCCGCTGCTGGCGCAGCGTCGAGCTCGATCTCACCGCACTCTCGGAGGTGAAGGCATGACCCTCACGGACCTCGACATCACGCCCCGACCCCGCGCGGTCGAGGACCCCCTCATGGTCCTCAACGGCGTCCGTCAGGAGTTCCCCGCCGCAGGCGGACGCACGGTGCACGCGCTCGACGGCGTGACACTCGAGGTCCAGCGCGGCGAGACGCTCGGCATCGTGGGCGAGTCGGGCTGCGGCAAGTCCACGCTCGCGCGGGCGGCTCTCCTGCTGCGCAAGCCGACGGCCGGGGAGATCCGATTCGACGGCAAGGACGCGCTCGCGATGCGGGGCGGGCGGCTCCGCGCGCACCGTCGCCGCGCGCAGATGGTCTTCCAGGACCCCAACGACTCGCTCGACCCGCGCTACAAGGTGCTCCGCTCCGTGATGGAGCCGCTGCTGTCCGCCGGGGTCCCTCGAGGCGAGGCGAGGGCCAAGGCGCTCGAGGCGCTCGAGGCCGTGGGGGCGCCCGACGGCGCGGCCGGGCGCTTCCCGCACGAGTTCTCCGGCGGTCAGCGCCAGCGCATCGCGATCGCCCGAGCGATCGCGACCGAGCCCGAGCTGGTGGTGCTCGACGAGCCGACCAGCGCGCTCGACGTCTCGATCCAGGCGCAGATCCTCAACCTGCTCCTCGAGCTTCAGGAGAGCAAGCAGCTCACCTACATGTTCATCTCCCACAACCTCGCGGTGATCCGCCACCTCTCGCACCGCGTCGCGGTCATGTACCTGGGCCGCATCGTCGAGGTCGGGCCCGCGTCGCAGGTGCTCGCGGATCCCCTGCACCCGTACACCGCGGCGCTCCTGTCCGCCGTGCCGGACCCCGACGCGGGCAGGCGCGAGCGGATCATCCTCCAGGGCGACCCGCCGAGCCCCACCCAGCGCGCCGCGGGCTGCGCGTTCGCGAGCCGCTGCTGGCTCGCCACCGAGCAGTGCCGCACCGAGGCGCCCCCGCTGGTCCACACCGATGTCGCGGCCAACCCCACCGGCGGCCATCTGGTCGCGTGCCACCGTCCCGGCGAGGGCCAGGAGGCGCTGCGCCTCGGCCTCCGTCCCGCATCGTCCACCACCGTCTGAAGAAGGAGCGTCACCATGACCGAGACCGTCACCATCCTCACCGCGAAGCTGGTCCGCACGCTGGACGATGCGGTGCCCACCGGCACCGCGGTCGCCGTCCGCGGCGACAGGATCCTCGCCGTGAGCGACGTGGAGCAGCTGCTCACCGCGTACCCCGGCGCCGAGGTTGACGACCGCTACGCGGACCAGGTGCTCGCACCCGGTTTCGTCGAGGCGCACTCCCACATGGGTGGGCATATGGAGAGCCCGTTCTTCCTGGGCTACTTCCCGCGCACCATGCCCGACGGTACGCCGCTGCCCGGTGCGCAGTCCTGGCAGGGCGTGCTCGACGCGCTCAAGGCGTGGGACGCCGAGCTGCCCGAGGGGGAGATCCTCAACGCGCGCGGCCTGGACATGCTCTTCCACCCGGGCGAGACGCTCGACCGCCACGCTCTGGACTCGGTGAGCTCGACCCGGGGGATCTACGTCATCCACGCGAGCGGCCATGTTGCGACCGCCAACTCGGTGCTGCTGGAGAAGGCCGGCTACGGCGCCGACACCGACATCGAGGGTGTCATCAAGGGCGAGGACGGCCTCCCCACGGGCGAGCTCCAGGAGCTGGGCGCGATGATGCCGGTGATGGCGGCGCTCGGCATGGACCTCAGCAAGGGCATGACCAGCGAGAAGGGCATGTACGACTTCGCCGCGGACGCCCGCAACCACGGGTGCACCACCGCGACGGACCTCGCGAGCTTCGACGCGGTCCGTCCCGGCGGTCTCGGCCTGCTGACCGAGGTCACCTCGCGCGAGGACTTCTCCCTCCGCCTGGTCCCCGCGACCTTCGGCGGCATGACCACGTCGGCGGAGGAGGCGCAGCAGATGGCCGGGCTCGTGAAGTCGATCCAGGACAAGGGCAACGCCAAGCTCCACCTCGGCACGGTGAAGCTGATGCTCGACGGCTCGATCCAGCAGCACACCGCCAAGCTTCAGGACCCGGGCTACGTGTGCGGCCACGACGACGGCATCTGGAACACCGACGCCGAGACCTTCCGCGCGCAGGTGAGCGCGTTCCACAAGGCCGGCCTCAACATCCACGTGCACTGCAACGGCGACGAGGCGACCGAGGTCTTCTGCGACGCGGTCGAGGAGGTGCTCGCGGAGGCGCCCCGGTGGAACCACCGCCACACCGTCACCCACTCCCAGCTGACCACCCGTGCGCAGTACAGGCGCATGGCCGAGCTGGGCATGTGCGCCAACATCTTCTCCAACCACATCTGGTACTGGGGAGACCAGCACATCGACCTCACGGTCGGCCAGGACCGCGTTCAGCGCATGAACGCGGCCCGCACCGCGCTCGACGCCGGCGTGACGATCGCGCTGCACTGCGACACCCCGGTCACGCCGCTCGACCCGTTGGCCACCGCCTCCTACGCGGCGGAGCGCCGCACCCCCACGGGTCGCTCGTGGGGCGACGCGGAGCGGATCTCCGTCAAGGAGGCGCTCGAGGCCATCACCATCGGCCCGGCCTACGTCCTCAAGCTCGACCACCTCATCGGCTCGATCGTCCCCGGCAAGTACGCGGACTTCGCGGTGCTCGACCGCGACCCGTTCGAGGTGGCCGAGGCCAAGGAGCTGCGCGACATCGCCGTCCTGGGCACCGTCGTCGGCGGCGTCCACTTCCCGTCCCCGGTTCCCGCGACCGTCTGACCCGGTACCTCCGAAGGAGACTGAGATGCCTATCCCCACCAGCCCCGAGGGCCAGGAGACCTACACGCTGGACCGCGCTCACGTGTTCCACTCGTGGTCGGCGCAGAAGCCGCTCGACCCGATGGTGATCACCGGGGGCGAGGGGTCCTACCTGTGGGACGCCGACGGCAAGCGCTACCTCGACTTCTCGTCGCAGCTGGTCTACACGAACGTGGGCCACCAGCACCCGAAGGTCGTCGCGGCGATCCAGGAGCAGGCGGCCACGCTCGCCACCATCGCCCCGGCGCACGCGAACGACAAGCGGTCGCTCGCCGCCAAGCTCATCACCGACCTCGCGCCCGAAGGCATGAACAAGGTGTTCTTCACCAACGGCGGCGCGGAGTCGATCGAGAACGCGATCCGCATGGCGCGGCTGCACACTGGCCGTACCAAGGTGATGTCGCAGTACCGCAGCTACCACGGCTCGACCGCGACTGCCATCCAGGTCACCGGCGACCCGCGTCGCTTCCCCAACGAATTCGTGCCCGCGGGCACGGTCCACTTCTTCGGGCCGTTCCTCTACCGCACGGTGTTCAACGCGACCACCGAGCAGGAGGAGTGCGAGCGCGCGCTCGAGCACCTCGAGCAGATGATCACGTTCGAGGGTCCGTCGACCATCGCGTCCATCGTCCTCGAGACGGTGCCCGGCACATCGGGCATCATGCCGCCTCCGCCGGGGTACCTCGCGGGGGTGCGCGAGCTGTGCGACCGCTTCGGGATCGTCATGATCTGCGACGAGGTCATGGCCGGCTTCGGCCGTACGGGGGCATGGTTCGCGATCGACCACTACGGCATCACGCCGGACCTCATCACGTTCGCGAAGGGCGTGAACTCCGGCTACGTGCCCATGGGCGGCGTCATCATCCGCGACGAGATCGCGGCGACGTTCGACGAGCGCGCGTTCCCCGGCGGGCTCACGTACTCGGGCCACCCGCTCGCCGCGGCGGCCGCGGTCGCGACCATCACCGCGATGCACGAGGAGCAGGTGGTGGAGAACGCTGCGCGCCTGGGCGCGGAGGTGTTCGGACCCGAGCTGCGTGCGATGGCGGAGCGGCATCCGTCGGTGGGCGATGTCCGCGGCCTGGGCGTGTTCTGGGCGCTGGACCTGGTCAAGGACCGCGAGACCAAGGAGCCGCTGGCGCCGTACGGCGGCGCATCGCCCGCCGTGACCGGCGTGCTCGGCGCCGCGAAGCAGGACGGGCTGCTGCTCTTCAACCAGTTCCACCGCATCCACCTCTGCCCCCCGTGCAACCTGTCGGACGAGGAGGCCCGCGAGGGCCTCGCGATCCTGGACAAGGCGCTCGAGGTGGCGGACGCGGCGTACGAGGGCGTGCGCGAGCCGGCGCTCGTCTAGCCGTCACGCGCGAAGGGGGCCGGCATCGCGCCGGCCCCCTTCGTGCGTCCCGATCCCTGACAGCGGCAACGGATCTCGCGGCGACACGCCGGTGAGAGGGGACGATGCGCGGGTGGCGGCCGGCGTGTCGGCGCGAGATCCGTTGGGAGTGTCGGGGCGGGAGGGGCTACTCCGCGAGCTGCTCGCGGATGGCCTCCGCCAGGAGCTCGACACCGCGCGGGATCGCCTGGAGGGCGATCGCGTTGAAGCCGATGCGGATCGCGTCGCGACGCGCGTCCTGAAGGTAGAAGCGCTCGCCGGCGTCGACGATGACGCCGCGTCGGCGCGCGAGCTCCGTCACGCGTGTGCCATCGAAGCCGGCGGGTCCGTTGAGCCAGACGCTGAGGCCGCCCGCCGGGACCGGCGGCAGCTCGAACGGCAGGTGGCGCTCGAGCTCCTCCATGAGCGTCTCGTACTTGCGGGCCAGGTGGCGGCGGTGCTGGCGCAGCGCGCGGTGGTACTCCCCGGACTCGATGAAGAGGCCGAGCGCGCGCTGGAGATGCCCGGACGGATGCTTGGTGAGGTAGCGCCGGCGCTCGCGCAGCGCGCTGATCAGCGCCGCATCGGCGACCACGAACCCGAGCCGCAGCCCCGGCGCCACGAACTTCGAGAAGGTGCCGACGTAGATGACGCGGCCGGTGCGGTCGAGCGACTTGAGCGACGGGGTCGGGCGGCCCTTGAACCGCACCTCCGAGTCGAAGTCGTCCTCGATCACCAGCGCATCCTCGCTCTGCGCGGCACGCAGGATCGCGGCGCGCCGCGCGTAGGTGGTGGTGACGGCGGTCGGGTGGTGGTGGCTCGGCGTGAGGTACACGAACTCGGACCGCGCGGCATCGGCGCGCGAGACGCGTGCGCCGCCGCTGTCGACCTCGATGGGGTGCAGCGTCGCGCCGGCGTTCCTGAAGATGTGCCACGCATCGACGTAGCCGGGATTCTCCACGCTGACGGTGTCGCCCTCGTGGATCAGCAGGTCCGCGAGCAGCGAGAGGGCCTGCTGCGCGCCGTTGGTGATGATCACCTCGGACGGCGTCACCGACATCCCGCGGGGCGGCAGGATCTCGCGGCACAGCGCCTGGACCAGGAGGTCGTCGTCGCCGTCGACCGAGTCGCGCAAGCTGCGCGCGAGGTGCGGACCCGCGAGCGCGTCGTTGAGCGAGCGCAGCCACGCCCGCGCGGGGAAGGTCGCGAGCTCGGGCTGGCCGGGAAGGAACGGGAAGGGGTAGCGGTGCCAGTCGGCGTGCGCGGCCGCGTGCTGGAGGTCCTCGCCGAGCGGCCGGGGAAGGCGAGCGGCCCAGTCGACCTGCCCCGTGGGGACGGGGCGCGAGCGCGAGGGGCGCGCCGGGGCCGCGGACGCGGCCCCGCTCACGGGCGTCGCGGCGATCCGCTCGGTGGCGGGGTACAGCCCTGAGCGCGGCCGCGACTCGATGAGCCCGAGCGCCGTGAGCTCCTGGTACGCCGCGGAGACGGTGTTGCGCGACACCCCGAGCACGCCCGCGAGATGGCGGGACGAGGGCAGCGGCCGGTTGGGCCTGAAGCGTCCCTCGAGCAGCGACTGCTCGAGGAAGCGCCGCACCTGCTGGAACAGCGGTTCGCGGCTGTCCGGGTCGATGTACTGGCGAGCGCGCGCGCCGATGGCTGCATCGGTCTCGCCGTGCAGGTCGTCGATCACCGGGGAACCTCCTGAGGGACGTGCCGGCGTCATGCCGTCACCCCTCGCGCCGCGAGCACGATGCCCGACACGAGCGACAGCACGAGCGCACCGGTCCGCACCACGCCGGGGGGCAGCCTCCGCACGAGCGGCGCCGACACGAGCGCGCCCACGATCACGGCGGGCGTCAGTGCGAGCCCGGAGAGCGCATCGGCCCCCAGGGTGACGGCGCCCTCGCCGGCTCGCGCCAAGGATAGCGACGCGAGCGACAGGGCGGATGTCACGGCGAAGTACGCGGACAGGGTCGAGCGCATGGTCCGTACGTCGTCGGGCCGGTACACCACGGCCATCGGCGGGCCCGGCAGCGCGGCGATCGGGGTGAGCGCCCCTCCGAGCGCGCCGGCCGCGGCGATGGACGCGGGCGTCATGCGTGCCCTCCACGCCAGCAGGGACAGGGCCGATGCGGCGGCGACGACGGCTCCGACGGTCACCTGGGTCGCGGCCTCGGGGGTCACGCGTGCGATCGCGGTCCCGACGAGGATGCCGGGAACCGCGGCGACGGAGGTGCGGACCAGGTCGGGCACGCTCAGCCACCGGCGCTCCGTCCACGCCACCGCGCACATCACCACCACGGTGATGGCGAGCACCGCGCCGATGCCCAGCTCGGGCGCGACGAGCACCAGCAGCGGCACCGCGACGATCCCGAACCCCATGCCCGTCGCGGCCTGCACCACCGTGGCCAGCACGACCACGAGCGAGGCGGCCGTCCACGCGAGGGCGGTCACCGGACCTCTCCGGGCGGCGGGCAGGGCAGGAGGACCATGACACGCATCGTGCTGGACCCGTGCCCGTCCGGCCAGGTCCACGTCGGGGCGAAGACGGCGGCCAGAAGTTACGTCGGGGAAACACGGTGGCACCCGGGCTGTGGCATCGTCTGGACCTGGCTCCCGGCTCGGGGGCCAGACAGGCTTGAGGGGTACGCCGCGCATCGGGCGCGGCCCGACAGGAGGTAGAGATGTCACAGCGCACGGCGGTCGTCACGGGAGCCAGCAGCGGGATCGGCGCGGCCAGCGCGCGCGCCCTCGCGGCCGACGGATGGCACGTGGTGATCGGGGCGCGCCGCGTGGACCGTCTCGAGGCGCTCGCGGCGGAGATCGGCGGCACGGCCATCGCTCTCGATGTCACCGATCAGGAGTCGGTGGACGCGTTCGCTGCCCGGATCGAGTCCTGCGACCTGCTCCTCAACAACGCCGGCGGTGCGCTCGGCACCACCTCGATCGCCGAGGGCGACATCGACGAGTGGCAGTGGATGTACGACGTCAACGTGCTCGGCACGTTGCGCGTGACCAAGGCGCTGCTGCCCAAGCTCGTCGCGTCCGGGGACGGCCAGGTCATCAACATCGGCTCGATCGCCGCGCGCGAGCCCTACAAGGGCGGCGGCGGGTACAACGCCGCGAAGCACGCGGTTGCCGCGATGACCCGCGTGCTGCGCATCGAGCTGCTCGGCCAGCCGGTCCGCGTGAGCGAGATCGACCCCGGCATGGTGGAGACCGAGTTCTCGCTGGTGCGCTTCGGCGGCGATGCCGACAAGGCCGCGAAGGTCTACGAAGGCGTCACCCCGATGAGCGCCGAGGACATCGCCGACGCGGTGCGCTGGGTCGCGTCCCGCCCCAAGCACGTCAACATCGACCAGATCCTCATGCTCGCGACGGCGCAGGCCTCGGCGCAGGTGGTGCATCGGGAACTCTGAGCAAACTCCCAGGCGCACAGGCGGGGGGTGCACCGGGGGCCGGGTACCCTGAACGGGTGCCCGCTTGCGGGGTCACGGCTGCGTCAGGATGCGGCCGGACCGGGAACCCTCGCGGACGCCCATCGGTTCCCATGGCGAAGCCGCATGCCCGTCCAGGGCATGCACGTCCTGGACACCCCCCGTGAGGAGATCCATGAAGAAGAACAAGCTGGCCGCGGTCGCGCTCGGCTCGGTGGCCATGCTCGGCCTCGCCGCGTGCAGCCCCGCCTCCGACGCGGACCCGTCGCCCTCGGCGTCGGCGGCCGCGGAGTCGCAGACGTCCGAGGCGGACCTCGCTGCGCTCTCGTCGATCGAGTGGGCGGATGCGGATGGCATCCCCGAGCTGACCTTCGAGAGCCCCCTGACCGTCGGCGACACCGCGCTCCTGCACGTGGCCGACGGCGATGGCGAGGTCATCGAGGAGGGCCAGCAGGTGGTGCTCGACTACGTGGTCTACACGGGCTCGGACGCCTCGGTCTACTACTCGACCTACGACACGGGCATGCCCGAGGCCGTCCCGATGGAGGAGGGCCAGGTCATCGACGAGCTCTACACCGAGATCGTGGGCGCGAACGTGGGCGACCAGTTCCTCTACGCCTTCCCGGACACCTCCTCGGAGGACGTCCCGACGCGCGTCATGGCTGTCACGGCCTCCGCCGCGGTCTCGCCGCTCGAGCGTGCCGAGGGCGCGTCGGTCGACGCGGTCGAGGGCCTGCCGACGGTGACGCTCGACGACACGGGCGCGCCGAGCATCGACTTCAGCGGGGCCAAGAAGCCCTCGGAGCTGGTGTCGCAGACCCTCATCGAGGGTGACGGCGAGACGGTCGAGAAGGGCGACCTCGTGTGGGTCAACTACAGCGGCTGGGTCTGGAAGGGCGAGGACACCTTCGACTCGTCGTGGGGCACCGGCTCTTCCGCGATGTTCCGCCTCACCTCGGACCAGCTCATCGAGGGCTGGGTCCAGGGTCTCGAGGGCGTGACGGTCGGCAGCCAGGTGCTCGTCATCGTCCCGCCGGACCTCGGCTACGGCGACCAGGACCTCGACGCGATCCCCGCGGGCTCGACGCTCGCCTTCGTGGTGGACGTGGTCGCGGCCGCCTGATCAGCGCGCTTCACGACGAAGGGCCCCGGCATCGCCGGGGCCCTTCGTCGTCTATCCGTCCTCGCCGGCCGGGGGCGGAGGCGCGTCCTCCGCCGCAGCGCTGCGCGCGTCGATCTCGATCACCTCGTACTTGCGGCCGGAGTTCTTGACGATCGCGGTGATGAGCGCCGCGACCGGCAGCGCCATGAATGCGCCGAGCGGACCCGCGATGGCACCGCCCGCGAGCGCGCCACCGAACGCGATCGCGCCGTTGAGCTCCATGGTCTGGGAGGAGAACCTCGGGCTCAGCCAGTAGTTCTCCGCCTGCTGGTAGACGAGCACCCACGCGAGCAGCACGAGCGCGGGCACCAGGCCCTGGACGGCCAGGATGATCACGATGGGCAGCGCGGCGCCGATGTAGGTGCCGATGAACGGGATGAACTCCGACACGAATCCCATGAACAGCGCGAGCGGGATCGCGTACACGAGCGGAAGCCCGACCAGGAGCATCACCACGAACGCGAGGCCGCCGCACACCCCCATGAGCAGCAGGCGCGAGTAGAAGTAGCCGCCCGTCTGCTCGATCGAGGTGTCCGCGATCCACGCGAAGGTGCGCTGGCGCTCCGGGGGCATGCGCGACATGAGGGCGCGCATGATCTGCGGCCATTGCGCCGCGATGTAGAACGCGAAGGTCGCGACCGTGAAGAGGTCGAAGACCAGGCCGATCCCCGAGGTCACCAGACCGAGCGCCTCGTCAGCCCAGCTGGCCAGGTCGAGCGACAGGCTCGACAGCGCGGAGTCCGCGCCGGAGGTGTCGATCGGGACGCCGAGCACGCGCTGGCTCCACTCGGTGAGGGAGGACGACCACCCGGGCAGCGACTCGCGGACCGAGTCCGCGAAGCGCGCGATCGCGGGGATGAGGACGCCGATCATGAACACCGAGAGGACCACGGCGGCGAGGTACATGAGGCCGACCGCCGCGCCGCGGCGGATGCCGTAGCGCCGGTGCAGGCCGGTGACGCCGGGCAGCATCGCCAGGGCGATGAAGAGCGCGAACACGATCAGCCCGAGCAGGTGACGCATCTGCACGCCGATCCAGATGGCGAGCACCACCACGAGCACCACGCGCACGGTTCGCCAGAGCGCGCGCCTGATGGCGGCGTCGAGCCACGGCGGGGGCGGCTGCTCGTCGGCGAGCGCCGCCTCGGCCGCCATGGCGCGCGCCACGTCCTCCGGTACCGGCTCGACCTCAGGGGTGTCCTGCGCGCTCACAGGGTCGCCTCCAGCTCGCGGCCGAAGGTGAAGGCACGGACCAGCCCCACGACGCCGAGGAGCACGAACACGGCCGCAGCGATCCACACGAGCACGGTCGCGGTCATCGCGGGGAACGCGATCACGGCGATGCCCGCGAGCAGGCCCACGATGCCGTAGGTGAGGGCCCACCCTCGCGAGCGTGCCTTCCCCGACTCGAGGATCACCATGATCCCGTCGATGATCCAGCCGATCCCGACGGTGAGCGCGACCACGATGAGCAGCACCGCGGTGGATGCCTCGAGGTTGCGCAGCATCACCACGCCGGCGATGAGCATGAGCACGCCCATCACGATCGACAGCGAGCGCAGGCCCGCGGACACCGCGGCTCCCAGCACGCCCATCGCGATGCGTGCGACGCCCGCGATCACGAAGTAGACGCCGGCGAGCGCCGCGCCGACCGCGAGCGTGCGCCCGGGCCACACGATGAGCGCGATCCCGACCGCGAGCGCGACCGCGCCCAGCACCGCGAACATGACCCTGACCAAGGTGATCGCCCGCGCGGTCAACGCGCGCGCGTCCAGCTCGAACCCCAGGTGTCTCTGCTCCTGCATCAACGGCTCCTCTCGCGCCCCGGCTCTGCGAGGCGGCTGCTCACACGCTACTGCGGCGCAGGTGTCGGCGCACAGGCCGCGTCACGCGTGCCGTCACCGAGGGGCCTGGGCAGCCGTGGTCGGCAGAAATCGCTGGCAGGTGGTGTCTGATCCGGCGAATACATGCGAGAATGGCCGTCCTGGTGCAGGTTGCTTGCGAGGGGGGAGAAGAATGTCGCTCGACGACCTGGACCGACGGATCATCGACGAGCTGCGGCTCGACGGGCGCGCGTCCTACGCGGAGATGGGACTGCGCATCGGCCTGTCGCCCTCGGCGGTGAAACGTCGGGTGGACCGCATGCTTGCGGACAACGTGATCCAAGGCTTCCGCGTCCGGCTCGATCCGGCGCTCGATGCCGGGGGGACCGAGGCCTATGTCGAGGTCTTCTGTCGCGGCACCGTCGCGCCTGAGGAGTTGCGGCGGATCCTCGCGTCGATCCCCAACGTGGTCGAGGCGTTCACGGTGACGGGTCAGGCGGACGCCATCGTCCGCCTGCGCGCCGCGACCATGCCTGACCTCGAGCTCGCGCTCGAGCAGGTGCGCCTCGCGCCGCAGGTGGACAAGACGCGCAGCGCGATCGTGCTGTCGCGGCTGGTCGAGAGCCGCGACGACTGACGCGTCAGACCCAGCTGGGCAGCCACATGTGCGCCTGCCAGTACTGGAACGGGATGGGCGTGCCCACCCACAGCGGCACGAAGAACCCGGAGATCACCAGGATCGCGGCGAGCACCAGGCCCACGCCGATGGTGCCGCGACGCGACCATCCGCCCTCCAGATGATCGGGCTGCGCGATCCGGCGCATCGCCCACACGAGGGTGAGCACCATGAACGGCGCGAACGCCACGGTGTAGAACGTGAAGATGGTGCGGTAGGCGTACGGCAGCCACGGCACCCAGCCGGCGAGCACGCCCAGCGACACGGTGAGCGCGAGGACGTCGCGGTGCCGGATCACGCGCCACAGCGCCCAGGCGAGCGCGGCCGTCGCGAGCCACCAGATGAAGGGGTTCCCGAGCGCGTGGATCGCGCTCACGCAGCGGTCGGCGCCGCACGCCGCATCCGGCGCGTCCTCGAAGTAGAAGGCCGTGGGCCTCCACTGCACCAGCCACGTCCACGGGTTCGACATGTAGTTGTGCTCCGACGTCAGGCCCGTGTGGAAGGTCCACATCTGCTGGTGGTAGTGGACCAGGGAGTTGAGCGCATCCGGCAGCCATGTGATCCCCTCGCCCGGATGCTGCTGCGCCCACGAACGGTCGTAGGAGCCGTCGGTGAGGAACCAGTTCGCCCACGTGGCGACATAGATCACGGGGATGATGACGAGCGTGGCGAGCGCGGCGGGGACAGCGCGCACGAAGGCGCCGACGGGCCACAGGTCCCACCCGAGGTCGCGGCGCGCCAGGGCGTCCCACACGACAGACAGCACCAGGAACGCGGCAGCGAAGTAGAGGCCGTTCCACTTGGTCGAGGCGGCGAGCGCGAAGGCCGCGATCGCCGCGAGCCGCCACCACCGGATGCCCGTGCGAGGTCCGGCGCCGGCGAGCGGCGCATCGTCCGCCAGGCCCATGCCGGCACGGTGCTCGGCGGTGCGGCGCTCGAGCAGCGCGAACGTGCGATCGCGGTCGACCACCAGCAGCCAGAAGCCGAGCACCACGAAGAACGCGAGGAAGCCGTCGAGCAGCGCCGTGCGGGACAGGACGATGAGCTCGCCGTCGACCGCCACGAGCACGCCCGCGACGGCGCCCCAGACGGTCGAGCGGAACAGGCGACGGGCGGTGAGAGCGACCAGCACCGCGAGCAGCGAGCCGAGCACCGCTCCCACGACGCGCCAGCCGAACGGGTCGTTGCCGAACAGCTCGATGCCGAGCGCGATGAGGAGCTTGCCCACCATCGGGTGGACCACGAAGTCGCCCTCGGTGCTCAGCCCGGACGTGTCCCCGGTCGCGAAGGCGCCGTCGTCGCCCTCCCAGTCGCCCTCGTAGCCGAGCTCGGTGAGGGAGAAGGCCCCGCGCGCATAGAACACCTCGTCGAAGACCAGCGCGTGCGGATCGGCGAGCGACGCGAGACGCAGCAGGGCGGCAAGCAGCCCCACGCCGACGGCCATGAGGGTGGCGCGCCAGCGCCAGAGCGTCGCGAGATTCACACGCGAAGCCTAATAGCGCGCCTTCGCGGAGCCCGCGGGGACGCGCGTGACAACGCGGCGGCACGGTGTGCCGAAGCGTCCTCGCGCCTGTGCTAGCCTCCGGACCGACTCACAAGTGCGCATGGGGCTGGGGGCTCGATGAGGACATGTAGCAGGTGCGGCGCGTCCCTCGACGGCGAGCGGACAGGGGTGTGCCCCGCGTGCGGAGCACCCGTGGAGGCGCCCCAGACAGTCTTCGGTGCGCCGCGCGCGCGTGAGCCTCGTCGGGCGCGCAAGGAGCGCGTCGCCGCGAACCCTCCGGTTCCCGCGCCTGAGAGCGCGGCACCGGCGGCGCCGGTGCCCGCGACCGCGTTCCCCGTGCCGGCCGCGCCGGCAGCGCCCATGCCGGCCGCTGCCGACGACGCGCCTGGCGATGCGGAGCCCGCCGCGCGTCCCCGCACCCGTGGCGGTCGCGCCTCGCTGGTGACGTTCACGGCGATCGCCGTGGTCGCCGCGATCGTGGCCGCGGGCGCGTTCGGCGCCGTCGCCGGCTGGTCCGTCGCCAACCGCACCGTGGTGAGCGGCGAGGCCGTCGGCACCACCAAGGTCGTCGCCGTCGACGTGCCCGCCTATGCCGCCGACGTCGTCGCGCTCATGCCGGACGTGCGCGGCCTCGACGAGGACCGTGCGCTCCAGACCATCGCCGATGCGGGCATCCCCGTCGACGCGGTGTCCGTGACCACGCGCCCTGCGGCGGGTGGCAGCGGTCGCGTCGTCGAGCAGACTCCGGTGTTCGGGTCGACCAACCCGAGCGCGGTCCAGATCATCGTGTCCGAGGCCGCGACGGTGCCCGCCTACGAGGGCCGCGACGCGGTCGACGTGCTCGCGGACCTCGAGGCGCTCGGCACGCGCGTGACCCAGGAGCGTCGCTACGTGCCCGGTGTGGACCCCGGCGCCGTCGCGGAGCTGTCCGCGAAGCCGGGCACCGAGCTCCCCGACGCCGTCACCCTGGTGATCGCCGACTCCCCGTCCACGGTCGCGCTCGCAGACCTGCTGCTCGACTACGACGGCTGGTGGGACACGGAGGACGACGTCCTCATCGGCGACCAGCCTCTCGACGATGCGCTCGAGTGCGGCGTCGACGAGTCGGGCGCGATCTACGAGTTCACGCTCGGCGGCGCGATCGACGTGGTCGAGGGCATGTACGGCATCCAGTCCTACGAGGAGGGCGGCACGGTCACCGTCACGGTGTTCCTCGACGGGGCCAAGGTCGACACGTGGAAGGTCACGCGGGGCAAGGCCACCGCGTTCTCGCTCGACACCGCCGACGCAGACGAGCTCACGCTCGTGGTCAAGGGTGCGTACGACGGTCCGGACGCGGTCACGCTCGTGGGCGCCGCGGGCTCCGGCAGCGTCGACGCCGTGAGCGCGCTCCGAGCGGGGCTGTGAGATGACAGGCGAGGCGCCGCAGCCTCCCGCCCGCCGTCGCCGCGGCCTCAGGATCACCGCGTGGGCGGTCGCAGGGGCCGTGGTCCTGTCGGGTCTCGGATGGGGCGCCATGACGTTCCTGACCGACGACGCGGACGGGTCCGGGCTTCTCGAGGCGCTCGAGGTCGCGCCGGACGGCGGGCTCTGGCGTGCGGTCGAGCCGACTGCGGGCTCGCCGGTGACCCTCGCCTCGCGGTCCCCGCAACGCCTCGCGTGGCCCGACCTCGCGGATGCCGGCTCGGTCATGGTCGACCTCGCTGTCGAGGCGGAGGAGCCCGGCTCCCTCGCGACGGGCGACGGCACCACGGTCGCGCGCTTCCCCGCCGGGAGCTCGAGCGCGCAGCTGGTGGTCGACGCCGGCCAGGCTCTCACGCTCGAGTCGTCCACCGCGGCGACGATCACCACCACCGCGGTCGGCACCTTCACCGTGGTGGGCGACGACGAGCGGCCGGCCCCGGGCGGCACGGTCGCGATCGCGCCCGAGCCGGTGGTCGGCACCGCGATCGGGCTCGGCGGCGCGGGCACCGCGGAGGCGCAGGCGTTCACCCCCCTGGGCCAGGGCGCGGTGCCGGCCGCGGGTGTGAGCGCCGTCTGGGTCTCGGTGGCGGTCTCGGGCGACGGCGGCGTGCGGCTCGCCTCGCGCGACGGCGCCCGTGTCTACGTCGAGCTCTCCGCCGGCGATGCTCAGGCGCTCGCGCTGGTGCCGCTCGATGCCGACGGCTTCGCCTCCTGGGAGGTCCTCGGATCGCCCCACGCCGTGGACATCACGGTGCTCGGCTGGGTCGGCGCCTCCGCCGCGACAGACGATGCGTCCGCGCTGGTCGGCTCGACGGTCGCGGTCGGCGCGCGCGAGGTCGCGCTCGGCTCCGACGGGGGCGACGTGTCCATCGACGCGGAGGGCATCGACGGGCTGCCGAGCGCAGGCATCGGCGCGCTGGTGCTCGACCTCGACACCGCGGGCGACGGCACGGTCGACGGGGGCCGCGCCGCGGGAGAGGGCGCGCTCGCAAGCGCCCACGGCGTCAGCGGAGCCGATCGCGTGCTCGCGACGGCCGCGGTGGCGCACGGTGCGGCGACGCTCTCGCTCGCCGGCACGGCGACGGTCGAGTCGGCGCGCGTGGTCGCCTACCTCCCGGGCGAGCCGTCGAGCGCGGACGATGCGGTCGAGGTGGTCATCGACAGCCCGGAGCAGGGCGCGTCGATCGACCTCGCGGAGACGGGCGCGACGCTCACGGTCACGGGCCGGGTCACGCGGTCCTCGGCGCCCGTCGCGGTGGTCGAGATCCTGGTCGGCGACCGGTTCGTCGGATCGGCCGCGGTCGACGCGACGCGTGATGAGCCGTCCTTCGCGCTCACCGTGCCGGCACCGGACGGCGAGGTCACCCTGACCGCCCGCGCCCGTGATCTCGCGGGTGCGACGGGCGAGGCGCACGTGACGGCGGACCTGGTCGCCCCCGCGCCGGAGGCCGATGTGGTGGCCGCCGACGTCGAGGTGGTCGAGGGTGATGCCGTGGTCGCGAGCAGCGACAGCACCATCGAGACGAGCGGGCCCATCGCCGCCGCGGTGGGCGACGTGATCGTCGTCGACCGTTCCGACCTCCTTCCCACCGGCGCCGTGCGCCGCGTCCGCGCGGTCCACGTCGACGGGGACAACGTGGTCTACGAGACCGAGCAGGCGGCGCTCACCGACGTGTTCCTCCAGCTGCACGTCTCGATCGAGGACGTGCCGGTGCTGCCGGTGCAGGAGGACGTCGAGGCGGCCGCGGCGACCGCCGGGAGCGGAGGTGCGCTGGGCGCGGCGCGCCGCTCGGCACCGATGATCGTGCTGCCCGCCGAGGGCGACGAGACCGATCGACGCGACGTCGCGGAGGTGTCGCTCGGGATCGCCGGATCGCTCAAGTCTGGCGACTTCGATGCGGACGACTACAAGGACGGCGGCAAGGAGGACGCCCCTGCCGAGAAGCCTCCCGTCGACGTCGACGGGGGTTGGGAGATCGGCTACAACTTCACCCTCACGACGACGCTCTCTGCGACCATCGACATCGACCTCTCGCTTGTCTGGCGCGACCCCTCGTCGGTGATCCGGACCTTCGAGATGGCGCAGACGACGGAGTTCAAGACCAGCACGTCCTACTTCGCGTACGCCTCGGTCGAGCGCAAGGTGACCAAGCCGCTTCCGGAGCAGGTGCTCGGCCGGATCCCCATCCCCACCGCGACGCCCGTACCCGTATGGGTGACGCTCAAGCTCAAGCCCGAGATCTACGCCTCGGCAGGCATCACGGGCAAGGTCGCGTTCAAGATCGAAGGCACGTTCAGCCGCACCTTCGGGGTGAGCTATCGCGAAGGGGAGTGGGCGCCGATCGCCGAGTCGTCCTCGGGGTCGAGCGTCCAGGAGCCGGGCGTGAGCATCGAGCTCGCAGGCAAGGTCGGCATCTCCGGCACGGTGAAGTTCCTCCTGTGGGACGTGGTCGGGGTGACCATCACGCTCGACGCGGGCATCGCGGTCGAGGTCACCATCAACGTGGGAGACGGTGGCGACTGGGAGGTCTACGCCGAGGCCGGCGCTGACGTCGGGGTGGTCGCGCAGGCGTTCGACCACGTCCTGGTCGAGCACTCGGTGCCGATCCTGAGCGAGAAGATCCCGATCGCGGACGGCGAGTGGGGCGAGGACGATGCCCCCACCGCGAGCTTCGTCGATACCGACACCACCACGGGTCCCGGTTCGCGGCCGCTCGTGCTCATCGTCGACACGTCCGGCTCGATGGGGGACGAGGACGGCAACGGCACCGTGAAGATGGCGGCCGCGCAGGCCGCGATCGGCTCGCTGCTGGACGAGCAGCCGCTCGGGTCGGAGCTGGGCATCTACACGTACCCGAGCTCGTCCGCGAGCTGCGCGCCGGGCCAATGGGCGATGCCGGTGCAGCGCGTCCTCAGCACCGGCGACGCGATGGGGGAGGTCTACGGGCTGACCCCCGACGGCGACACCCCGACCGCCGAGGCGCTGCGCGCCGCGGCCGACGACCTCCGCGCGCAGGGCATCGAGGGCGCGACCATCGTGCTCGTGTCCGACGGCGAGTACAGCTGCGAGGACCCGTGCCCGACGGCGTCGGAGATCCGCGCGAGCGGCTTCGACCTCCAGGTGATCGGCATCGCGCTCGACAACAGCGACGCTGGCCGGGAGCAGCTCGAGTGCGTGAGCGATGCGACCGGCGGCGAGACCTACAGCGTCGAGGACGGCGACGAGCTGCTCGAGAAGGTGCAGGAGCTCGCCGCGCCGGTGCTCGAGACCCACGTCGCCTTGCCCTCCCGCATCCCCGCGGACGGCTCCGCGGTGGTCGAGGTGACGGTGCGCAACGCGGCGGGCCGCGATGCCGAGGACGTCCGCGTCGCGCTCGATGCGGAGGGTGACGGCGTCGAGGTCGCCACCGAGCCGGGCCGCACCGCGAGCCTGGGCAACATCCCGGTGGGCGGCGAGGTGACGTTCCGCTGGACCCTTGCCTCGCCCGGCGCCCAGGAGGGCACCGTCGCGCTCACGGTCCACACGTGGGGCACCGGCGTGCGCCAGACGGTGTCGGAGGCGGACGTGCCGGTCGCGGCGCGCACCACGCTGGCGGTCGACACCGCCGGACCCGCGCTCGGGGAGGCGCTCGGTGCGGGCACGGACGTGGTCCTCGTGGGCGATGGGGCGGGCCTGGCCGCGGGCGCGGTCGACGACTGCGCCGGCGCCCTCGGAGAAGCGCTGGGCACGGTGATCGGCACGGACCGCGTGCGCGACGAGTCCTGCGCGGGTGCGACCATCTCGGCGGTCCTCGACGGCGAGCCGGGCGGCATCGCCCAGCTGGATGCGCTCGACGATGCCGCGCCCGGGCTGGTGATCGCGACGCTCGGCGCGGCGGACATCGGCCTCGGGGACCTGGTCGCCGCGTGCGCCGACCCCGACAGCGACGACCTCGCGTGCACGTGGGCGGATCCGCTCGCGGTGCGCGCGATGACGGCGGCGCAGGTGCTGGACCTGCGGGCCGTGCTCCGCGAGATCGTGGACGCGGCGCAGGAGGCGGCCGACGGCGCGGCCGTCCCCGTGGTGGTGCTCGAGTATCCGCAGCTGCTTCCCGGCGGCGTCGCGGCGTCATGTGCCGCGCCCTGGTCGGCGTCGCGCGTCGAGGTGGTCAACACGGTGGTCGCCGAGCTCGACCGCGCTCTGGCCGACGCCGTCGCGGCGCTCGCGGCGCAGGGCAGGCCCGTGCGCATCGCGTCCACGTCCACCGCGTTCCAGCCGAACCACACCTGGTGCGACGAGTCGCCGGGGCTCTCGGTCGGGCACGACGACGCCTGGACCGCGGTCCCGACCGCGGAGGGCGCCCAGGCGATCCTCACGGCGGCGTGGGAGTGGAGCGGGACGCAGGAGGCGATCGGCGGCACGGCCGCGGAACCCGTCGACGAGCCGCTGCTCGTCGAGCTCGCGCACGGCTGGGGAGACGCCCTCGCGGGCGCGCTCCCGGACGGCGCCGAGGTCGCGCTCGACGCGGAGGGGACGGTCGAGGCCCAGGCCACGGCGGGCGGCGCGCTCGCGGTCCGGGGCGAGGGCTTCGCTCCGGATTCTTCGGTGCTGGTGTCCCTCGACGGCGGCACGGTCGCGTTGGGCACGCTCCGCGCGGACTCGGCGGGCACGCTCGACGCGTCGGTGACCCTTCCCGCATCGCTCGCCAACGGGGCTCACGAGCTCTCGGTCGCCGGCGTGGACACCGACGGGGCGCGCACCCTCACGGCGGTGCTGCGGGTGGGCTCGCCCTATCCGTGGTGGATCGGGTACGCCGGGATCGTCTCGGTGATCGCGGCGGCGATGGCCCTGATCTTCGGCTTCCTCGCGTTCCGCACCGCGGTCGCGCGCCGCGAGCCCGCCGAGCTCTGACACGCCCGGAGCCGCACGGCCCGTGTGGGACGCTGGAGCCATGACTGGCCGCATCGTCCTCGCCGCGACTCCCATCGGCAACGTGGACGATGCGTCGCCACGGCTGCGGGAGGCGCTCGAGACCGCGGAGATCGTCGCGGCGGAGGACACGCGCCGAGTGCGCGACCTGGCGACCCGGCTGGGGATCCGCATCGCCGGCTCCGTGGTGGCGCATCACGACCACAACGAGGCGGCCTCCGCGGCGGAGCTGGTCGCGCGGGCACGCGAGGGCGCGACCATCGTGGTGGTCTCGGACGCCGGGATGCCGGCGGTCTCCGATCCCGGGTTCAGGGTGGTCGAGGCCGCGGTGCGCGAAGACGTCGAGGTGACGGTGCTGCCGGGGCCCTCCGCGGCGCTCGCGGCGCTCGCGTTGTCGGGGCTGCCCACCGATCGCTTCTGCTTCGAGGGCTTCCTCCCGCGCAAGCCGGGCGAGCGCTCGGCGCGGCTCGCGGCGCTCGCGCTCGAGGAGCGGACCATGGTGTTCTTCGAGGCGCCGCATCGGCTCGCCGCGACGCTCGCCGCCATGGGGGAGGCGTTCGGCGAGGACCGCCCCGCGGCCGTGTCCCGCGAGATCACCAAGACCTACGAGGAGACCCGACGCGGCACGCTCGGCGAGCTCGCGGCCTGGGCCGGTGACAAGGAGCCGCGCGGGGAGATCGTCGTCACGGTCGCGGGACGGGACGCCGCAGCGCTCACCGTCGAGGCGCTCGTGGCCGAGGTCCTCGCGCGCGTCGCGACCGGCGAGCGGGCCAAGTCCGCGGTCGCCGATGTGGCGGCCACCGCGGGTGTCCCGAGCCGCGAGCTCTATGCAGCCGTGCTCGCGGCTCGGGACGCTACCGCCTAGGAGCCGGGCCTAGTCGCGCTGCGCGAGGGCCGCGTCCACCGCGGGGTCGCCGAGCGAGCCGAGCCACTGGAGCAGGTCCGGGTAGGCGTTCGGGTGGGAAGCGACCGCCGCTCGCAGCGACGGCGCCTCAGCGGCGATGCGGTGCAGCATCGCGGCGTCGGTCGCCGGGTCGTGAGCCGCGGCGACCAGCGCCGGGTCGACCGCGGGTGCCGGGGGAGCCGGGGGAGCGGTCGGTGCCGGGGGAGCCGGAGGGGCCGGCGGGGCCGCCGCGGCCGGAGCGGCGGCAGGCACCGTCGGGACCGGTCCCGTGGCGGGCGCGGAGACGGGACGCGCGGGCGCGAACTGGCCGTAGTAGGCGCGCACGCTCGCGGGCACCAGCAGCATGGCGGCCACCGCGATGGGTGCGCCGAACGCGAGCAGCAGCTGGGTGCGGTCGACGGCCGCGTAGCCGTCCGACGCGTTGGCGGTGACCACCAGCAGCACGATGCCGAGCACGGCCACGGCCCCGAGCACGGCGAGCACGGTGTTGCGGTTGGTGCCGCCGTCACGCATGAGCGCCGCGCGCGCGACGAGCAGCGCGATGCCGATCACCGCGGTGAGCACCAGGAGCGTCGCCATGGTGCCGGTCGCCGTGTCGCCCGCGGCGAGGATGAGCACGTAGGTGGACGCCTCGGCGAACGCCAGCACCGAGAACCCGAGCAGGAGGATCGATGCGGCGGGGAGGTAGAGGTGCGGGCCCTCCGCGGGCGTCACGAAGTCGCGTGCGGACGGTGCCACCAGCACGGCTCCGAGCGCGAGCACGGCCCACAGCGCGGGCATGTTCGCGGCCACGGACTCGATGCCGTTGCCCGAGCCCTCGCTCATGAGCGAGATCAGCTGGGCCCCGAGCAGCGCGCCGGCGAATGCGATCGCCGCGGTCCGCGCGGTAGCGGAACGGAGCACGAGCGGCGCGCACATCGCGAGGATCATCGCGAGGCTGGTGAGGGCACGGACCCAGATCAGCGTGATGATCCAGCCGCCGAGCCAGCGGTACTCGTCGCCGATGGAGTGCACGAGCAGCGCGACCGTCGCGATGGTCGCGCTCACTAGCGCGAGGCCGGCGACACCGAGGCCGACGCGGCGCCACAGCTCGGCGATCCGCGCACGGTCCGTCGAGGCCGCGAGCTCGCACTCGCGGGGCTGCGCCGCGAGGATCGCGCCCGCGAGGCCGAGCGCGAGGCCGGGGCCCACGCCGACGTAGTCGTACGCGCTGCCCTCACCGAACGCGCTCGCGAAGTCGAGGATCAGGTGGATCACCACGACCGCCAGGTAAGGGGCGTTCGCCAGGGCGCGCAGCATCCCCACGCGGTCCGCGGTCAGGGTGGGCGGGATCACGCCCGAGCGGTGGAGGTACATCGCGGACAGCGACAGCACGCTGAGGATGGTGAGCAGCAGCACCTCGATGCGGTCGCTCGCCTGGGAGGCCGCGTTCCACGGCAGCGCCAGCGAGGTGAGGAGGAGCACCAGCGCCGCGCCGTCGCGCACGTAGTCCGAGACGGGGATCCCGCTGAAGATGCTCGCCTGCGCCTGTCCCGGCGGAGCGGCCTGCGGCTGCCCGTATCCGTAGCCCTGCTGCTGTTCCATGGCCCGCGGGCCTCCCCTCTGATGGTCCTGGGTGGTGGCCGCGCGCCGTGGGGGCGCGGTCTCGGCCACGCCCACCATATCGGCGGCGACAGGCCTCGTAGACGAGCCCGCGCGGTGATCGCGAGGCGCCGTGCCGGATATCGCGGGTTCGTCCGGAACGTCGCGGCGGGGGTGCCGCCTGCACGGCGACCCGGGGAGCCGCACGTACAGTCGTGGCGTGATCGACGTGACCCCTGCCCGCGCCTCCCGAACGGTCGCTGCCGCATGAGGGTCTCGCGCGAGCCGGTCTACGTGCATCGTCGCCGCCGCCTCGGAGCGGCGCTGCTCGTCGCGGTGGTCGGGACCCTGGCGGGGTTCGGCTCCGCCGAGATGGCGAGCCGCGTCCTCGGCACGGACGATCCCGCCGTGGCGGCGCTCGTGTCGTCCCCGGCGGGCGAGGCGACCGCCGCATCGTCCACCGCTGAGGCGACGCCGACACCGACACCGACGCCGTCGCCCTCCGCCGATGCCGCGTCCCCGGTCGCCCCGACACCCGAGCCGTCGCCCACGGCGACGGCCGCGCCCGCCTTCGACCTCACCGCCCTCTCGGTCGACGATCCCGACTCGCTCTGGGTCGTGGTGAACAAGCGCCGACCGCTCGACCCGCTCGACTACGCTCCCGCGGACCTGGTCGACGTGAGCGGGGTGCCGGGCGGGGCGACGATGCGCGAGGAGGCCGCGGCCGCGATGCAGGGCCTGTACCGTGCCGCCGAGGAGGCGGACGCCGCGTTCTCCATCACCACGGGCTACCGCGACCGGGGCCTGCAGCAGTACCTCTACAACGGCTACGTGGCGGAGAGCGGGCAGGAGGCGGCCGACCGGTTCTCCGCGCGGCCGGGCTACTCCGAGCACCAGACGGGTCTCGCGGTGGACATCCGCGCAGGGGCCTGCGAGCTCGAGCCGTGCTTCGCGGACACCGCAGCCGGGCGCTACGTCGCCGAGCATGCGTGGGAGCACGGGTTCATCGTGCGCTACCCCGCGGGCGCCGAGGACGTCACGGGGTACATCTACGAGCCGTGGCACCTCAGGTACGTGGGCGCGCGTCTCGCCGCTCACATGCACGACGAGGGGATCGCCACGCTCGAGGAGCTGTTCTCGCTCAAGGCGGCACCCGAGTACCGGTAGCGCGAGCGCCGGGCATGGGGGGGGTAGCGTCCCTCGCATGGCTCGGACGAGGCGCGCGGGCGCCGCCGTGGTGGCGGCGCTGATCCTGACCGCGCTCGTCGGAGCGCCTGCGGCGGCGGACCCGCTCCCGGGTGACGGCAAGCGCACCGTCTGGGTCGCCGCGGCGGACCTGGGCCTCCACGCGAGGCCGGCGAGCGCGTCGCCGGTGACCGTCCGCGCGCTCCGAGGATCCATCGCGACCTACTCCGGCGTCTCCCAGGGGAGCTGGGTGCGGGTCCGCATCGGCGGCACGGATGCCTGGGCCCCCGCGCGCTTCCTCACCACGGCGAAGCCGGCGTGGCGCGAGCGTCCCGTGTGGACCGTGCGCGACGGCGCGGCGTTGCGCGCCCTTCCCTTCGCGTCGTCCCCGGCCGTCACGACGACGTTCCTCGGCGAGCGCGGTCGACTCACGGGGATCTCGCGTGGCAGCCGTGTCCAGGTGAAGCATCGCGGTCGGTTCCTCTGGGTCCACAGCTCCGCCGTGTCCACGGCGCCGCGCTTCGCCGCCACCTCGACCCTGGTGCTGGTCAACAAGCGCAACCCCCTCGACCCGCGCGACCACGTGCCCGCGAACCTCGTGGTCGTGTCGGGCTCCTCGACGGCCCGCATGCGCGGGGCCGCAGCCTCCGCGATGGCGCGAATGCGCAGCGCCGCGGCGGCGGACGGCGTGTCCTTCAGCGTGATCAGCGCCTACCGGTCGTACGTGACCCAACGCTCCCTCTACGCGCGCTACGTCGCATCGCTGGGGCAGGCCGCGGCCGACAGGGTGTCGGCCCGTGCGGGCTACTCCGAGCACCAGACGGGACTCGCCGCGGACCTCGCCTCGGGTGGAGGCTGCCGGCTGGGCGCGTGCTTCGGCGACACCGCGGCGGGCAGATGGGTGCGGGCCAACGCCTACCGGTACGGGTTCGTCGTGCGCTACCCCGAGGGCTCGACCTCGATCACCGGGTACGCGTACGAGCCGTGGCACGTGCGGTACGTCGGCCGCGGGGTCGCGACGGCGATGCGCGAGGGCGGCTACGCGACCTACGAGCAGTACCTCGGTCGACCGGCCGCGCCCACGTACTGAGCGCATCGTCCGCCCCGGATCGCGGGCCTGCCGCGAACACTAGGATGGACGCCATGTCACGCATCCTGTCCGCGGTCGCCTGGCCGTATGCCAACGGCCCTCGTCACATCGGTCACGTCGCCGGCTTCGGCGTCCCTTCGGACGTCTTCAGCCGCTACATGCGCCTCGCGGGGCACGACGTCCTGATGGTCTCGGGCACCGACGAGCACGGCACCCCCATCCTGGTGCAGGCCGAGGGCGAGGGCGTGACCCCGCAGGAGCTGGCGGACCGCTACAACCGCGTCATCGTCGAGGACCTCACGCAGCTGGGGCTCAGCTACGACCTCTTCACGCGTACCACCACCGGCAACCACTACGCGGTGGCCCAGGCCATGTTCAAGGCCGTGCACAAGAACGGCTACATGATCTCGGAGACCACGCGCGGCGCGATCTCCCCGTCGACGGGCCGCACGCTGCCCGACCGCTACATCGAGGGCACCTGCCCCATCTGCGGCTCCGACGGTGCGCGCGGGGACCAGTGCGACAGCTGCGGCAACCAGCTCGACGCGATCGACCTCAAGAACCCCGTGAGCCGCATCAACGGCGAGACGCCCAAGTTCATCGAGACGGAGCACTTCTTCCTGGACCTGCCCGCGCTGGTCCAGCCGCTCACCGACTGGCTCGGCGCGCGCCACGGCTGGCGCCCCAACGTCCTCAACTTCTCGCGCAACCTGCTGGTCGATGTGCGCCCGCGCGCCATGACGCGCGACATCGACTGGGGCATCCCCGTCCCGCTCGACGGATGGTCGGACAACCCGAGCAAGCGGCTCTACGTGTGGTTCGACGCGGTCATCGGCTACCTCAGCGCCTCGATCGAGTGGGCGCGCCGCACGGACGACGCCGATGCGTGGCGTCAGTGGTGGAACAACGCCGAGGCGCTGTCCTACTACTTCATGGGCAAGGACAACATCACCTTCCACTCGCAGATCTGGCCGGGCGAGCTCATCGCCGCCAACGGCCGCGGCGCGCGCGGGGGGGAGCTGAGCGAGTTCGGCGACCTCCAGCTGCCCACCGAGGTGGTCTCGAGCGAGTTCCTCACCATGGAGTCCGCCAAGTTCTCCTCGTCGCGCGGCCACGTCATCTACGTGCGCGACATGCTCTCGCGCTACCAGCCCGACGCGCTGCGCTACTTCATCGCGGTCGCCGGGCCGGAGACCTCCGACGCGGACTTCACCTGGTCCGAGTTCAAGCGCCGCAACAACGACGAGCTGGTCGCGGGCTGGGGCAACCTGGTGAACCGCACCGCGTCGCTGCTGCACAAGAACGTGGGCGAGATCCCCGCGCTGGGCGACCTGCAGGACATCGACCGGGCCGCGCTCGCGGCCTCGGAGGCGGCGTTCGCCACGGTCGGCGACCACATCCGCACCCAGCGCCAGCGCGCCGCCATCAGCGAGACCATGCGCGTGATCGGCGACGCGAACAAGTACCTCGCCGACACCGCGCCGTGGAAGCTCAAGAACGAGGACCCCGAGCGCATGCGCACCGTGCTCGCGGTCGCCGCGCAGCTGGTCTCCGACGCGAACACCATGATGTCGCCGTTCCTGCCGCACAGCGCGCAGAAGGTCCACGAGGCGCTGGGCGGCACGGGCGTGCTCGCGCCGATGCCGCAGATGAACGAGGTCCAGGACCTCGACCTCGCCGACCGCCACTACCCGGTCATCCAGGGCGACTACTCGTCGGTGACCGGTTGGAGCCGCAACGAGCTCGTCGCCGGCACGGCGGTCCCTGCGCCGTCCCCGATCTTCCAGAAGCTCGACGACGAGATGGTCGAGGCGGAGCTCGAGCGGATGGCGGACGAGTAGACGATGCGTCCGGGAGCCTGGCCCCCCGCGCCTGAGGCGCTGCCCGTCCCGGTGGTGGACAACCACTGCCACCTCGAGTTCCCCGCAGGGGAGCCCGAGCTCACGGTCGAGCAGCGCCTCGCGGACGCGGCCGCCGTGGGCGTGGACCGCATCGTGCAGGTCGGATGCGAGCTCGACTCCGCGCGCTGGACCGCCGACGCCGTCGAGCGCTACCCCGCGATGCTCGGGGCGGTGGCGCTCCACCCCAACGAGGCGCCCCTGCACGCCTCCGGCGAGCATGAGTCGGGCATCGGGTACGAGGACGCGCTCGCGGAGATCGCCTCGCTCGCGCGGGGCGGACGGATCCGCGCGATCGGCGAGACGGGCCTCGACTTCTTCCGCACGGCGGAGGAGGGGCGCGAGGCGCAGGTCCGCTCGTTCCGCGACCACATCGCGCTGGCCAAGGAGCTGGACCTGCCGCTGCAGATCCACGATCGCGACGCGCATGCCGAGGTGCTCGACGTGCTCGCACGCGACGGCGCCCCCGAGCGCACGGTGTTCCACTGCTACTCCGGGGACGCCGGCATGGCGCGGCTGTGCGTCGATCGCGGCTACCACCTGTCCTTCGCCGGCACCGTGACGTTCAAGAACGCCGAGGGGCTGCGGGCGGCGCTCGCGGTGACGCCGCTCGAGAGGGTGATGGTCGAGACCGACGCGCCGTTCCTCACGCCGCACCCGCACCGTGGAGCGCCCAACGCCCCGTATCTGGTGCCGCTGACGATGCGGACGGTCGCGACCGTCCTCGACGTCGATCTCGACGTCGCCTGCGCCGCGATCTCTACAACGTCGGAAAAGATGTATGGCCCCTGGTAGCAGCTGTGGTGTGACGCATGTCACAGGACCTAGGTCTCAAGCGGGGTTGGACGACGCCGTTATCAATATGAGATAAAAGGCGTCAGACAGCGCGGCCTCGCCCCCCAGGCATCGGTCCGCAAGACGAGAGGACCACGTGAGCTACCGACGTTCCAACCCCCTGCCGGGAGGCCGCCGCGAGCGGCGCACCCGGCGCGGTGCGCGAACCCGCGTGCTGACCCAGGTCGGCACCGCCGTCGCGCTTGGCTCGTTCGCCATCGGCTCCTTCGCGGCGGCCGCCACCCCGGCGTTCGACGCACCGAGCCGGACCGCCGTGCAGGCGGATCTCGCGGCGCTGCCGGAGATCGAGACGCAGGTCGACGACGCGCCCGTCGTGACCACCGAGACCAAGTCCGTCGCCATCAAGCCCGACTCCGTCAAGGAGGAGGACCCCGACCTCGAGAAGGGTGTCGAGGAGGTCGTGACCGAGGGCGAGCCCGGCGAGCAGGTCATCACCTACGACGTCACGTACGTCGACGGCGTCGAGGTCTCGCGCGTCGAGTCGCTCAAGCTGACCGTCTCCCAGCCCACCGACGAGGTCATCGCGGTCGGCACCAAGGAGGAGGAAGAGGTCGCGAGCACCTCCGTGCCCGCCACCTCCAACGTCTCTCCCGGCACCGCCCGAGCGCTCGGCCAGCAGATGGCCGCCGACATCTACGGCTGGTCGGGCGACCAGTGGTCCTGCCTCGATGCGCTGTGGCAGCGTGAGTCCGGCTGGAACCCGAACGCCCACAACCCGTACTCCGGCGCGCACGGCATCCCACAGGCCCTCCCGGGCTCGAAGATGGCGAGCGCCGGCTCGGACTGGGCCACCAACCCCGCCACGCAGATCCGCTGGGGCCTCGGCTACATCAAGGGCCGCTACGGCACGCCGTGCGGTGCGTGGGGCCACTCGCAGTCGAAGGGCTGGTACTGAGCCCGGTGGCGAACCTCCTGGGTCCCACCGACATCCGGCTCCTGGCCCAGTCGCTCGACACCGCCCCGCACAAGAAGTGGGGTCAGAACTTCGTGGTGGATGCCGGCACCGTGCGACGGATCGCGCGCCTGTCCGGCGTCGGTGAGGGCGACCGCGTGGTCGAGGTCGGGCCCGGCCTGGGCTCGCTGACCCTCGCCCTGCTCGAGACGGGCGCGGACGTCACCGCGGTCGAGATCGACCCGGTGCTGGCCGGAGCCCTCCCCGCGACCGTCGCGGAGCGCGCTCCGGACGCCGTGTCCCGCTTCGACGTGATCCACCAGGACGCGCTCAAGGTCGAGGAGCTGCCGTCCGCCCCGCGCGCGCTGGTCGCCAACCTGCCCTACAACGTCTCGGTGCCGGTGATCCTGCACTTCCTCGAGATCTTCCCCAGCCTCGAGCGGGTGCTCGTGATGGTGCAGGCCGAGGTCGCGGACAGGCTCGCCGCGCCGCCCGGGTCGCGCACGTACGGCGTCCCGTCCGCCAAGGCCGCGTGGTACTGCGCCGTGCGCACGGCGGGAGACGTCGGGCGGGCCGTGTTCTGGCCCGTGCCGCGCGTCGACAGCCGGCTGGTGCTGATGGAGCGACGCGAGCCGCCGACCACGAGCGCGACCCGCGAGGATGTGTTCGCGGTGATCGACGCCGCGTTCTCGCAGCGCCGCAAGGCGTTGCGCGGCGCGCTGTCCGGGATCGCGGGCTCCGCGGCCGGCGCCGAGGACGCGCTGCGCGCCGCCGGGATCGAGCCGCTCACGCGTGGTGAGCAGCTCACCGTCGAGGACTTCTCCCGCATCGCCGAAGCGCTTCGCTCTGGCACAGTGGGGGCATGACCCGTACCGTCCGTGCGAAGGCGCCCGCGAAGGTGAACCTTCAGCTCACCGTGGGGCCACCCCGCGAGGACGGCTACCACCCCCTCATCACCGTCTTCCAGGCGCTCGACCTGTGGGAGGTGGTGGAGGCCACGCCGCGTGACGACGGCGAGATCCGCATCACCGTCGACGTCGCCGCGGGCGCGCCGGTCGATGCCCGCGGCGTGCCGCTCGACGAGTCGAACCTCGCATGGCGTGCGGCCGACCTGCTGGCGCGCCACTACGGCATCGCCGACGGCGTCGACCTGCACCTGGTCAAGGGCGTCCCGGTCGCGGGCGGCATGGCGGGCGGCTCGGCCGATGCTGCGGCCGCGCTGGTCGCGTGCGCAGAGGCGTGGGACACGGGCGCGAGCCGGAGCGAGCTCGCGGTGCTGGGCGCTCAGCTCGGCGCGGATGTGCCGTTCAGCCTCCACGGCCACACCGCCGTGGGGCTGGGCCGTGGTGACGAGCTCACGCCCGCGATGTCCCACGGCGAGTTCCACTGGGTGCTCGCGACGCAGTCCGCGGGCCTCTCCACGCCCACCGTGTTCGCGGAGCTCGATCGCCGCGTCGCGGTGCGGGAGCAGGTGTGGTCGGACTTCGAGGTGGACCGCGAGGTCATGGCGGCGCTCATGGCGGGCGACGCGGTCGAGCTGGGGCGCTGCCTCACCAACGACCTCGAGGGTCCGGCGATCTCGCTCATGCCGCGTCTGGCCGATGTCCTCGACGTCGCCGACGGCGCCGACGCCTGCGGTGCGATCGTCTCCGGCTCGGGCCCGACGGTGGCGGTGCTCGCGCGCTCACGCCAGCACGCGCTCACCATCGCGGCTCACCTGCGCGCCTCGCGGCTGGCCGACGCCGTGGTGACGGCCTCCGGCCCCGCCTCGGGGACCGTGCTGATCCAGGACTGACGCCCGCGCCCGCCCCTCCCGCGCCCGCCC
>NZ_BBLV01000003.1 GCF_000971115.1 Demequina gelatinilytica | reverse complement strand
TGCGAGGACCGCGTGAGGGACCGCGGCCAGCCGCTGGTAGCGGGCGGCAGCGTCCAACGCCGCCGCCAGCTCCGCCTCCGACAAGGCCGCCAGGTCACGGTCCTCGAACGGCGCGAGCGCCTCACGCGCCGCGTCGATCGCCTCTACCGGGAAGGTCATGACACCAGTCAACACGAGAGGTCTGACACCCACCCCCCGATATCCACCCTGGTAGATGTGGAGAGCAACACCAGTTTTCGGCCTGGGGACATCACCTCCCCGCAGCGCGACGCTCGACAGCGGGCTGCCGGCGGCACCGGACCCACGGACACGCCGTTCGAGAGTCCCGTCGGTCCCGACCCGACCCCTGTCACACCCCCGCACTACCGTGAAGTCATGACCCAAGTACGCGCCTACCTCGCGATGTCCCTCGACGGCTTCGTGGCGGGCCCGGACGACGACCTCGCGTGGCTCGACCGACCAGGCGACCAGACCCCGATCGCCACCGATCCCTGGGCCGCCACGGACACCGACCAACCGCTCGACTTCGAGCCCTTCCTCGACCAGGTGGGCGCGATCCTCATGGGCAGGCGCACCTACGACATCGCGGCCGGCTTCGACGCGTGGGCCTATCGAGACATCCCCATGCTGGTCGCGACGCACCGCGACCTGCCAGACGCCCGCCCGTCCGTGACCGCCGTCGACGGCTCCCTCGCAGACCTCATCGCGCAGGCGCGGGCGCGCGCGGGCGACAAGGACGTCTACATCGACGGCGCCATGATGGTCCGCGAGGCCCTGGAGCAGAGGCTGCTCGACCATCTGATCATCACGCTCATGCCCACGGTGCTGGGTGCCGGCGTCCCCTTGTTCGCCGGCTCCACCCGCGCGACCGAGCTCACGGTCGAACGTGTCGTGCGATACGGCACCGGCCTGGTCCAGCTCCACCTGCGGCCCCCCGCCTAGGAAGCCGCGCCGCACCTCCCCGGACCACCGCATCGTGCCCGCTAGAGTCGAGGTATGACCGCGCCTCCGCCCGGCTATGCCGCAGCCGACGTGCAGCGATACGTCCAAGAGCCCCCCAAGCAGGCCCAGCGCACGCCGTTCGAACGTGACCGAGCCCGCATCGTCCACTCGAGCGCGCTTCGACGCCTCGGCGCGAAGACCCAGGTCCTCGGCGCGGGTACCGGCGACTTCGTGCGCACGCGCCTCACGCACACGCTCGAGGTCGCGCAGGTGGGCCGCAGCCTGGGCAAGGTCCTCGGCTGCGACCCGGACGTGGTCGACGCGGCGTGCCTCGCGCACGACCTGGGCCACCCGCCCTTCGGCCACAACGGGGAGCGCGCGCTCGACGAGGTGTCCCGCGACATCGGCGGTTTCGAGGGCAACGCCCAGACGCTGCGCCTCCTGGTGCGCCTGGAGCCCAAGTCCTTCGACCCCGAGACTGGGGAGAGCGTGGGCCTCAACCTCACGCGTGCCGTCCTCGATGCGAGCGTGAAGTACCCGTGGCGCGAACCCGAGACGCCCACGCGCCCCGACGGCAGCCCCACGCGCAAGTTCGGCGTCTACGACGACGACCTGCCGGTGTTCCGGTGGCTCCGCGAGGGCGCGCCCGAGCGCGGCCAGAGCTTCGAGGCGCAGGTGATGGACCTCGCGGACGACATCGCGTACTCGGTGCATGACGTCGAGGACTCCGTGGTCCACCACACGGTCTCGCTCGGCGTGCTACGCGACCCGGGCCGTGCCAGGGAGATCGCCGACCACGCGCGCGAGTGGTACGGCCGGGGAGAGCCCGAGGCGCTCATCGCCGCGCTCGACCGGCTGCGCGCGGAGCCGTGGTGGATGGAGGAGTACGACGGCTCGCATCGCGCGCTCGCCGCGCTCAAGGACATGACGAGCCAGCTCATCGGCCGCGTGGTCGGGACGGTCGCGGACGCGACCAGCGCCGCGTACGGCGACGGCCCCCACACGCGTCATCACGCGCAGCTGGTGATCCCGGAGGGGCTCGCGGACGAGATCCTCATGCTCAAGGGCATCGCGGTGCACTTCCTCATGGCTCCGCGTGAGAAGAAGGCCGCCTACCGTCAGCAGCGTCAGCGCCTCGCGGACCTGGTCGGGGCGCTCGTCGAGCTGGGGGACGAGGCGCTCGAGCCGCACTTCGCGGTCATGCACCGCGATGCGTTGGACGATGCGGCGCGCAAGCGGGTGGTCATCGACCAGGTGGCTTCGCTCACCGACAAGTCGGCGTACGACTGGCACCACCGCTACGTGGCGCGGCGGCGCTGAGCGCGCTCAGTCCTCGACCGCGGGGGCAGGCTCGGGCAGCTCGACGCCACCGGTGATCCGGTGCTCGATCGCGAGCGTCGCGACCACCACGAGCGCGCCCACCGCGAAGGCGATGACCGGCCCCGCGAGCGAGCCGTACGGCGCGACGCGAGCGCCGTCCGCGTCCTGCCACGGCCACAGCGCGACCAGCGAGCCCGCCATCACGCCGGTGAGCGCCACGAGAGTGACGCGGCGGTGGTGCTCCAGCAGCCACTGCAGCAGCTTGACGATGGTCACGAGCCCGATCGCGCAGCCCGTCGCGAACAGCGCGAGGTAGCCCAGATCACGGTCGTTGAGCGCAGCGATGGTCGGCTCGTACAGGCCCATGGTGAGCAGCAGGAACGAGCCCGACAGGCCCGGCAGCACCAGCGCCGACACCGCGAGGGCGCCGGCGGGGACCAGGATGTACGGCTCGGGGGACAGGTTGCCGCCAGGCAGCGAGACCACGATCCCGACCACCACGGCGGCGACGGCAGCGAGCGCCCACTCGCGCACGCCCCACGCCCCCGCATGACCGGCCCGCGTCGCGGAGGCGCGCGAGTGGCGGAAGGGCACCGCGAGGGAGGCGACCACGAGGCCGAGGAAGAGCCCGCGCATCGTCTCCGGGTGGTCCCCGAGCAGACCCTCCATGACGTGCGCCATGCCCACCAGGGCGATCACCATGCCCACGCCGATCGGGAGCACCACGGCCCACGCCACCCGCGAGAACTGGTCGCGCGACCGCGCGAGGCCGCGTCCGCGGAGCCCGTCGGTGACGGCGAGGCGTACGCCGCCGATGAGGTGGCCCGCGGAGGTCAGCAGCGTCTCGTAGACGCCGGTCATGAGCGCGACGGTGCCGCCGCTCACGCCGGGGACCGTCTCGGCGGTGCCGATCATCGCGCCGCGGATCACGTTGAGCGCCAGGGACAGCGGGCTGCTGCGTCGCGGCTCGACCGCGCGCTCGGGAGCGGCGGTCATCGCGCGTCCCCTGAGGTGGCGGCCGCCGAGGCGGCGGTGCGAGCCGCGCGGGCGCGGCGCTCACGCACCAGCAGGATGAGCGCGGCGAGGGGAAGGAGCAGCGGCACCCACCCGTACGCCGAGCCGTAGCCGGTCCACACGGTCTCGTCCGCCCACCAGGAGGGCTCGACGTAGCCGAGCGTGCCGACCACCAGCACCCCGAACAGCTCGACCGCGGTGCCGATGAGCGCGACGCCCGCCCAGCGCTTCCACAGCGCGATCGCGATCACCAGGTACAGCAGCGCCGAGACGCCGGACACCAGGTAGGGCACGGGCGCCTCGGACAGCTTGGTCGAGATCTGGTAGCTCGAGCGGCCCAGCGCGGCGAGCGCGAGCACGGCGTAGGCGACGATGAGCGAGATGCGCGCGACGGGGTTCATGCGGCGGTCTCCAGGATGACGTAGATGCGCCACGAGACGACTGCCAGGGCGATCGCGACGATGCTCGCCGCGGCGGCGTCGACCCGCGCGATCTGGAGGGGGGACAGGACGGGGCGGCTCGGATCGGGGTCGCCGGCGGCTGCCTCAGGGGTGCCGAGCCGACCGATCCCGAGGAGCGCGAGCAGGGCCACGGACGCGATGAGGTAGCCGAGCGCGAGGATCATGTCCGCGTCGACGCCCGACAGCAGCAGCGTCACGACCGTGATGGCCTGCACGCCGGCCGCGACGAACGCGGCCGGCGTGATGAGCGTGAGCGCACGATGCAGGCGCGGCCACGCGAGGGCGGCGAGACCTGCGACCGCGAGCACGGCGCAGGCGATCAGCACCAGGGGGTAGACGACCCCGGTGTAGACGTCCACTAGGCGCGCTGAGCCGCCTGCTGCACGCGCATCGGCAGGCGGGTCATCTCCTCGCCGTCCACGCTGATGACCCACGAGAAGAGGCGGGGCTTGTCGAAGCGCAGTCCGTCGATGGTGAACGCGAAGCTGGCGACCTGCTCGTCGCCGTCGACCAGGTGGGCGGGGCGGCCCACCGTGAACTCGCCGCCCATGGCGCGCACGGGAGCGGGCTTGCCCTCGGCGTCGGGGCGGATGCCGATCGGGTACTCCACGCCGTCCTCGGTGAGGAGCTTGAGCTCGAACTGGTGCGAGCGGTTCGTCTCGGTGAACGGGACGTGCACGATCGCGCCCACCGAGAGGCGGCGGTGCACGGCCGGGAAGCCGTTGACGAAGATGATGTTCCACCCCGCGCCGAGCGCGTAGATCTTGTTCTGCACGACCTCTGCCGAATCGGCGAGGAATGCGTCCACTCTCACAACAGCGTCCTTTCCTGGGGTGCTCCGTCCAGCCTAGCGCCACCCGGTGACACGGACGTGACGGGCCGGTGGACGATGCGCGGGCAGGGTGGCGTGCCCGAGTAGTCTGTGCGCGTGGCGGGCACGATCAACAGGGATGACATCGCGGCTGTCCGCGAGCGTGCGCCGATCGAGGACATCATCGGCCAGCACGTCTCCCTCAAGTCCGCAGGCGTGGGCTCCCTCAAGGGGCTGTGCCCCTTCCACGACGAGCGCTCGCCCTCGTTCCACGTGCGGCCCGCCGCCGGCCGCTGGCACTGCTTCGGCTGCGGCGAGGGCGGCGACGTCATCGAGTTCGTCATGCGGATGGACGGGCTGCCGTTCGCGGAGGCGGTCGGGTACCTGGCCGAGCGGGCCGGCGTGACGCTGCGCTACGAGGCCGGCGGAAGGCGCGGCTCGGAGTCCGGATCGAGCATGCGGCGCCGCCTGCTCGAGGCGCACCGCGTCGCCAACGACTTCTTCCGCGCGCAGCTCGCCGCCCCCGAGGCGCGCATCGCGCGTGACTTCCTGCGCGAGCGCGGCTTCGACCGCGACGCCGCGGAGCTCTTCGGCTGCGGCTATGCGCCGCAGGGGTGGTCGCATCTCACGGACCACCTGCGCAAGAACGGCTTCACCGAGCCCGAGCTCAAGGCCTCGGGACTGGTCTCCGAGGGCCAGCGAGGCGTCTACGACCGTTTCCGCGGGCGGCTCGTGTGGCCCATCCGCGAGGTCACGGGGGACGTCATCGGCTTCGGCGCGCGCCGCCTCCACGACGACGACCAGGGCCCCAAGTACCTCAACACCCCCGAGACCCAGATCTACAAGAAGAGCCACGTGCTCTACGGCATCGACCTCGCGAAGAGCTCGATCCGCTCCGAGCGGACCACCGTGGTGGTCGAGGGCTACACCGACGTGATGGCCTGCCACCTCGCAGGCGTCACCAACGCCGTCGCGACGTGCGGCACGGCTTTCGGCGAGGACCACGTCAAGGTGGTCCGACGCCTCATGGGGGACACGGGCCAGACGCAGCTCAAGGTCGGCTCGCACGGTGCGAAGGTGGTCTTCACGTTCGACGGCGACGAGGCCGGCCAGAACGCTGCGCTCAAGTCCTTCGCGCTGGACCAGCAGTTCCTTGCGCAGACGTTCGTGGCGGTGGACCCCGAGGGCATGGACCCCTGCGACATCCGCCAGCGCGACGGGGACGACGCTGTGAAGCGCCTCATGGAGCGTCGCGTCCCGCTGTTCGAGTTCGTCATCAAGGCCTCGCTCGCGTCGCACGACCTCGAGACCCCCGAGGGTCGCGTGGCCGCGCTGCGCACGGCGGCGCCGATCGTCGCGCAGATCCGCGACCGCGCGATCCGCCCGGAGTATGCGCGTCGCCTCGCCGGCTGGCTCGGGATGGAGCCCGTCGACGTGCTGCGCGCGGTGTCGCAGGCAGGGCAGCGGGGGAGCGGCGCATCGTCCTCCGGGCGTCCAGGCCAGGGGCGTCCCGGTCACGGCGGCGCCCCGGGCCCGTCGCAGGCGCCCCCGCCGTACGACGACGGCCCGCCGCCGATGGACCCCGAGACGGGTCAGATCGCCACCGTCACGGTGGCGCGCCCCAATCCACGCGACCCCGTGGTGCGGGCGGAGGCGCTGTCGCTCGGCGTGCTGCTCCAGGCGCATCGCGCGATCGCGGACGATGCTCAGGCGCTTGCGATCTACGGGGAGCTGGCGCGCGACGCGTACGTGACGCCGCAGTACGCGCAGGTGTTCGATGCGGTGGTGGCGGCGGGCGGACCTGCGGAAGCGCCCTCGGACTGGGTGGGTGCCGTGGTCGAGCAGGCGGGTACGGACCTTGCGCCGCTCGTCTCGCAGCTCGCGGTGACGCCGCTTCCGCATGACAAGCCGGCCGAGTCTGGCGTCTACGCACGCTCGGTTCTCGCGCGCCTTCTCGACAACTCGCTCACGCGCAAGATCGCGGACCTGCGCGGCCGCATGCAGCGCGCGGGAGCGGGGACGGACGTCGCCCAGGAGGCGTTCGCGGAGATGATCCGCATCGAGCAGCGTCGGCGCGAGCTGCGCGACTCCGCCTGAGCGATCTCCTCGCGGTGACGGCATCACCGATGTCGGACGGCACGCGTAGCCTCCGAGGGAGAGGTGAGGAGGCCGTGATGGCAGCACCGCGGGTATCGCTGGTGACCCTGGGCGTGGCGGACATGGATCGCGCGCTCGCGTTCTACGAGGCGTGGGGCTGGGAGCGCGTCGACCGTGAGGGCGGCCTGGTGATGTTCCAGGCGAACGGCACCCTGATCGCGCTGTTCGGGCTCGCGGACCTCGCGGAGGATCAGGTGCGGCCCGGCGCGACGCTCGGCACGGGTGCCATGACCCTCGCGCAGAACTACGGCACCGAGGCGGAGGTCGACGCCGTCTTCGAGGAGGCGCTCGCGGCCGGGGCGACGGAGCTCAAGCGCCCCCAGTCGGTCTTCTGGGGCGGCTACAGCGGCTACGTCGCGGATCCCGACGGGCACGTGTGGGAGCTCGCGATGAACCCGTTCTGGCCGCTCGCCCCCGACGGCACGGTGATGCTCGGGGGATAGCCCCGCCGCGGCATCATCCCTGGTGCGAACCTTCGGCCCCCGATCTCTGGAACGGCGCGCCGCACTTTGCTAGGTTCCGAAGAGTGGACGCCGTCCTCGTCATCCAGGAGCGGGCGCGACGCGATGTCGCGGCGCTCGATCCTGTCGATGTGCCGTCGATCCGGGGCCTTCGCGACATCAGGCTCGCGGCGCTCATGCGGCATGCGCGGCGGCAGATCCGTCATGCGATGCGCGACGAGGGCGCGCTGCGTCCCTGGTGGGAGCGGTCCCCGCTGCTCATCCTCGTCGCGCCGATGCTGCTGACGTGGGCCGCGGTGTTCCACAACGGCACGGCGCTGTTCATGGGCTTCGTCGCGGTGACGTGGGGGATCGCGTCGGAGCCTCGCGTGAACCGCGCCGAGAGGCGCGAGTACGCGCGCCTCATGACGGCCTATCGCAATGCGGCGGCCGATGCGCTGGACGCCCGCGCGGACCGCCGGCAGTGGGAGTGGGGCGACGGCTACGGCCTCACCACCTGAGGCTCCGGCACCCCGTCGCGGGGCAAGAAGAAGGGCCGGTCCTCGATGAGGACCGGCCCTGGATGGCTCCCCCGACTGGACTCGAACCAGTAACCTGCCGATTACAGGGCGCACACGGTCCCGGGGACCGTCTCCTCGCTCGATGACAAGAAGCGCCGCGTCCGCGAGCGCCTGAGCGCGCCGCGGCTGGACCTCGGCGACAAGGCCGCCTGAGATGGGCATCGGCAGCCGGCCGGGGCGCCTTGAGCCCGGAGCCCACGCGTCCGCGAAGGTCACCGTCGCCGTCGTCCCCCCGGTCGAGCTCGAGGACCCGCACTACCCGTCCGCGATGCCGATCGTCGTGGACCGCGTCACCTGGGAGCACTCGCTGCGCGGCGAAGTCGAGTACCTCGGCGTCCACGCCATGGGCGCCGAGTCCTTCCGCGGAGTGACGTGGCACGTCATCGCCGGCGCGCGCGAGCTGATCCGTGACGTGCCCGCATGGGTCCCCCCAGCGCCCGATGGGTGGGACTCCTTCGTCGCCAGCCAGATCGTCGAGGCGAAGTTCGGAGCCAATTCGACGCACTCCTGACAGCCGAGACCACCGCACCCGAAGCCGCGCGCATCCCGCACCACCTCCCTGATATACCAGCGGAAAACGCGGCCCGCGGGACGGTTCCGTATGCCCGAAACCACCACACAATTCCGTAGTATACCTGGGGTAATGCTGGAATCTCGGGCTCAAGAGCGGCGGTCGGGAAGCCGATGCATCCGGCACAGGCAGGACGGTACCGACGCCGTCCGGAAGCTGGGGGTTCACCATGTGGAGCAAGCTGATCGACGAGTTCATCACCTCGTACCTCGCGGCCGGGCGCTCGCTCGGCACGTGCCGACTGCGGCGGCACTACGTCACCGCCTTCTCGCGCCGCCACGCCGACCCGCTCACCGTCACCCGTCTGCAGATCGAGATGTGGCTGGCAGGGCTGAACGTCGGCGCGCAGGCACGCAAGAGCGCGCAGGTGACGCTGCGCCAGTTCTACCGCTGGGTGGTCGACGCGGGCTATCTCGCAGCCTCGCCCGCGGCAGGCATGCGGCCGGTCACCGCGCCGCGCGGGGTGCCCCGGCCCGCACCTGACGAGGTCTACCGGCGCGCCATGGGCATCGCGCCGTGGCGCGAGCGGCTCATCCTCGCGCTCGCACGCCAGGCCGGCCTTCGGTGCATGGAGATCGCGCAGGTCCACAGCCGCGACCTGATCGGCGAGAACCTCTACGTGCGCGGCAAGGGCAAGAACGAGCGCGCGGTGCCGATCCTCGACCCCGAGCTGCGCGCCGCGATCGCCAACGCCCGCGGCTACCTCTTCCCCGGTCGCGTCGACGGCCACCTGTCCGCGCTCCACATCACCCGGCTCGCGTCGCGCGCCCTCGAGGGGCACTACACCGCCCACACCCTGCGCCATGCGTTCGGCACCACCGCCTACCAGGCCAACCACGACGTGTTCGCCCTGCGGGACGTGATGGGCCACGCCAAGATCGACACGACGCTGCTCTACGCGAAGGTCGCCGACGCCGCCCGCGTCCAGATCGTCGCCGACGCCGCGCCCGTCAACGACATCCGGCCGATCGCCCCCCACGCGTGGGAGCTTCCCCGCGCCGCGTAGACACCACGAGACCCCCACCACCCGGGAGGAAGGGGTGGTGGGGGTCGTCTGGGTGTGCGGCGGACGTCAGGGGCGCCTGGCACGCTGGTGGGGTGAAGATCACGATGACCGCGGGTGACCTCGTCGCCGACCTCGCCGGACGCCAGTGGGTCGTGCGCGACAGCGCCGGCGTGACGATCGGCTGGATCTCGCCTGCGGGGGAGTACTGGTCGGTGTCGCTGCTCGCAGGTGGGGCCGGCGACGGCCGCTACTACGAGCCGCGCGACGCGCTCGAGGCGATCGCGGCTAAGCGAGCGACTGCGCCGTGAGGTGCCCGATCGCGGCCTGACCGGAGTTCGCGCCCAGCACCTTGTAGCCGACACGGTCGGCCGACGCGAACGTGGTCTCGTCGCCGCCGGTGAGGGTGTGCGCGATGACCTCCGCGCCGTCGACCGCGACGGTGATCTCAGCGCCGTCGACGGTCACCGTGACGCGGTGGCGGGTGTTCGTCGTCCAGGCGAGCGCGCCCTCCGCGAGGGTCGTGTTCGTGCCGCCGACGCGCTTGCGCAGCTGCATGCCGGTGCCGCCGAGCGCGACCCAGAGATGGTTGTTCTGGTCGATTCCGCGGAACAGCAGCGCCATCGTGTCCGAGTCCTGCGTCTCCCAGGTCACGTCGAGCCGGAGGTCCGCGCCGAGCGCGGCCGTGAGGTACGTGCTCGAGCCTGAGCCCGACAGCAGGTCGCGCACGCGAGTCCACGTGCCGGTGGTCTGGATCCATGCCTGACCCGACGTCATGCCCGCGCCGATCGCGTCGCGACCGGACCAGTCGTCGTAGGCGAGGAGGTCCGCGGCGTCGCGGCCACGGTGCACGTATCGCACCCCGTCGACGAACTCCTCGACGTAGATGTCGCCCGTCTCGGGCACCCGGATGCGGCCCTCGGTACCCGCCTGCGCGACGACTCCGGTGATCGCGACCGAACCGCGAGCGCCGACACCGTCGGCGATGTACAGCGCGTAGGGGGCGGCGCGGGAGTAGCCCAGCTCGCTGTCGGAGCCCGCGACGACGCCCGCGAGCGCGAGGTGGCGGGTCGAGCCGTAGGACGCGCCCTCGGCTGCGCCGGCCATGATCACGATGTCGCCCTTGAGGTGGTCGCCGGTGGAGTCGAACGGTTCGCCGAGGTCGGAGATGGCGCCCTCGCCGGAGGTCAGGTGGAGGCAGTTGCCCTGCGCGACCCAGGAGGAGTCCATCGAGCGGGTGAGGGCCCAGCCGACGATCCCGGCGAGCTGGTTGCGCTTGGCGGTGAGGCCCTTGAGGTTGTGGGAGTACACGTTGCGGACGTAGATCCCGACGCCGGCGTTGGCGTTGGCGATGATCTCGGAGCTCGAGGCCTCGGAGTGGTCGATGACGACGCCGTGGCGGCCGTTGTCGCGGGCGTAGACGCCGTTGTAGAAGACGTCGCGGATCGCGTTGGAGACCTTGATGCCGTCGGACTTGCACGCCTGTGCGGTGACGTTGGTGAGCTCGGTGTTGCGGGAGTTCGTCTCCGCGCCCGAGTTGATGAGGTAGACGCCGGCGCCCCATGTGTTCGTCGCGTAGACGTTCGACAGGACGACGTTCGAGACGCGGCGGGTGAAGATCCCCGCGCGAGGGTAGGTGCCGGTGAACGAGTTCGTGTTGTCCGCGTTGCCGTCGACAGCGAGGTCGGCGGCGTGGATGTTGTCGACGTCGGTGGCCCAGATGATGCCGTGGACGTTCGCGTCTGCCGCGACCGTGATCACTGTCGCGAAGCAGCCGGATCCGATGATCGCGCCGCCCTCGGGGACGAGGAGGTCGTCGTTGATGTAGAACCTGCCTGGCGCGAGGTGGGCGACACCGCAGCGCGCGAGCTCGGCCATGATCGCGAGACGGTCCGTCATGCCCGACGTGTCGCCCGAGGGCTGGATCTGGCCGGCGAAGCGCACGCCGGGCGCGCCCGGCACCAGCCCGAGGTCGTACAGGGACTTCCATACGCCGTGATTCAGGCCGCGGTCGTAGGCCTGCAGGGAGAACTGGCTGGGTTCGATGACGCCGGATGACGGTGTCGCGGGGATCGTCGCCGGCGTCGACTCGTCGACCTCGTCCCACCATGCGTCGGGCGCGAAGTCGGCCTCGAGGACGTCGCCGAACGTCGCGCGGATGTCGAGGGTCGCGTAGTCCCACGAGCCGGGCCGGTTGAACTGCCACTTCGCCATGTCGGTCTCCGTCCGGGGGTAGGGCGAGGTTGGGGAGCCGGTGCTCAGCCGTGGAACTGGTTGTTGCGCACTGGCTCCCAGCGCGCGGCTTCACCGCGGTAGTCGGTCGCGGCCGTGGTCGCGGAGCCGCCGCTTCGCATGCCCCAGATGGACAGCGCGACGCGCGTCCCCGGCTCGCCGAGGTAGTAGCCCGTGAACGGGACGCGGGCGTCCACCGCGACCGAGGATCCTGTCATCTGGGAGCGCTGGGCAGTGGTCGGCTCCGTGGCGGTGGGGCCGGGCAAAGTGGGGTGGCTGACTATTCGCGACCGTCGCTACGATTCGCCGTCTGAGGCAGCGCCTTGAAGCGGTCGTGGGCGTCGCGCAGGAAGGCGATCAGCGTCTCGTCCCAGCCGAACTTCGCCGCCACCTCCCGCTCAGCCATGCCGCGGTGCGCCGGGTCCTTGCAGTCCTCGAACGCGACCTCGCACTCGCCCGACTCGCACTCGTCGTCATCGTTGCCCCAGCCCATGACGATCGCGTAGGTGAACGCCTCGGGCCAGTCCGCGCCCATGTCGCGCGAGGTGAACGCACAACGGTTCGCCATGACGCCGGCGGCGGTCTCGTCGCCGAAGCGCGTGCGCTCGGTCATCATGATCGCGCGCACGCCGTCGCGTGTCGTGAACTCGTGGGAACCTGTCTCGCTCATGCTCGCTCGCCTCGCTTCCACCTGGTGATGGTGTTCGTCGACAGACCGGTGAACTCCGCGAGCTCACGCACCGACGCGCCATGCTCGGCGGCGTCGAGGACCGCGGCGACCAGCTCGTCGTAGGACGCATCGCGGGCCGCGAGCGCGGCGCGGATGCGGGCCTGGTCGGTCGCGGGGATCAGGCCCTTGTGCTGTGGCGACATGGGGGACATCATGCCGCCGCCTTGCGTTCAGTGCCCTCCCACGCGCCGGGGCGCTTGCCGATGGTGCCCTCGCGCTCGCACTTGGGGCAGGTCCACAGGTCGCCATGCGGGCCCCACCGGTGCGCGTGCGCGGGCGGATACGGTGCCACGGACCAGCCGCGGCCGACGCCTTCCCAGAGGTCGGCGCGTCCGTCGCGCGTCTCGTGCCAGCGGGACGTGCAGGCGCAGAACTGGCACACCGCGCGGACCTTGATCGCGGCGGCGCGGACGTGGAACGTCTCGCCGACGCGCGCGTAGATGCTGCTCTCGTCGCCGTCCTCGAGCGCGACGAAGATGCGCAGGTGCGTGTCGTCGAGCACGGCGTCGAGCACGGTGCCGAGGTGGCCATTCGGCGTGATGATGCGCATCCCGTAGCGCAGGTCGCAGGCGCGAACGGTGCTCGAGCCCGGGGCTGTCGAGGCCATGGCTTCCCCCATCTGTAGCGGTCATCGCCACGCTATCAAAGGTGTAGCGATGACCGCCACATTCTGGGTCGTTGTGGGGCTAGTACGTCGCCCCTGAGTAGACGTTCTTCCACGCCGACCCGTCCGAGATCACGCGACCGGCTCCGCACGCGAGGCCTGCGTTGGTGTTGGTCGCTGCGTCGCCGTTGGCCTTCGTGAGGATCGACACGTCGGCCGGGAAGTCCTGCGCGAGAACGTGGATGACCTCGGCGCTCGCGCGCACCACACAACTCGAAGTCTTGACTCCCCATCCGGCACCGCGGATGTTCGCCGCCGTGCCGTTGTAGACCCGGATGGGCTCGTTGACGGTGGCACCGCTCACGTTGGCGTAGATGAAGTTGAGCGTGCCGCCGCCGACCTGGGCGATGCGGTTGCAGCCCGTGACATCGGTGTTCGCGACGTTGAGAGCGACGGTCCCGCTGGAACCGCTGGCCACCTCGAGGATGCGACCGATCGCGTTGAGGTCGCACCCATCGACGTTGATGGAGCCGAGCACGGGGCCCGTCGAGCCCTTGTAGACCATGATCCCGCTGCTGGTGTCGGCCGCTCCGATGGTGCACCGGGAGAACGCGATCGCCGCGACCGTGATCGTGTCGCTCAGGCGCATGACGTGCTTGCCCGCTCCGGTCGTGAGCGCGGAGTCCGAGAAGGTCACCTGCCCGAGCGTGTAGGTGCCTCCGAGCGTGAGGACGTCGTTGCTCCCGGCGTAGCGACAGCCGCGCAGGACAAGGGCGGTGAACGATGCGGCGGCGATGGCGCTCACCATCGCGCCGGCGCCAGTGCACGTCACGCCGTCGAGGGTGACTGTGCCCACGGTGATGTTCGCGTTGTTGACGCTGAGGAACGCCGTCGAGCCGGTGTGGGTAGCCTTGCTCACCGTCAGATTGGTCACGACGTTGGAGCCGGCGCTGTCGATGCCGATGCTCACGGGCGAGCTGCCGGCCGCCGCGGTGATCGTCTCGAGCGTGACAGCCCCGTGGCGGTGGTGGCGCAGGTTCACACCCTGACCGCCCGATGCGCGACGCACCGTGAGGTCCACGATCTGGGCCGCGTCGGCGGCGGTGGAGCCGGTCCACACGGAGTGGCCGGTCCCGTGCTGGACAACGTCCTCGACGACGATGCCGCTGATGTCGTAGCCGTCGGCCACGCCCGATGCTGTTCCGCCGATCAGCACGATGCGGGTCGAAGTGGTGCCGGAGACGTTGCGCACAGAGACGCCCGCGATAGGGCCGTGGACGTCGTCGTAGGCGGTGTAATCGGTCGTCGTGAAGGCCACGACGTCATCGCCGCCGCCGGAGTTTCGCACGCCGTCGATGACCCCGTCGTAGGCGGGGCCGGTGATGTGGATCGTGTCGGAGGCGCACGTCGAGCGGATGTCACGCAGCGTGTAGTCGCTGATGTCGCCAAGGGCGATCCCGTACTTCCCAGCCTCCGAGAGGTACGTCACCTGCTCGATATGGATGCCGTCGACTCGACGGATGAAGATCGAGTGCGCATCGTTGTTCGACCCGCCGCGCGCGGCGCGGTCCCAGGTGCCGCCGATGATGGTGATGTTCGTGTCGCGGTCGCCGCTCGCATAGTGCTCGTTGCGGAGGATGTTGCCGTCGAAGCCCGCGGTGATGTGTGCGCCCAGCGCGTCGAGGCGCGTATCCGATACGACGGTGAGCGGCGCAGAGATCGTGGCCGCGCCGACCATGCGCTTCACTCCGAGCGCGGAGGCGGTCGCGAGCCAGGCGTTGATCGTCGCAGTGGGCAGGCCGGTGATGTCGAGCTGAGAGGCATACCGCGCATCTTGCTCGGCCGCAGTGAGCAAGCCGAGTTCGCTGAGCGTCTTCCACTGCCCACGGTTGGTGGTCCGGTTGTAGGCCTGGATCGCGTCCTGCGCAGGCTCGGTCGCGCCGCCGATCGGGGTGACCGGGATCGTCACCGCGGTCGACCCATCGACCTCGTCCCACCACGCGTCTGGGGCGATATCTGCCTCGACCACGTCGCCGGTCGAGGCAGTGAAGCCGAGCGTCGGATACCGGTATGTGCCCTCGCGGGTAAACTCCCACTTCGCCATGGTGAGCGCCCTACTCGCGGTCGGCCTCGGGCAGGCCCTTGGCCACGCCCTGCCAGAACGACGCGAACGCTGTCACGACGGTCGTGCCGAGGGCGATGCCGGCGGCCGCGAGCGCGGTCTTGCCGTCGGTGACGACGGCGGTGATCGCTGTGGTCACGGTGGAGCTGCCGAGGCCCTGGGCGAGGGTGCGGTAGGCGCGCTTCGCGGCGGCCTTGTGGAGGCTGGTCATGTTCATGGGCGTGGCCTACTTCAGCTTCTCGGCGAGCTCGGCGACGACCTTGCGGGCGATCGCGGTCTCGTCGACGGTGACGTCGACCTTGATGCCGGCGGCGAGCTTGTCGACCTTTGCCTTGAGCGTCTCGACCTCGATCGCGAGCGCGGCGTTGTCGAATGTGGCGCGGGCGGCGTAGGACAGGACGTCGTCGAGGGCCATCTCGGTGGGGATGTCGTCGATCTTCTTGCCCTGTGCGGCGGCGATGGAGCGGCGGGTGGCCCAGGTGAGGGTCACCTTGCCGGCCTGGCCCTTGAGCTGCTTGATCACCTCGGCGGCGATCTCGTCCTTGGCTGCCATGAGCTCGTCCTCCTCGTAGTCGAACGTGTCGGTGTCGGGGTTGTGGTTCCAGTGCCACCACTCGCCGACGCGCTTGCCTTCGGCGTTGTCCCATCCGCGCTTGGTGGCTTCGCGCGCGAACGTGTTGTACTCGTCGGTGTCGAACCCGCCGAGGCCCTGGAAGTCGACGGCGCGGCCCTTGCCGTGGTTCGACGTGCCGGGGATCGCGGCCGAGGGGCGGCCGGCGCGGCGGAACCAGCGGCTGCCGTTCCAGAGGCGGGTGTCGAACGCGCCGCTGTCGAAGCGGAACAGCGGCTCCGATGTGTCGGTCGTGTAGTAGTCCTTGAAGACGTTGATCTGCATCTCGAGGGTCCGCATGGCGTGGCCCGGGATGGTGGTGCCGTGCCCGGTTGCGCGCAGCAGCGACTCGTAGGAGCGTGCCGTGCGCGCCAGCAGCTGGCCCGGCGTGGACAGGTTCACGAGGGTCTCGGTCATGTCTCCTCCGTGGGCTCGTGTGGTGTCAGTCCGTCGGGCGTGCCGGCGGTGGCGGGGGCTTGCGCTCCCAGATGTGCGCCTCGAGGACATCGATGTGGTCGTCGCGGGCACGGATACGCCGGTCGTCCTCGCGGCGCCCCTCCCAGAGGTTCTCGACCTGCTTCTCGAGCGCATCGATGCGGGCCCGGTCGCCGCGGGTGACGAACCAGGAGCCGCCGAGCGCGATGGCGGCGGCGACGATCGCTTCAGGACCCATCGCCTACGCCTCGGTCGAGAAGCGCAGGTTGTCCAGCGACAGCGCGGTGACGGTGCCCGCAGAGCCTGCGGCGACGTTGATGTTCAGCGCGCCGCCGGTGCCGACGGTGTAGTTGAAGAGGCGGTTCGCGACGTTGTACGCGCCCGGGGCGAGGAACTCGCCGTAGGGACGCCAGCCGGTGTTGAACTGGAACACGATCGCACCACCACCGACCGCGATCGCCGTGAACGTGATGCGGCCCCGCGCCTCGAGCTCGCCCTCCTTGATGCGGACCTGCGGCGTCGGGGTACCGGCCGCGCCGCCTCCCGAGAACGACCCGACGCTGGTGAGGTTGACCCATCCGGTGTCGCGGACGTCGAGGACGCGCACGGAAGAGCCGTCGTAGATCTCGATCTGCTTGCCCGCGGTCGCGTCCGCACGCCAGAAGATCGCGGGCCGCGTCGCGGACGGCGTGTACGACAGCCCGGCGATCTTCGAGGTCCGGTCCGCCGCGGACGAGCACAGGATGATGTCGTTGATCGTGGGGAACGCACCGAAGATCCCTGCCCGGGACGGGGCCTCGCCGGTGGCCGGCGGGACGGTGTGCCCGCGCTCGTTGGTCGCCATGTCTCTCCCTCGTTAGATCTGCCGGGTGTAGGTCACACGCAGCGCCATGCCGTCGCCCGAGCTCGTGCCGCGGACCGCGTTGTAGCCCGACCCGACGACGCACAGGCCCTTGACCGAGCCCGCCGCGAACGCCGCCACCATGGACGCCGGCAACTCGACCCAGATCGCACCCGAACGGCCCGGCGAGCCCGAGGCCGTGTCGCCCGACGACGACGGCGCACCACCCGGCCGGGCGGCGTGCGCGGAGCCTTGGACGGTGATCGTGGGGTAGGTCGCGAGCGCGAGGTCCGCGCCGCGCAGGCGGACCTCGATCTTGGAGATCGCGGTCGCGCCGAGGTCGACGATCTGGTCGGCGTAGGTTGCGAGGCCCGTGAAGGGGCCCTGTGTCGAGAACGACGGGTCGCCCTGGTACAGGGTCGATGCGCCGCCGTACTCCTCGCGGCTGGTGTTCCAGCGGTCCCAGGCGGCACGGTGGGCGTCGTAGGTGCCGGTGAACGTGGGGCGGATGGTCGCGGTCGCGGTCTCGGATGTCGAGGTGGTGGTCGCGACCGGGGGGGCGGCGGGGTCGTCGTCGTCGTCCTCGAGGTCGGCGGGGTCGATGTCGCACGGTCCGAGGATCAGGGTGGGCTTGCCGCCGAGGCGCGGCTCCCGCAGGACGTACACCTCGTCGGAGACGGAGTAGGTGACGATCGGGATGTACGGCAGGGTGTACGACTGCCCGACGACTGTGACGGTGGCCTTGTTCGCGCCCGCGTTGACGGCGGTCACGACCCCGACGGGGCGCGTCGACGAGGGCTTGGTGGGGCCGACCACGAGGAACGGCCGGCCCGCCTTGAACGGGTTCTTCAGCACGAACACCGTCTGGTTGACACGGTAGATGCCGGGCACGAACGGCAGCGCGATCGACTCCGCGCCGTCGACCGCGACGAGGGCTTTGTTCTTGGACTCGTCGATCGAGTCGAGCACGCCGACCGCGAGCATCTCGGTGTCGATCGACTGTTCGACACCAACGGGGAGGGTGACACCCTCGCGGGCGTAGTCGAACTGGTCGGTCATCCCAGTCCCACCTTCAGCTTCGTGTTGCCGTCCCTGTGGGTGAGGGGATGCTGGGCGGCGATGACGTACCCCTCCTCGCGCAGCCCCTCGTAGGTGACGGCGACGGGGTCGGCGGACTGCACCCGCGGATCCGATAGGCACTCGACGTCGAGCGTGCGCGCCGGACGCAGCGACCGGCGGAGCATCTTCGTGCCGGCCGCGAGCGCCTGGGTGGCGTTCGTGACGAACGGGGAGGACCACTCGCGGGTCTCGACACCGAACGTGGACACCGCGAACGGGCCCGTGGTCTGCTCCACGATCGCGAGCGTGGGCTTCTGGTCGGACCCGTCGGTGTCGGTCGCGTTGACCTTGATCCGGTTGTAGATCCCGTCGCGGGTGCCCGACGTCGGGGCAGACACCACGGTGCCGCCCTCGCCGTCGACGTACTCGAGGACGGGGACGGGGATGTCGGGCTGCGCCTCGACGACCCGGACCTGCCCGTACTCGTCGGCGTACACGCGTGCCGGCCACGCCTTCGCGAGCGCGTTGATCGCCGCGAGCCGGTCCGACCCGTACCCGGTCGATGTCGGGACCGTCCGGTCGGTGAGCGCCGGGTCGATCTGGACGCCGATGCCGCCGGGCACGAGACGGCGGATCTCGGAGGCGAACGTGCCGCCGGCGCGCGGCGCGAGCTGCCATGCGGGCTTGTTGCCGCGGATGACCTTGAACATGCCCGCCGTGGTCAGCTGCACGTCGCCGTCGCTCGGGTTGAAGTCCTGGATCTGGAACACCCCGAGGCGGGTCTCGTAGGACTGGCGGGTCAGGAGCGACGTCACGACGATCGACACGACCAGCTGCTGCCCGTTGGGAGCGAGCGGATGGCGCGGGTCGGCACCGGGCATCCAGTCGAAGCCGTCCTGACGGCGCGGCACATTGAGAGACACCGAGTCGGGGATCTCCTGCGACTCGTCCTCGTTGTACGTGCCACCCACGATCGGGACCTCCGGTGCGAGCAGCTCGCCTGCGAGCCACGACGACACCTGGGGACGCCAGATCAGGGAGCCCGCATACAGGGGACCCGGAGCACCGTCACGCACGTCAAGCCCCGTAGTCGTACCGGTCGAAGTCGTCCCAGTCCGCGCCCGACCACGCCGCGTCGAAGTCGTCCCACGACGCTGCCGACCAGGCCGCGTCGAAGTCGTCCCAGTCGAACACTGCCAGCGGCGTGCCGGGCTCGGGGTCACCGATGGCCTGCACATCGAGCTCGAACAGACGCAGCGTCCCGACCGCGCCGATCAGCTGGTCACGGTGCTTCGTGACCACGACGATCTCGACCGGCGGGATGTCACGCAGGTCCACCGTGTTGCGGCGCACCAGCACCGAGTTGTCCTCGAGGACCGCCTTCAGCGCCGCCGACTCCTCACCCTCGGCCTCGAGCGACCACTTCATCGACGCCGTCGAGGTCACGTCGACCCGGGCGACCGGGTCGCGACGACCCGCGACCTTCACGAGCGTCACGTCGTGGTCGTACTCGCGTGCGTCCTCAGGGTCCGCGATCTCCACGACCGCACGTTGCGCCCCGTCGAGGGTCTGCAGCATGCTGTACGCGTCGACGTCGAGCATGATCGCGGACGACGAGGTGACGTCACCGTCGATCGTGACCGTGTAGACGATGTCGCCGTTGAAGGGTGCACGGTTGTCGATCAGCACCAGCTGGTTGCCGTCGGACGTGCCGACTCCGCCCGGGACGGGCCACGAGAAGCCGCCGTAGGTGCCGTGCACCGTGTACGCGTCGCCAGCGGTCATGCCCGTCAGGACGACCTGCACGGGAGCGGGAGCGTCACCGGAAAGGATCGACGCCGAGATCGCGACCGCCATCGTCAGCCCCTCGCCCTCGCCGCGACACGGCGACCCTGACGGTGTGCACTCACGGCCTGATCGGCGGCAGTCTTCATCCGGCCCAGCAGGACACCGTCGGCGTCCCGCACCTCGAGGACCGCGCCCGCGAGAGACGTCGTGACGTGCACCGCGGAGCTGCCCGCGGAAGTCGGAGCGGAGACCACCGTGGCCTCGTCGAGGTAGCCACGCATGAACGACGCCAGCTTCGACAGCGGCGCGATCGCCTCAGGCTCGGAGCCCTCACCCACCACCGCGAGCGTGGGCCCGTAAGCGACAGCACCCGACGCGAGCAGCGGGATGCTCGGCATGCCCCAACCCTTGCCGCCGATCCCAGGGATCCAGTCCGGCGCCGTGAAGTGCAGCTTGCCGGCGGTGTTGTTCCAGAACGACGCGATCGCGTTGAACGCATTCTTGAACGGCTCCGACAGGAGATCCTTCACGGTCGCGAAGCCCTCCGCGACCTTGCCGGGCAGGTCACCGAACCAGTCGACGACCTTGCCCCAGTTCTCGGTGATGATCCCCAGCGGCGTCCACTTCCACACCTTCTTGATGAAGTTCCACGCACCCCGGAAGATGCTGACGGTCCGCTCCTTGAACCCGCCGAACCAGGTCGTGATCTTGCCCCAGTTCGACGTGACCATCCCGAACGGCGTCCACTTCCACACCTGCTTCATGAAGTTCCACGCGCCCCGGAAGATGCTGATCGCACGAGTCTTGAAGCCGGAGAAGAACTTCGTGATCTTGCCCCAGTTCGACGTGACCATCCCGATCGGCGTCCACTTGAACACCGTCTTGAGGAAGTTCCACGCGATACGGAACGCCGTGACGATCCGCGTCTTCACCCGCCCGAAGAACGGACCGACCTGCGACCAAGCGCCCTTGATGAACGCCCACGCGTTGAGCAGCCCCTCACGGAACCAGTCGACGTTGTTCCACGCCCACACGAGCGCCGCGACCAGGAGCGCGATCGCCGTCACGATCCACATCACCGGGCTCGCGTTCAGCGCCGCGTTCCACGCCCACTGCGCGGCCGTCACGATGCCCGTGCCGACCGCGGCGAGCCTCTGACCCACACCGAGGTTCGTCAGCCCCACCAGCAGCGAACCCGCCGCGCCCGCGCCCGCCAGGAGGTCCCCACCGAACGCCTTCACCCCGGCCGCGACCGTCCCGAACGGGCCAGGCAGGCTCATCGCGTCCTGCCACAGCCCATCGAAGCTGCGCCGCATCGACTCCGCCGACGCGATCCCGTTGTCGTACAACGTGTCCGACATGTTCTCCGTCGCATCGGACACGTCAGCGAGGGTCTGCTTGGCCGGGTCCATCGACAGGACCATCTCCTTGCCGGCGTCCTCCCACATCGACCCGAACAGCGCGACACCCGCCGCGTCCTGCTCCGCCGCATCCGAGACGCCCGCGAGCGCCTGGACGACCTCAGAGAAGGCCGTCTTCGCGGCAGGACCGCCCATCGCGATCTGCGACTGCATCTGCTCGGCGTTGAGGCCGATCGCCTCATACGCCTTAGCCGTCGAGTCCGACCCGTCGATCGCGCGCGTCGCGAACTCGTTCATCGCGTCGCCGGCCTTGTCGATCGAGAACGCACCCGAGTCGAGCGCGGAACCGAACATCGCGATCGCGTCCTGGCCCGACAGGCCCAGCTGCGACATCGGCTCCGAGTACTCCCACAGGGTGTCGAGGAACTCGTCGGTCTTGTCCAGACCGCCCTGCATGCCGGTGGTGATGATGTCGAACGCCTCGTCGGCATCCGCGGCGAGGCCGTTCTTCATCAGCTGGCCCGCGGCGCGCGTGACCTCGGAGACGTCCTTGTCGTAGGCGTCCGCGATCGCGAGCGCGTCGGTGACCATCTTCTGGGTCTCGGCCGACGACGTCTTGTTGAGGTCGACCATGTCCTCGCCGACCTCGGACACCGCCCGAGAGACCTCCTCGAGCGAGTCGCCCATGCCGTCGCGGAACGCGCCCTTCGCGGCGTCGGAGGCGGCCTGCGCGGCCTCAGGGATGAGGTTCAGCTGCGCCGCGACCTTGTCGCCCGACGCGTCGGCCGCGAGCGCGTCGTCGAGGCCGCCGAGCAGCTTCGTGCCGGCGTACCCGGCGGCGATCGATGCTGCCACGCCGAGCGCGTGCTCCTCGAACTTGTCGAAGACCTTCTTCGCCGGTGCCGCGTCGGCGAGGATGTCGAAGATCATGGAGCGGCGCGACGGCATCAGTGCCTCCTGGATCTACTCGCGGTGCGGGACTGGCGGGACTTGCGCTTCTGCTCCTTGCGCCACGAGTCGACGGAGTTCGCGACCGCCCACCATTGGGGCAGCGTGAGAGTCCAGATGTTCTCGTGGTTGAGGGAGGGGAAGATCTGCATCGCATCGAGCAGGCGGTGGTTGACCGCCTGCTCGATGGGCTCTGCGGCTACTGCTGGGAGGGCGGTGCGGCCTGCGGTGCTGCGTCGTCGCCCCGAGGCGAAGCCTCCGGGGCCGACGTAGGGTCCACCTGGGTGTCGTCCTCCGCGTCGTCGGTCGGGTCGCCGGCCTCACGCACCATGCGGATCTGGCCGTTCTCGATGTCGAGGACCTCGTCCCAGGTGGGCTTCATGCCGGCCTGCCACAGCGACGCGAAGATCAGTGCCGCGGTGAGCGACGAGCCCTGCTCGAGGTGGTCCTGCATCTGCTTGTTGTCCCACCCGGCCTGGTACTGCAGCTCGAGCTGGGTGCCGATCTTCATCTTCGACTGTGTGACGACGCGGTAGTCGCCGTCGAACTTGTCGTGGCCGTTGATCTTGATGCGAGCCATCTGGCTACGCTCCTCCCTTGTTCATCTCCTCGAGGCCCGCGTCGAGCGCGGCGAGGATCGCCTGTGCGAGCTCCTCACGGCGTTGCGTGATGACCTCGCCGAAGTACGGCCGCCCGGCCTGCGACACCCATGTCGAGCGGTTGCCGTAGACCGGGTGGCGGAACCGCTTCGTGTTGTAGGCCTTCGCGAATCCGGAACCGCCGCCGCGGATCCGGATCCCCGAACGGCGGCCTGTCTGGATCGCGACCTTGAGGCCCGCCTTGATCTCCTCGCGCGAGCCCCGGCCACGCCCGCGAGCGCCGGTCGTGGTGACGTCCGTGACGTACTCGCGGCGCGTGACCGAGATCCCGGACGCCCGGTTCGAGGACTTCCGGGTCGTGTACCGAGTCTTCTTCGACACACCCGTGACGAGACCGAGGGGTTCCTTGTCGAGCTCGACCCGCATGTACCCGATGACGCGCTTGCCTGCCTCGCGCAGCTCGCGGCGCACGTTGCGTGCGAGGATCGGGTCGAACTCCTTGAGGGCTTCGAGCTCGGCCTTGAGGTTGCGTCCTCGGACCTGGATGATCGCTTCGTCGGACGCAGCGTTGCGTGCGCCGACTCCCACGATCGCCCCTTAGACGGTGGTGTCGTCGGTGCGGTAGACGACGTAGATCATCTCGTTCGTGCCGTCCTCGAGGGCCGTGTAGTCCGCGGAGACGGTGATGACGTCGCCACCGGCGGACGTCGGGACGGCGCCCTCGAGACGGATCGCGGGGATCACGATCTGCAGGACGGGGTTCGACGACGACCCGATGGTCGAGGGGTGCGTGAACGTCAGCACCAGCGACAGGGTCGTCTGGTCGAGGTACGCGTCCGCCATCTCCTCGTTGTCGAACTCGAACTCGGCCGACCCGGACACGGTCGCCCGGCCGACGACGTTGGCGCGGGTGCGGCGACCCTGGCCGCCGATGTTCCATCCCTCGCCGTCGAGTCCCTGCTCGATCTTCACGTTGACGGTGCGAGCGGTCGCGGTCGCCGCGCCCGTGATCGACGCGAGCGCGGTCGTCGTGGGGACGGTGAGGGTGCCGTCGGAGAACGTCAGCGCGGCGTGCGTGAGGTGGAACAGCTCGGCGTCGACGGGGTACGACGGGGCGGCGTAGGCCACATCGCGGAGCACCTCGCGGCACATCCACTCGAGCGAGACCTTGAGGATGTCGTTCGCGGATGCGTCGAACTCGATCGACGAGGCCTGCGATCCGGGGAACGTGTACGTCTCGACGCCGGAGCCGTCGAGCTTCGGGATGCCCTTCTGCAGCGTGTACGACGGGTGCGCGCCCTTGGTCAGGGTGTGCACCTGCTGGTACACGCCCGAGTCGGAGGTCTCGACGTTCGTCGGCGTGCCACCGAGACCCGCCTCGAGGAGGAGACCCAGGCCCTTCGTCTTCGCCTCGTCCGTGATGGAACCGCCGGCGTCGATCTTGTTGACGACACGGCGGTCCAGGCGCGCGCCGCGCTGACCCGGGCGCATCCCCTCACCCTGGCCGTACTCCGTGGAGTCCTCGAGGGACTCCTCGGTGAACTCAAGGAACCGGTCGACCACGACGGGCGTGCCGTAGACCGACTCCTTCTTGACGCCGATCGAGCAGTCGAGCTGCGTGGTCATGGGCTACTCCTTCTCATCGGACGCCGCGGCGTCGTCGTTGGGCGCCTCATCGGCGTCGTCGTTGGGCGCCTCATCGGCGTCGTCGTTGGGCGCCTCATCGGCGTCGTCGTTGGGCGCCTCATCGGCGTCGTCGATGGGGGTCGGCTCGTCGAGCTCGACCTGGATGTCCTTCGCGGCCTTCGAGACCGCCTTCCACGAGTCCTGCGCGAGCAGGATCCGCGCATGGTCCTCCGAGACCTCGACGGTCTCGCCGCGGCCGACCCGGCAGCGAAGCAGCGGCACGTCCCGCGCGAACGGTCCGGCGTTCTTGATGGTGATGACGGCCATGGTCAACCTCGGATTCGGTACTTGGCGGTGAACTCGGCTTCGATCTCCCACAGCGCGCCCGCAGGCTGCGCCGTGTAGACGCTCTCGGCGTCGACCTCGGTGAGGAAGCAGGACAAGACGGTCCCGCCCACGGTCGTGTCGCCCGCGAGCGCGGAACGCAGCGACTCCGCGAAACGGTTGAGGAGTGCGAATGCTGCGTCACGTGCGACGTCGTCGATCAGCTCTGCGTCGCCGGCCTCGAAGTGAGCGAACATCATCGTGACGGTGCACTCCTCGTCACGGCCGCGTGTGCCGCCCAGCGTGGCGGGCTCCTGGGTCGACTTGTAGCGGCCCATCGTGACGACGGAGTCGGAGTACTCGATCGGCGAGGGGGTGCGGTTAACGCGCACGCCTTCGCCGTCGAACAGCGTCCGGGCGGCCTGGAACATGGCTTCGTGGAGGCTCGCGCCGATCGTCGAGACGGTGGTCATGCCAGGCCCGGCGTGTTCTTCAGCGACTGCAGCATCTCCCACGCACGCTTGGGGAGCGCGAAGCCCATCGGGGTGGTGAAGGTCTCCTCGACCGCGCCGGCTTCACGCAGGCCCTGTCGGGAGACCTGCCACATCTGCGCGATCACCTCGAGGCACGCCAGACGCGCCTGCGGCGGGATCGTCGTGCTCCCCACGGTGTAGGTGACGACGACGCTTCGGGCGCTGGTGAACGCTCCTGACGAGATGATGCCGGCGGCGGCGTCGACCGTGTAGTCCGTGGCGACGAGGGCGACGCCGTCGACCGTGACGGTCGAGACCGCGATGCCCGTGTGGGGCAGGAGGACGTCGTACTTGACGTCGGCGCCCAGGCACGTCCACGTCTTGTCGTCCGGCAGCAGGGGGCCCGTGACATTCTCGACGATCGCGGTCGCGGCTGCGACGTACAGGCCCAGCATCGCGATCGAGTCGTAGCTCTTCGCTGCCTGGGCGCCCAGGCGGAGCCGCTCAAGCGCGTCCTGCACCGACACCAGGTAGCGCGGCTGTGCGGGCCACACGTCTGCGATGTCCGCGACGATCGTGTCGTCATCGTGGGTCCACAGCAGTTGGTGCCGGCCGGGCTGCGTCGGCGTGAACACGGCCGAGAACGTGCTGCTCGACGCGCTCGGCGTCGGCGGGGACGGGAACGCGGTGCCGTCGGGCTGTGTGATCGTGAGCGTCGCAGACCCGCCCGTGTGGGCCTGCCACAGGACGGTCGCGATGCCACCGACGACGAACATGGCAGCGACCTACTCGCTCGCCTTGGTGGCCTCAGCGGAAGCCTTCACGGACCGCTTCGCGGGAGCCTTGCGCTTGGTGGTCTCCGGCGTGGGTGCGGTCGCGGCCTCGGGTGCCGGCGTCACGGGGTTGCCGTAGCGGTCGACCTTGACGACGCCGGGAAGCACGAGGCCCGCGGCGGTCATCTCCTCGCCCTCGGACTCCGGCAGCTCGACCGTGCCGCCGACCTTGGGCCAGTCGGCACCATTGCGGGTGCCCGAGATCTGGACTCGCATCGTGTACTTCGGCATCGTGTCCTCCTCGCCGAGTGGGGTAGTGGTGGGGCTGGGCGCCCCATGTTGGGGCGCCCAGCCGAGACGCGGCTTAGGCCGCGCCGCCGACGAACTTCTTGAACGCGCCGGTCTGGTCGACCAGGAGGCCGTCAGCGCGGACCGTCACGCGGTACGCGATCTGGTCCGAGTCGAAGGCGAACTGGTCGGACCGCTCGAACGTGACGCCGCGCGCCATGCGCACGTAGTACGCCGAGAAGTCGCCGAATCCGACCGACGCGGCGGTCGCCGCGACCGCGGCGATGTTCGGGTCGGTGGTGATCGGCTTGCCCAGCAGCGTGTCGGGCGCACCGACCGTCGCCGCGGGCTCGAACAGGTACCGGTTCGCACCGTCCTTGAGCTTGCGGACGGCACCGAGCGTGGCGTCCTTCATCAGCCAGCCGGCGTCGGGGGCGTTGCGGTACGGCGCGATGACCGAGAACATCAGGTCGATCAGGTTGTCCGCGGTGAACACGCCCGCGGCCGAGGCGGCACCGGTGGTGCCGGTCGACGCGGTGGTCATGATGCCGGTGGGCTTGGACGAACCGTTGCCCACCGCGATGTCGGTGCCGAGCGCGAGGCCGACGTTGCGGCCCATGACCTTCGCGAGGTAGCCCTCGAGGTCGACCGCGGAGTCCTCGACGAGCTCCTTCGACACCAGCACCAGCTGGCCGTACTTGTAGGCGCCGAGCGTGCGCTTCGCGAACGCCGGGTCGGTGCCCGCGAGGGTGCCGTTCTCCGCGACGGCCGCCGCAGCGCCGTGCGACGTCGTGACGGGGATCTCGATCGGCTCGCCACCGGCGGTGGTGAGGACCGTCGCGCCGGCCGTGATGACACCCGCCGCCTCGACCATGTGCTCGACGAGCTGGTCGTGGAACGACGTCGGGACGGTGTTGCCGCCGGCGGTCGCGGTGCCCTTGGTCAGGGCGCGCTTCCACGGCTCCTGCGAGGCCGCGAGCTCGATCTTGCGGATCTCGCCGCGGGCGAGCTGGCGGAACTGCTCGGAGATCGAGCCGGCCTCGGGCTCGTGGGCCGGCGAGGTGCCGAGCTTGCGCAGGGCCTCCTCGGCGGCACGGTTGTCCGCGTCGACCTGCGCGATCGCGTCGATGCGCGATCGGAGCTCGGTGAGGTCGCCCGACGCAGCGTCGAAGCGCTCCTGCTCCTGCGCGTTGAGGTCGCGGCCCTCGTTCGACGCGGTGTCGAGGATGGCCTGAGCCTCGTTCCAGATGCGCTGACGCTTCTCCGTCAGCTCGGTGAGGACCTTGATGGTCATGATGGTTCCCCTTTTGCTTGGGTGGAGTGGTGGGTGGTGCCGGGTGCGGTGCTCGCTGCCCAAGCGGGTACTGCTAGCGCAGGTCGTCCAGGATGAGGCGGCGCTGCATCAGCGCGATCGGCGAGTGCGTGGCGCGCTGCTCGTCGTCGTGCTGCTCCTCGACCGCGGGGGCCGGGGGAGTCTCGTGGAGGAGGCGCTCCTTGCGCGCCTCCGGGGTGAGGGTCGCGAACTCGTCGAGGTCCATCCCGATCCGCTCCGAGAGGGAGCGGACGGCGGCGGTGGTGTCGCGGTACGCGGGGTTGTTCACCGGCGCGACGTCGATCAGCTGGACCGACCGCAGGATCCGCAGTGGGAAGCCCTGGTCCGTCACTGACCACTCGTCTTCCATCGTGTAGAACGCGAACGACGAGTGGCGGACGTCGCCGCGGCCCGCGAGCGCTCGGAGGTCACGGCCGGCGCCCGTGTCGGGCAGGTCGACCTCGTAGGCGAGCCCCAGGTTGTCCGTCGACAGCCTCAGGGTGCCGGCGTCGGTCGTGCCGAGGAGGTACGCGTCCTCGTGGTTGTAGCGCGCCATGACCGGCACCGCGTCCGCGATCGACTTGTTGAATGCCGCCGGGTCCACCAGCTCGACGAACCCACCGAGGTTCTGGCTGTACGAGTTGAACCGCGACGCGTACCCCGCGAGCACGCCGATGCCGCCGTCAGCGGCGCGCAGCTCCACGGGCTCGAGGCGGCCCGTGCGGATCTCGAGCTTGTCGTTCATGATGCGTCTCCCGTTGTCGGGTCGATGGGTGCAGGGTCGTGAAGTGCGCGCGGCTCCGCGGTCGGGCGTGCCGCCGGGCGGAAGGTCGTGATCCACTCGGCGCGCTCGGCGTCGGTCAGCGGAGGCTTCTCCTCGAGCGCGCGCGCGTCGTCGAGGGTCTCGAGGCCCAGCTCGAGCGCGATCTTGTGCGTCTCCATCCGCTCCTTGGGCTCCGCGCGCAGCGGGGCATCCAGGTTGAACTTCGCGTACTGACCGCGCGGCAGCAGCGACGTCAGCGCCTCCTCGAAGCGAGCCGACCACGGGGTGACGGTGCGGACGTTGAACTTGCGGAGCTCCATCACGAGCGTCGCGTACTGGCGCGAGTGGCCCGTCTTGCCACCGATGTCCTCGGGTGCGACGCGGTAGATTGCGGCGATCTCCGTCGCGGAAGCCTCGATCGCGTCGAGGAAGATCGCGTCGGCTGCCGATACCGACAGCTGCTGCCAGTCCCAGTCCTTGCCGGTGACGAAGATGTCCCGGCCTGCGACCGCGGCCCGGAAGCGGCGCTTCGCGATCGCCGACTCCTCGGCGCCGAGAGTTGCACTGTTGTTGTTCCGGAGGATGCCCGCGGGCGTGACGCCGCGCTCGAAGAACGCGGCCCCGAACTGCTGGGCGGCGTCGGCCTTCGTGAACTGGCGTCGGAACGCCGCGATCGGCGACAGGCCCACGATCGAGCCGGGCTGGACGTAGGCCGGGATGTGCGTGACCGCCGCCGGGTCGAGCTCGACGCCGCGGTGGAAGTACCGGGGCGCGATGCCCGTCTCGTCGACCCGCACGTTCTCCGGGTTGAGCCACACGAGCTTCTCGGGCCAGCCCGTCGCGCCGAGCCTCACCGTGTAGCCATAGGCGTTGCCGTGGAGCAGGAGCGACGCGAGCGCCTGGTGGAGCCACGCGATCCTGCCCGTCTGCGTCAGCTGTGGGTTCGTCAGGATCGTCGGCTGCCGCTCGAGCCGGACGCGCCCAGCCCCGGAGCCCGTGTACGCGTGCAGCGGGAGCGTCGCGATCGAGTCCGCGATGAGGCTCGTCGCGGCGTACACCGGGATCAGACGCGTCGCCGTCGTCGCCGACAGACCGCCCGCAAGGGTGCCTCCGGCATCCCACGAGAGCGAGTCGATGGAGCGACGCTCCGAGGGCTTGTCGAAGAACAGGCTCATCGGTCAGCCTTCCCGCGTCGCGGCGCGTTCACACGCGCGATGAGCGCCGACGCACCGATCAGCACGCCGCCGGCGACAGCGACGCCCGCCGCGATCGAGAACGGCGCCAGCGCGAGCGCCGCGGCAACCGCGAGCGCGACGATTCCCGCCGTCTCGAGTGCCGTGGTGATGACGTGCTGCATGCGTTCTCCGGGTTCAGCCGAGCGAGTCGGCGATGTCGTAGTCGTCCGTCCGTTCCTTGATCCACGCCCAACGGGCGAGCAGGACCGCGTACAGCGGTGTGATGTCATTGAGGCCGCGACGGGTGAAGACCCACGCCCCGTCGCCGATGTCACGCTTCCTGGCAGACAGGACGGCGTCGTTGAGCAGGGGGTCGTTCATGTGGCTGAACGAGCCCTCGTAGACCGCGTCGTAGAACGACCCGCAGGCGGCGACCTTGTCGCGCTGGCCGAACTGGATCACCTCGAATCCCGCCTCCTCGAGGTCGGGAATCAGGCTGCCGGCGGCGCCCGTGCCGTCAACCGCGACGATGTTCCCGCCGTGATCGGTGCGGAGCTTCACGAGCGTGCCGACCGCGTTGCGGGTGTCCTCGAGGCGGGTGACGACCTCGGCAAAGGTGCGCCGATCCGCGAGCGCGGGCGCGCCGGCCATCGCGATCGACACACTGTCGCGGTACGGGGAGACGTCGATCGCCCAGAGGGGGTCGCCGGTCCATACGTCAGGGTCGTTGTCGGGGACGGTGCAGGCCTTCCACGGCTCGAACGCGATGATCCCCTGGGTGGCCTTCTTGTCGACCCACTGGTTCAGGAACGCCCGGCGGAAGTCGTCCTCGTCCATGCTGTCGCGCTCGGCCCTGACGAGGTCCTCACCGGCCGCGACGAGCTCCGGCTCGATGACCTCGCCGCGCGGACCGTAGATCGCGTCGCGCAGGATGACGCCGTAGGCCGGCATCACCGATCGCCACACCTCAGGGTCGTCCGGGTCGGCGTCGTCGTCAGCCGACCACTCGAACCCGGCGACCCGGGACTCCGCTCCGGAGGCGATCCTGTCCCGCAGGTCGTCGACCTTCTGGCGCCAGTACAGGGAGTCGCCGTCGCCGGCGGTCGACAGGACCCATAGCTGCGCGTTCGGACGTTGCATCATCGCGGGCCGCATGGCCTGCTCGATGCGGGAGTCGACGTGCGCGAACGCCTCGTCGATCAGCCCAAGGTCGAGGGAGGGACCGTGGCCCGACTTCTTCGTGACCGCGTCGATCCACCAGCCGGACCGGTTGATGAACGAGATGTGCTCGGATCCCGCCTGCGCGCGGAAGCCAGGCTTGTCGCCCGACGTCCTCGCGAGCGTCGCCGCCAGCACCGACGCCGAGATCGGGTCGTAGAAGTCCTCTTCGAGGCGCTGACGGGCCATATTGCGCGACTGCGCCGTGTAAACGATGCGTTGCTTCGCCCACGCGAGGGCCTGGAACAGGGCCCTGGTCTTCACCGCAGTCGTCTTGCCCTGCTGGCGTGGCAGCGCGATCCGGACCTCGCGGTAGAAGAAGTGCCCCGTCGACGGGTCGATCTCGAGCGCGACGTCGAGCACCCACCGCTGCCACGGCATCAGCGGCTCGCCCATCGCCGCAGCGAGCGCGGCGGCCTTCGGGCCTAGGGTCTTGCGCGCGGGATTGCGCTGGGTTCCGAACCGCGGGGGAGTGAACCCGAGCGGCGGGCTACTGGTCGTCGGGGGTGCCGAGGCCACTGAGGATCCCCTCGAGGCCGCCGACGATGCCGGCGTTGCCGCCCGCCGCGGCGCGAAGGCCGTTCAGGCACTCGCGCAGCCGCAGCTGGATCGGCGACGACAGATCGAGACGATCGAGCTCCGCGAGGTGGTCGAGGTAGCGGGCGTTCATCAGCGCGAGCGCCGAGAGGGTCTGCTTCCATGGCGGCTCACCCACGAGCGCGTCGAGCTCGGCCGCGAGGGTCTTCTCGATGCCGTTGTCGCGCATGCGGCGCAGGATGTCGGCCGCCGGCGGCAGCTGCAGCGGCGGCCGCGGCTCCTCCCACTCGTCGACCTTGGCCTGCAGCGCCCGCTCCTTGCGACGACGCTCACGGCGGTCCCGCTCGGCCTTCGCGTGCGCCTGCCGGCAGGTGTCGCACTTGCATCCACGGCGGTACCCGGAGGTGCCATGCGTCGTGATCGGCATCGCTCACTCCTGCCTGTGGGGCCCCATCAGGGCAGATCGGTGGGGGGAAAAAAAGGTCAACTGCGCGATCGCCCAGAAATCGCCTTGCGCAAAAAACGGGCCATTACGCCTGGTAACTGGCGAACTGTGCGCTACACGGCCCAGTTGCGCGAGCGTGGCCTCCGCTGCTCGTGCTCGCCGGACCCGCGGGACGAGTTGCATCCGAAGTGCGCGGGCCGCAGGTTCTCTCGTGCGGTCGGGTGCCCGCCCTTCTTGAGCGACACGATGTGGTCGACCGAGGGTCCGAGCGGGTGGTTCCTGCGGAGGCCGAAGATGATCTCGCGGGTCGACGCCTTGCAGCGCTCGGCCTCGCACATCGAGCCGGGCGGGCAGACCTCGCGCGTCAGCTCGCGCCATCGTCGCCCGCCCCGGCCCCGCCTGGGGTCCCACTCATTCAGCGGCATGGGATCCTCCGGGGTGAGCCGACGCCGCCCCGGGTCGCGTGGGTCGAGCGTCGGCCTTCTGTGTGGCCCGGGCGCTGCCCACGCCCGTGCGACCCGCCGTGCATGCAGCCTCGCCCACCGGGGCTGGACATGCGGAAGGCCCGGACCATCGGGCCGGGCCTTCACGGGTGGACGCCTGCAGGCGCACGTCACCCAGTGGTTCCGATGGTACGCCTGACACCGGCCATCGGGGAAGCGTTCACGGTGTCGGCGTGTCGGGCAGATCACCGAGACGGGCATGGAACGCGACGTGGGCGGGCACGTCGTCGTTCGTCAGCCACGCCCCGCAGCCGATGCACCGGTTCGTCAGGAGCATCCCGATGCGGCCCGTCTGCACGGCCGCGTCGACCGTCACGGTGTCGTCGACGTCGTACTGCTCGATCAGCCCGGTCTCATCCATGGTCATGCGTCATCCTCCACTGCGTCGTCATCCTCACCGTCGGCGTCGTCCTCGTCGACGCCCTCAGCGTTCTGCTTCTTGATCTCCGCACCGAGCATCCAGATCTGGTTCTCGTCCCACGTCTCCTTGCACTCCTTGCACCAGCCGACGCCGAGCTGCCCCGACACGTCGAACCGGATCCGCAGAGAGTCCATCGCCGAGCACCACGGGCATCGGTTGTGCGGAGCCCACGGCCGCGCGTCGAGACCCGACAGGACCTTCGCGGCGATGACCCAACGCTTCGCGAGCGCCGCGAGCTCGAGCAGGTCCGCGTCCACCAGGGTCGGGATCCGCCTGATGATGAGGGCCAGGTTCGCCTCGAGCGGGCCGGGCTGGGTGTGGAGCTTGCCGCTGACGAACGCGGTGACATCGTGGTCGATGGACCGTTGCCCGTCGATCGCGTCGGTGTGCGCCAGGACCGTCGACTGGTAGCCGCCCGACGTCGACCCGTTGGCCTGCTTCGTCGCATGCTGCAGCTGCTCGAGCAGACTCGGCAGCTCGGTCGTGTGAAGGCCGGCGGGCATGTTCTCCCACCGGTGGTCGGTGTCGTCCCACCGGTACCACGGCTCGTGACTGGTGAACGGCTCGATCATCGGCCGCAGCTGGTGCGCGAGATCAGCCTGCAGGCGGCGGCGTTCCTGAGCGGTGAGCGGCGGAGTGTCCGTGGTGGGCTGAGGGGTGGGCATGGCTAGACCTCCGTGGTGGGCTGAGGCTTCGGGCGATGGCGGCGAGACCTGCGAGGGCGCGGCATGCTGCCAGGCGAGTCCAGGTCAGGCCCGTAACTACTAGTCCCGTCCCGACCCGACCCGACAGATCTAGTTCCGACACCCCCCGGATCTGTGATCTGACGTAGATCGGGCGGATCTGTGGTCGGACCTGGGGTTTCGGTCGCGTTCTCCGCGCGCGTGGTCCGCTGGCCGGCCGTCGCGTTCTCCATCTTGGGCCGCTGGCCGTGCGTGCCGGTCGCGTTCTCCGAGGTGGTCCGCTGGCGGTCGGTCGCGTTCTCCACGGGCGTGGTCCGCTGGCCGTTGAGCATCTCGGCGATCTTCGCCCGAGTGGGGAAGGTGCCGAGACGGGTCTTGATGAACTCCTTCGTCACCGCGCCGTAGACGGGGTGCTCGGGCGGGGGCAGGAGGTCGCCCTTGTTGGCGTGGTCGCCGTTGCAGTCCCGGCAGGACACGACGAACTCGTCGAGCACGGTGGGCTGGTTGGCGATGTTGACGTGGTCGTACTCCGCACCCCGCAGGCTCTTCCGGTCACGCCAGTTGACCGGGTTCGAGCAGTACCGGCAGTTGTCGCCATCCCGCAGGCGTGCGTACACGACGAGCCGGTCGTCACGACGATCGCGAGCGCGGATGCGGTCGTTGTCGATGTCGTCCTGGCCGCGGAGGTGGAGGTAGGCGGGGTCGTTGATGAGTTCCCAGCCGCCGTCGATGGGCTTCCACACCTTCGCGTACACGAGCATGCCCATCAGGTGCTGTGCGCGGGCCGGGGAACCCGCGAGGGAGCGGACCATGCCGAGGGTGACCTTCCGGTCGGTCTCCTTCGAGCCGGCCTCGAGCGCGAGCCGGCAGGAGAACCCAAACACCTCGTCCACGGTGCGCTCGTCAGCGTCCTCGAGGTCGAGGGGCGCGAGGGTGCGCGGGTCGTGGGCGGCGGTGTCGCCGGTACGGAGCCATGACACGAGGGGAGGGTCCTCTCAGCTGGTGGTCGGGTGGGTCAGTCGGAGCAGCCGGCGCACTCGGCGGTGTGCGGGTTCACGGAACGGCCGCACGCTGTGCACTTGCCGGGCTGGGGCGGGTGGCAGCGGTAGCAGGGGCACGGGTGCGGGCTCGCGTCGTCCTCGTGGGGAGTCGTCGACAGGCCCGTGCACTCGTAGTGGTTGCCGCGAGCGCACTCCGAGCAGAGCTTGATCTTCATCAGGGATTCACCTCCTCCCTGTGCCGCGGTCGCGATGACGGGCTTCGCGCACCGCCTCGACATGGCGCATCACGTCGCGCACGGCCGCCCGGTATGTCAGTCGGGCGATCGGTGCCTTCCAGGTGCACCCACAGGTCGCGCGACGCGTCATGCGCGTGCGCGGTGCGTCGATCTGGTGTGCAGCATTGAAGTGCGGACCCGCCCACCGGGCGATCTCGGTCGTAGCATCGGTCACCACGTGCGGAACCCTCCCTTCGTGGAGGCGGCTCGCATGAACTCGACCCAGGCGGTCCAGAACTCGGCCATGCGCCCCTCGAGCGCCGGCGGCGGCGACGCGTCGATGACCGCGAGCGCGTCGCGGATCTCCTGCTCGGTGACGAGCCAGCCGTCATTGCTGCCGTCGATCTTGTGGAGCGGGATGCCGGGCGGGCCGTCACCGTGCGGCGAGGTTAGGCGGTCTAGGCCTTCGAGGTAGCCGTTCTCGTCGTCGTCATGGTCGGGGATGGCGGCCCACGCCTCAGCGCTCGGTGCCGGGGGCGCTTGCGAGTCGTGGCCGGCACCGAGGTCGAACATGATGTCCGCGAGTCTGGTGCCGAGGGCGATGTTCGCGTCGTAGGAAGCCTCACCCTGAACAGCCCTGTAGTTGTAGCCCATCACTTCACCTCGGGTCGTGCGTCGCCGACGTAGTGGCCGAGTGAGCGCATCCCGAGGGGGTTGCGCATGCCCAGGTGCTCGTTGGCGAGGGTGAACTGCTGGAACTGGAAGTCGATCGGCAGACCCGTCGCAGCGGCCAGGTAGGCGCTGATCGCGAGCGCGAGCAACGTGACGGCGTCGCGGCCCAGGGCGCGCTCGACGTCGGCGTAGTAGTCGTCGGGCAGGATCAGGCGGACGTCGACGTCGCGGTACCCGCCGCGGGTCGTGCCGGTGCCGACGAGGTACGGGCCGTGCGCGGCTGGGAAGGCCTCGCGGATCGGCTTGCACGCCTGGTCGAGGGCGAACATTTGTGCCGGGCTGAACGCGCTCATCGGCTGTTCCTCCTGTTGCTCGCGCGATTGCAGCCGCTACGGTTGGGGCCACCTACTACGAGGGGGCGGACATGGCCGAGATCACCTACACGCTGACGGATGCCGAGTGGGCGGATGCGCTCAAGGTCGGCCTGGATGCTGCGCTGAAGGCGCGGTTCGAGGACGGCAACCCGGACGGCGCTGCGACGATCGGCCTCGAAGCCGGTCAGGCGAGGGCTCGCGAGATCACGGCCGGCCGCGTGCACGGCGCCTGACGTCATCGCGTCACCTCCGCGAGCGCGGCGGCGATCGCCTGCTCGAGGTCCTCGTCAGGCTTCCACAGGCCGAGGCGGCCGCGAGCGCGGATCGGATTCGTGAGCGGGCGGGGGTTGGTGAGGACCAGGTGGTGGTGGTCCGCCATCGCCCAGGAGGAGCAGGCGAGCTCGCCAGGAGTGTGCGGGTGGGCTTTGTCGTCGCAGCGGTCGTCCTTGTGGACGTCGACGAGGTCGACCACGCCGACGATCGCCGATTGCGGGGCCTTGAGGACGTAGGTGCCGGCGCGGTCGTAGATCTCCTCAGCCGCCTGGTGGTACCTCTCCGCCTCGCGAGCTGCGGCGTGGATCGCGACGGGGCCGCGGTAGTCGCCCGCGATGTTGCGCGAGCGGTTCTCGACGTGCTTGCCGCCGTGGATGATCGCCCACGCCCAGGGCTGACGCACGGTAAGGACCCTCATCGGGCCACCTCCGCGAGCACAGCGCGGGCGTTCATGCGCGGCCTCCTCGGATGATGCGCACGGTCGCGCACGGGAACTCCCACCCACAGGCGCACGTGGCGGGATGGTTCGCGGTCGGACGGTGGTTGGCGGTGAGAGCGGCAAGCACCCCCGCCGCCTCCCACGCCCGCACGTCGCGCTGATCCCACGACAGTTGGCCAGTCTCGCCTCGCATGTGGCGCGCGTAGTCGCCCGCATCGCGTCGCAGAGCCTGGACCAACGCCTCCCGCTCGTCCTCGCTCGGGGCGGCGTGGTTGTGGTCGCCCGGGTCGTTGCAGTGACCCTGAGTGTCCGAGAAGCACCCGTGCTGGTGGGCGGGGGCGGGGCAGTTGTAGTCACCCGTGCACCCGGGCAGCGGCGGGTCCTCACTCGCGGCGGTGCGGTCGAAGTAGGCATCCAGAAGTTCCGGGGCCTTCGGGTCATGCGTGAGGTCCAACACGAAGTACCGGCACCCGTGGTGCTTCTCGCCGGGTGCGTCGCGCCCATCACGGCGCGTCACCCGGTAGCGGTCTTCCAGCGTCACGCCCTCGCCACCGCTCGGGGCGGTGCGGTCGAGGATGGCGCGGATAGCGACAGCCCGGTCATGGCTCGGGCAGGGCCACATGGTGGTCGTGCATGAGGTGCAGGACTTCGCGGTGACGCCGTTGCCCATGTCGAGGTCGTACTCGTCGGAGCACTGGTGGAGATCGAGAAGTGCGTCGACCTCGGCGGTGATGGGGTCACTCATCGCTGGACTCGATGTACTTCGGGCACTTGCAGGTGATGCGGTCGCAGCCGCGGAGCATGGGGGTGTGCTCGCTGGCGGGGTGGCCGCAGGTGGTGCAGTTCGGTTCCATGGCGGCTGCTCCTAGATCTCGTGGTGCTCGTTGGGGTCGTCGATGTTGTCCCACGCTCCGGGCGGCGGGAACGCGCGCGGAGCGTGGGAGGCGGGGGACGGCGTGACGGGGGTGTAGCGGAGGCGGTGCCAGAGGTCGTCGATCGCGGCGTGGGTGGCGCGGGGGATCTCGGTGACGTCGTCAGCGAGGATCGACGACACGACGATGCCGGCAGCGCCGAGACGCTGGTTGAGGCGGAGGTGGTCGTACCCGATGCGGTAGAGCGAGAGGATGCGGCGCTTCGCTCCGAGCGCGGACACCATGCGGGAGGTGGGGGCCTCGGTGGGCTTCGGCGCGAACGATGCAGGCCGCTGCGGCGCGGGTACGGCCTTCGGGTTCGGCAGCTTCGTGACCTTCTTCGTCTTGGCCGGGGCGTGCTTCGACGGGTTGAGGCCGTCGCGGAGCTTGTACCTCGAGATCCGCTGCTGAGCGGCCGACGACGACACGCCCGCGGCCTCCGCTGCCTCGGTGATGGATGCCCCGGTCGCGAGCGCGGTGCGGATGGCGTCGTTGATGCGTTGGGTCTCGGCGGCGGTCTTGCGGCCACCGCGGGGCGGGGTGCGCTTGGCCTTGGGAGCCGGTGCCGGTGCCGGGTCGGGCGTGGGCTTGGGGTCGGACACAACCGGTGCGGCGGTGGCCGGGTCGAGCGGGATCATGATCTCCGGGTCGGGGCCGACGCCGACGATGGTGACGACGCCGAGGAGGTAGAGCCGCTTGATCTCGTCGTCGGTGAGACGGCGCACGGTGTGGTGGGCGTCGCCGAGGGTCAGGAACGCAGCGGGGGCCGTCGGGTCAGGGTTCGCGGTGATCGCGATGGTGGTGGTGACGAGGTGGTGGATCGTGATGGTGTCGGAGCCGTTCATGTCGGGTCCTCCTCGGGCCAGGTGTGGGCTTCGTCGTAGTGGTTGGCGTGGCCGATGGTCATCGCTTCGCAGCGGTGGCCGCAGGTGGGGCAGGCCGCGGGGCAGCGGGTCATGCAGAGGTGGTGCGGACGAGGACGCGTGCGGGGAGCGTGAGGGACTGGTAGGGGGTGGAGCGCCAGGCGTGCGCGGTGTTGATCCATCCCGTCGCGTCCTCGACGACCGCGTCATCCGCGACGCCCGCGAACTCGATGGGGGTGTTGACGATGATGGGCGGGTCGGGCTCGGTGTAGAGCAGGACCGGCAGGCTGGGCGTGTAGGCGATGTCGGGGTCGGGCTTCGCGAGCTCCTCCTCGTCGCGGAGACGCTGCACCTCAGCGCCCGCGAGGAACCTGACGTGGTCGACGAGCTCGGCCGTGAGCTCAGTCAGCGCCGCGAGCTGGTGGTGCGTGGCGATCGCGACGAGCGCGGCTGTCGCGTCGTGGTCGTCCACGCTGCGCGCGATCCCAGCGCGCTCGAGGTAGTCGTCCGCGAGCGCGCGGTGGTTGATGGTGTCAGGCACGGTGGGCTCCGTTCTGGCGGGCGCGTTGCGTCTGCCCGTACTCGGTGAAGGCGGTGATGGCTCGCAGGTCTGCGAGGGTGAGCTCTGCGAGGGCGCGGCCGGTCGCGCGGATGGCGTCGAGTTCGATGAGCCAGTCGGACCAGCCGCCGTAGGCGGGCAGGTCGGGGGAGCGGCGGCAGCAGGTGACGGGGGATCCGCAGAGGGTGCCGTCGTGGGCGATGAGGATGCCGGGTGCGTCGAGGGGTGTGAGCTTGTGCAGCACGATCCCGTTCGACGCGGTGAAGATCGCGACGTTGCCGGCCTCGATCGTGAGGGCCCCGCCGGTGAGGGGTGCGAAGCCGTCCGGGAGGGGCTGACGGGAGCGTGCGCCGGGGACGCCGCGGCGCATGTGCTCGCTGGCCTGCTGTGCGATCGGGGACACCGTGGCGGGCTGGGTGTGGTGGGCGCGCCACCAACGCATGGCGGGCTTCACCAGCCCCAGGGGGGTGAACAGGATCGCGACCGCGATGACGGTGATCCAGGCGTCCGTGGTCATCGTGCACGCTCCTCGAGGATCAGGCGGCGGCGGGCCCACGCGAGGAGCGCGACCGCGGTGAGCACCGCGAGCGCGGCGAGGGCGGCGAGACCGCGGCCGGCGGTCGCGGCGACGTGGGTCGACACGGCCGCGGTCGCGACGGTCAGGAGGGCGATGATCGTGAGGGCGCGGACGTCGGCGGCGGTCATGATGCGATCTCCGCTGGTCGACGGTTCATGCGGGACAGGCGCTGGCGGACGGTTTCGGCGTTCATGGCAAGCGAAGCGGCGATCTCTTCGACGTCGAGACCGGCGGCGGCGCGGGCAGCGATCGCAGCGTCCTCACGCTTGCGGCGCTGCTCGTCTGCGCTCGGGATGCCGCGAGCGCGGCGGACCTTCGCTCGCTCGCGGTCCGAGAGACCACCGATGGTGCCGCCGCTGATGTCGTTCGCGATCGCCCACTCGAGGCACTTCTCTCGGACGTCGCAGCGGCTGCAGATCCACTTCGCCTCGCGCGTCGAGCCGCCCTTGCCGGGGAAGAAGACCTCCGGGTCGACCTGCGCGCAGAGCGCGTCTGCCTGCCAGTCCAGGGCGCCCATCAGTCCGCGTCCTTGATGAGATCCGCGAGCGCGGTGACGAGGTCGGTCTCGCGGGGGGTGAGCTCGTAGCCGATGTCGCGGAGCGTGGTGAGGTAGCGGTGGACGGGACCCTGGGCGGCGCCGAGGGGGTTGTAGCCCGCCGAGCGTGCGATCCGCTCCCATCCCCACGGGTCGGTCGGGACGAGTGCTTCGGTGGCGGACAGGAGTGCGAGGGTCGCGAGGCGGTCGGGGCCCTTTACGGAGTCGGCGAGGACGTCGTCGATGATGGTGTCGCCCCACAGGTGCACGTTGATGGTGCGGCGTCCGGTCTTGACGATGTCGGTGGCGTAGGCCGCGAGCGCGGCGCGCATCGGGCCCACGTGCTCGGCAGCGGGGAGGAAGAGCGCCGCGACCCACGCGCGGCGGCCCTCGGTGGCGGCGTTGATGTCGCGTTCGAGCTGCTCGATCTCCTCACGGTCCGCGCGGTCCTCGTCGGACTCGACGCGTTCGGGCTGGGCGGCACGCTTCGCAGCGGCGATCGCGGCGAGCTCCTCGCGGCGCTTGGCGTGGTTGTCGGGTTTGACGCAGATCAGGCGACCGAGCGACGTGAGCGTGTCCCCACCGAGGTAGTAGTCGGAGGTGCACAGGAGACCACCGTCGCAACCCGACTTGTGGTGCTGCTTCGGGGTCCACTCGAGCTCACCGAGGGAGACCTTGGGGGAGTACTCCCACTCGCTCTTCATCGTGACGTCGAAGTCGAACTCGGCGGCGAGGTCCTTCGCACGGGCGAGCCGCTCGCGACGGCGGGCCTGCGTGAGGGCGTCCTGGATCGCGTACCCGGGGATCTTCTTGCCCGCCTCGACGGCCTTGATCGCCTTCGCGAACGCGACGTCGTCACGCTCGGGCAGGCCCGCGAAGTCCGCGGCCTCCTCGAGTGTGCACTGACGCTCGAGGACCGCGGCATGCAAGTTCTCCGGCAGGGACGCAACCTTGATGCGCTGTGCGACGGTCGATGCGGCACGGCCCGTCTCGGATGCGATACGGGCCTGGGTGACGCCGAGGTCGAGGAGACCCTGATAGCCGGTGCCTTCCTCGATGACGTTGAGGTCGACACGCTGGATGTTCTCGAGGAGCATCAGCTCGAGCTGGCCGGCCTCGTCGAGCTCGTGGTCGATGAGGGCGGGGACGACGGTGAAGCCCGCCTCGATCGCGGCCGCGCGACGCCGGTGGCCGATGACGGCACGGAACCGGGAGGGGTCGTCGGGGTGCGGCACCACCGTGAGGGGCTGGCGGATGCCGTGGGCCGCGATCGAGGCGGACAGCTCGGTGAGGTCACCCAACTCCTTGCGGGGGTTGCGCGGGTGGGGGTCGATCAGGTGCGGATCGATCGCGACCAGGCCGGTCGCCTGCAGGCGCTCCGTGATCAGGTCGGCGGTGTCGAGCGCGACGTCGACGTCGACGTCGGTGGCGGTGGTGACGGAGGTGCGCTTCTTCGTGGGCATGATGGGGTTCCTTCCGGTGGGCGTCAGGAGTCGTGGTTGCCGCGGACAACGGCGGGGCAGACAGCGGCGTGGAGGCGGATGACCTCCTCACCGCCTTCGAAGTCGACGTGCTCACCGGGGGTGAGGCGGCGGGCGAACGTCGCTCCGGTGCGCGGGTCGGGGTAGGCGACCCACTTCGCGAGGGGGTCGCCGTTGCGACGCACGTGCGTCGGGTCGAAGCGGAGGGACTTACGGCGCGCAGGGACGTACACGAAGTTGATCGGTGCGCGGCAGCCCGCCTCGGGGCAGCGGTCGTCGGGGGCGTAGGCCATGTCAGCTGCCCTCCGGGAGGTGCGCCGTCCGGATGTAGACGCGGACCGGGGCGCTGTGCGCCGACGGGCCGGTCGAGGGCTCCGTGACCGGGACGTCGAGGCCACGGAACGTGGTCCAGATCGGCTCGAGGTGACCGCGCGAGCACATGATGACCATGAGGCCGCCGCGGGAGCGGTTGGGGATGTTCGCGGCGTCAAGCTCGGGACGGATGACGTTGACGGACACGACCATGCCGGCGGGGAGTGCGGTCACGATCGCCTCGGTCGCGGCCTCGCGGGCCTCGCGGGAGTCGAGGTGGTAGACGGAAGCCTGCTGGCCGGCGCGCTTGAGGTCACGCGGGGTGAGGGTCGCGGTCACAGTGCGGCCTCCACTCGATCGAGAGCGTCGAGGACGTCCTGGGTGGCGGACTCGAGGGTCGGGCGGTCCATGAGCTGCGCGTACCGGTGGAGCGCGGTCATGGCGTCGACGGCTTCGGTGTGGACGCGGTGGGTCGCGTTGTCGAGGATCGCCTCGACGTGCGCGGCGGCCGGGTCGACCGGAGGCTCGGGTCGGGGCTTGGGTGCTACGGGCTTGTTCATCGGGTACCTCCTGTGGTGGGCGTGGGCTTGCGGAGGTCTGCAGGGGTCGCGGCGTGACCGTTCACGACGTTGTGGACGTAGGCGCGGCGGAGTGCTTCGGCGTGGGACGGGACCCAGGTGATCTCGTTGCCGACGCGGACGTAGTGCGCGGGGGCGCCGTCGGGGAAGTGCTCGATCACGACGACCGCGGGCAGGGTGCGGTCGAAGGTGCGGCGGTCGAGGCCCGCATACCGGCCGGTCACTGCTCGCGTCCCTTCGCGAGGATGATCAGCGCAGCGGGCGTGGCCGCCAGCAGTGCGATCGCGAGCGCCAGAGCGAGGGGGAGCGCGGCGCAGGCGACACCGACGACGAGGCCGTGGGCGGCGACGTGGGTGGCGCGTGCGGCGCGACGGGCCTTCATGCCGACACCTCGAGGAGGAGCCCTGCGAGGATCGCGCCGGTGACGCCCCAGATCGCGAGCGTGACGGCGAAGTCGACGAGGGAGTGGAAGCGGCGGTGCCCCCACCAGGCGAAGCCCTGGGCGAAGAAGTAGCCGCCGCCCGCGAGCCCGAGGCACATCAGTGCGGCGAACAGCAGCCAGAAGGCCACGACCTGCAGGAACGTCCCATCGTTCATCGCACGCCCCCCTTGTGGCCGCACGCCTGAACCGAGAGAGTGGGGGACACGATCTTGAGGGGGACGTGATGGGACTGTTCAGCAGGAAGGACACTGTGCTTGCGCATGTGCCGGAGGGGTTCCGCGTGGCGGGCTCCTTCGCCTACCAGAGCGCCTACAAAGCGCATCGACGCGGTCTCGACTGGGTCGAGCACGGCGCGGCGGCACCGACTGCGGAGTGCGTCGTTGAATTGCGGGCTGAGCCGCGGAATCAGTACGACGCACGCGCGGTCGCGGTTCGCCTGGGCGTCACGGTCCTCGGACACGTGCCGCGCGGACACCTCGACTGGGCACACCGCGAGCTCGAGCGTGCCGGCAAGGCCCGCCTCGTTGCCAACGCGAGCATGCTGCGTTTCACGGACGAGTACCAGCTGCTCATCGTCGCGAGCGAGTAGGTCGCTCATGACGCGCCGCCCGCGCGCATCGCGGCGAGCTTCGCCTCGAGCTCTGCGCGGCGAACGGCGGCGAACGCCGTGACGTCGCGTTCGTCGAAGAGGTAGGCGCCGTGCGATCCCTCGAGCTTCTGCGCGACCCTCAGGTCGCCGCGCTCGGCCGCCTTGCGCACGGCGGCCGGCGTCATCGCGAGGCGCTTCGCCGCCGCTCCCGTGGCGAGGAGGGCGACCTCTGTGCCCATATGGACACCCGTGTCGTTTTCGCTCATGGGTGGCAGTGAAGCATGCCGAGCACCAAAGCGCAACCAGTGTCTATACGCCGCGTGTCGCCCCTCTAGTTCCCTCTTGCGTATTGATTACTAGTTGCTATCCTGTAGTCACCGTTTTGGGAGGAGGGCGACATGATCCCCACGATTCACGAAGGTCACCGGATGCGTATCGCGCGCGAGGAGGCCGGGCTCGAAGTCCGAGAGATTGCCGAGCGCATCGGCATCGCGCCGGGCACAGTGATCCGCTACGAGAAGGGGCGCTCTACGCCAAAGCCGCTCGCGCGCCGCGCGTGGGCCGAGGTCACGGGCGTGCCCGCGTACTGGTTGCAGTGGGGAACGACAGAGGCCCCCACCCAGCCGCCGGTGGCGGCCAAGGCAGGGGCCTCGATCAAGAAGCTCCCCCGGCTGGACTCGAACCAGCAACCTGCCGATTAACAGTCGGCTGCTCTGCCAATTGAGCTACGGAGGAAGGCGAGGAATACTCTACCGGATCCCGGAGGGCTCTGATGACCAATCCGGGGGTCGAGAGTCGCCTTTCTTCGCCTGTCAGTCCTTGTCGGTGGCCTCGTTGAACTTGGCGGCGACGGCGTCCTTCGCGTCCTCGACCTTGTCCTTGGCCCCGGCCTTGAGCTGGTCCATCTTGCCCTCGGCCTCCAGCTGCTCGTCGCCGGTCGCCTTGCCGGCGCCCTCCTTGGCCTTGCCCTTGAGGTCCTCGGCAGCGTTGCTCGCACGGTCGGACATGCTCATGACTCCTCCTCGTCGAATCGTCGTCGACCGCGGTCGCGGTCACCCCAGGTGCAAGTCGATCGGCGGCCGAGTCATTCCCGGCATGCAGGGAGCGCGGGTGCCGGCCCGGCGCGTCGCTAGACTGTCGGGCGGCCTCCCCGAGGCCTCGGGCCAGTAGCTCAGCCGGTTAGAGCAGTGGACTCATAATCCATCGGTCGCGGGTTCGAGCCCCGCCTGGCCCACGCGCGGCGTGCACTCGGTATTCGGGTGTTCATGCACTCGGTTCTCTTCCGACGCGCCACAAACGGGCAGTTTGGTGAGGCGTGGGCCGCTTCAGACCTCTCGGGCCGCGCATATCGGACGCATTGATGGGCCCAGGCGCCTGATGATCCGTCGAGCGGCGCGCGATTTAGACCCCGCGGGCGATTGCCCGCATGCTTCGCGGCCCGCTCGAGGCGGGCTTCGGGGCTATGCGACTTGGGGAATGTCCGGTACTGCAGTGGGCCTCATGGGTGGATCGTCGGTGATCTCAAGCATGCGGCGCCCGGTGATGCGGTGGGGCTGGTCGTTCTCATCCTCGGAGCTGCGCCACCTCTGTCCGAACGGTGACAGCGGCGTCATAGTGGGGGCTTCGTCGGGTGCGTCGGCATTCGCGAGAAACCGCATCTCATCATCATCGACATCGAGAACCAGCGTTCCGCCGATCTCGGCGCGCACCCGCTGCGCAGACGCCTCGATATCGTCGACCACGAGCGTCACCGACGGCACCTCGAGCACGCTCAGCAGCCACTGACCTCCCGGCAGCGGCCTGGCCTCCACGGTGAATATCACGGCGTTATCGTATCGACCGGTGCGGCAGGCATCACAGGAAGTCGGGCCGCAGCGGCTCGGAGGACAGATCCAGCACACCCAAGGAGTAGGGATCTCCGTCCTTGGACAGTCCGAACACTCTGGTCTCGAAGCCGTCGAAATCCACGGGCTCGTCGACGGGGAAATGAAAGTGCCCATGAAGCAACACGTCGGGCTTCACCGCCTCGAATGCCGTCGTGAACGCCGACCGCGAATAGTGGGCGTACATGAGATCCTCCGGCGCGAAGGCGGCACGGGTGCGACGCATGTTCTCTTCGATCGTCGGGACACCGTGGGGCGCATCGTGAGCGACCATGATGTCCGCGTGGCCGTCGGCAACGACCGCTGCAACGTCGGCGTCCGTGAGTACCTCCTGCTCCCACCACGTCTTGCCGCGCACAGGCGCAGCCTTACGCCTCCAACGCCGATCAACTGAGGCGGCACCACCCAGCCACACGAACGACCTGCCGCCCATCACGGTGCGGTGGCCGCGCGGCGCAAGCAGGATGCGCTCCCGGAGCACCAGCCAGCCGTCGGCGTTCGCCTCGAGCTCATCGATCACGTCGTAGTTCTCATGATTGCCGGGAGCGACGAGCATCGTCTGGCCGTTGCGAGCGAGGCGCTCGTCGACGCGGTCCCACATGTCGCGGCCAGCCGCGCCGATCATCACCCCGAGATCGCCGACCTGGATGATCGTCGTGAGACCCGCGCCCGCGAAGACGTTCGTAGCCTCATACAGCCACAGTTCGTTGCCGTGGGTATCCCCGAGCAGTGCGACACGCATGTCCGCCTCCATATCGCCTGGTCAGAGCCACGGTAAAGGCGGGGTCTGACACCGACACTCGGCGTCCGACGGGACGATGGGTAGATGAGAGATCCCCAGTTCACCTTCCACGCCGCTGACCGTGGCGGTCGCACTGCGGTCCTCGAGACGGACACAGGGCGGATCGTCGCGTGGGTCGAACACCTTGCCGGCGGCATGATGCGTGCGCGCGGGACTGCCCCAGCGTTGGTTGCCGCCACCAGTACTTGGGTAGCCCCTCCTGTAGCGGCGGCGGATTGCCTCGTGTGGTCGCGCCGTGGGGTCATCCGCCACGGACGTGGCGGGACTTCTGAGCGTTGCGGTGTGCGAGCAGGGCGTCGTGCTCGAGGTCTTCGAACAGCGGTTCGGCGTGAATGAGATCGTTGTAGGTGAGACGGCCGGCTGCCACCGCTGACGCGATTGCGCTTGTGATGCGCGCACCGCGGGTTGCGAATCCACTCTCAGGTTCTTGGCAAATCTGGTCGAGGGACTTGAAGGCGAGCGTGGTGCAGTATGCGCGGCCGCCGGTGTCGAATCGCCCGTTGGAGTAGGTGATCTCCTCGGGCGAGCCGTGATCGTCGAGGTTACGGGCGTAGATCTCATCAAGGACGCGCGCCTCGGTCTCCGGCGTCAGCGGGCCTGCGGGCTGTTCGTTGAGGATGCACCAGTAGCAGCGGCCGCACACGTTGAGTTCGGCGAAGTGGAACGCGCGTGCGAGACCTTGAAAGCTGATATCGGACCGGGTGTGTCTCACCACTTCTGAGGCGGCCATGTGCGTGGCATAGGCCATCTGTTCAGTCGCTCCAGGCATTGCGGTGTCCCACTCGCCGGCCCTCATCAGCTCTCGGGCGACGGCGGTGGCAGCGGCTTCCGCGAGCGCCGCCTCCAGGTTCGCACGGTCGGGAGCGAGCGCTGGCAGCAGGTCGCCGACCTCGATGCGTTCGGTCATGTCGGCGAGACGCCTCACACGCTCGAACCTCGGCACTATCGCCCCGGCGCACACCTTGGCGACCCACTCGCGGTCTGGCGAGCCCTCGTCGACTCGGGCCGACACCTCCGTGAGGATCGACTCCGCTGTGACGCTCTCGATGGTGCCGATGCGGTCGACGAGCTGGTCGGTGATCCCATGATCGGGGTGCTGCGTGACGGCGCGCGACACCATGATGGCCAGGACATCGAGGTCTTCGAGAGCGGCGTTGACGAGACGGGCGACGCGGTGGTCGCCTGAGGCGCGCAGATCGCGCTCAGCGCCCGAGGAACAGTGCAGCGCAAGATGGAACGCTTGCAGATCCGGGTTCGCGGTCGGGATCATCCACGCGTGGAAGTCAACTGCCGAGCCGAAGCGAGCAGCCACCCATCGGTGGACCGGGGTGAGGGGGAAGCGTGAGGTGGTTGCCAGGGCCGACGTCGACGGGCTTGCCGTGGGCACTACAGCCGTGACGTGCGCCTCGTACCTGGCGGGCGTCTTGCGCCGATCGGGGTTGTTGGTGTGCCAGCCAGTGGTCGCTTCGGGGATCCCGGTGTGGCGTGCAAAGTCGTAGGAGTCGTCGGCGCTGGAGCCGAAGTTGGACGGGAACGGCATGGGTGCTCTCCAGTGTGCGTCACACGCGGTCGGTCCTACGCCCCGATCGCGTACGGCGATCACAGTGGGTCCGCACGTAGCGCTGAGCACTTTGGTCCCTCACGCTTCCCCGGTGCGTAGGGCCGGGGAAACTCGACTCGGGCCCCGTCCGAAGGCCCGTTCTATGCAGGCTACTGGCGGAGATCGCGCAGCGCCGGACGTGGGACCCGTGTGTCAAAGGGAGGCGCGGGGCGATGCACAGCTACTGCGCCGAACGGTGCGATGGAACAGTTGGATGACGTGAGGGAGCGGTATGCCCGGCCGTGGTGAGGCGATCCGCGAGCATCACGATGCTGTCGGGCCCTTGTGCTCGCCTGCGTACTCGCTTTCGTCGCTGGTGGTCTCGTGACTGGCGGTGGAGACTCGTTCCCCGCGAATCCACCATTCCTCGAGTACCACCTCACCGTCGGCGTTCCACTCGATGATCGCGGGGCCGTCGGTGCGGTGGTACTCGTCGAAGACGAACCACTCCAGCCGCAGCGCCGCATCCACATCGGCGGAGATCCCCGCTGGACCACCGATGCAGTGCTTGAGCGGAGGGTCAGTCCCGATGCTTCGGTAGCGGAACCAGTGGTCGACTTCAATGCCGAGGTAGTCCCACGTCCCGCCGTCATCGTTCACGTCTGCTTGCGCACGCTTGACCGCGTCGGCGCATCTGTCGCCCCACTCGTCGAGCGCCCGGTTCGCCAACCACATGACATCGTCGTTCACGACTGTCCCTCATCTCCTCGTTTGAGCCGTCCGTTCCGGCGGTACGGAGGGTAGGCCATCCGCAGGGACCCAAGTGCGCCCTGACCAAGCAGTCGCCTCGGCACTCCAACAGCCCCCGGTGTGCGGCCACCGGAAAGCACAGGTGCGATGCGTGGATGGGGGGACTGCCCCAGCGTTGGTTGACGTCAATCAACTACGGTGCAGACCCCATCGCCGCGATCACGGGCACGATGATCCGTGGGTCCGGGTTCGCGGCGGACGCGCTCCGCAGTGACGTGGACACCACGGGTGCGGTCACCGTTGCGGAGGACGATGTCAACCGGTCTGTTCAGTCGGTGGTATCTGGTGCGGACCAGATGGCGTCCTCGATCCGCGAGATAGCCCACCGTGCGAACGAGACCGTGCGCGTGGCTTTCAGTGCGACGGTAGTGGCCGAAGCTACCAACACCAGGGTGGCGCAGGTCGCGGTCTCGTCGCAGGAGTTCGGCGACGTCATGAAGGTGACTTCGTCGATCGCGGCGCAGACGAATCTGCTCGCGTTGAACGCGCCGATCGAGGCGGCGCGGGCAGGCGACGCGACAGAGGCTTCGCCGTGGTGGCCTCAGAGGTCAAGGACCTGGCACCGAAGGTGGCTCGGGCAGTTGGAGAGGTCGCACGCCGGGTCGCCGCGACCCAGCGCGATACGGGCGGCGCCATTGAGGCGATTGGCCAGATCGTCGGCCGCGTCAATGCCTTCCAGGCATCGATCGCGTCGGCGGTCGAGGAGCAGACTGCCACGACCCCGGAGATGCAGCGGCGTGGGGGCGAGGCTGCGGCAAGGGATGCGGAGCTTGCCTCCTGTGTCGCCCAGATCACCTATGGCACAAATGGGGCCGTCGTCGGCATCGAGGCCTCGCTCGCTGCCTTGGGCGCGACGTCGGGCCGGCTCGTTCGGCTGCAGGCCGCGGTCGTGGACCTGCGCTCAAGGTGTGCATCCGCTGGCAGTCGTGGTGCACACGCGGATGTCGGTGGATCTCCGCGTGAATACCACGTTGACAGCCGCCTACAGGACCCAGTGCTCCTCGCCGCACGGCTCGAAGCCGTGCTGCACGTTGATGGCGTCGAGCTCCGCTCCCAGCACCTGGAGCTGCGGAGGAGTCATCATCGGCAGGCCCGTGCGCAGCGTCGTGTCCTCGCGCCAGCGGCCCGTGTCGTTCCAGCCGAAGCCGATGAAGTAGCTCGTGCGGCCCCAGACGCCCATGATGCGGCCCGCGATGCTCGGGTCCCAGGCGAGGTCGGCGATGCGGGTATCCATGGTGATGCGCCGCGGCGCGCGTGCCTCACCGGCGGTCTGGACGGTCCAGGTGAACACGCCGGAGCCGACCTCGAACTCGTCGCGGCCGGGCAGGGACACCACGGCGGTGGCGTTCGCGGGGACCTCCGCGGTGACCGTGAGGACACCGTCCTCGAGCGTCCACGCGACGGCGAAGCGGCCATAGGCGCTCTGGTGCGACGTGCTTGCCGACGTGAGCGATCCGCCCGGTCGGGGCGCGATCCGCGCCACCCGGTAGCCCGGCTCGACCGGGGACAGCCCGGCGACGTCGCGGTGCAGCCAGTCGGCCACCGCGCCCAGCGCGTAGTGGTTGAAGGACGTCATCTCGCCGGGGTTGATCGAGCCGTCGGGCAGCATCGAGTCCCAGCGCTCCCAGATGGTGGTCGCGCCCATGGTGACGGGGTAGAGCCACGAGGGCAGGCCGGTCTCGGCGATGAGGCGGTGCGCGACGTCCCTGTGGCCGGTCGAGGAGAGCGCATCGCACAGGAGCGGCGTGCCGACGAACCCGGTGCGGATGCGGAAGCCGTGGCTCACCACGAGCTCGGCAAGGCGATCGCCCGCGGCCTGGCGGCGCTCGTCGCCGTCGAGCAGCCCGAACTGGATCGCGGCGGCGTAGACGGTGTGCGCGTCGGACAGGATGCGGCCGGTGGGCGTCACATAGGTCGCGAGGAAGCCGGCGCGCGTGCGCGCCGCGAGCGCTGCCCACCGGGCCTGGTCCTCGTCGAGACCGAGCACGGTGGCGGCGCGCTCGCACGCCGTGAGGGTGCGGAACAGGTACGCGGTCGCGACGATGTCGGGGTCGGCCTTCGCGGCGGACGGGTTGTGCGGCGGAGCGCTCGGGTCCAGCCAGTCGCCGAACTGGAAGCCGCCGGCCCACAGGCCCTGGTCGTTCGCGCGGTCGAGCACCACCTCGGCCCAGGCCGTCATCGATGCGTACTGGCGGCGCAGCACCTCGCCATCGCCGAGCGCGGTGTAGAGCGCGTCGGGCACCAGCGTCGCGGCGTCGCCCCAGGCGGCCGCGGGCAGCACGGGCGTCGCGGGGGTGGGGTTGGGCACGATCATCGGCACCACGCCGTGGTAGCGACGCTGCTCCGCCGCGAGGTCCTCGAGCCACGAGCCGAGCATCGCGCCGCAGTCGTAGAGGTACGCGGCGGTGGGGGTGAAGACCTGGATGTCGCCGGTCCACCCGAGGCGCTCGTCGCGCTGCGGGCAGTCCGTGGGCAGCGACACGAAGTTGCCGCGGATGCCCCACACGACGTTGCGGTGGAGCTGGGTGAGCAGCGGATCGCTGCACTCCCACCAGCCCGTGCGGGTCATGTCGGTGTGGATCACGACCGCCTCGGCGAGGTCCAGGGCGTCCGCGGACGGCAGCCCGGAGACCTCGGCGTAGCGGAAGCCGTGGAACGTGAAGCGGGGGGCGAAGTCGAGCGTCCCGGAGCTGCCGACCACCAGGGTGTCGGTCGCCGCGGCGTGGCGCAGCGGACGCGTTCCCAGGTCGCCGTTCTCGAGCACCTCGGCATGGCGGAGCGTGATCACGGTGCCGGCCGGGGCCGTCGCCCGGATGCGGAGCCAACCGACCAGGTTCTGGCCCAGGTCGAGGCGGACGGTGCCGTCCTCGAGCACGCTCGTCTCGACGGGAGCGACGGTCTCGATGCGGCGCACCGGCGGCGCAGCGGCGGGCGCGAGCGCGGCGGCGGGGTGGGGGACGATGCGCGCGGGCGCGGCGTCGGCGAAGGCGGGGGCGCCATCGACAGCGATCGCGAGTCCTGCATCGTCCAGGCGCTCGTCGCGACGCTCGCCCTGGTAGATCGATGCCGAGACGGTCGGGCCCGTGCGCGTCGCGAACCAGCCCGCGTCGGAGGCGTGCGCCTCGACGCTGCCGTCCGCGTACTCGAGGCGCAGCTGCATGAGCAGCGAGGTCTCGCCCTCGTACGCGACCGCGAAGTGCCCGTCGAAGCCGAACCGCTCGCGGTGCCAGCCCTCGGCGACCTCGGCGCCCACCACGTTCTCGCCCTCGCGGAGCAGGTCGGTGACCTCGACGGTCTGGTACAGCAGGCGGTCCTGGTACACGGTCCAGCCGGGCGCGAGCACCTCATCGGTCGCGACGGCGCCGTTGACCACGGGCTCGTAGATGCCGAGCGCGGTCGACGTCAGCACGGCGCGCGCCAGCCCCGCGCGGACGGGGACCACCCCGGCGACGCGCAGCGCGGGACGGTCCGCGCCCAGGTCCTCGCCGTCGACAACGGGGGCCGATGCGGTCACGAAGGACGCGGTGAGGTCGTCGGCGGTGAGGGGCCCGGTGAGCGCCTCGATGGGCTCGCTCCACTCGGACCAGTCCTCGCCCTCCGCCCGCACTCGCACCCGCACCGCGCCCGCGGCGTACGGCGTGAGCGGCGCGAACGGCCATGCGACGGCCGCCGAGTCGCGGCCGTCGACCAGGTGCGTGGTGACGGCTCCGGCGAGCGACAGCTCGATCTCGGCGGCGGCCTGGAGCCAGCAGTCCGTCTCGGACGCCGACGCCCAGGTCAGGGTGGGGGTGGGAGAGGCGAGGAAGCGGGGTCCTCCGCGACCGTCGAGCCAGAGCTGCGTCACCTTCGACACGGTGATTCCCTTCATGCGGCGCCAGTACTGAGCGCATGGTCAGATTTGACTCCATTGTGGCACGGCGGAGGCGTCCGGCCGGGCGCAGGGGTCCTAGAGCGGGACCGAGATCAGCTGCTGGATCGCGGCGCGCAGGTCGCCCACCAGGTCCACGTCCTGAGGCCGGTAGAGCCACTGGAGCTGCAGACCGTCCACCAGTGCGACGATCGAGCGCGCGGCATGGCCCGGCTCGACGCCCGGCCTCAGCAGGCCCTCGTCCCGCAGGGCGAGGAAGGACGCGTGGGCCTGCTCGACCAGCCACGAGTAGCGCGTGCTGAAGTAGTTGTGGGCCGGGTGGCCCGCGTCTGTGCCCTCGGCGGAGAGCAGCGTGTAGAGCTGGATCATGCCTGGTTCTTCCACGTTGTCGCGCACCAGGTCGACGAAGGCTCGCAGGTGCGTGAGTCCGGCGGGGAGTGTGCCGACGCGCGCCTCGAACAGCTCGCGGCTGCGCGTGTCCCGCAGGTCGAGCACGGCTTCGAGAAGGTCGATCTTCGAGCCGAAGTGGAAGAGCACGCCGCCTTGGCTGATGCCGACCTTGTCCGCGATATCGCGCAGCGAGCCGTTCTCGTAGCCGTTCGCGGCGAACACGGCGAAGGCCGCTTCGAGGATCTCCTGGCGGCGGGCAGCGGTCTTGGCGTAGCTGCCCCGCGCGGCGCTGCGTGCGGTCATGGCGCACACCGTAGCACCCGAGTGGCGTGTCGAGCCGTGAAAACTAACCGCACGTTCAGGTTCCGTGGTAGGTTCCGTGCGCAGCCGAAGCCGCGGACGGCCGGCCTCCGCACAAGGAATGGGGAACGACGATGTTTCGAAGGACCAGCGTCATCGCAGCGACCACCGCGGGCGTGCTCGCCCTCGCGGCGTGCTCGAGCGCGGGAGGCACCGCCGACCCCTCTCCCTCCGCGGACCCTTCGGTGACCACCACGAGCGCCGCGCATGCCCCGCTGCTGCGCCTCGGCATGGTCGACGCCCCGGGCGAGAACGGCTTCGTCGCCGCCAACATGCGCTTCGCGACGCAGTCCCCGTACGGCCAGGCGGTGTACGACACTCTGGTGCGTTCCGACGAGGAGGGGGCGCCCGTCGAGGGCCTCGCTACCACGTGGGCCTGGGACGTCACGGGCACGATCCTCGAGCTCGAGCTGCGTGAGGGCGTGACCTTCACGGACGGCACGGCGTTCAACGCGGACGCGGCCGTGCAGAACCTTCTCCGCTTCCGCGACGGCTCGGCCGAGAACGCGTCGTGGCTCGCGGGCGTCACGGAGGTGGTCGCGCTCGACGCGCGCCGCGTGCAGATCACGCTCGCCGAGCCCGACCAGGCGCTGCTCACGCACCTGTCGAAGTCCGCCGGCTACATGGAGTCGCCGGCCTCGTTCGACGACCCGGCCCCCGTGGGCACCGGGCCGTACATCCTCGACGAGGCGCGCTCGATCGACGACGCCTCCTACGTGTTCACGGCCAACCCCGAGTACTGGGACCCCGCGAGCCAGCACTACGACGAGATCATCATGAGCGTCTACGAGGAGCCCGACGCGATGCAGAGCGCGCTGCTCAGGTCCGAGCTCGATGCCGCGCTCTACACCGGGTATTCCGGCTTCGACCAGATCGAGGCCGCGGGGTACGCGAGCCACGAGTTCACCCTCGACTGGACCGGGCTGCTCCTGTTCGACCGGAACGGCGCGATCGCGCCCGAGCTGGCCTCGACGCAGGTCCGCCAGGCGATCAACTACGCGATCGACCGCGACCAGATGCTCGAGACGCTGCTCGGGGGCCGCGGCGAGACCACCGCGCAGGTGTTCGGCCCGGACACCGCGGGATACGCCGAGGAGCTCGACACGACGTACATCTACAGCCCCACCAAGGCGCGCTCGCTGCTCGCGGACGCCGGGTACCCCGACGGCTTCACCCTCACCATCCCCACCGTGTCGTTCGTGCCCGGGGCCACCTTCGACCTGCTGGCAGAGCAGCTCGGCGACGTCGGCATCACGGTCGAGTTCGTGGAGGAGTCCACGCAGTCCTACGTCGGTTCGCTCCTCAGCGGGCAGTACGCGGTCGCCTCGATGCAGATCGAGCAGCCGGCGAGCGCGTGGGAAACCTACGCGCTCGAAATCGCCGCGGACTCCCCGTGGAACGTCACGCACCGCTCCGACGAGTGGATCGACGAGCTCGGCGAGAAGATCGCGACGGGCGACATCGCCGCCGCGGCGGCGCTCAACAAGTACGTGGTCAACGAGGCCTGGTTCGCCCCGTGGTACCGCAACCTCCAGGTGTTCTACACGGCGCCTGGCACCGATGTGACCCTCCAGGTGGGCAACGCGTACCCGTACCTCTGGAACATCGGCCCCTCGGCCTCCTGACCCTCGCCGATGCGGGCCCTGGGCCCGCATCGGCATGAGCGCGCCCGCGGTCCCCGCGTGAGGCGCCTCCCACCCCTCTCCCACCGAAAGCAGGACACCCACCATGACCACGGCTTCCGCCGCGCTGTTCGACCTGGACGGCGTCATCGTCGACACCGCAGTCCACCACTTCGCCGCGTGGCGTCAGACCGCCGATCAGCTCGGCTTCACCCTCGCCGACGAGGACGAGGAGCTGCTCAAGGGCGTGGGGCGCATGGACGCGCTGCGCATCGTGCTCGGCATCGGCGGCGTCGAGGTCGACGACGCGACCGCGCTGCACCTCGCCGAGGAGAAGAACGCGCGCTATGTCGACGCGATCGCCTCGATCACCCCGGCCGACATGCTTCCCGGCGCGCTCGAGACCCTCGAGGACCTCCGCGCCCGGGGGATCCGCACGGCGCTCGGCTCGGCCAGCCGCAACGCGCCGCTGATCCTCGAGCGCCTGGGCATCACCCACCTGTTCGACGCGATCGTGGACGGCTCCGTGGTCACCGAGGCGAAGCCGCACCCGCGGGTGTTCCTCGAGGGCGCTCGTGCGCTCGGCGTCGACCCCTCGACCTGCATCGTCTTCGAGGACGCGATCGCCGGCGTGCAGGCAGCGAAGGCCGCCGGCATGACCGCGGTCGGCATCGGCGTCCCCGCCGTCCTCACGCAGGCCGATGCGGTGATCCCCGGGCTCCATGCGGTCGCCGACCTCGCCGCGCACGGCATCGGCTTCGCCGCCGCACGCGCGTCCGTCGACACCGCCGTCCGCCTCGACGCCGCGCCGTTCAGCCTCGACGCCGACGCCCAGGCCTGGGTGCACGACACCCTCGCGGGCCTCAGCACCGAGCAGAAGGTGGGCCAGCTGTTCTGCCTGCTCGGCATGCCCGGCACCACCGAGCAGATCGATGCCGAGCTCGCGGTCGCGGAGCCGGGCGGCTACATGCGACGCCCGTCCCTCTCGCACGAGATCATCGAGCTCAACCGCTACATCCAGTCCAGGTGCACGGTGCCCGCGCTGATCGCGGCGAACCTCGAGGCGGGCGCCTCGGGCGCGGCCTTCGACCAGACGTCGATGGGCTCGCCGCTCCAGGCCGCCGCCACCGGGGACGCGCAGTCGGCCTACCGCATGGGCGCGGTGTGCGCGGTCCAGGGCCGCGCGATGGGCGTCAACTGGGCGTTCTCGCCCATCGTCGACATCCAGACCAACCCGCACAACCCCATCGTCCTCAACCGCGGCTTCGGCTCGGACACCGCCACCGTGCGCGACATGGGTGTCGAGTTCGTGCATGGTCTGCAGGACAACGGCGTCGCCGCGTCGGTCAAGCACTGGCCGGGGGACGGCGTGGACGACCGCGACCAGCACCTCATCACCACGGTCAACACGATGTCCACCGAGGAGTGGGACGCGACCTTCGGCGAGGTCTACCAGGCCGTCATCGACGCGGGTGCGTTCACCGTCATGGCCGCGCACATCGCGCTGCCGTCCTACTCGCGCGCGCTGCGCCCCGGCATCGCCGACGAGGACATCCTGCCGGCCTCGCTCGCGCCCGAGATCACCACCGACCTGCTGCGCGGGAAGCTCGGCTTCAACGGCCTGGTGGTCACCGACGCGACGCTCATGGCGGGCATGCAGATGTCGATGCCGCGCGCCCAGGCGGTCCCGCGGTCGATCGCCGCCGGCTGCGACATGTTCCTCTTCGCGGACGACTACGCCGCCGACTACGCCCACATGCTTGCGGGCGTCGAGGCGGGCATCGTCACCTCGGAGCGCCTCGACGACGCGGTGACGCGCGTCCTCGCGCTCAAGGCGGCGCTCGGCCTCCACACGGCAACGCGCGAGCAGCTCACCCCGGGCCTCGAGGGCGTGAACCGCGGCATGCACGAGGGCTGGGCCGCCCAGCAGGCCGATGCGGCCGTCACCCTGGTGAAGGACCGGGAGGAAGGCCTCCTCCCGCTGTCCCCGGAGCGCACGCCGCGCGTGCTGCTGTACTCGCTGCGCGGCGGTGCGATGCCGTCGACCGCGGCGGCCGACAAGCTCGCGGCGGCGCTCGGGGAGCGCGGCTTCGAGGCGACGGTCCACGACGATCCGCCGCGCGAGGCGACGATGTTCCGCAACGTGGGCCGTGACGGCGCGATCGTCGGCGACGACCTCCGCGACAGCTACGACCTGGTGATCTACGTCGCGGACGTGCCGCCGACGTCGAACCACCCGACCGCGCGTCTCGACTGGACCTTCTGGACCGCGGCGAACCTGCCGCGCTTCACGCACGAGGTCCCCACCATCGTGGTGTCGGTCGCCAACCCGTTCCACCTGCAGGATGTCCCGCGCGTCAAGACGTACATCAACGCGTACGCGTCGAACGACGCCACGATCTCCGCGGTCGCCGCGAAGCTCACGGGCGAGTCGGAGTTCCGGGGCGTGAGCCCGGTCGACCCGTTCATGGGCTACTGGGACGCGCGGCTCTAGAGCGTCCGGCGCACCGTCCCACGAGGGGCCCTGAGGGGAGAGGGCGGTGCGCCGGGCTTCATGCCCGGTCGAGCGTCACCGTGACCGGGACGCTCTCGAACCCTCGAAGCGTGTTGTTCGGGTGGTGGCGGACCCGTCCCGCCGGCGCGATCTCCGCGACGCGCTCGAGGAGCGCGCCGAGGACCGCTGTCGCCTCGAGCCGCGCCACGTGCTGGCCGACGCACTGGTGGATGCCCATCCCGAAGCCCACGTGGCCGGACGGGTCGCGATCGAGGTCGAACGCGTCCGGGCGGTCCCACCGCCGCGGGTCGCGGTTCGCGGCTCCCAGGAACATCAGCACCTTGCGATCGGGCTCGAGCGTGATCCTCGCGATGGTGGTGGGCACGCGCGTGGTGCGAAAGAAGGTCTGGACCGGGGACTGCAGCCGCACCGCCTCCTCGAAGGCGCGAGGCAGCAGCGCGGGCTGCGCGCGCAGCCGCTCCCACGCGCCCGGCGTGGTGGACACCGCGTGCACCACCGCGGCGATCCCCGTCACGGTGGTGTCCACGCCCGCCGTCAGCAGCGAGCGCACCATGAGCGGGGCCTGCTCGGGCGTGATGTCGCCGCGATCCGCGGACGCCCAGATCTCCGCCCCGAAGCCCTCGGGGGCGAGGTTCTCGCGACGGCACTGCTCGCCGATCCACGCGATGGTGGGGCCGATGCCTGCCTGCGCCTTCGCGACCAGGCCCTCCTGCGGCCCGAACGCGTTGAAGGCGAAGTCGCCGTAGGGGAGCAGGTTCTCGCGCCCGTCCGGTCCCAGCCCGACGGCGTCCGGGAACACGCGCAGGGGGAAGGCCTCGGCGAGCTCGGTCACCGCGTCGAAGGTGGTGCCGCGCTCCAGCACGGCGTCGACGAGCACGCGGGCATCGGCACGCCACCGCTCCTCGAGCGCCCGCAGGCGTCGCGGGGAGAGGATCTCCTGGAGCACGTACCGGGGCGCGTCGTGGCGCGGGGGATCGGCCTCGAGGAGCACGCTGGGCGGGCGCCAGGGCTTCTCATGGTGGAAGTTCGCGAGGCCCACGCCGGCGGAGGACTGCAGCGACTGCCAGTCCGTGAGCGCGCAGTGCACGTCCTCGTAGCGTCCGATCGCGTACACGTCGTGGCGGGGGAGGTGCACCACGGGCGCGGTCTCGCGCAGCGCGGTGACGAACGGCCACGGGTCCTCGAGGAACTCGGGCGAGAACGGGTCGACGTCCGACGTCGGGACGGCGGTGGCGGTGGTCGGGGTCATGGCGTTCCTTCAGGCGGTCAGAGATCGAGGACGAGGCGGCGGTCGAGGCAGCGGCTCACGCACGGCAGCAGGCATGCGCCCTCGTCGCGGGAACGCTCATCGAGCACGGAGTCGCGATGGTCCGGGGTGCCCTCGAGCACGTTCGTCTCGCAGGTCCCGCACACCCCCTGGGCGCACGAGGTGATGACGTCGACGCCCACGCGGCGCAGCGCTGCGACGATCGTCTCGTCGGCGCCGACGGGAGTGGCGACACCTGAACGGGCCGCCACCACCTCGAAGGGCGTGCGAGGGCGGTCGTCCGCGCGGGCGGCGAAGCGCTCCATGCGGGGCGCATGGCCCAGCGCGGGCGCCCAGGCCTCCACGGCGTCGAGCATCCGTTCCGGGCCGCACGCGTAGACCTGCACCGCTGGATCGTCCGGGCGGAAGGAGTCCAGGTCCGCGCGCCCGTCGACGTCCTTGGCGTGGACCGTCACGCGGTCGCCGAGCGCCTCGAGCTCGTCCAGGTAAGGCAGCGAGGCGCGGCTGCGACCCAGGTACGCGAGGCGCCAGTCGAGTTCGAGGGCGATCGCCTGATGAAGCATGGGCAGCATCGGGGTGATGCCGATGCCGCCCGCGATCAGCAGCACGCGCGGCGCGGGCGTCATGCGGAAGTTGTTGCGCGGGCCCGCGAACTCGAGGCGGTCCCCGATCTGCGCCTCGTCGTGGAGGTAGACCGAGCCGCCGCGGCCCTGCGCCTCGCGACGCACCGCGATGCGGTACGTGTGCGCGTCCCAGCGGTCCCCGCACAGCGAGTACTGACGCGAACGGCCGTCGGGGAGCACCAGGTCCAGGTGCGCGCCGGGCGCCCAGTCGGGCAGCCGCGCGCCGTCCGGCCGGCGCAGCGTGAGCTCGACCGTGTCCTCCGCGACCTCGCGGCGCGCATCGACCACGAGCGTGCGGACGCCGGCGACGGCGGGCGCGGGCTGGGGTCGCGCATCGTCCTGCGTGGTTGTCATGGATCCCTCCTCGGTCGGGGTGGGCGGCCGGCCCGCATGCCGTGCCTCCCGCGGAGGCGTCCGGTATGCGGGCCGGGCCCTGTCAGGCGATCGCGGAGACGGCCGGTTCCTGGCGTCGCAGTGCGATGCCCAGGCCCACGGCCATGACCGCCGCGATGACGCCCACGGCGCCGACGGCCACGGTGAGCGCGCCGGTCGCGTTGCTGAGCCCCGTCATGAGCAGCGGGGTGAGGAACTGGCCGAGGAAGAACGCCGAGTTCCACCAGCCGGTCGAGCGGCCGCGCTCCTCGAAGCGCAGCGGCGCGATGGTCCACGTCACGAGCGTCGGCAGCAGCAGGCCAGAGCCCGCGGACGCGATCACGGCGCCGACCCCCACCCCCGCGAACGAGGTCCCGGCGGCCCAGATCACCAGCATGCCCGCCGCCTGCAGCCCGAAGGCCACGGGCAGCAGCCGCTTGGGCTGGAGCCGTGCGACCCGGGCGAAGGTGAACGCGCCCACCGCGGTGGCGAGCGACGCGATCGCGGAGACCATGCCGATCTTCCCCGTGTCCTCCGGGGCGACGCCGGTGCCGACCACCAGGTAGCTGGCCTCGATGATGAGGACGTAGAAGGAGAAGCCGCCGAACAGCGTCACTGCGAGCGGGAAGGCGATGCGCGACCACGGCACGCGGACCTTCTCCCCGGCGGCCACGTGGGTGTCCGTCGAGTCGGTGCGGCTGGGCTCCCACAGCGAGACCGCCATGAGCACCGCGAGGACGATCGCGATCGAGTACACCCAGAACGGCGTGTGCCAGCCGCCGACGCCGAGCGCGCCGCCGATCGCGATGAACACCGTGGCGCCCAGGGTGGTCGCGACCGTCTGGAGGCCCAGGTACCTGTTGCGCCTCTCGGGGTCGTGGAAGTAGTCGACGATGAGCGTGGTGCAGGCGGTCATGATGGCCGCCTCGCACACGCCGACGAGCACGCGGCTCGCGAGGATCGCCTGGAGGTCGTCGAGCAGCGCGGGCGCGGTGCCGGCGAGCGCGTAGGCGACCATCGCGACGACGAGCAGCGTGCGCCGACCGAGCCGGTCGACGATCTGCCCGGCGAACGGAGCGAAGATCGCGATCATGAGCGCCGGGATCGCGACGATCATGGGGACGAGCACATCGGCGCCGGGTTGCGCGCCGAAGTGCTCGGAGAGCTGGGGCAGGATCGGGGTGATGAGCACGGAGCCCATGACGGGCATGCAGCTGCCCGCGAGGAGGAGCGCCGCCTGCCAGCCTGTGGCTCGACGGCTCTGAGCCGCGGCGGGCGCGGTCTCGGTGATCGGATTCGCCATTGAATCTCCCGGGTGAGATGGATGATTCAGACGCGCGTGCGTGCGCGGCTGCGTGCCCGTGCGGGCGGGATGGCAGGGGGTTCGGCGGCGAGGCCGACCGTGCCGTGGAGGGTACCGATGCCCTGGACGCGGAGGACCACCTCGTCCCCCGCGGACAGCGGCGCGGGCAGGAGGCCGCCGGAGCGGCCCCAGAGCTCGGCCAGGCAGCCGCCGTTGCCGGCGGTGCCTGAGCCGAGCACATCGCCCGGGACGATGCGCGAGTCCCGGGACGCGTAGGCGGCCAGCTCCGCGAAGGGCCAGCCCATGTTCGACAGCAGGTCGTGCCCGACCCGCACGTCGTTGACGTACGCCTCGACCTCCAGGTCGAGGAAGCCGTCATCGTCGAGATACGGCGCAAGCTCGTCCGCGGTCACGATCCAGGGGCCGAGCGACGTGCCGAAGTCCTTGCCCTTGCATGGGCCCAGGCGCACCTGCATCTCGCGGCCCTGCACATCGCGCGCCGACCAGTCGTTCATGACGGTGAAGCCGAACAGGTGGCGCGCAGCCGCAGCGGGGGAGAGGTTGCGCCCGTCGGAGCGCTCGACGGCGCCGACCACCGCCGCGACCTCGAGTTCGAAGTCGAGCCGTGCGGTCAGCGGCGGCGTCACCACGGCGCGGTCGGCGAGCAGCGTGTGCGGGTTCGTGAAGTAGAACGTGGGCGCCGCGTACCACTCGTCGGGGACGTGGCTCGCGCCGTCGATCGCGGCGCTCACCCCCTCGACGTGCTCCTCGAACGCGACGAAGTCGCGCACGCTCGCCGCCTCCAGCGGCACCAGCAGCTCGACCTGGTCCAGGGGAACGGTCCGGGCGGTGTCGGCCCACGCGGCGACCTCGTCGAGGTGCGCCAGCCCGAGCGCCAGAGCGTCGGCTACCGTGCGGCCGCCGGCGAACGGGACCGCCGCATCGTCCTGGAGGACGCCGTCGTGGACGGCGCCCTCCAGGCTCCAGCGGGCGAGCCTCACGCGGGCACGCTCACCCGCTGCGCGACGCTCGCGACCAGCCCGGGCACGTCGGCGTCACGGCGTCCCTCGAGGAGCCAGTCGCCCAGCTGCACCGAGGAGCGCACCACCATGGTCGCGCGCTCGACGCGGCGCTCGTGGAACTCGTCCCACATCGCCTGGTCGATACGACCGCCGCGCAGGACCAGCTCGCCCAGCACCTCGGCGTCCTCGAGCGCCTGCGCCGCGCCCTGCGCGATGGTCGGCGGGCACGAGTGCGCCGCATCCCCGATGCACACGGCACGTCCGCGGTTCCAAGCGCCGTCGATCACGTGCTCGGTGAACCACGTGTAGTTGACGTGGGACGCGGTCGACAGGTTGTCGCGGATGTGGTTCCACGGGCCGTCGTAGGCCATCGACTGCCCCCGCATGATCTCCACCGCCTGCTCATCGGTGACGTCCACGTGCTCCTTGGCGTCCTCGACCAGGAACGCGTACATCGAGTCCTCGCCGGTGGGGGTGTAGCCGGCGATGTACATGGGGCCGCCGTAGTACAGCTCCGTGTGGGTCACCTCCGCAGGTCGCGGGACGAAAGCGCGCCAGATCCCCATGCCGGTGCGACGCGGGTGGAGGTCGATCCCGATCGCGGAGCGGACCGCCGAGTGCAGCCCGTCGGCCCCGACCAGCAGGTCGTACGTGCCCCTCTGCTCGCCGTTGACCTCGACGTCGACGTCGGTGTCGCGGCTGGTGCAGCCGGTCACCGCACTCGCGTGGTGGAGGCGGGCACCCGCATCGAGCGCCGCATCCGTGAGGATGCGGGCGAGTTCGGGGCGGTACATGCCCATCCCGGCGGGGAAGGCGGGTCCGCCCATGCTGATCTCCGGCATGTCGGCGACGATCACGGCGCCCGGTCCAGGCGCCCGCAGCGTGAGGCCGTTGAAGGCGTACCCGGCCTCCTGGATCTGCTCCCACACCCCGAGCCGGTCGAAGGCCCGCAGTGCGTTGCCCTGAAGCGTGATGCCCGAGCCGAGCGCGCTCACGCACTCGGCCTTGTCGAACATCTCCACCTCGAGGCCCGCGCGGGCGAGCTGGATGGCGAGCGCGGTGGCGGCGAGCCCGCCTCCTGCGATGGCGACACGCGTCGTTGCGGTCATGGTGATCTTCCTTCCTTCCGGGGCTACAGCAGGGCGATCGGGTTGACGGGGGAGCCGACCGCGCCCGTGATGGGCAGCGGCGCGGCGGTGAGGAGGAACTCGTAGCACGACGATGCGGCGCATGCGACGGCGAGGCCGTCGAGGTCCCACATCTCGCCGATGGTGAGGCCCATGTGCGGGATCACCACCTGGTGTAGCGGCTGGAACGCGTCGTCGAACTCGTTGGGACGGACCTCGAAGCCCCAGGTGTCGGTCGCGATCGCCGCGATGTCGCGGTCGCGCAGCCACGTGGCGGTCGCGAAGGACAGGCCCGGTGCCGGGCCGCCGGCGTAGTCGCCCCAGCCCTCGCGGCGTGCGCGCGACAGCTGCCCCGTGCGGACCAGGACGATGTCGCCTGAGCCCACCTCGCTGGAGGCGCCCTGGGCCTCGATGCAGGCATCGAGGTCGCTCGCGGTGATCGCGTAGCCGTCCTCGAGCTCGCCGCTGTCCGGGCGCAGGTGGCGGCCCAGGTCGAGCAGCACGCCGCGGCCCGTGACCAGTGCCGCCGCATGCTCGATGCCGGTGACGATGTCGCCGGCGGAGGTCACCACCTCGCCTGCCCGGCGGCCGTTCCAGGCGATGCCGTGGTCGAAGATGTGCCCGAGCCCGTCCCACTGCGTGGAGCACTGGAGCGGCATCGCGATCACGTCGTCCGCGCCGCCGATGCCATGCGGGAAGCCCGGTTGGCCGCGCTCGGCGTCCGTGCCCGTGTCGAGCATCGTGTGCACGGGGTTGGTGCGACGGCGCCACCCGCGCTGAGGTCCGTTCATGTCGAAGGTCTGCGACAGGGAGATCGAGGCGCCCGTGCGGACGAGCGCCGCGGCCCGTGCGCGGGCCGCGTCATCGATGAGGTTGAGCGTGCCCACCGCATCGTCCTCGCCCCAGCGACCCCAGTTGCTCACGGCGCTCGCCATGGCCGCGATGGCGGCCTCCGGATCGCGAGGATCGAAGCGCGCCATCGTGGCGATGGCGGCCTCCGGATCGCGAGGATCGAAGCCTGCGGATGTGACGCCCATGTCGCTCCTTAGGACGCCTCATCGCGTCCAGGGCCTAGTCAAGCGTGGACGGGCGCATCAGCAAACACGAATTCAGCGATGCGCACTATTCGCGGAGCTGATACGGCGCTATGGTCGCCGCATGGACCTTCGCAGCCTCGACATGAACCTGCTCCTGCCGCTGCACGCGCTGCTCGAGGAGCGCAGCGTGTCGCGCGCGGCCGAGCGTCTGAGCCTGAGCCAGCCCGCGCTGTCGGCCTCGCTCGCGAAGCTCCGGCGGCTGTTCGGCGACGAGCTGCTGGTGCGTCACGGCAACACCTACGAGCTCAGCCCGCTCGCTCAGGCGCTGCGGGAGCGCACGTGGGCGGCGGTCCAGACGATGGACCGCCTGTTCTCCGCGCAGGCGGAGTTCGACCCGGCCACGAGCGACCGCGACTTCCGCATCCTGGGCGCGGACTACGCGTTCCGCATTGCAGGGCGCGAGATCTCCATGGCGGTGTCCGCCGCGGCACCGCGGGCGCGGCTGACCTTCGAGACCCTGACCCGGGAGACCCTCGAGGCCGCGCCGGACTCGCTGCGCGACTGCGACGGCATGATCCTCCCGCACGGGTTCATCGGCTCGGAGCGCTACCTCGACCTGCTCGACGACCGCTGGGTCGTGGTGGCATGGGAGGACAACGACGAGGTCGGCGACGTCCTCGCGATCGAGGACCTGGCGAGCCTGCCGTGGGTGCTCGCGATGAACCGCACCACCCAGTACACGCCGGCGGTGCGCCAGATGCAGACGCTCGGGATCGAGCCGCGTGTCGAGGTGGTGACGCCGAGCTTCGCCACCCTGCCCGCGCTGGTCGCGGGCACGCGGCGGCTCGGGCTGCTGCAGGAGCGCCTCGCGCTCGCGGTCAGAAGCCTCCATGGGCTGCGGATCCTCGACTTCCCCGTGCCGATCGCCCCCATCAAGGACGCGTTCTGGTGGAACGGCCTCTACGACTCGGACCCCGGGCACCAGTGGCTACGGGCGCTGCTCGCCGAGGTCGCGACGGGCATGAGGGTGCCCGACGGCGGCGCCTGAGCCCATGTGTAGGCGCCGCCGTCGGGACAGGGGGAGGAGCGTCAGCCCCGGCCGTGCGTGGCGTAGGGGTTGAACAGGAGCTCCTTGATCTCGTCGGGCACGCCCTCCTCGGTGGCGGACGGGCCGTCGGCGGGCGGGAAGGACTCGGTCATCGACATCGGCATCTGGCTGTTGCGGTAGAAGTTGTTCGAGCCGAGCGATGGGGTCCAGGTCTGGACCTCCCAGTCCGGTACGTAGTTGCGGTAGCCGCCCGTGTTGACCTCGATGCGCAGGGCCGAGGGCTCGCGGAAGTAGAGGAAGTTCTGCTCGCCGATGCCGTGGATCGACGGACCGTACTCGATGTCCGTGCCGTTCTCCATGAGCACGTCGGCGCACTGGAGCAGGTCCTCGCGGGTGTCGACCCAGAACGCGTAGTGGTTGACACGGCCCGCACGGGTGGAGCCGTCCAGCACCACGCCGAGGTCGTGGGACTTCTCGTTGGTGGTGATGACGGAGAACACCGAGATCGGGGCCTCGTCGAGCACCGTGCGCGCCATGATGCGGAAGCCGAGCACGTCGCGGTACCAGGCGGCGAACGCGTCGACGTCGCTCGTGGCGATGGTGACGTGGTCGAGCTGCCGGGGCGCGCCCAGGTGGCGGCTGCGGCGCTGGGGCCGGTCGGGGTAGATCGAGGCCTGGTTCCCGGTCGCGTGGTAGTGCTCGACATCCCAGTGGAGGGTCATCGAGTGGCCCCACGGGCCGACGAACTCGAAGGTGCGACCGGTGGTGTGGCCGTCGATCCAGCGGCCCTCGATGCCGGCCTCCTGGACGCGGCGGGCCGCCTCCTCGAGCGCCTCGGGGCTCGACGTGCGCCACGCCATGGTCGACAGCGACGGCTCGGGGCCGGGCCTCACGACCACGCTGTAGCGGTAGTAGTCGCCCCAGCACCGCAGGTAGACGTCCTCTCCGATGCGGTCGGTGACGGTGAGGCCCACCTGCTCCTCGTAGAACTTGACGGAGGCCTCGACGTCCGGCGAGGTCACGGCGACGTAGGACAGGTGCGACAGCAGCGAGATCATCGTCGATCCTTTCGGTTGGCCCGGCGTCGTTGCCGGCACGCGTCCCACTATCGCCAGCCGCGGGTTATCAGGGAATGCCGATATTGGTATGCGTCGCATCACTCGCGTCGATAGTGACGCCGACTGGCGGACTATCAGCGCTGCCGATAGCAGGCATCGGCAGTTTCGTCTGTGCTGATGCCGCGGCGGCTTCCTAGGGTGGAGCCGACCGCAACGGCGCGAGCGAGGTGGAGCCCCCATGTTCATGTACTTCCCGACCAACTACGTGTGGAGCATGGCGGCAGTGGCCTCGCTCAACTGCGGCGGCTACATCGACGAGGTGGACCGGGCCTGCAAGCCCGTGCTCGAGGCGTCCCGCAACGGCGACGACGTGGGCACCGACCTCCTCTACGCGTCGTGGGAGGCCGTCGCGGACCGCCTCATCGCCTCCGCCGAGCAGGACGTCGCGCGCGGACGGCTCATCGGCGCCGGCGACAAGCTCTACCGCGCGAGCCTCTACGTGTCGCAGGCCGAGCGCCTGCAGTCGCCCGAGTGGGACGGGCGCAACGCGGCATACCAGAAGTCGATCGACCTCCTGCTGAGGCACGTCGAGCTCTCGGGCGCGCCCGTCGAGACGGTCGAGATCCCGTTCGAAGGCGCCAGCCTGCCCGGCTACCTCTACCACGCGGACCCGGCGGCGCTCGCGCCGGGGGAGAAGCCGCCGGTGGTCATCCAGTGGAACGGGCTCGACTCGACCAAGGAGATGATGTACTACTCGCAGTTCCCGCAGATGCTCGCGCGGCGCGGGATCTCGACGCTCATGGTCGACACCCCCGGCTCCGGCGAGGCGCTGCGCATGCGCGGGCTCACCGCGCGGCACGACACCGAGGTGTGGGCCGCCGCGTGCGTGGACTACCTCGAGCCCAGGGACGATGTGGACGCCACCCGGGCGGGCATCGTCGGCTGGTCGCTGGGCGGGTACTACGCCCCCCGCGCCGCCGCGTTCGAGAAGCGCCTCAGGTTCGTGGTGGCGTGGGGCGCCAACCACGACTGGGCGGCCGTGCAGCGCCGGCGCGTGGACCGCGAGGGGGAGAACCCCGTGCCGCACTACTGGAAGCACGTGTTCTGGGTCTGGGACGCCGCGGACCTGGACGACTTCATGAAGAAGACCAAGGAGATGCACCTCGACGGGGTGGTCGAGCACATCACCGTGCCGTTCCTCATCACCCACGGTGCCAACGACCGCCAGATCCCGGTCGCCATGGCGCACCGCAGCTTCGAGCAGGCGGTGCACAGCCCCAAGCGCGAGCTCAGGGTCTTCGAGGACCCCGAGGGCGGCACCGAGCACATCTCGATCGACCACATGGCGTACGTCGCGGCTTTCATCGCCGACTGGATCGCGGAGACGGTGCCCGAGCTCGACGCGCTCGCGGTCGCGGCCGTGACCGTCGACGCGCAGCGGGGCTGACATGGGGAAGCTGTACCCCAGCGCCGCGGACGCGGTGCGAGACGTGGTGAGCGACGGGCAGACCATTGTGGTCGGGGGCTTCGGGCTCTCGGGCAACCCGACGGACCTCATCGAGGCGGTGCGCGAGTCGGGGGCGCGGGACCTCACCATCGTGAGCAACAACATGGGCGTCGACGGCAAGGGGCTGGGCATCCTGCTCGAGGCCGGCCAGGTGCGCAAGGTGGTCGCGAGCTACGTGGGGGAGAACCGCCTGTTCGCGGAGCAGTACCTGGCGGGCGCGCTCGAGGTCGAGTTCGCGCCCCAGGGCACGCTCGCCGAGCGCATGCGCGCCGGCGGAGCCGGCATCGCGGGCTTCTACACCCGCACCGGGGTCGGGACGCCGGTCGCGGAGGGCAAGCCGACGGCGCAGTTCGACGGCGTCGAATACGTCCTCGAGCGGGGCATCGTGGCCGACGTGGCCCTGGTGAAGGCGCATCGTGCGGACACGGCCGGGAACCTGCGCTACCGCTTCACGGCGCGCAACTTCAACCCGCTCGCCGCCATGAGCGGCCGGGTCACGCTGGTCGAGGCCGAGCACGTCGACCCGCATCCGCTGGACCACGACACCGTGGAGACGCCGGGGATCTTCGTGCAGCGCCTGGTGCGTTCCACGCCGCGCGTCAAGGACATCGAGCAGCGCACCGTGAGGGAGGCCTGACATGGCATGGACGCGCGAGGAGATGGCGGCCGTCGCCGCCGAGGAGCTGCGGGACGGGCAGTACGTGAACCTCGGGATCGGGATCCCGACGCTGGTCGCCAACCACCTGCCGCCGGGGGTCACCGTGACGCTGCAGAGCGAGAACGGCATGCTCGGCATGGGGCCCTTCCCCCACGAGGGCGACGAGGACGCGGACCTCATCAACGCAGGCAAGCAGACGGTGACGGTGCTGCCCGGCGGCAGCTTCTTCGACTCGGCGACGTCCTTCGCGATGATCCGCGGGGGGCACGTCGACGCCGCGATCCTGGGCGCGCTGCAGGTGTCCGCGGCCGGCGACCTGGCCAACTGGACCATCCCCGGGAAGCTGGTCAAGGGCATGGGCGGCGCGATGGACCTGGTCGCGGGCACCAAGCGCGTGGTGGTGCTCACCGAGCACGTCGCGAAGGACGGCAACCCCAAGATCGTCGAGACGTGCACCTTGCCCCTCACAGGCGTGCGCGTGGTGGATCGGATCGTCACCGACCTGTGCGTCCTCGATGTCGACGAGCGCGGGCTCGTGCTGCGACGGCTCGCCCCGGGGGTGACTGTCGCACAGGTCGCGGCTGCCACGGGGGCGCCGGTCCGCGTCGAGGTGGAGGAGGTCGCGTGAGCGTGGTCATCGCGGGCTACGCCCGCACGCCGTTCGTCAAGTACTGCGGCGTCTTCGCTCGGATCCCCGCGACCGCCCTCGGGGCGCATGCCGCCACGGCCGCGCTCGAGTGGGCGGGGATCGAACCGGGCCGGGTCGACCGGGTGGTCGCGGGGCAGGTCCTGCAGGGAGGCGCCGGGCAGAATCCCGCGCGCCAGGCCGCGGTCGGCGCGGGGTTGCCGATGCGGGTGCCCGCCTCGACGCTCAACGTGGTGTGCCTGTCGGGCACCGAAGCGGTCGCCCAGGGTGCGCGCCTCATTGCGGCAGGCGAGGCGGAGGTCGTGCTCGCGATCGGGCAGGAGTCCATGACGCTCGCGCCTCACGCGTACGTCGGCTCCCGGATAGGCGCTCGCTACGGCGCGATCGAACTGCTCGACACGATGGCCCACGACGGCCTCACCGACGCCTTCGAGCACCGCGCGATGGGCGCGTCCACCGAGGAGCACTCCGAGCGCTACGCGCTCACCCGCGAGGAGCAGGACGCATGGGCAGCCGAGTCGCATCGGCGCCTCGCGGCCTCCCTCGAGTTCCAGGCGGGCGAGATCGCACCGCTCACCCCGCCGCGGGCGAACGATGCGGTCGTCGCCGACGACGGCCTGCGCACCGAGACCACGGTCGAGTCGCTCGCGCGCCTCCGTCCCGCCTTCGGTGGTCGCGGCACCATCACCGCGGGCAACGCCTCGCAGATCTCCGACGGCGCGGCCGCGATCGTGCTCGCGCGTGAGGGACTGGTGGAGTCGCCGCTCGCGAGGATCCTGTCGTGGGCCCTCGTCGCGGGGCCGGACGTGTCGCTTCACCACCAGCCGGCCGCGGCGGCCGAGGCGGCGCTCGCGAGGGCCGGGCGGTCCGCCGCGGAGCTGGCGACGGCGGAGCTGAGCGAGGCCTTCGCGGCCGTCGCGCTCGCCTCGACCACGAGGCTCGGGCTGGACCCCCGCATCGTCAACCCCCATGGGGGTGCGATCGCGCTCGGGCATCCGATCGGCGCGTCGGGCGCGCGGCTCGTGGGTCACGCGGCGCGCAGCGTGGCGGGCCTTGGCCCCGGTGCGCTGGGCGTCGCGGCCATCTGCGGCGGCGGCGGTCAAGGGTCCGCCGTGGTGGTGGAGGCGCTCTAGCCGCGGCGCCTGCCCGCAGCAGGCGGCGGCTTTGTATCGATTCAATAACGGTCCTCTGTGCCGTGTGCGGACGGCTCCTCCGGTCATGCCCGAGGCGCGGTCGCCGGCGCCGGATCGCCGTGCGAATTGAAGCGCACAAAACTGCAGGTAGAGCCGCTGTGATCGGTCGCGGAAGCGCGTCAGAGCAGGGGTTTCGGCACTCGTTGAGCCCGTGGACGGTCCATCTGAACTCGCCTCGCAGACACTGTTGACAGGCCTGATGGCGAGCCCTATGGTCCCCAATGAAGCGCTTCAAAGTAGTGGCGTTTCTGATTCAAGGAGGAATCGTGAAGAAGTCCCTCATTCGTGGGCGCCGCGGTGCTGCCGCGTTCGCCCTGGTGGGCGCAGGTGCGATCGTTCTGACCGCATGCTCGGGTTCGTCGTCGCCGTCGTCGAGCGGTTCGGACGAAGGCTCGGGCGGCTCGGGCGAGTTCACCTACCTGGGCCAGATCCAGAACACCACCATCGCCACCACCCTGACTACCCTGTCGACCGGGGCCTGCTCCGCGGAAAACGAGGCAGCGACGCTCTCGGAGGACTCGATCGACAGCAGCACCTGGGACCAGCAGCTCCAGCTGCTCGCGGGCCAGGACGCTCTCGCGAGCATCTCGATGGCGCCGGGCACGCCGGCCCTCATGCAGGACTTTATCTCGTCGGGCAAGGTCGTCGACCTGTCCACCGAGCTCGACACGCTGGGCGTCTCCGACAAGGTCCTGCCCGCCGCGGCGTCGACCATCGAGGCGCTCTACGGCGCGGACGCGCTCTACGCGCTGCCCACCGAGTTCAACATCGAGGGCTTCTGGTACAACAAGCAGCTCCTCGAGGACAACGGCATCGACGTGCCCGCCACGTGGGACGACTTGGTCACGGCCGCCGGGACGCTCGACGCCGCCGGCGTGCAGCCGTTCGTCGCCTCGGGCGGCGAGGGCTGGCCCGTCACCCGCCTGGTCGGCGACTACATCTTCCGCGACCTGGGCGCCGACGCGCTGCAGAAGGTCGCCGACGGCGAGGCGAGCCTCACCGACCCCGAGTACGTGGCCGCGGCCGACGCGATCGCGGAGCTCGGCTCGGCCGGCTACTTCGGCGCCTCCCCGGGCACCGTCGACTACGACACCGCGATGAACCAGTTCCTCACCGGCGGCGGCGCGTTCTTCTACATGGGCTCGTGGGCCGTGTCGAACTTCAACGACCGGGAGCAGAACCAGATCGGTGCGGACAACATCGGCTTCATGCCGTTCCCGGAGGTCACCGGCGGCGCCGGCTCGATCGACGAGGTCCCTGCGAACGCGGGCGTGCCCGTGATGCTCTCGTCCGCGACGTACGGTGACGACACCGCCGCGTGGCTCAAGTGCATCGTCGAGAACTACGGCGACGTCGCGCTCGCCGACTCGGGTCAGGTCACCGGCTTCGCGGTCACCGAGGTCCCGGCCGACCAGCCGGAGCTCACCACGCTGGTGCAGGACACCATCGCGAACGCTCCCTCCTCCGTGCTGTGGTTCGAGGCGAAGTTCTCGGCCCAGGGCACCTCGGTGAGCCAGACCAATGGCGGCGCGCTCGCCTCCGGTCAGCTGTCCGGCGAGGAGTTCATGTCGCTGGTCCAGGCCGCCAACGAGGGCTGACCCCCTCCCGCTCCACCCCTCACCTACGTCCCGGCCCGTCGCGATACGTCCCGGCGGGCCGGGACGGCCCCCCACTCTGGAGAATCACCGTGGATTCCGTGTTCAAGGACCGCCGCGCGGCCCTGCTCATGATCGCGCCGGCGCTGCTCGTCTACACGCTGGTGATGATCGTGCCCATCTTCTGGTCGATCGGCTACACCACCCTCGACGGCAACGCCATCACCGGCTTCGAGTTCGTCGGCCTCGACAACTACACCCACTTCTTCCAGGACCCGGCCGCGATCGACGCGCTGTGGTTCACGGTCCGCTACGCCGTGCTGCTGACGGTCCTCCAGGTCGGCTGCGGCTACGGGCTCGCGCTGCTCTACGTCTTCTACCTGCGCCACAAGGCCTCGTGGGTGCGCACCGTGCTGTTCTTCCCGGTGGTCCTGCCAACGGTCGCCGTCGCGCTGATGTTCTCCAAGTTCTTCCAGGCCGCTCCCACCGACGGCCCGGTCAACACGATCATCACCGCGCTGGGCGGCTCGAGCGTGGACTGGCTGGGCGCCTCGAGCAGCGCGTTCTGGATCATCATCCTCATGGATCTGTGGCGGTCCATGGGCTTCTACGCCGTGCTGCTCTACGCCGGCCTGGTGGACATCCCCGCCGAGGTGCTCGAGTCGGGTCGCATCGATGGCGCGAGCGGCCTCACGCTGGTGCGCCGCATCGTCATCCCGCTGTCCCTGCCGGTGCTGCTGTCCTCCGTGATCTTCTCGATCAACGGCACATTGAAGGTGTTCGACACCATCGTCGCCCTCACCAACGGCGGGCCAGGCTCCGCGACCACCCCGCTCACGCTGTACATGTTCCGGACGTCCTTCGCCTACGGCGAGTACGGCTACGGCTCCACCATCGCGATGATGCTCACGCTGCTGTGCCTGCTGGTCACCGTGTTCATCTTCCGCTCGATGCGCCGCGACGTCACGAAGGGCTGATCATCATGACGACCACCACCACCCCGTCGGCTCCGACCGCCTCCTCCGCCTCGACCGCCGCCCAGGCACGCTCGCGCCGCGCCTCGCGCCTCAAGTCGCTGCGCCGCCTGCCCGGTCACATCGGGGTCGGCATCCTGCTGCTGCTCGTGATCTACCCGATGGTGTGGATCCTCCTCGGCTCCTTCAAGAGCAAGGACGAGTTTCTGTCCGAGCCGTTCTGGTCGCTCCCGAGCTCGTGGAACCTCGACAACTACGTGAGCGCCTTCGTCGACGGCGGGCTCGGGACGTACATCCGGAACTCCGTCGTCGCGGTGTTCCCCTCGCTCCTCATCATCATCGTCATCGGCGTCGCCGCGGCGTTCGCCCTCGAGATCCTGGTGTGGAAGGGCCGCGGCGCGGTGCTGCTGATGTTCCTCGCCGGCATCATGGTGCCCGCTCAGATGATCCTGCTGCCGCTGTTCACGGTGTACTTCAAGACCGGGCTGTCCAACTCGATGTGGCCGCTGGTGATCACGTACGTCGCGATCGGGCTCCCGCTCACGGTGTTCATGCTGGCCACCTACATGCGCTCCATCCCGCGCGAGGTGTTCGAGGCCGCGACCATTGACGGCGCGAACATCTTCCGGATGTTCTGGTCGATCGCGGTGCCGCTCACGCGCAACGCGATCTTCACGGTCGCCCTGGTGCAGTTCTTCTTCCTGTGGAACGACCTCCTGATCGCGCTGACGTTCGTCACCAAGGCGGACCTGCGCACCATCCAGGTGGGCCTGCTCAACTTCACGGGCCAGTACGGCGCGGTCGACTACGGGCCCCTGTTCGCGGGCATCTCGGTGAGCGTGTTCGGCACGTTCCTCCTGTACCTGTTCCTCAACAAGAAGATCATGGCCGGCCTCACGGCCGGCTCGGTGAAGGGATGAGCCGCGTCGTCGGCGTGCGCGCGGAGCTGCGCGCGGACGCCCTCGGCGTCGCCGTCCCTGCACCGCGCCTGTCCTGGCGGGTCGAGGACGCCCCGGCCGAGGCAGCGCAGGACGCGGCCGAGGTGCGGATCTCGCGTGGCGCCGACACCGCGACGCACCGTCACGACGGCGCCGAGCAGGTGCTGGTCGCCTGGCCCTTCGCGCCGCTCGCGTCCCGTGAGCGGGTCTCGGTGGCGGTCCGCGCGCTGGTGGCAGGGGAGTGGACCGCCTGGTCCGAACCCTTGCGCATCGAGGGGGCGCTGTACCGCGCCGAGGACTGGACCGAGCCGCTCGTAATCGCCTCCGCCGAGGCCGCGCACGAGCTCCGTCCCTCATACCTGCTGCGCGCCGCGTTCGCGCTCGACGAGGTCCCCCTCGCCGCGCGGCTCCACCTCACCTCGCACGGCGTCGCGGTGACCTCGCTCAACGGTGCGGCCGTCTCCGACGAGCACCTGGCGCCGGGATGGACCAGCTACCGCCACCGCCTGCGCCACCGTGTCCACGACGTCACCGCCGCCCTGCGTGCCGGCGACAACGTCATCGGTGCCGAGATCGCCGACGGCTGGTTCCGCGGCAACATCGGCTTCGACGGCGGCCTGTGGGACGTCTTCGGGCGCCATGTCGGGCTGCTCGCGCAGCTCGAGGTGACCGACGGCAGCGGCAAGACGCGCATCGTCCCCCTCGGCGGCGCGTGGCGCGTCGCATCCGGACCCGCGGTAGCCGCCGGGCTGTACGAGGGCGAGACGTACGATGCACGCCTCCTGCCCACGGGCTGGGACATGCCCGGCTTCGACGACTCGGCCTGGTCGCTGCCCGAGCTGCGACCCGTCGCCTCCATCGAGGGACGGCTCGAGCCCGCCATCAACGAGGCCGTCCGGCCCATCGAAACGCTCGCACCCGTGAGCGTCGAGCGGCGCCCCGACGGCCGCATCCGCCTCGACCTGGGTCAGAACATCTCCGGCGTGCTCCGCATCCGCGTCGACGCGCCCGCCGGGCACGCCGTGTCGCTCCACCATTCCGAGGTGCTCGAGGACGGTGCGCTCGGCACCCGTCCGCTGCGCCGCGCCGTGTCGATCGACACGTTCATCAGCGCGGGGGAGCCGGCGACCTGGTCGCCGCGCTTCACCATCCACGGCTTCCGCTACGCGGAGCTCGAGGGCTGGCCGGGCGAGCTCGCGCCCGATGCAGTCGAGGCGGTGGTCCTCCACACGGACATGGAGAGGCGCGGCTGGTTCGAGTGCTCGAATCGGGACCTCAACCGTCTTCACGAGAACACGGTGTGGTCCATGCGCGACAACTTCGTGGACCTGCCCACGGACTGCCCGCAGCGCGATGAGCGCATGGGGTGGACAGGCGACATCCAGGTGTTCGCCCCGGCAGCCGAGTTCCTCTACGGTGCCGACGGCGTGCTGACCTCCTGGCTGCGCGACGTCGCCGCCGAGCAGGGCCAGGACGGCTGGGTGCCGAACTTCGTGCCGTGGGTCGAGTGCGGCTTCCCGCGCGGCGCGTCCGCGGCCTGGGGCGACGCCGCCACCGTGGTGCCGTGGGTCATGTACCAGCGGCGCGGCGACCGGGGCGTGCTCGCGCGCCAGTGGGACTCGATGCGCGCGTGGGTGGACCACCTCGCGCTGCGGATCGGTGCGGACGACGTGGTCGAGGGATCCATGGAGCTGGGCGACTGGCTCGACCCCGCGGCCCCGCCCGAGGACCCGGCGGATGCGCGTACCGACCACTACCTGGTGGCGTCGGCGTACGCGGTGCGCTCCGCGCGCATCGTGGCCGCGACCGCGGCGCTGCTCGGGGACGATGCCGCGCAGGCCACGTACGAGGCGTTCGCCTCGCGCGTGCTCGCCGGGATGCGGCGCCGCTGGATCGACGACCTGTCGGTGCTGGCCGACGCCCCGACCGGGCTCGCGCTGGTCATCGAGTTCGACCTGGCCCGGGACGAGGACGAGCGCCTCCGCGCGGGCGGGCTCCTCGCCGAGGCCGTGCGGGCCGGTAGCCACCGCATCCAGACCGGGTTCGTGGGCACGCCGATCATCTGCGACGCGCTCGCCTCGACCGGGCACCTCGAGGACGCGTACGGGCTGCTCCTGCAGCGCGAGTGCCCCTCGTGGCTCTACACGGTGAGCATGGGGGCGACCACCATCTGGGAGCGGTGGGACTCGATGCTTCCCGACGGCTCCATCAACCCGGGCGACATGACGTCCTTCAACCACTATGCGCTCGGCGCCGTGGTCGACTTCATGCACCGCCAGGTCGCGGGCCTCGCGCCCGCCGCGCCCGGCTACCGCGAGGTGCTCATCCGGCCGCGTCCCGGCGGAGGCCTGACGTGGGCGCGGGCCCGTCACGTCAGCCCGTTCGGCGCGATCGCGGTCGGGTGGCGCGTCGAGGATGGCGAGCTGGTGGTCGAGGCCGAGCTCCCGACCGGGGTGTCCGGCGTCATCGAGCTCCCGGATGGCACGTCAGCGCGGGTCGCCTCGGGGTCGCACGAGCGCCGTTGCGCCCACCCGTCCGGCGTCCCCGGTGGCATCGCGCCGTCCTGGGCCGACTGAGACCGGGGAGGCCATACGATGAGCCGCATGACTGGCGGAGGTGCGAAGCGCACGAGCATCGCAGACGTCGCGAGGCTCGCACGTGTGTCCCAAGGCACCGTGTCCAACGTGCTCAACCATCCCGACCGCGTGTCCGCAGCGACCCGTGAGCGGGTCGAGGATGCGATCGCACGCCTGGACTTCGTCCCTCACGGCCCCGCACGCTCCCTCGCGGCGGGTTCGATGCAGGCGCTCGGCCTGATCCTGTCCGACCTCACGAACTCCCTGTTCGTGGACGTCAGCAGGGGGGTCGAGCGCATCGCCTCCGAGCACGGCGCGTTCGTGCTGATCGCGAACTCCGACACCGATCTCGCCCGCGAGCGCCAGTACCTGGCCAACTTCGAGGCGACGCAGGCGCTCGCGACACTGGTGACCATCAACGACGCGAGCCACTACCGGATGCTGGTCGCCCAGCACCGCTCGTCGCGTCCGCTGGTGTTCCTCAACTACCGCGGGGTCTCGGACTCCCACTGCACCATCGACATGGGCAACCGCGAGGGTGGCAGGCTCGCCGCGCGGCACCTCATCGAGACCGGAAGGCGGCGCCTTCTGGTGGTCGGCGGGCCCCTCGAGCTGCAGCCGGTCGCCGACCGCGTCGCGGGCTTCACGGAGGAGGCGCGCGCGGCCGGGCTCGACGTCATGTACGACCACGTCGACGAGCTCGACCGGTCGCACGGCTGGGCGCTGGGCCGGCGCATCGCGTCGCAGGTGGTCGCCGGCGACGTGGACGGCGTCTTCGCGGTCGCCGACCTGGTCGCCGCAGGCGTCGCCCAGGCGCTCGCCGCCGAGCCCGGGCTGGTCATCCCGCGCGATGTGGGCATCGTGGGCTACGACGACAACCGCGCGGCGTGGGACAGCCCCACGCCGCTCACCACCATCCACCAGCCGGGCGAGGAGCTCGGCGAGGCGGGCGCACGTATCGCGTTCGAGGAGATCTCGAACCCGCGCCACCAGCACCGCTCGGTGTCGCTCGACCCCGCGTTGGTGGTGCGCGGCTCGACGGTCGACTCGGGCGCATCGCTCGCGCGGTAGCCGCCGCGCCCGTCCACCCGCATCCGCAGGACCAGGGTCCCGCGCATCGTCCCCGAATCCTTGAAACGATTCAGGCATGGGCCCGGCGTCATTGCGGCAGACGGTCGCACGGTGGGTCCCGGAATGAGAGGTACGACGTGGCACATCGGATGATCTGGAATCAGACGGCGTACTTCGGTGCGGGGGCGATCGAGGTGATCCCGGGCGAGCTGGCCTCGCGGGGCTTCTCCAAGGCGTTCGTGGTGTCGGACAAGGTGCTGATCGAGACCGGCGTCACGGCCAAGGTGACCGCGCTCCTGGATGCGGCGGGCTTCCCGTACGAGGTCTACGACAACGTGCTGCCCAACCCGCCCATCGACAACGTGCAGGCCGGCGTCGAGGCGTTCAAGGCCTCGGGTGCGGATGTCCTCATCGCCGTCGGTGGCGGCTCGCCGCAGGACACGTGCAAGGCAATCGGCATCATCGTGACGAACCCCGAGTTCTCCGATGTCCGCTCGCTCGAGGGTGTGGCGCCGACCAAGAACCCGTGTGTGCCGATCATCGCGGTGCCCACCACCGCGGGCACCGGCTCGGAGACCACGATCAACTACGTGATCACCGACGTGGAGAACAATCGCAAGTTCGTGTGCGTGGACCCGCACGACATCCCGGTCCTCGCGGTCGTCGACGCCGAGATGATGGCCACCGCGCCCCGCGCGCTCAAGGTCGCCACGGGGTTGGACGCGCTCACGCACGCGATCGAGGGCTACACCACCAAGGGTGCGTGGGAGCTGTCCGACCTGTTCCACCTCAAGGCCATCCAGGTGATCGCGGCCTCGCTGCGCGCCGCCGCGGATGGCGACGCCGAGGCGATGGAGCGCATGGCTCTCGCGCAGTACATCGCGGGCATGGGCTACTCCAACGTCGGCCTCGGCATCGTGCACGCGATGGCGCACCCGCTCGGCGCGTTCTACAAGGCGCCGCACGGCGTGGCGAACGGCATCCTGTTGGCGCCCGTGATGGCGTTCAACGCGCCGCACACGGGCGAGAAGTTCCGCGACATCGCCGCGGCGTTCGGTGTCGAGAACGCGTACGGCATGCCGCTGGAGGAGGCCCGCGAGGCCGCCGTCGAGGCCGTGGCCCAGCTCGCGCGCGACCTGGGCAACCCGCTCACCATCGACGCGATCGGCGCCAAGGACGCGGACATCCCCGCCCTCGCGCAGGCCGCGTTCGACGACGTGTGCGCGGGCGGCAACCCGCGCGACACCACCGTCGCCGAGTTCGAGACGCTCTACCGCTCGCTCCTCGGCGTCTCGGTCGCCTGAGCCGGCATCCGGCGGCAGACCGATCTGGCCCCTGTCCCGCCCTCATGAGGGCGGGACAGGGGCTTCTCGCATCCGCGCGCGCCGCGCTCAGTGCTGCGGGTGCCGCGCGTGCGGGATCAGCTCGATGAGCCGGACCTCGAGCGGCTCGAGCACCGCGGACACCGTGAGCATCCCGGTCGGGTCGGTGTCGACATCGTTCACGATCATCTGGGGCACCGACACCTGACGGATGTAGGAGACCGCCTGCGGGTCGATCGCGGGCGCCCCCATCCGCAGCCAGGTGTCGAAGGCCGAGCCGTGGTCCGCGTTGATGACCTCCTCGCGCTGGCGGTAGCTGCCGGGGGCGAGACCCGTGAGCTCGAGCGAGAAATCCATGCGGCCCACCTCGGAGAACGGCGCGTAGCGCTCGAGGTAGGTCATGTCGTACCGCTCGCCCGAGGCGAACAGGTGCCCGAAGTGCTCGTAGTTGTAGAGGTAGATCTGCACATCGGCGTCGCTCGCGGTGACGAAGTACCCCTCGCCGGACGCGAGCAGACGGTCGCCCGCCCGCCGGAGCGCCGCGAACAGGTAGTAGTGCGGCTTCTTGACGCCGTTGTGGGTGAGCAGCCCGAGCCCGCCGTGGAACATGTCGTCGCTGGGCTGGAGCTCCTCGACCAGGTCGGTGAGCGTCCAGTACCCGAAGGAGTCGAGCTCGTCGTAGCTCTCGAGCAGGTTCTTCGCGAGGTAGCAGCTCTTGAAGGTGGTGTCGTTCAGCAGGTCGCGGTGGGACACCGTGAGGTTCCACTCGGTCATGTAGACGGGCATCCTCATGCCGCGGTCGCGCAGCATGAGCTTGAGCTGGCGGACCGTCTTGTGGAAGGTGTCCTGGTCCTTGTTGAGGCGCAGGCCGGCGGGCTCGGCGGGAGCGTGCTCCGCCAGCGTCGCGTGAGCGAAGTCGTTGTCGTAGAAGTGCACCGTGAGGAAGTCAGGCCGACACTCGTGGAGGTCCGCGTAGTCGAGGAACGCGAGCATCCAGTCCTTGCCCTGCGCGTAGGTGACGAGCATCGCGGGGCTGCCGAACGTGAGCTCCTCGCCGAAGCCCTTCACCGCCTCGTACGTCGCCTTGTAGAAGGCGTGGAACTGCGCATCGTCGTCGAAGCCGAAGAGCGTGGGGCCCGTGTCAGGCTCGTTCCAGGGGCTGAAGAGCCAGGTCGACACCTCGGCGTAGCCGTAGCGGTCGATCACGTGGCCGAGGAACGCCTGGACGAGCGCGACCCAGCTCTCGAGGCGCGCCGGCGGGCTCACGTTGAACGGCGCGGAGAACACCATGCGCTCGGGGATCGAGGCGAGCTCGAGGGGCATGAAGGACAGCTCCACGAACGGCTTGAGACCGATCGACAGCAGGAAGTCGAAGACCTTGTCGAGGAGCAGGAAGCTGTAGACCGGCTGACCGCCCTTGTCCTCGCGGTACACATGCATGTCGTCGCTGAACAGGCCGTGGAACTTGATGTACTCGAAGCCGACGTCGGACTGCCACTGCGCGAGCATCGTCCGCACCTCCTCGTAGAGGAGCTCCTTGGCGCGGCCGACGGTGGTGACCTTGCGGTAGGCGTGGTGCAGCGCGCGGCCGGGGGCCGTGGCATCGACCGGGTCGACCGCGACCACCTTCGCCAGGGGGTCGGCGTCGTAGGTGACGCCCACGTGGTCGGCGCTGTCCTCGGGGAGGTACTTGGCGAGCAGCCTCAGCGGGGTGTCGGGGGCGGGCTCCGCGGTGGTGGAGCGGCGGCCCTGGGCGTCGCGCTCCTCCCGCTTCTCGAGCTCGTCACGACGGTACTGGCTCGGCAGCACGCCGAACCGCTCCTTGAAGACCTTGACGAACGCGCGCGGGTCGCGGAACCCGTTGCGACGCGCGACCGTCTCGACGCTCTCATCGGTGGTGACCAGGTCGTCCACCGCACGGTCGAGCCGGAGCGCGTTGTAGTACGCGGAGAAGGTCATGCCCACGTTCTCCTTGAAGAACGCGGAGAGGTACGGGGCGGACAGGTGCTCGTGGTCCGCGACGTGGTTGAGCGTGAGGCCCTCGGCGTAGTGCTCGTCGATGTACCGGAGCAGGCTGCGCATGCGCGCACGATGCTTGTCGGACGCGGGGGAGGGGCCGGCGGGGCTCGCGACGAAGCTGCGGGTGAGCTCGTCGAGCAGCGAGTAGAGGAGCGCGCTGGTCTTGAAGCGGTTCTGCTCGTCCTCCGTCGCGTTCGCCTTGATGATGAGCGCCAGCAGGTGGAGCAGGGGGCGGAGGGCACGCGGGTTGGAGGCGGTGGCGGAGTTCACGCGGAACTCGACATCGTCGAGCGACTGGTCGAGGCGCCTGATGTCGATCCTCAGCGCGATCACCTGGAACGGGCCGTCGGATTCCAGCGCGACCAGGCTGCGGCTGTTCGCGAGGTACAGGCCCTCCGGCTCGAGCGTCGCCTCGTCCTCGTCCGCGACGATCGTGGGACGGCCGTGCACCACGAAGAACAGCTGCGCCTCGTCCCGTCGGGCGGGAGGGATGAGGCCGTCCGCCTCGATGAAGACCACCCGAGCGGGGACGGCGCGTGCGAGCACCACGAGCTCGCTCTCCGAGTACACCGTTCGCCCCTCCCTCGCCGTGTCCATCGACGGGAGATCAGCCTACAAAAGAGTGCAGCATGTCCGTGAGGTCGGAGAGGGGGTGCGTGACGTCCGGGTGCCCGGCCGCGGCGCCCAGGCCGAAGGAGGCGAAGCCTCCCCGGCGCGCGGCCTCGACCCCGTCGCGGGTCCCCACCACCACGGCGCAGTCGCCGGGCCGCAGCGCGAGGAAGTCGGCGGCGCGGAGGTACATCTCGGGGTCGGGCTCGGCATGCACGATATTCTCGCCGTCGGAGACGGCGTCGAACCGATCGCGCAGCCCCGTGCGCTCGAGCATCACGCGGGTGTTGCGGCTCACCGACGCGGCGGCGAGCCGCATGCCGCGGTCGCGGAGCGTGGCGAGGGTCTCGGCGACACCCGGGGTCACGTGCGCGGGGGAGAGGCCGCGGATCAGGTCGCGGTAGATGCCGTCGAGGTCGTCGGAGAGGAGCTCCTTCTCGGTCCGCGACACCTGCGTTGCGCCGAGGCCCAGGATCCTGTTGAGGCCGTCGTCGCGCGTCAGGCCGCGCAGGGACTCGTGCTGCTGGCGCGCGAACGGCACCCCGAGGCGGTCCGCGATCGAGAACCATGCCTGGTAGTGGAGGTCGTCCGTGTGGATCAGCACCTCGTCGACTCCGAAGATCACACCGCGCGGCGCGTTCATAGCCGGGTGTCCCAGCGGCCGCAGAAGGCGTCCACGGGCGAGGTGCCGGTGAACTCCGTGGCGCCCTGGAGAGCCGCGAGCACCGCGTCGAGCACCGCGGGCGACGAGCCGTAGGCGTTGATGTACGTGCGCACGCGGGGCACGTCCAGCAGGTGGTACGGGTTCTCGAGCGAGACGAAGACCGTGGGCACGGTCGGGACGTACGCCGGAACGTTGGCGCCCATGGGGGACGCCCACTCGATGCGCACCACCGTTTGGTTCGACTTGGTGGCCATGTTCGCCACGTAGACGATCAGGTCGTAGTTCTCGGTGATGTCGCTCGTCGGCGCGGCGAGGCCCTCCCAGCCGCCGCCCGGCACGAACCGGTCGACCTGGTGGCCGGCCTCCTCGAGCATGGTGACGAAGCGGTCGATGGTGCCGGCCTTGCCGCCGTTGCCGAAGTCGTTCTCGCCCTGCTCGAGGTCGTAGACCATGACACGCGGGTAGCGCTCGGCGGAGATCGGCAGCACGCCGGGCTCTTCCTTGACCAGCGTGATGGACTCGGCTGCGACGGTCTCGGCCACGCGCGCGGCGTCCGCGGTCGCGATCCGCTCTGCGGCATCGGCCAGCGGCAGGTTGTCGGACGTGTGGAGGCCCAGCGACGCCTTGAGCGCGAGGATGCGGGTGACTGCCTCGTCGAGGCGCTGCGGCGTGATGACCCCGTTCGCGAGGCCCTCGCGCATGAAGGCGAAGTCCTCCTCGAGGTTCTTGGTGAAGAGGAACATGTCACAGCCGGCGGCGATCACCCGCGGCACCGCGTCCCGACGGGGGAGGACGGTCGCCATGCCCGCCATGGTGGTGGAGTCGGAGACGATGAGCCCGTTGAAGCCCAGGCGCTTGCGCAGCAGGTCGTTCAGCAGCTCCGGGGCGACGATGCCCGGCATGATGTCCGCGTCGGCGATGCCGGGACGCAGCGCGCGGCTGTACTCCGGAAGCATGATGTGCCCCACCATGACGGTCTTGGTGCCCGCCTCGATGCCGGCACGGTAGACCTCGCCGAAGCTGGCCTCCCACTCGTCGACGCCCATGGTGTTGACGGAGGCGAGCAGATGCTGGTCGCGCTCGTCGACCCCGTCGCCGGGGAAGTGCTTGACCGATGCGGCCACGCCTTGGGCTTGCAGCGCCTCGACGTACGCCGTGGTCGCGGCGGCCACCGCCTGGGCGTCCGCGCCGAACGTGCGGGTGTTGGTGATGGGGTTGCGGAAGTTCAGGTCGATGTCGGACACGGGCGTGAACGCCCAATTGATGCCGACGGCGCGGGCCTCCCGGCCGATCACCTCCGCGGCCTCGCGGATGCGGTCGGTGCTGCCGGTGGCGCCGAGTGCCATGTTGCTGCCCACGTGGGTGGCGCCGATCAGGGTCTGGTCGGCGCCACCCTCGAGGTTGGCGGAGATCAGCAGTGGGACGTCGGCGCACTGCTGAAGGGTGGTCACCGCGGCGGCGGCCTCATCGATCTCCATGGTGCGCAGCATGACGCCGCCTACGTGGAGCCCCCGGGTGAGGTAGTTCAGGTAGCCCGGGTCGTTCGTGTACGTGATGAGGCAGAAGAGCTGGCCGAGCTTTTGCTCGTCGCTCATGCCGGTCAGGGTGGAGGAGACCCAGGCGGCATCGTCCGCGCCGAGCGAAAATGGCGCCGCGGTGAGGTCGATCATGTCAGCGGGCTCCTGCGCCGACTGACTCGAGGGAGGTCGGCTCCGACGGTGCCGCGCCCTTGCCGGCCTTCATCCGGCGCCACCAGCGGGTGACGCGCTCCTCGTTGCTGAGGAAGATGAGGAAGGCCACGAGCAGCAGCGCCGTGATCAGGGACTGCTCCGCGGACGTCATTCGGAGCGCCGAATAGCCGAGGCCGATCACCGACATGGACAGCGCGCCCAGCAGGTACCCGAGCTTGTCGTTCGAGAAGCGGCCGATGTAGCCGCCGACGAACATCGGGAGGAACGCGGTGAACATGATGCCGATGGTGGAGAAGTTGATGCTTCCGGCCTCGATGAGGCCCTTGCTCGACGCCTGGATCAGGCCGACCATACCCATGAGGGCGCCGGAGACCGCGTAGGTCCTGATCGCGTTGCCCTTCTCCTTGACTCCAGCGGAGACTGCGGCGGACTGGCCGGTGATGAGCGACCGGTAGTCGGAGCCGAAGCGCGAGCGGTCGAAGACCATGTAGACGGCGAACAGCGCGACGATGATGACGGCGATCATGGCCGTGAGGCTCTTGCCGAATGACACCAGCTCCGGGTACTGCGTGAAGCTGATGTTCGCGCCGCCCGTGATGGTGAAGGCGAAGCCTTCGTACAGGAGCGTGACGCCCAGCGAACTCACGAGCGGCGAGATGCGCAGCGTCGTGTAGAGGAAGCCGGAGAACGCGCCGAGCAGCGCGCCGGCGACCAGGGTGATCGCGGCCATCGCGGGGAAGCCCCCGCCGTAGGTGATCGCGATATGGGCGCCGATGGTGCTCGAGGCGAGCGCCATCGCGCCCAGCGAGAAGTCGAAGCGCCCGCTGTTGAGGTTGATCGCGAGAGCCATGGTCGTGAGCATCGTCACCGCGGTGGTGCGAGCCAGGATCAGCAGGCTGTCACCCGAGCTGAACAGGGAGGCACCGTCGATGGCGGCCAACGCCCACACGACTGCGAACACCCCGACCGGGATGATCAAGGTTCCCGTGGTCCGTTGCATGAAGCTACCCATCTTCGGTGCCTCCCTGTCCTTTCTTAGAGATGTGTCAGCCGGCGAGGTCGGCGAACGTGTACTTGCTCACGAAGTCCGCGAACTCGTCGAACGTCGCACCCTGGGCGATGAACGGAGTCAGCGTGTCGGCGTCGTAGACAGGCGTCTCGACGTTGTCGGCGTCGATGATCTCCTGGAACTCCTCGGCCGAGGTTGCGGTCCAGTAGCCCTGGCTGAGCGCGAAGGCCGAGCCGTCTTCGGTGCGGTACGGCTCGCCCACGACGGCGGAGTAGGTGGCGGCGAAGATCGGGCCGTTGATCGAGGTGAACTTGCCGGCAAGGTAGCCGAGCGTGCCGTTCTCCATCGCGGCCAGGTTGTCCTCGGTGTAGGCATCGATGTCGCCGATCTGGATGCCGGTGCCGTCGACGGCGGAGCCGAGGATCGCGTTGCCGGTGCCCACTGCGAGGATCGCGTCCGGGCTCGCACCCACCATGTCCGCCATGCTGGCCTGCCACGCGGCGTCGAAGTCCCAAGTCTCGAGGTAGCCCGTGAGCTCGTAGACGTCGGACTCGAAGTCGCCGATGTTGATGGTGCCGTCGGCGTAGATCTTGCCCAGGATGTCGCCCATCTCGGTGGCGCCGCCGTACGACGTGGTCGGGTCCTCCGCGAGCGCGGCGAGCATGCCAGCGGCACGGTAGATGTGCATCTCCAGGTAGTAGGGGATGCCGCCGCCGAAGATGCCGAAGGACGTGTCACCCTCACCGATGAAGTACTGGGCCATGTCGTAGCCGGCCTGGTACTCGGTCATGACGTCGGGGCCGATCGCGCCGACGTAGTACTCGTAGTCCTTGAAGGTCTCGTACTCCTCCTCGGACAGCGCACCCGTGGCCACCGCGTAGTAGATGCCGGCGTCCTCGGCCATGTCGAGCTGCGTCGGGCGGTCAGCCGACGCGAACGAGATGACGGCCTCGCAGTTGTTCGCGATGAAGCCCTCCATCGCGGTCTTCTCGGCCTCGGCGTCGGCGAGCTCGTCCGAGTAGACGAACTCGACCGGGAACTCGCTCGCGACGTACTGGGTGTAGTAGTCGCGGAAGCTGAGCGCCTCGGAGGAGGTCACGTCAGCAACGAGCACGCACATCTTGACGGACTCGAGGGCAGCGGCGTCGCCATCCGCGTCGGGGGACCCGGAGGCCTCCGGGGACGCGGTGCTGCTGCACGCGGCGAGCACCAGGGTGGTGCCGACGGCGGCGGCGGTGCCGGCCACGGTCTTGCGTGTGATTCTCATGATCTTCCCTTCATTGGGTGAGTACTGCGCTTGGTGAGGTACTGCGTGGGGAGGAGGGGTCTTGGGGGTCAGCGGGGAAGCACCTTGGTGCGGAACCCGGAGGCTGCGAGCCAGACGACCGCGAGGAACAGGACGGCGCGCACCATCTGCGCGATGCCCGCACCGCCGGCCATGCCCTGGAGCATGATCGCCATGGTCTGATTGAGCAGCGCCATCGAGATGCCACCGATGATCGCCGCGTAGATGCGGCTGCGCGGGCCGCCGGAGATGACCATGCCGCCGAACACCATCGCGACGAGGATGTTCATCCCGATGTCGGAGGCGCTGGTGACGGTCAGCGTGGGCGTGCGCAGCACAGTGAGGAACGCGCCGAGGCCCACGCCGAGGCCGGCGATGCCGAAGGCGGCGATGGCGGTGAGCTTCATCGACACGCCGGTGAGCTTGGCTGTGATCGGGTTGCCGCCGATGAGCTTCTCAACACGGCCCAGGCGCGTGTAGTTGAACAGGAAGACGCACAGCGCGATGAAGACCGCCGCGACGATGAGCTTCACGGTCAGGGTGTCGTACTCGCGGGCGAAGGAGCGATCGACGCGGATCTGCGCGCCGCCCGTGGTCTGGACGAGCGCGGAGGCGACCGCGCCCAGCACGGAGAGCATCGCGACGGTCGTGACGAAGACCGGCAGGTTGAACACGGCGGCGAGCGTGGCGCTGATGAGCGACGTGACCACGGCGGTCAGGACGGCGGCGCCGAGCATGAGCCAGAGGCTTCCCGTGGCGTTGTGCACGAGCCCGGCAACCATCGCCGCGACGAGCGTCGACGCGCCGAGGCTGATGTCGAACGAGCCCATGGCGAAGATGAAGATCGCGCCGGTCGCGATGATCACGATGATCACGGACTGGTTGATGAGCGTCTCGAGGGCGTAGCTCATGTTGGTGCCGCTCGAGGTGCCGACGACCACGAACGCGATCGCGAGGACCGCGAGGCCGATGAGCGGAGCGAGGTCCGCGAAGAGCTTGCTGCGGCGGGCCTTGGACGCAGCCTTGGCCTCCGCCTTCGCGGTCGACTCGGCCTTGTCGGCCGCCTTCGCGGTCGCGTCGTTCCTGGTGTCGACGGGCACGTCGGTCTCCTTGCTGACGTCAGTGGGGTTCAGATCATGCATTCGATGATCTCCATCTCGTTGAGGTCGGCATTGCGCTCGAACTCGCGCACCACACGACCGTCCTTCATGATCAGGAGGCGGTCGCTCATGCCCATGAGCTCGGTCATCTCCTCGGAGATGAGGACCATCGCCTTGCCCTCGTCCTTGAGCTGCGTCATGAGGCGGTACATGGCCTGCTTGACGCCCACGTCGACGCCGCGTGTCGGGCAGTCGAGGATCAGCACCTCGGTGCCGCATGCGATCCACTTGCCGAAGACGACCTTCTGCTTGTTGCCGCCCGACAGGGTCGAGACGATGGTGCCGGCGCCGGGCGCCTTGATCTCCAGCGTGTCGATCGGCTCTTGGACGTAGGCGTTCTCCGCGCCCTTGGTGATGAGGCCGCCACGGCCCTTGCCGATGAGGCGCAGGCCGGCGCTCGCGATGTTGTCGCGGATCGACGCGGCGAGGCTGAGCGACTCGGTGTCGCGGTCCTTCGAGACGTAGCCGAGCGAGTGGCGCACGGCGCGGCGCTCGTTGGTGATCTTGACGCCGCGGGAGACGACCTCGCCCGACTCGAGCGGAGCGGCGCCGAACAGCGCCTTGCCGAGCTCGTGCATGCCGCAGTGGCTGAGACCGCCGATGCCGATGATCTCGCCGCTGCGGACCTCGATGCTCACGTCCTTGAGCTTGTCCTCGAGGTTGAGGCCCGTCGCCGACAGCCAGACCTCGTCGTTGGACGTGGCCTTGTTGTCCTCGCGGTAGTAGTGGCCCTCCATCGAGCGGCCGATCATCGCGGCGCGGATCGCGCCCTCGTCGAAGTCTTCCTTGTCGAACGTGCAGATGATGTCGCCGTCGCGCAGTACCGTGAGGCGGTCGCAGACGGACATGATCTCGTCGAGGTCGTGGGAGATGAAGACCACGGCGCCGCGCGTCTTGTGCGCGTCCATCGCCTTGTAGAGGAGGTCGCGTCCGTCCTGGGCGAGCGCGGTCGTTGTCTCGTCGATCACCACCACCTTGGGCTCGTACATCATGACGCGAGCCAGCTCCACGAGCTTGCGCGTCTGGAAGTCGCACGCGCCCGCGGGGATCGCGGGGTTGACGCCCTCCACGCCGATCGCCTCGAGCGCTGCGGCCGCCTTCGCGTACATGGCGCGGCGGTTCACGATGCCGAGGCGGCTGAACTGGCCGGTCTCGCCGAGGAAGAGGTTCTCGGCGACGGTGATGCCCGGCACGGTCCCGCTCTCCTGCACGACCATGCCGATGCCGTTCGCGAGGGACTCGTTGACCGTGGCGGGGGCCCACGGGCCGCCCTCGAAGATCATGGTCCCGCTGTCGGCAGGCTGGCTCCCGGCGATGATCGACGTGAGGGTCGACTTGCCCGACCCGTTCTCGCCGATCAGGCCGTGGATCTCGCCGTCGCGGAGCTCGAAGTCGACGTTCTTCAGCGCGCGAACCACGCCGAAGCTCTTCGACATATCCGTCACCGTGAGTACGACGTCGTTCGTCACTGTGCAGCCTCTCTGCTGTCATGTAGAGCTATCGACCACGAAGTTACGTGCGGGTTACGGCCGCCCTCAACGAGCATCGGTAAGGCATTCGACGGGATGAATTGCTGGCGGAACCCGCCTTGCGGGGTGCTCAGAGTGAGGATTGAGTAATAAGTTGCACCCCGCACCGGAGCGGCATATGAAGAAAATGAGGTACGGCCGCGACCTGCTCCTTTCCTTGTGATCGTGCCTGGCGAAGGCCTCATGGTGCGCCCTTCCCGCCTCGTGAGCGCCAGGCCCTGGGCATGCAGAAGGCCCGCACCCCTCGAGGGGGTGCGGGCCTTCCGATCCGCGGCGGGGGGAGCTACGAGAGCCAGGGGGAGTCGATGTCGAACGTCGTGGCGACGTCCTTGATCTCCTGCTTGGTCAGGCCCTCGGCGCGGCCGCCCGCGACGATGTCCATGTACTCGTACTTGGCGCCGGTCTCGGCGTACTCGACGCGGTCCACGGCACGGTAGACCGAGATGTCCGAGCGGGACATGGTGCCGTGCTTGGACCACAGCGTGATCTCGAACTCGCGCAGGCCCTCGACGTTCGCGGTGCCCATCTCCTCGGAGCCCGGGATGAAGAACGGCAGCACGGCGATGCCCTGCGAGAGGGAGACGATGCTCTCCGGCTCCCAGCGCAGGATCGCGCTGTTCATGCGTGCGGTGTCGCGGTACGCGGGGATGTGCGACAGGTAGGTGAGGTGCGGCGGCTGCGCGTGCACCACGGCCTGGAAGTCGATGCCGCGACGCGACACCTGGTCCTGGTGGACCGCGAGGTGGGAGTTGAACTCGGAGGTGAGGCGCGCGAACTTGCGGGTGTTCGACGTGTAGAGCGTGCCGGTGAGGCCGTCGGCGTGGATCTTGACGGCGCCGATCGCGGCGAGGGGCTCCTGCTCGATCTGGCGCAGGCGGCGGCCGGAGCCGGTCGCGAGCACCGTGCCGCCGGCGAGGGCCGGTGCGGGAACGGGGAGGGCGATCTCCTCGGCGTTGGGGAAGTGGCGGCGCACCTCGACGTCCCAGCCCATGTAGACCGAGATGTTGCCGGCGCCTGCCTCCGATGCGTCGATCTCGCAGATGCGGGCGCCGCACTCGCCGATCTGCTCGATGATCTCATCGAGCGTGGGCTTCGGGTGGTCAACGGACACGGGGATCCTCCTGGTTGTTGGGACGCGACTGCTGCGTTGCGCCGTAGCTGGACCGGATGAAACGATTCAACCATGGTTTCGCCGCACGGATTGCGCCTTAGGTCCCAGCTCTCGGGGAACAGTGCCGGGGAGCCCACGGCAGCGTTCGCATCGTCACTTTTCGGGACTTCTGCGTACTGCCCCACGCATGCGCCGGGGGACAATCGTGGGGGAGAGCCTCGCCAGCCGGGCTCCGTCCGGGGACGATGCGCCGCGGTCGGCGGCGTCGCGGCGCCCGGCGCGAGCCCTCGAGCTTCGCTCGGGAGCCAGGGGTGCCGGTCGCGATTTGACAACATTTGTCTGCGGCTCCCACAATCAGTCGAACTTGAAGCGCTTCAAATCGGAGCGCGGGGCCAACGCGAAGCCGCGAGCCCATGAGAAGAGGAATCAACGATGAGTCTCACCTCAACCGACCGCATCCCTGGACGAATCTGGTATCGCACCGCCGTCGCGGGCATGGCGTCCTACCTCGATGCCGCCGCGATCGTCTCGACCGGCACCGCCTTGGTCCTGTATACGGACGTGTTCGGGCTGAGCGCGGGCCAGATCGGCCAGCTCTCGTTCATCCTGACGTTCCTCATGGCCTTCGGCGCGTTGTTCGGCGGCCGCCTGGCGGACCGTTACGGACGCAAGCGGGTGTTCCTCGCGACGATGAGCCTCTACATCGTCGGCGCAGCGATTCTCGCGCTCGCGCCGTCGGTGACGTTCCTCTACATCGGCATGATTCTGCTCGGTTTCGCTGTCGGGGCCGATCTGCCTGCGTCTCTCGCGATGATCGCCGAGGAGGCACCCCCTCAGCATCGCGGCAAGCTCATCTCCTTCTCGCACATCCTGTGGCTCGTCGGTGTGTTGGCTTCCCAGCTGCTCGGCATGGTCATCGGAGGCATGGGCGAGACAGGCGGGCGCATCGTCTATGCGCACGTCCTGATCCTCGCCGTCGTCACTCTGGTGCTCCGCGCGAGCATGCCCGAGTCGAAGAAGTGGCAGGCGCAGCACGATGCTGCCGGGGTGAGCGCCTCGTCCGACATGGACATGGGCACGATCAAGCGCCTCGTCTCCGGCCCGTACCTGCGCCCCATGGTCGCGGTCGCGGTCTTCTATGCGCTCGTCAACATCGGTGCCAACACGGGTGGTCAGTTCTCGACTTACATGTACGTGGAGCTCGCGGGCTCGACCGTGTCCTTCGCCTCGATGGTCGGCTTCGTCACCTTTCTCATCGCGTTCGCCGCGACCTATTTCCTGATGCGCATCGTCGACGGAGCCAACCGCATGAAGTGGTTCGCCGGCATGGCGGTGCTGTACTCGGCCGGCTATCTGATCCCCGTGGTCTTCGGCGTGAACGTGCTTCCGCTGGTCCTCATGGCCGCGATCGGCAACATCGCCGGCGCCGTCGCTGGCGAGCCCATGTTCAAGGTATGGGCGCAGGAGCTGATCCCCACCACGTACCGCTCGACCGCGCAGGGCTTCATGATCTTCTTCACCCGCGTGGTGGCGGCCTTCGTGGCGCTGTGGACCCCGACGCTGCTCGAGATCAGCCCGAACGTGCTCTTCGTGTTCGTCGCCGCGTGCATCGCGGTGGGCGGACTGCTCGGCGTGTTCTACATCAACAAGTTCCCGAGGGTCGCCGACACCGAGGACGACGTGGATGCGGCCGAGGGCGCCGTCAAAGTCGAGGCACTCGACGTCCGCTGATCCCGCAGCACCACTGAGTACCACCCTGCACCACCCGCAGCATCCGAGGAGTACCACCCATGAGCACTAGCGCGCCATTCGTGAGGTTCGAGCACCGCGACGGCGTCGCGCTCGGCATCGGGGAGGCGCGGCCGCGCCTGAGCTGGTCGGCCCCCACGGGGGCCGTCCAGGTGGCGTACGAACTCGCCTGGCACATCACCTCTCCCGACGGCATCGTCGTCGACCAGGGGGCTGCGGTCGTCGAGGACGATGCGCGGGTGCTCGTGCCGTGGCCCGCCGCGCCCTTGCCCTCCCGGGCGCGCGCGGCGGTCCGCGTCCGCCTCCGCGACGCCGAGGGTGTCTGGGGAGAGTGGAGTGAAGACGCGGTCGCCGAGCGTGCGCTCGATGCGGCCGACTGGGAGGCGCTCCTGATCGGACCTGCCGTCGAGTCGGAGGACGGCGACCGTCGCCCTCCGCTCCTGCGGGCCGACTTCACCGTGCCGGGTGCCGTGAAGTCCGCGCGGCTGCACCTGACCGCGCACGGCCTGGTCCGCGCGGAGGTCAACGGCGCCCGCACGACGGAGGACACGCTCCTCCCGGGCTGGACGCCGTATCAGGACCGCCTGCGCGTGCACGTCCACGATGTCACCGACCTGGTCCGCACCGGCGCGAACGCCATCGGCATCGCCCTGGCCGACGGTTGGTACCGCGGCCGTTTCGGCTTCGAGGGCGGCACCTCAGACATCTACGGCAGCCACATCGGCGCGCTCGTCCAGCTCGAGATCGAGACGGACCAGGGCAGCGTCGTCGTGGCCTCCGACGGTGGGTGGCGCACCGCACCCGGCCCGCTCGACCACGCCAGCCTGTACGACGGCGAGCGCTACGACGCGCGATTCCGGCCGAAGGGCTGGAGCGATCCCGGTTTCGACGACGAGTCGTGGGACGCCGTGGTCGTCCACGACCTCGACAAGGCCGCCCTGTCCGCGCCCGACGGCGCGCCGGTGCGATGCACCGAGGAGCTGCATCCCGTCAGCGTCACCGCGGACGGCGATGGCTGGCTCATCGACTACGGCCAGAACCACGCGGGCCGCCCGCGACTGAGCCTTCCCGCCCTGCCCGCCGGAACGGTGGTGACCGTGCGCCACGCGGAGGTCCTCCAGGACGGCACGCTGTGCGTCCGGCCGCTGCGCGAGGCCCCCTCGGTCGACCAGGTGGTGAGCGCGGGCGAGCCGCTCGTGTGGGAGCCCGACTTCACCATCCACGGCTACCGCTACGCCCACCTCAGCGGCATCCCGGCCAAGCCCGAGCCCGGCACGATCGTCTCGCGCGTGCTCCACACCGACATGCGCCGCATCGGCTGGTTCGAGTGCTCGGACCCCGAGCTCAACCGCCTGCACGAGAACGTGCGCTGGAGCCTCAGGTCCAATTTCGTCGACATCCCCACCGACTGCCCGCAGCGCGACGAGCGCCTCGGGTGGACCGGCGACATCCAGGCCTTCGCGCCCACCGCGGCGTTCCTCTACGACGTCCAGGGCATGCTGGTCGACTGGCTGCGCACGCTCAGCTCCGAGCAGGAGCGGTTCGGCCACGTCCCGGTCTACGTCCCGTGGATCCCCGGCGGCGCGTTCTGGCGACCGTGGCAGGACATCGCGGGGTGGGGCGACGCGGCGACGCTCGTGCCGCTCGCGCTGTACCAGGCCTCCGGCGACGCCGGCATCCTCGCGCGCCAGTACCCCTCCGCCAAGGGCTGGGTCGACCACGTCGAGGGCCTCGCGGGCGAGAGCCGCGTCTGGGACGAGGGTCTGCAGCTGGGAGACTGGCTGGACCCCACCGCGCCCCCGGAGAACCCGATGGAGGCGGTCACCGACCCGCACCTGGTCGCGACCGCGTACTTCGCGCGCTCGGCTGCCGCGCTGGCGGAGATGGCGACCGTCCTGGGGCTGACCGAGGACGCCGAGCGGTACGCGGCGCTCGCCGCCGAGGTCCGAGCGGCGTTCATCGCCCGCTACCGCGTCGACGAGGCGGGCGCGCAGGACGCGAGCGCCGACACGCAGACCGCGTATGCGCTCGCGATCGCCTTCGACATCGTCACGGATGCCGACGCCCGCGCGCGCATCGGCGACCGCCTCGCGCAGCTGGTCCGCGACTCGGGCTACACGGTCGCGACGGGCTTCGCGGGCACGCCGCTGGTGACCTGGGCGCTCAGCGCCACGGGGCACGTCGACGTGGCCTACGGCCTGCTTCAGAGCCACGAGGCCCCGTCCTGGCTGTCGACCATCGACCGCGGCGCGACTACCATCTGGGAACGCTGGGACTCGATGCTCGAGTCGGGCGACGTCAACCCCGGCGACATGACGTCCTTCAACCACTACGCGCTCGGCTCGGTCGCGGACTGGATGCACCGCGTCATCGGTGGCCTCGCGCCCGCCGAGCCCGGCTACCGTCGGCTGCGGATCGCGCCCCGACCCGGCGGCACGCTCACGCGCGCCACGGTCCGTCACCTCACGCCCTTCGGTCCCGCCGAGGTTGCATGGACGCTGGACGATGCAACGCTCACCGTCGCGTTCGAGGTCCCGGCCGGCACCTCGGCCGACGTGGACATCCCGGGGGCTCCCCGTGCCGTGGCTGGTCCCGGCTACCACGAGGTCGTCGTGGCCCGAGAGGACTTCGACCGCGCTGGCCACGAGTCGAGCGTGCCGTTGCCGGCCTAGGCGATCCCTCGCCCTGGGCAGAGAATTCCTTCTCGGGGCGAGGATGGTCGCGCGATGAACCGACGGTGCGGAGCTCGCTACCGACGGCGCGGCGCGAACGGGTAGTCGACGAAGGCGAAGCGTGCGCCATCCGGCGACCAGCTCCCGACGTTGACGGTGCCCTGGCCTCCGATCGTCTCTGCCAGGACGGTTGAGAGGTCCCAGCGGTCACCCTCCACCAGCCGGAGCTGGACCAGCAGGTCGGCGGGATGGCCCTGCGTGCCCGGCGGATAGCTGAGGTAGACGAAGCGGCCCCGCGTGGGTGAAGGGTGAGGGAACCAGTTGACCCGGTCGTCCCTGGTGAGCTGCTCGAGGGACGAGCCGTCGATACGGACCCGCGCAACCTGCGCATGCCCGGCGGACGAGCTGAACCGTTCTGTGTTGAAGTAGATCCACTCCCCATCGGGCGAATATTCGCACCCGTCGTCCACGTTGTCGGCCGCCGTCACCGCCCGGTCGTCGGAGCCGTCTATCGCGATCGTGCGGACGTGTGGTCCGGTTCGCCGACCGTTCTCGTCGTCACGAATCGCGACGTAGGCGAGGCGAGATCCGTCCGGACTGATTCCGTGGAGGAAGGCGGCGCCGGACTCCGCGGTCAGAGCTTGAGTGGTGCCATCGTCGAAGGAGGCCGAGTAGACACGCCAGTCGTTCGCCGACACGTAGGCGGTGCGTCCGTCGTGGCCCAGGACGTGGTCGTTGTTGATGGGTGGGACCTCGCGCAGCGGCACGTGTCGGGGTTCGCCGCCGGTGACCGGGAGGCGCCACAGAGCGCCGTCGCCGTTGACCAGCAGGTGATCGTCCGGCGTCCAATTGGGTGCTTCGTAGAGTCGGCGAGTCGTCTCGTGGACGGTCGTGGCGGTGAGTGTGTCGACGTCGAACACGCGGACGCGGCACCGCTGTCCCTGTCGGAGTGCGCGGACTGGGTTCATCCCTTCGCGCCCAACTGATCCCGCGCGCGATCAAGCACGTCGAGGATGGCGATCGTCTCGGCGTGAGTGTGGAGCGGTGACTCGGTGCGTCCTTCGGCGGCGAACTCGGCGAAGGCCGTGGCCTGCCAGGAGAGGGCATCGAACAGTGCCACGCCGCTCTCGTCGGTCCACTCGAGCGGGGCCTCGGCCCAGCCGGCCGGGCGAAGGGCAAAGCCGAACGGCATGTAGAAGGGGCTCGCGAACTCGATCCGGCCCAGCGAGCCGTTGATCGATGCGGTGCTGGGAGTGAAGGTGTCGAGCGTCGTGGTCAGGGTGGACAGTCCACCCGCTTGGTGCGCGAGCACGACGGTCGACGTCTCGTCGGTGCCGTCGGGGGTCAGCCGGCCCACGGCGGTCACGTCGAGTGCCGGCCCCAGCGCGAGCGACGCGAGTTGCACGGAGTAGATCCCGAGGTCGAGCAGGGCCCCGCCGCCGGGTCCGCCCTTGCGCATCGGGCTGTCGAGCGGCATGGCCTGGCCGTGGTCGACCGTGACGGTTCTCAAGTCTCCGAGGGCGCCGTCCGCGAGGAGCGTGCGCAGGACCTGGGTCTGCGGAAGGTACCGAGTCCACATGGCCTCCATGACGAGGACGCCGCGATCGTGACCTGCGGCGGTGAGGCGGAGTGCCTCCTCGGCGCTCGTTGCGAACGGCTTCTCGACAAGCACGTGCTTCCCAGCGTCGATCGCCTGCAGTCCTAGCGCGAGGTGCTGGTCGGCCGGTGCTGCGATGTAGACCGCGTCGATCTCCGGTGCGTTCAGCATCTCATCGACGCTCGGGAAGGCACGCGGCACATCGAACTGCTGTGCGAAGACGTTCGCCGTCAACGAGGATCGCGTCGCCACGGCTGCCACGACCTGGTCCGTGTGGGCGCGCAAAGCCTCGATGAATCGACCTGCGATCCAACCGCCGCCGATGATGCCCCAGCGCAACCGAGGGCCATTCGCGCGGGGAAAGAACGGGTCGGACGGGGGCAGCGAGCGAGGCGGCATGTGTGGCTCCGGCGGGTGAAGGGGCGGGCGCGTGGTCGCGCTTCGACACGGTAGCACCAATATATTGGTCCCCTGAGATTTTAGATCGAGAGCTGCCCGCGAACCCTCGTCGAGGTGACGCATTTCGGACCTTCGTGAACCGCAGGCGCCCCCTACGGAGCACGGGCGCGCGCTGACCGGCCGTGCCTTTGACTTCAAGTACTTGAAGTTGTGAGACTCGAACCATGCCCGTCCAAACCAAGCGCTACAGCATCCGTGAGGCCGTTGTGATCAGCGGTCTGCCTGCGAGCACGCTCCGCTACTACGAAACCATCGGGTTGATCCAGCCGATTGCCAGGGACGCGAGTGGGCATCGCACCTACAGCCAGCAGGACCTGGACGTGATCGAGGGTGTCGCCTGCCTCGCGGCGACCGGCATGGGCATCCCCGAGATGCGCGAGTACATCGCCAACTTCCCTGAGGGTGCGGCGCGCGCCGACGATGAGATCGCGCTGATGCTACGACAGCAGCAGGCGCTCGAGCGCGAGGCTGAGCGCGTGCGCCGCCGTCAGGAGTACGTCGCCCTCAAGCTGGAGTACTGGGCGGCCATCCGGCGCGGCGACGATGCGGCGGCCGAGGGCCTCACGGACGAGATGAGGCTTGCGGGCACCCGCATGCGCGCGAACTGAGCCATCGGAGCGGCACGACTCCCGACGCCTCTCCGATGAGGCTTCGCGTCGTCTATGCCGCGCTTGATTCAGGGCGTGCAGCACGCCCTTGCGAGCCGTGCTCCTCGATGAGGCGCGCGGCCACACTGAAGAAGGAGAACTCCATGACCGATACCGTCACCCTGCAGAACGGACTGGCGATGCCGTCCATCGGCCTGGGCGTGTACCTGATCAACGACCCGGCAGAGTGCCAGCAGAGCGTGGAGACGGCGTTGAGGGCCGGCTATCGGTCTGTCGACACGGCTGTCGCGTACGGCAACGAGCGCGCGGTAGGGCGCGGCATCGTCGCATCAGGCGTGGCCCGTGAGGACATCTTCGTCACCACGAAGCTCTGGCTCAAGGACTACAAGTACGAGGCCGCGAAGACCTCTATCGATGCGTCCCTCGAGCGGCTCGGCGTCGATGCGATCGACCTGATGCTGCTCCACCAGCCCCACGCCGACTTCCGCGGCGCGTGGAAGGCGCTCGAGGAGGCCGTCGACGCGGGCAAGCTGCGCGCGATCGGCGTCAGCAATTTTGGGATCGATGACATGACGAAGCTGCTCGGCTTCGCGCGGATCAAGCCGGTCGTGGACCAGATCGAGATGCATCCCTACTATCAGCGCCCCGAGCTGGTCGCCTACCTCAGGTCGCAAGGCATCACCATCGAATCGTGGGCCCCGCTCGGCCAGGGGAAGCAGCATCTGCTCGCCGAGCCGCTGCTGGCCGAGCTCGCACGCAAGCACGGCAAGACCGTGCACCAGGTGCTGCTGCGCTGGCACCTGCAGCAGGGCTTCGTCGCGATCCCGAAATCCACCAACCCGTCCCATATCGCCGCCAACCTCGACGTGTTCGACTTCGAGCTCACCACGGACGACATGGATCGATTCCGGTCGCTCGACAAGGGAACGCCGAACACCCGCATCCCGCGTTGGCTGATGGGTCCGCTGCTGCGCAGCTTCAGCCCGCGCCAGCTGCCGTGACGGCGCGCCCCCACCTTCCCTCCACCAACGAAGGAGTGCTCTCATGACTGAGACCTTGACACTGAACAACGGCGTGGTCATGCCCGCCCTGGGCCTGGGCGTATTCCAGACACCCGCGGACGAGACGGCACGGGTCGTCGAGGCGGCGCTGCACGCCGGATACCGGCATATCGACACCGCCGCAGGCTATTTCAACGAGGTCGGAGTCGGCGATGGGCTTCGCCGCTCGGGTGTCGCTCGCTCCGAGGTGTTCCTCGAGACCAAGATCTGGGTCTCCGACTACGGATACGACGAGACGCTTCACGCGTTCGAGAAGAGCGCCGGCAAGCTCGGCGTCGACACGCTCGACCTGCTGATCCTTCACCAGCCGATGCCGCAGCATTTCGAGCGCACCCGGGAGGCGTACCGCGCGCTCGAGACCCTGCTCGCGGACGGCAAGGTTCGCGCGATCGGCGTGAGCAACTTCATGCCTCACCATCTCGACGCGCTCATGGAGGCGGCGACAGTGGCGCCCGCGGTCAACCAGGTCGAGCTCTACCCCTACTTCGCGCAGCCCGAGGTGCAGGCCGCGAATGCTGCGCTCAGCGTCCTCACCCAGGCATGGTCACCGATCGGCGGCATCACCTTCTACCAGGGACCAGGCGAGGGCCGGACGAGCACGCTGGAGGACGAGACCCTGCTCGCGATCGGCGCGGCGCACGGCAAGTCCGCCGCGCAGGTCATGCTCCGGTGGCACCTGCACCAGGGCCGCTCCGCCATCCCGAAGTCCACGAAGGTCGAGCGCATCCGGGAGAACTTCGACGTTTTCGACTTCGTGCTCTCCGACGGCGAACTCGCGCAGATCGACGCGCTCCACAACGGGGTGCGTCGGGGCCCGGACCCGGACGCGGTCGACCCGCTGATGTGGGGCCTCGAGATCCCCGAGGCCTGAGAAGTCGCCTGGCTGGGCGTGTCTGCGTACGTGCAGACACGCCCAGCCGACGCATCGGGACGGAGAATGACCAGATGGACATCGACGATCTCCTCGACGAGCTGAACTCCGGCCGCACCATCCCGGCTGGATCGCCGTTGCACGAGACGATGCATCGCGCCAGCCAGGAGGCGCAGCGCCTGACCGCCGAGCTGAATGGGCGCTACCACGAACCGTCCGAGGTCCGCGCCTTGATGGAGCGCATCACCGGGCGGCGGATCGCGGACTCGGTGACGGTCTTCCCGCCGTTCCACACCGACTTCGGCAAGAACATCGCGCTCGGCGACGGCGTCTTCCTCAACGCCGGGTGCACGTTCCAGGACCAGGGAGGGGTCCGCATCGGCGATGGGTCCCTCATCGGGCACAACGCCGTGATCGCGACGCTCAACCACGCACTGGACCCCGATCGGCGTGGCGACATGGAGCCTGCCCCGGTAGTCATCGGTCGACGGGTGTGGCTCGGCTCGAACGTCACCATCGTGCCGGGGGTCACCATCGGGGACGATGCTGTGGTCGCCGCAGGCGCGGTCGTCACCCGGGATGTGCCGACACGCTCGGTCGTGGCGGGAGTGCCGGCACGTGTGGTTCGAGACTCCGTGTAGCCATACGAGGGTGGCTGCCCGCGCGGCAGGGCGCTCCATCGTGGGACCTCGATGGTCGCTACGATCGCGGGATGACGTCAACGCGTTCCGGACGAGGGCCGTATGCGAAGACCGCTCAGACGCGTGAGGCGATCCTCGATGCGGCCTTCGGCATCTTCTGTCGGAAGGGCTACATCGGTAGCACTCTGACAGAGATCGCGCGCGCCACCGGGATGACGTTGACCGGCGTCAAGGCGCACTTCCCCGATCGCGCTGACCTGCTGCTCGCGGTGCTCGCGAGGTGGGACGGCGAGGCGCAGGACATCCTCGAGGGTCGGTCGGGGGCCGATCTGCTGCACGGTCTGCTCGAGGTCGCGGCGCGAGATGAGGACCACCGTGACTTCGCGCAGTTCTTCGGCATCCTTGCGGCCGAGGCGGCCTCGCCGGATCACCCGGCCCACCTGTACCTGATGCAGCGGTACGCCGCGATCGTCGACGTGGTGCGAGAGGCGTTCGAGGAACTGGACGCGCAGGGCCAGCTGCGACCAGGGGTCTCCGCCGAGTCCGCCGCTCAGGGGTACGTCTCGATCGCGGACGGATCCAACGTGCTGCGCCTCTACGGCCTCGGATCGACCACGCGCGTCGATCTCTTGCGCCAGTTCTTCGCAGGAGTGCTGACGGCGGCAGAGGACGGTCCTCCGTCCGGGCGCTTCCCGAGCGTCGGCCGCGAGACGGCAGGGGACCGCCCCGCTTAGAGGGGGTCTGGCAAGACCCGTCGCCTGACTGAGCTCCGCTGCACGGGCTGTACTGGTGGGGAACCTATTCGCCCACCACGAAGGAGGGTGCCCCATGGCACTTCAGGCTGACGGCCTCATCTTCGAGATCTCGCCCGCGTTCTCCCGCACGCCCGTGCGCTTCACCACCCGCTACGGCGTCGAGATCGCTGCGAACCTCTACACCGCGAAGAACCTGGACGAGGTGGGAACGATCCCGGCGCTCGTGATCGACGCGCCTCATGGCGGCGTCAAGGAGCAGGCGCCCGGCGTCTACGCGAACCAGCTCGCGCAGCGTGGATTCGTCGCGCTCGCGAGCGACCCCTCGTACAACGGCGAGAGCGGTGGCGCTCCGCGCCACATCACGTCGCCGGAGCTCTTCGCCGAGGACTTCAGCGCCGGCGTGGACTTCCTGGGCACTCTGGGTTGCGTCGACCGCGAGCGGATCGGAGCGATCGGCGTCTGCGGCTCGGGAGGGTTCGCTCTCAGCGCGGCGCAGGTCGACCTTCGGATCAAGACCGTGGTGACCTCGGCGATATACGACATCAGCGCAGCGAGACAGCTGGCTCCACGCGGGCACCGAGGAGCGGCGTCCCGCCAAGCTGGAGCAGCTGGCCGCCGCGCGCTGGGCCGACGTCGACGCGGGCGAGTCTGCGCTCAACCCGGTGTTCCCGGACGAGTACAACCTTGCCGACTTCGACCCGATGACGGCCGAGTTCCTCGAGTTCTACGTGCCTGACCGTGGCCGCCACCCGCGTTCGATCGGTGGCTTCACTGTGTGCAGCGAGGCTGCACCCGTCAACTTCGGCCCGCTGCGGAACCTCGAGGACATCACCCCTCGCCACGTCCTGCTCGTGACCGGAAACCGGGCGCACTCCCGGTGGTTCAACGACAAGGTCGCCGAGCAGCGCGGTGAGAACGGCGAGGTCTTCGTCGTGTCCGGCGCGCGCCATATCGACCTGTACGACGACGTGGATCTGATCCCGTTCGACGCGATCGAGACCTTCCTCGCGGGTCATCTCTCGTAAACCGGCCGTGGCCCCGGACATGAGTCCGGGGCCACACCCGTCGTGATGCCGCCCTTACAGCCCCATGAAGCGGGTGACGGCGACGAATGCGGCGGCGATCAGGAGGACGGCGTTGAAGGCGATCACGTTGGTCTCGCCGCGGCGGATGTGTGCGCGGATGGCGAGGGCCTGGATGAGGACGAGTCCGGTGGCCGCGATGGGCGTGAGGGCGGGGGCGATGTCGAGGGCCCAGGGTAGGACGAGTCCGAGCGCGCCGAGCAGTTCGGACCAGCCGATGAGCTTGACGGTGCTGGCGCTGTAGTCCTCGACCCAGGGCAGCTTGGTCAGGAGGTGCTCACGCGGGGTGAAGGACTTCATGAGGCCGGCGGTGAGGTACATGGCGGCGAGTACGCCGGAGACGATCCAGATGGCGAGGGACAAGGGACTTCCTATCGTGGTGGTGGGGTGCGCCAGGGCGCGGGATCAGTTGGAGATGGCCGGTGCGGCGCGCAGGTACGTGGTGTCGGTGAGCTGCGCGACGGTGAACGCCGCGATGTCGGCGCGGGTGACGGCGAACCCGATCCGGTCGGTGCCGTAGAACCCGGCCCGGTTGATGCCCTTCGCGGGGCCGTCCTTGGGGGCGGTGAAGCGAATGATGGTCCACTCCAGGTCGGAGTCCATGATGTGGCGGGACATGCCGAGCAGCTCCTGGTACGCGCGCGGTAGGAGCATGCGTCCCATGAGGCCGGTGAGGCGGGACTGGGCGGTGGGCTTGTCGCGGGTGTCGACGATGCTCGGAGTGCCGTGGCCGATGAACCGTGCGACGCCGTGCCCGTGCATCGCGGCGACGGTGTGCGCCGTGCCGTCGACCAAGGGCAGGCCGACCGCGTGGCGGTCCATGCTAGGACCGAGTGCGCTGATGACGGCGTCGCTGCCGGCGACGGCATCGTCGATGCGCGCCGCATCGTTCATCTCGCCCACGACGACCCGGACGCGGTCCGCCCAACTCGCGGGCACCTTGGCGGGGTTGCGCACGTACGCGGTGACGTGGTCTCCACGTTCGAGGAGCGCGGCGACGGTGAGGGTGCCGATGGCGCCGGTGGCGCCGAAGACGGTGACGTTCATGAGTCGAGAGCCTTTCGTACGGCGGGGGCGACAATCTCGCCGAAGCGGCGGATGGAGTCGTTGACCATCGCGCGGGGGAGGCCGCCGAGGTCGACCTGTCCCAGGAAGCGGTCCACGCCGAGCTCGGCCTTGAGGTCGAGGATCTTGGTGGCGATCTCGCGTGGTCCGCCGACCATGAGCGCGCCGCGACGTTCGGCCAGGGCGCGGGTGCCTGCCAGGTCGACGTGCCAACCGCGACCATCGTTGGTGTCGGGGGAGAGGTAGCGCTGGTAGTAGGGGAAGAACTCCTCGATGGCGGCGTCGTGGGATTCGCCGACATAGAAGTGGCTGGTGATGCCGACGCGCAGCTGGTCCTCGGGGTGACCTGCCGCGCGCCCTGCGGCGCGGTACAGGGAGATCAGTCGCTTGGCGTGGTCGAGGGTGCCGCCGATGAAGCCGAGCGCCATGGGCAGGCCGAGCGCGCCGGCGCGTTGCGCGCTGGCGGGGGTGCCGCCCACCGCGGCCCAGATGGGCAGGTCGGGTCGCATCGGCGGGTTCACCGCAGCTGCGCGCAATGGCGGACGGTGCGCGCCCGCCCACGTCACGGCGTCCTCGTCGCGCAGGCGTAGCAGGAGGTCGAGCTTCTCGCTGAACAGGCTGTCAAGGTCATGGACGTCGTGGCCGAAGAGCGCGAAGGGTTCGACGAAGGCGCTGCGGCCGGCGTAGATCTCTGCCCGGCCGTGGCTGATCAGGTCGAGCGAAGAGAAGTCCTGGTAGACGCGTACCGGATCCAGGGTGGACAGCACTGTCGCGGTGCTGGTCAGGAGGATACGGGACGTCGCCTGCGCGATCGCGGCAAGGTTGACCGCGGGCGAGGAGACGGCGAAGTGGCGCGAGTGATGCTCACCTAACCCGAACACGTCGAGCCCTGCCCGTTCGGCCGCGATCCCGTACGCGGTGATGTCCGCCGTGCGGGACTCGGCTGTGTCGTCTGACCCGGCGAAGATGTCAGAGAGGGAGAAGACCCCGAGTTCCATGGTTCAGGCGATCGTGATGACGAGCTTGCCCTGCGTGCCCGCGCCGAAGTCGGCGAACGCTTGCGCGACCTGCTCCAGCGGATACGTCCGCGCGACCTGGACGGCCGTGTGGGAGCTGGCTTCGTTCTCGGCGAGCGTGTCGAGGGTTGCGGCGCTCGGGTGCGCGTGCACGGGGGTTACCGTCGCGGCGTCGGTCGGCAGCTGCTCCGGCGAGCCGATCAGGGTCGACGAGAATCGGCCGCCGTGGCGCACCGCCGGGAGCAGCGCGGTCGCGTCGCCGGCAAGGTGGATCACGGCGTCGACGCCGGCGGGGTAGGCGGCCAGCACCTGTGCCGCGATGTCGTCGCGGTAGTCGACCACGGCCGACGCGCCGAGGCGCGTGACGAGTTCGCGCTCGTCGGCCGTGTGTGCGGTCGCGACGACGGTCGCGCCCGCACGGGCGGCGAGCTGCACGGCCTGGTTGCCCACGCCGCCGGTTGCGCCGGCGACCAGGACGACCTGACCGTCCGTGACCTCGGCGGCGGCGACGGCGTCGAGCGCGGCGGTCCCCGCGAGCCCCAGGCTGGCGCCCTCGGTGAAGCTCACCTGCTCGGGTAGCGGGGCGAGGCCTACTGCCGCGGGGACCGTCACGTACTCGCCGAAGGAGCCGTCGCCCAAGAACTCCTTGGTGACGACGCCGAACACGCGGTCGCCGATCGCGAATCCGTCGACGTCCTCGCCGAGAGCGTCAACGACGCCGGAGAAGTCCTTGCCCAGCACCACAGGGAAGCGGTGCTCCATCATGCCGTCGAGATAGCCGGACGCGACGGCGACGTCGAAACCGTTCACCGAGGCCGCGTGCACGCGCACCCGCACCTCGCCGGCGGCGGGGACGGGGATGGCGAGGTCGTGGATCCGGGGGGCTACGCCGAAATCGGCGAAGGCGATGGCACGCATGGTGAACTCCTGATTGATAGAAGTGGAGGGTGACCTCCGTTTCGCGACGAGGTTAGCACGACAAACGGAGGCTAAGTTCCACTTGTCGGATATGCTGGTCCCATGACCTCAGTCACCGACGAGCCGCTGCGTGCCGACGCCGAACGCAACCGTGCGCGCATCGTCGATGCCGCGGCCACCGCGTTCGCAGAGCGCGGCCTTGACGTGCCTATGACCGAGATCGCGCGCCGGGCCGGCGTCGGCATCGCGACGCTCTACCGCCGCTTCGCGAGCACGGACGACCTCGTGGCCGAGGTGTTCGCGTCCAAGATGGCCGCGTACGCCGATGCGGCGGAGGCAGGGCTGGTAGCCGACGATGCCTGGGCGGGGTTCAGTGCATACGTCCGCGCGTCATTCGCCATGCAGGCTCAGGACGCGGGTTTCGCGGATATCCTCGCGCTCGCTCCACGGCCGGAGTTCGAGGAGCAGCGTTCACGGGCGTTCAAGGCCTTCACCGCGCTTGTCCGGCGTGCTCAGGCGAGCGGGCAGCTGCGCGCGGACTTCGTCCACCAAGACCTCGTGATGCTCCTCATGGCCAACGCTGGCGTGGTCCGCGCCACGCACGGGAACGAGCGGGCATGGCGCCGCTTCGCCGAGATGGCGCTGCAGTCGCTCCGCGCGCCGGCCTCGGGGCCGCTGCCTCCGGCGCCGTCCGGAAGCGACATGTTCGCGGCGCTGCAGGCGCAGATCGAATAGCCCGCGCCTGGGATGTCGCGCGGTCGGTCACATGGTGAGCATGGCCTTGATGGCGCGGCGCTCGTCCATCGCCTTGTATGCCTCTGCGGTGTCGTCGAGGGGGAGGACGAGGTCGAAGACCTTGCCGGGCTCGATCTCGCGGCGCATGATCCGACCGATGAGGTCGGGGAGGTAGTGGCGTACGGGGGCGGGGCCGCCGTGGAGGTGGACACCGGAGAAGAACAGGCCGAGACCGTCGAGCGTGACGTCGTGTGAGACGCCGACGTAGCCGACGTGTCCACCTGCGCGGGTGGCTTTGATGGCCTGGTCCATGGATTCCTGGGTGCCGACCGCTTCGATGGTGGAGTGCGCTCCGAGACCGTCGGTGAGGTCCTTGATGCGGGCGACGCCGGCGTCGCCACGTTCGGCGACGATGTCGGTCGCTCCGAACTCGCGTGCGAGGGCTTGGCGGTCGGCGTGGCGGCTCATCGCGATGATGCGGGTGGCGCCGAGCTCGCGTGCCGCGAGGACGGCGAGGAGCCCGACCGCGCCGTCGCCGACGACGGCCACGGTCCTGCCCGGTCCTGCCTGGGCCGCGACGGCGCCGAACCAGCCGGTGCCGAGCACGTCCGATGCGGCCAGCAGCGAGGGGAGGAGGTCTGGTTCGGGCGTGGTGGGGGTGGCGACGAGGGTGCCGTCGGCCAGCGGGACGCGCAGCAGCTCGGATTGCGCGCCGCCCGGTGCGGCCGCCTCGCGGTGGGGGCAGTGGGTCTGGTAGCCCGAGAGGCAGATCTCGCAGGTGTTGTCGGAGGCGAAGAACGAGCCGACGACGAAGTCGCCGACCTTCACATGCGTCACCTGGTCGCCGACGGCGATGACGGTGCCGGCGTACTCGTGGCCCATGGGGGTGGGCACAGCGGACAGCGGTTCGAGGCCGCGGTAGGCCCACAGGTCTGAGCCGCAGACGCACGATGCGGCCAGCCGCACGATCGCGTCGGTGGGCTTCTCGATGATCGGGTCGTCGCGGTCCTCGACCCGGACGTCGCCGGGGCCGTACATGAATGCGCCGCGCAATGGATTCTCCTCAGGTGGGGCGGTGGCTCGTGTCAGCGAGCGTGGTCGTGGGTGGAGGCGAGGGCGCCGAGCAGGGTCAGCGCCTCGTGGGATGCGGATCCGGGTGCGGCGGTGAACACGGTCATCTGGATGGCGTCGTGTCCGACGAGGTCGAGGCCGTTGAACGCGAGCTCGAGGTCGCCGACATCGTGGTGGCGGAAGCGCTTGACGCCTGCATCGTGCTGCCAGACGTCGTGGCGTCCCCAGAGCTCCCGGAAGTGGTCGTTTCGGGTCGACAGCTCGCCCACCAGATCATGCAAGGGCTTGCTGTGGGGATCCCGCCCGGCCTCGGTGCGCAGCTGCGCGACGTTGACCGCGGCAACGGCGTCCCAGTCGGCGTAGAAGCGGCGTGCGCTGGGTTCGAGGAAGAGGTAGCGCGCGAAGTTCGGCGGCTGGGTGGTGGCGGCGGCGATCATGTCCGACATGAGCGCCCCGCCGAGGGCGTTCCAGGCGAGCAGGTCGGTGCGTCCGTTGCCGATCAGCGCGGCGGCGTCGGTCATGGAGTCCAGCAGCCAGCGCATGCTCGGCTCCGGGGTCCAGGGTCGCTCGCCTGTTCGTCGGGCGCGGGTGCGGCCGGATGTCTGCCCGCCATGGTGCGCGAGACGGTAGAGGTGCTCTCGTTCGGCGGGCTCGAGCTGGAGCGCCCTTGCGAGACCGTCGAGGACGGCCTCGGATGCGCCGGCGATCGCGCCGCGCTCGAGGCGGGAGTAGTACTCGACGCTGACACCGGCGAGCGCCGCGACCTCGCCGCGGCGCAGCCCGGGCACGCGGCGGGCGCCGCCGCGCGGCAGCCCGACATCCTCGGGCTCGATGCGTGCGCGGCGCGACATGAGGAACTCGCGCACCTCGCCGTGGTTGTCCATCCCGTCAGGATAGGGACCGCGATGCGCGCGTGGGATGCCCTGCGAGGGCACGTCAGGAGCGGGACTCCCGCCATCACCGAGCCCGGGCTTCCCTGGGGTCATGAACGATCTGTCCGCCGCCGCGCTGGTCCTGATGGGTGCGTGGCCCTTCGGCGCGACGGCGCGCCTCGAGCCCGCACGGGAGACCCTCGAAAGCGCGGGATCCGAGCCCGCATGGTGGGCATGGTGAATGCCACGACGCGTGCGACAGGCGCGCAGCAGAAGGCGACGCGCCGACGCGAGTCCGGGGCGTGGATCGCCGTGATCCTGGGCACGCTGACGGTGTTCGGCCCACTGTCGATGGACCTCTACCTGCCGGTCCTGCCGTCTCTGGCGATCGACCTCGACGGCACCGCCTCGTCCGCGCAGCTGACTATGACCGCCTGCCTGATCGGCCTCGCTGCCGGGCAGGTGATCGCCGGCCCGATGTCCGACCGCTTCGGCCGACGCACCCCGCTGCTGGTCGGGCTGGTCGTCTACACGATCGCCTCGGCTCTGTGCGCCATGAGCCTGACCATCGCCGTCCTCGTCGCGGCCAGGTTCGTCCAGGGACTGGCCGGCGGTACCGGGCTCGTCATCGCCCAGACCGTCGGGCGCGACATCTACGAAGGCACCCGCCTCACGCGCTACTACGCACGCATCATCGTCATCTCCGGACTCGCGGCGATCGTTGCACCCGTGCTCGGAGGCTTCCTCGCCGAGCACCTGTCGTGGCGGGGGTTCTTCGTCATCCTCACCGCCATCGGCGTCCTCGTCACCGCCGCCATCGCGGCGTCCTTCCCCGATACCCTGCCGCCCGACCGTCGCACCAGTGGCGGCCTGCACCGAGTCCGTGAGCAGTTGGGTGTGCTTGTCCGCGACCGCCTCTACGTCGGCGCGACCGTGTCGAGCTCCCTCACCTCCGCCGCCTACTTCGCGTACCTCGCCGGCGCGCCCTTCATCCTCCAAGGCATCTACGGACTCGCACCGTCCACCTTCGCGCTGGTGTTCGGGCTCAATGCCGCCGCCTTCGCCGCGGCTGGGTTCTCCGCGGGTCGCCTCGCCGAACGCGCGGGGGAGCGCACCGTGTTCGCGGTGGGTCTCGCGATCATGATCGCCGGAGGCGCGACGCTCCTCGTCACCGCGTTGTGGATGCCATCCCTGGCGCTGACGATCACGGCGTTCGTCCTCATTGCAGCGGGCGCAGCCGTGGTGTCGCCGCCATCCACCACTCTTGCCCTCGTCGACTACCCGCACTTCGCGGGCACCGCATCGTCCATCCTCGGCATGACACGCTTCGCCGCAGGCGCGGCCGCCGCACCCCTCGCCGGCATCCTCGGACCTCACACGGCCGCACCGACCGCGATCACGGTGCTCGCAGCATCCCTCGGCGGAACGGTGGTGTACCGCGCACTGGTGCATCGGCGCACTGCGCGGTCGTCATGACCAAGTCGCAGGTGCCCAGGGCCACCACGTGCGGAGCGGCCTCGTGGGCCGACGCGACGTCGTCCCGACTCCATCGGCAGCCTGCTTGATGCGAGACGCCGCAAGGACATCCGGCTTGAGGCATGCGTCGCAACAGGGCGACGGCGTTGCGCATCGTCGCGCCGCCGGGTGGGGCCGTTGATTGCGGGCCCCTCCGTGGGACGGGGCCCGCAATCAACGCACGTCAGTTCTTGGTGCGGTTCGGGCTCGCGACGAGGCCCTCGGCGGGCTTGCTCGCGGCCTTGGCGCGCGGCTTCGCCGCCGTGCGCTTGGCCGGGGTCGGCGTCGACGCCGCCGGGGGAGCAGCGGCCGCGGGCCGGGGGATCGGCACCATCCTCTGGAGCTGCGTCACGTGGTCGGGGTTGAGCTCGGCCACCGAGGACACGCCCAGGAGCTTCATGGTCCGCACGATCTCCTTCGAGAGGATCTCGATGGTGCGGTCGACGCCCTCGCGACCGCCGGCCATGAGGCCGTACAGGTACGCGCGGCCCACCAGCGTGAAGTCGGCGCCGCACGCGAGCGCGGCGACGATGTCGGCGCCCGCCATGATGCCCGTGTCGACCACGATCTCGGTCTTGCCCTTGAGCTCCGCCGCCACCGAGGGCAGCAGCCGGAAGGGGATCGGGGCACGGTCGAGCTGGCGGCCGCCATGGTTCGACAGCACGATGCCGTCGACACCGCGGTCGACCACGGCCTTCGCGTCGTCGAGCGTCTGGATGCCCTTGACCGCGACCTTGCCGGGCCACTGGTCGCGGATCCACTCGAGGTCGTCGAAGTCGACCGTCGGGTCGAACAGGCTGTCGAGCAGCTCGCCGATGGTGCCGTTCCACTCGCTGAGCGAGGCGAACGTGAGCGGCTCGGTGGTGAGGAAGTTCCACCACCACTCGGGCCGCGGGATCGCGTTGAGCACCGTCGTGGGGGTGAGCTGCGGCGGGATGGTGAAGCCGTTGTAGCTGTCGCGAAGGCGCGCGCCCGCGGCGGGCACGTCGACGGTCACCAGCAGCGTGTCGAAGCCCGCATCGGCCGCGCGCTGCATCAGCTGCATCGACTTGTCGCGGTCCTTCTGCATGTACAGCTGGAACCAGTTGCGACCATCGGGGTTGGCCTCGCGCACGCCCTCCGGGGAGGTGGTGCCCAGGGTCGACAGCGAGAACGGGATGCCGGCGGCGCCCGCAGCGGAGGATCCCGCGCGCTCGCCCTCGGCCTGCATCATCCGCGTGAAGCCCGTGGGCGCGATGCCGAAGGGCATCGCCGAGCGGCCGCCGAAGATCTCGACGGACGTGTCGACGGTCGACACGTCGCGCAGGATCGCGGGGTGGAACTCGATCTCGCGGAAGGCCCGGCGCGCGCGGGCCAGCGACAGCTCCTCCTCTGCGGCGCCGTCGGTGTAGTCGAACGCGCCCTTGGGGGTGCGGCGCTTCGCGATGGCACGCAGGTCCGCGATGGTGTGCGCCTTCGCGAGACGGCGCTTGCGGGCGTCGAGCTCGAGAGGCTTGAAGCGCATGAGCGGCGCGAGGTCCGCCGGCCGGGGGATCCGGCGCTCCATCTTCATCTGGTCAGTGTGCCTTCCTGGGATGGTGTCAGCGAGCCCGGGGCTCGTGGACGCGGGGCGTGAAGGTGCGCGCGACCAGGTCGCGCAGCGACTCGAGGGAGCCGGTGACCGCGCCGAGGGCGCGGCCCTGGATCAGGACGTTGCCCAGCGCGGTGGCCTCGACGGGGCCGGCCACCACGGGGAGGCCCGCACGGTCGGCGGTCCGCTGGCACAGCAGCTCGTTGAGCGAGCCGCCGCCGGTGATGTGGATCCGGCGGATGTCCTGGCTCGCGAGCGAGCCCGCCTCGTGCACGGCATCCGCGAAAGCCTGAGCGAGGCTCTCGATGATGCAGCGGGCCATCTCGCCCCGCGACTGCGGGACACGGAAGCCGCGCGCGACCAGCCACGCGGAGATGCGGCCCGGCATGTCGCCCGGGGGGCTGAAGACCGCGTCGTTCGCGTCGAAGATGTCCACGGTGCCGTCCACCGCGGCGGCCTCCGCGAGCAGGCGCTGCAGGTCCACCTTGACGCCGTCGCGCTCCCACATGCGGATGGTCTCGGAGAGGATCCACAGGCCCATGACGTTGTGCAGGAAGCGGGTGCGTCCGTCGACGCCTCCCTCGTTGGTGAAGTTCGCCTCGCGCGCGGCCTGGCTCAGCACCGGGGCCTCCGTCTCGACGCCCACCAGGCCCCAGGTGCCGCACGAGATGTACGCGCCGCCGGGCTCGGTCATGGGGGTCGCCACCACGGCGGAGGCGGTGTCGTGCGAGCCGACAGCCACCACGGGGGTGTCGCCGAGCAGCCCGGTGGTCTCCGCGACCGACGGCAGGACGGTGCCGATGCGCTCGCCCGGCTGCACGATGCGCGGGAAGAGCCCGCGCGGCAGGCGCAGACGGTCCATGAGCTCGCCGTCCCAGCACCTGGTGGCGACATCGACCAGGCCGGTGGTGGAGGCGTTCGTCGCCTCGGCCACCGTGGCGCCGGTGAGGTAGTAGGCCATGAGGTCCGGCACCAGCAGGAGGCGGTCGGCGACGCCGAGCATGCCGGCCTCGCGCTCGACCGCGAGCTGGTACAGGGTGTTGAAGGGCAGGAACTGGAGCCCGTTGCGCGCGTAGAGCAGGGAGAAGGGCTCGTCCGAGTGGACCAGCTCGACGCCGTGCGCGGTGCGCTCGTCCCGGTAGTGGAACGGCTCGCCGAGGACGCGGCCGCCGCGGAGGAGGGCGTAGTCGACGGCCCACGAGTCGATGCCGATCGACTGGATCCGCTCATCCCAGCGCGCTGCCGCGCCCAGCCCGTCGAGGACGTGGGCGTAGAGCTGCTGGAGGTTCCAGTGAAGGCCGTCCGGGGTGCGGACAGGGCCGTTCGGGAACCGTCCCATCTGGCGCAGCTCGAGCGTGTCGGGACCGACCTGCCCGACCATGACGCGACCCGAGGTCGCGCCGAGGTCGACCGCGGCGACCGCCGCGGTCATCGGAGGAAGGCTGCCGCCACGCCTGCGTCCACGGGGATGTGGAGGCCGGTGGTGTGCGACATGTCGGGGCCGGTGATGATGGCCGCGGCGTTGGCGACGTGCTCGGGGAGCACCTCGCGCTTCAGGATCGTGCGCTGAGCGTAGAACTTGCCCAACTCTTCCTCCTCGATTCCGTAGGTCTTGGCGCGGTTCGCGCCCCAGCCGCCGGCGAAGATGCCGGAGCCGCGCACCACGCCATCGGGGTTGATCCCGTTGACCTTGATGCCGTGCTCGCCCAGCTCGACCGCGAGCAGGCGCACCTGGTGTGCCTGGTCCGCCTTGGTGGCGGAGTAGGCGATGTTGTTCGGGCCGGCGAACACGGAGTTCTTCGACGCGATGTAGACGATGTCACCGCCCATGCGCTGCGCGATCATGACGCGCGCCGCCGCCTGGGAGACCAGGAACGAGCCCTTGGCCATGACGTCGTGCTGCAGGTCCCAGTCCTTCTCGGTGGTCTCGAGCAGGGGCTTGGACAGCGACAGGCCGGCGTTGTTGACGATGAGGTCGACACCACCGAACGCGAGGACGGCCTCGCCCATGGCGGCGGCGATGGCCTCGGGGTCCGCGACGTTCGCGGCCACGCCGATGGCGACGTCCGTCGAGCCGAGCTCGGCGGCCGCGGCCTGCGCCTTCTCGAGGTCGAGGTCCGCGATGACCACGCAGGCGCCCTCCGCCGCGAGGCGGGTGGCGATGGCCTTGCCGATGCCCGAGGCGGCGCCGGTGACGAGCGCGACGCGGGTGGCGTGAGACTTCGGCTTGGGCATCCGCTGGAGCTTGGCCTCCTCGAGCGCCCAGTACTCGATGTTGAACTTCTCGGCGTCGGAGATGGGCGTGTACGTGCTGAGCGACTCGGCGCCGCGCATCACGTTGATCGCGTTGATGTAGAACTCGCCGGCGACGCGTGCGGTCTGCTTGTTCGGGCCGAAGGAGAACATGCCGACGCCGGGCACCAGGACGATGGCCGGGTCCGCGCCGCGGATCGCGGGGGAGTCCGCGGTCGCGTGCGCGTCGTAGTACGCCTGGTAGTCCTTGCGGTAGTCCTCGTGGAGCTCGTGCAGGCGCGCGATCGCGTCCTCGACCGGGGCGTCCGCGGGCAGGTCGAGGACCATCGGCTTGACCTTGGTGCGCAGGAAGTGGTCGGGGCAGGACGTGCCGAGCGCTGCCAGGCGCGGGTGCTCCGCCGAGGCGAGGAAGTCGAGCACCACCGCGTCGTCGGTGAAGTGGCCCACCATCGGGCGGTCGTACGACGCGAGGCCGCGGATCACCGGGGCGAGCGCGACGGCCTTGGCCTTGCGGGCCTCCGTCTCGAGCGCGCCGTAGCCCTCGAGCGCCGGGCCGAACGGCTGCGGCTTGCCGTGCTCCGCGATGTAGCGCGCGGCGGTGTCGATGATCTGCAGCGAGCGCGCCTCGCACTCGTCCGAGGTGTCGCCCCACGCGGTGATGCCGTGGCCGCCCAGGATGCAGCCGATCGCCTGCGGGTTGGCCTCCTTGATGGCGGCGATGTCGAGGCCCAGCTGGAAGCCGGGGCGGCGCCATGGGACCCACACCACGGAGTCGCCGAAGATCGCGGCCGTCAGCTCCTCGCCGTCGACCGCGGTCGCGATCGCGATGCCGGCGTCGGGGTGGAGGTGGTCCACGTGCGCGGCGTCGACGAGGCCGTGCATCGCGGTGTCGATCGACGGCGCGGCGCCGCCGCGGCCGTGGAGGCAGTAGTCGAACGCGGCAACCATCTCGTCCTCGCGCTCGACGCCCGGGTAGGTGTCGACCAGGCCCTTGAGGCGGTCGAGGCGGAGCACGGCGAGGCCGTTGGTGCCCAGCGTGCCGAGGTCGCCGCCGGAGCCCTTGACCCACACGAGCTCGACCTGCTCGCCGGTGGCGGGGTCGAGGTCGGTGCCCTTGGACGACGTGTTGCCGCCGGCGTAGTTGGTGTTCTTGGGATCGGAGCCGAGGCGGTTGGAGCGCGCGATGAGCTCCTCGGAGGCGGTGGTGGTGGGGACGGTCACGGTGAAGCCTTTCGTGTGGACGGGGGGACCTTCAGGTGGACGATGTGGGGGTGCCGGGCGGCGCGACGGTGGGCCGCGCCGCCCGGCGACGGGGGAGGGGTCAGGCGCCCCAGCCGGCCTGGACGCCGCCGACGCGCTCCGCGGCGATCTGGGCGAGGTAGCCCGACTCGGCGAAGGCCTTCATCGGGTCGGCGGGGAGGCCGCGCTCCACGCGGAACTCCTCGAGGTCGGCGCGCACGTCGGTGTAGAACGCGTCCATGAACACCGAGTGCGCCCCGAGGACGTCACCGGAGGCCTGGGCCGCGTCGAGGGCGCCGCGGTCGAGCAGCAGCGCACGCGCCGTCATCTCCTGGACGTTGAGCACCGAGCGGATCTGGCCCGGGATCTTGTCCTCGATGTTGTGGCACTGGTCGAGCATGAACGCCGTGTCGCCATCCTTGCCGTAGCCGCCGCCGCGCAGCACCTCGACGATGATGCGGAACAGCTGGAACGGGTCGGCGGCGCCGACGATGAGGTCGTCGTCCGCGTAGTTGCGCGAGTTGAAGTCGAACGAGCCGAGCTTGCCCAGGCGCAGCAGTTGCATGACGATGAACTCGATGTTGGTGCTGGGGGCGTGGTGGCCGGTGTCGAGGCACACGGTCGCGCGCTCGCCGAGCGCCGCCACCTGGGCGTACGAGGTGCCCCAGTCCGGCACGTCCATGTGATAGAACGCCGGCTCGAAGATCTTGTACTCGAGCACCAGGCGCTGCTGCTCGCCGATCCTCGCGTAGATCTCGCGCAGCGACTCCGCGAGGCGGTCCTGACGGCCGCGCATGTCGTCCTGGCCGCCGTAGTTGGTGCCGTCCGCGAGCCAGATCTTGAGGTCGCGCGAGCCGGTCTCGTCCATGATGTCGATGCACTCGAGGTGGTGGTCGATCGCCTGGCGGCGGATCTTGTCATCGCGGTGCGTGAGCGAGCCGAGCTTGTAGACGTCGTCCTGGAACGTGTTCGAGTTGATGGTGCCGAGCGCGACGCCCAGGTCCTCCGCGTGCTTGCGCAGCACCGCGTAGTCCTCCACCTTGTCCCACGGGATGTGCAGCGCGACCGAGGGGGACAGGCCGGTGAACTTGTTCACCTGCGCGGCGTCGGCGATCTTCTCGAACGGGTCGCGCGGGGTGCCGGGGGTGCCGAACACGCGGAAGCGCGTGCCTGAGTTGCCGAAGGCCCACGAGGGAAGCTCGATGGCCTGCTCCTCGAGTCGGCTGGCGACGTGGCTGCTGAAGGCCATCGTGACTCTCCTTTGAGGGGACGTGCGGGGGCGCGTGAGGCGCCCGTGAATGAATCGTTTCAAAACTTACGTCCAGCGGGTCACGGTGGTCAAATCGCCACCGCCTCCACGGGCTTCTGGAAGGTTTCAGTATCCTGAGCGCAACCTGGGATCGGGAGGCATGATGGCGGTCAGCGTCAAGGAGGTGGCGGCGCACGCCGGCGTCTCCGTCGGGACCGTCTCCAACGTCCTCAACCGTCCTGACCAGGTCAAGCCGGAGACGGTGGTGCGCGTCCGCGACGCGATCCGCGTCCTCGGCTACGTCCCCAACAGCGCGGCCCGCCAGCTGCGCGAGGGGCGCAGCCGCTCGCTCGCGCTCGTGGTCCTCGACTCGGGCAACCCGTTCTTCACGGATGTCGCGCGTGGCGCCGAGGACCGCGCGGCCCAGGACGGTCTCAGCGTCTTCCTCGCCAATTCGAGCGACTCGACCGAGCGCGAGGAGCGCCACCTCGACGTGTTCGAGCAGCAACGGATCGGCGGCGTCCTGATCTCGCCCGCGGGCGACGATCTCTCACGGCTCGAGACGATGCGCGGGCACGGCATCCCGGTGGTGCTGGTCGACCGCGAGGCGGCCGGCTCCGGGTTCTCGTCGGTCGCCGTCGACGACGTCGCGGGCGGCGCCCTCGCGGCCCGCCACCTGCTCGAGACGGGGCGCCGCCAGCTCGCGTTCGTCGGCGGCCCGCTGCGCATCCGGCAGGTCGCCGACCGCTTCCAGGGCGCCTCCGCCGCCGTGACCGCCGAGCCGACCGCGACGCTGCGGCTCCTCGGCGCGGACGAGATGACGCTCGACGAGGGGCGCCGCATCGGCGAGGCGCTCGTGCCGCTCATCAAGCAGGGCCGCATCGACGGCATCGTCGCCGCGAACGACCTTCTCGCCATCGGCGTCCAGCGCGCGCTGCTCTTCGCCGAGGAGCCCGTGAGGATCCCCGAGGATGTGGGCCTGGTCGGCTACGACGACATCGACTTCGCCGCCTCCGCGGTGGTGCCCGTCACATCGATCCGCCAACCCCGCGAACTCATCGGCGCCACAGCCGTCGAGCTCGCCCTCGAGCAGGCTGTCGATGGCGCGCCCGTGCGCAACGTCGTCTTTGCGCCGGAGCTCGTGGTGCGCGCCTCGACCGCGCGATAGGTAACCCGCCGCCCATCCGCTGCCCGTCGGTCGGTGGAGGTGATTCGAGCAGCGCGCACGGTGTACCCCGGGTGAGTTCGACGGCAAGTCTGGGAGTCGTGTCGCTGTCCGAGGGTTCCCATACGATGCGAACCATCACTGCTGATACTGAGGGGAATGAGCGATGGCGCAGATGCAGGAGGGTTGGTACGCCGATCCGACCACACGGCACGAGCAGCGATTCTGGAACGGGTCCGCGTGGACCGATCACGTCTTCACGAACGGCAAGCAGGGTTCCGACTCGTACGTCGCCGAACCCGTCGTGGGTCAGGCGGCGACGATGGCGTCCGATCGACAGCGAAAGGTGCCGTTGTTCGGTGCCCGCAAGCACGCCAAGAACCTCCAGGAGGAGAACGACCGCCTGCAGGGATTGATCGACAAGCACGGGCTGGGGGAGATCGCAGACCTCGACGCCACACGTTCGGAAGTCATCGCCCAGATCTCGCAGGCGCGCGCCGACCTCGCGGGCGCGCAAGCGGCCCAGCAACTCGCCGATGCGCAGAGGCGCGCCGCGGAGCAAGACCTCGTCAACCTGCGTCAGGCCGCGTCCATGCAGGAATTCGGCATCTACGACTACGAGCACCCCGCCGAATCGTCGGTGACGCTCGCCACCGAGCTCGCGGGGGTTCGCGTGCAGATCAAGCAGCTCGTCGCCGCGAGGAGGGCCACGTCGGCGTCGGCGAACTTCACGTTCAACAACTCCGCCAAGCAGGGTGAGAAGTTCGTAAACGAAATGTCCAAGCTCATGCTCCGCTCGTACAACGCGGAGGCGGAGAACTGCGTCAAGACCGTCAAGGCCGGCAACCTGGCCGCCGCGCAGAAGCGGCTGACGAAGTCGATGGAGCAGGTCGAGAAGCTCGGCACGATGATCAACCTGTCCATCACTTCTCCCTACCACCGGCTCCGTCTCAAGGAGCTGGAGCTCGCGGCTCGCCACATGCAGGCACTCCAGGCCGAGAAGGAGGCCGAGCGGGCGCATCGGGAGGAGCTGCGCGAGCAGCGCAAGGTCGAGGCCGAGCTCAAGGCGGCACGCGAGAAGCTCGAGAAGGAACGCTCCCACTACGAGAACGCCCTTGCTGCGCTCGAGGCCAAGGGCGACCTCGAAGGAGCCGCGAGACTGCGGGAGAAGCTGGCGGACACCGACAAGGCCATCGCCGACGTCGACTACCGTGCCGCGAACGCCCGCGCCGGCTACGTGTACGTCATCTCGAACATCGGCGCGTTCGGCCCTGATGTCGTCAAGATCGGCCTGACACGCCGCCTTGAGCCGATGGACCGTGTCAACGAGCTCGGCGACGCATCGGTACCGTTCCGCTTCGACGTCCACGCCCTGTTCTTCGCCGACGACGCCGTCACCCTCGAGGCCAACCTCCACCAGCGCTTCGCCGACCGGCGCCTGAACAAGATCAACCTGCGCCGCGAGTACTTCCGCGCCACACCCCAGGAAGTCCTCGACGCACTCAAGGAACAGCACGTCGAGGTCCTCGAGTTCACCCTCGAGCCGGCAGCGGAGGAGTACCGGGCGAGTGCCTAGTCGGACCAGCGGCAGTCGCGCTAGGGAGTTGGTGTGCGCTCACTGGATCGGAGGTCGCACATGACGGCGATGACGCCTAAGCGGGCGCGCGAGTTCTTCTGGGCGCTGGTGGAGAACGCGATCGCTCTCGTGGAGGACGCTGCGCTACTGGAGAGTCAATCTCCTGCGCGCGCGCAGTCCCTGCTCGTCCTTGCATACGAAGAAGTGGGGAAGGCGAGCTGGGTTCTCGACGCATTCTGGCGCGCGTGGGAAGACGACTCTGATGACGTCCGTGACGTCAAGGAGCTTTCCGCGGGTTCACGGCACCACGGTGCCAAGTATCTTGGCGGCCGGGAGTTCAGCATGCATCTACCCATTCCATACCTTTGGCATTCGCCGGACGAGATGATCCAACTCGGGCCGATGGCTGTGGGCAATGGTGAGGTCATCGAGGCAATTGGGGAGCCGCCTGATCTCCCGTCGAAGATTGCCGCTCGCGCGAACGAGGCCAAGCAGCGAGGGCTGTACGTGGATCTTGACCGCGAAGGCGTCGTCCGCGCGCCCAAGGACGCGGAGGTCATCGACTTGGTGGCGCATCGGGGGCATGTCGCAGCGAGCATCGTGACGTTGATCTACTCCTACGCATTTCTCGTGCTTCATGACCGCGATACCGAGGGCGCCGCGCAAGCGCTACTCGTGCGCGCGGAAGCGCATGCTCGCGATGAGGACTACGCATAGCCCGCGCGGCGAGGCGATGTGTGGCGTCTGTTGGGGGATGGGGCGCTCGTGGTCACCCGCAGCACTCGCGGACACTAAAGCAAAATGCAGTGGCGTCCACGATTGCTGAAGGTCTTTGAACCTAGGGCGCGCTTCTGGGGGAGAGCCTTCCGGGCACGTAGCTGGGCGGAACGACCCCTCGACGAACTCAAGGCCCCGAGTCCGTGGTCGCCAGATTGCCTACACGCTAGGCTCCGGGCATGCCTAGTGAGGGGGGTGGCGGCGTGTCCACCATTGTGCGAGGCGCGCCCACGCGACGCACGAACCTAATGGAGCAACTCCAAGAAGGACTTGTGACCGCTGTTGCCGCAGCCGCAGGATGCAATGTGTGGACGAGTTCCTTCGACGACGGTGTAGACATGCTCCTGGAGCACAAGCGTCCCGGCCAGAAGGAGTGCAGAATTCAGCTCCAGCTCAAGGCCACGTCGTCGGAAAAGATGATTACGTCGACGAGCGTCTCGGCCTACATGAGCGAGAAGAGGTGGGACGAGTTTCGCGACCCCGACCCCTATGAGCCGAGGATAGTCGTTGTAATGGCGCTACCGGACGACCAGGGAGAGTGGGCTTTCGCAACGCACGACGCGTTCGAACTTCGCCATTGTGCGTACTGGGTGAACATAGCTGGTGAGCCCGCCGCGAGCTCGAGTAGGCCGATCGTTACTGCACCTAGGGCGAACGTTTTCGATGACGTGGCTGTCTGCAAAATGATGGCTAAGATCCGCGCCGGGGGCGCACCATGATGGGCGGTTCCGAGGTTCCCGATGTCCGTGCGATGCTAGCCGCGCTCGCCGATTTGGGTTGGAGCAAGGTCGAGGCGTCAAGTGATCGATACTCGCTCTGGGATGCGCCGGGCGGGTCATGGGAGCGCATCCTTGTTCCTGAAGACGCGAACTCCATGGGATTCAGCGCTGCGCTTGAGCGAGCAACTGCGCAGTTCATGCGACTCCATGGCGTAGCCGCGAGGCGCGCGCTTGACGAGGCGAGCCTTGTGCTCGAAGCCGCACTTGAACTGGCTCGCTGGCGCAAGGAGACGCCGGATGGTGCGGGCGTCATCGCTTGGGACGACGGTCAGGCGTTGTTCGAGAGTGCACGCGCTCAACTAGTCGCCTCCGCCAAATCCGCAGTGAAGCCGAAGCGGTACCACGGCGGCTCGAGCTACTACGTTGCGAACGAGTTCATGAAGCGAGCCCTAATGGGCCAGACGGACGTGGGCAGTTTCATCGTGAATGCTCACGTGCCGAGCCACGCGCAGTTCTTCTCATCGGACAAAGCCGCCAGGTTGGCCGTCGAGAAGCCAGGAGACATGCTGCCCGATATGGTCCAAATCTCGGGCAGCGACGTAATGGCGGTGTTCGATCGCGCGCTCAGCACGCTCTCCGAAAGCGTCGAGCGAATGCGCGCGGGTGCTGCGATCGAAGAACTGCTAGACGCCGTGGACGATGGGGTGTCGCACGAACTGGTTCGCGCGGTTACCGAGGTGGCCGCGGGCAGCGGCGTGACTATCGAAATCGATAGGAGTCCGGGTCGTGTGAGCAGAGCCGCAACGCGGACACACGAGTTCGATCCAGCGGATGCATCCGAACTCTCCCGCGCCGCAACCTTCCTCGCATCCGCGGCCCAGCCCCGCGAAGTCACCCTCATTGGCCCCGTCACACTTCTGAGTCGCGACCCGGATACCGATGAGCAGGTGGTGAGGATTCACGCGGTGGATGGTCGCGAAACGCGTAAGGCGCGAGTGCGGCTAGACGATGAGCAATACGAGATCGCTCTCGATGCACATCGCGCCGACAAACCTCTGGTTGTTACCGGGACTCTGGAAAAGGAAGGCCACAGCTTCTGGCTCTACAATCCAACGAGCATCGCCGTCGTCGAGGCCGTCCGTCCGTCTCGGGCGAAGCAGGTCCAGGGCGAGTTCGACCTGAACACCGAGAGCTCACAAACTGACGGCTAACGCTTCGGGCAAGCCTCAGACTCAGGTCACCGAAGCCAGTCAATCTTGGCGCAGACTCCTGCGCCGAGCCCGACCTCGGCCCTTCGCAGCGACCGAGCCGGCGCTTAGGGCCGACTAGAGCAGTCGTCGCGTGCGGTGGCGCCGCGCGGCGTTCTGGTGCCTTGGTGCAGTCGGGCCTCGCGTCCGACATGGGCGTTCGCGCAGCACAGGGCGACACGCCAACGTACGAGGCAAAGCGCTGCCGCGCGTGGTCGAATGCTCGGGTAACTTGACCGTCATGACAGAGGTCGATGCAATGGCGAGTTCAGCAGTAGTAGAGGTCGAGACGCCGGGCACGGAGCTCGCGCGATTCGAGACGGGCGTGCGAAGCATGCTGGAGCAGTTCGGACTTCCCACGCAGCAGTTGTTCGTGCCCGTTCCGGAGCGCGCGCTGATGGTGAACAACGTCGGCGGCGTGCTTGAGGAACTCGAACCGGGCATTCGGGCAGAGGCGCACTATGTCTCCAAGATGGTGGCTGCCGCTACGGTTGGGCTCTTCGATGCCGCGCTCAACTACCTGTGGGATGAGCTCGTGTCGGCGCTTCGTTCCCGTGTCGTTGGCTTCGATCTCGCTTACTTCTTTGACATCGCCGCAGGAAACAACACAGACCTGCGCAGAGGCCTCAAGACCGAGGATGACCTTCCGGCGGTCGACGACGCACGTCTACTCCGCGCGTCGCTCGAAATCGGCCTCATCAGCGACGCAGGCTTCCACCGGTTGGACCACGTTCGGTGGATGCGGAACCACGCCAGCGCCGCACATCCGAACCAAAACGATCTAGCCGGTCTCGAGCTGGTCACGTTCCTCCAGGTCTGTATCCGCGAGGTGATCAACACTCCTACCGACACGGTCACCGCTCACACCGGGCGCCTTCTCGCCAATGTGAAGAAGGAGCTCCTCGAACCGGGCGCTGTAGATACAGCTGCAGCGTTCTTCGACCAGCTGCCCGCCGACCGTGCAGACACTCTCGCCAACGGTCTGTTCGGTCTATATACGGCGGCGTCCCGCATCCCGATGGTTGCCGACAATGTGCGGCTGCTTTGGCCGCGTCTGTGGCCCTTCGTGCAGGAAGCTGCCCGGAAGAACTTCGGGATCCGCCATGGGCGGGCTAGCGCTAGCGCGGAGACCGAGTTCGCCGCTGCCGCGCGGGAACTCATTGAGCTCGTGGGCGGTACGGCCTATCTCACGACCGAAGTCCGAGCAATCGACATGAGCGACGCGCTCGATAGCCTCAGCGGTGCCCACCATGGATTCAACAACTTCTACAACGAGCCGGGACCGGCACGTCGAGTCCTAGCGCTTGCCGGAGAGCAAGGCGATGTGCCCGAGCAAGTGCGTGAGCGCTATGTTCGTGTGATCGTCGATTGCTTCTTGGGTAACGGGTACGGCGTCAGCGATGCAGCCGTCACCTCGTACGAGGCGATGCTCGCCCGGTTCTCGTCAGCCGACGCGGCGTTGGCGTTGCGGCTCTTCCTTGATCCGGTGTACTCCTCACTGCTCGGGCACAAGGTTGGCCGTGCTCAGTGGGTGGCACTGCTTGAGATTCTCGAGCCCAAGCTCACCAGTACGACAGACCGCGACCTCATGGCTGCAGTACGCGCCTTCCCCGGCACTGCGGACAAACTGAGGCACGACGCCCGGATCAAGGGGCTCGCGGGGGTCAAGCCGTAGATCGCCAGCCTCACTGTCGTGCCAGATGAATCTCACGCCAGTGGTGTTCAGTGACCGATGCGCGGCTGGCATTCCGGCGGTGCGATCAATTGCTGGTCGCGCTGGACTACGCCGTGCCGGCACGTGGTTTCAGGGCTGCAAGGATCTTCGAGTTCGCTCGGACCGACGAAGGTGTCGCGCCTGCCTTGAGCGGCATCGTCTCAGTCAGCTCGATCCACGACTGCGCGAGCGCGTCGCCCGGCTCGTACCCGCAGTTCTCGACGAAGCGGAACGTCGCGCTCGTTAGGATGCCCGCCGCGTACTCGAGAACCTCAACCATCTGCTCGCCCCGCGGCCGGTGGCCGCGGCCGTCCGGCTCCGCGATTGGTTCGAAGGCGTCGTCATAGAACCACTCCTGACCGTGTGAGGCGGCGCTTGCTAGCCGCCACAAATAGTCCGCCCGGCCCTCATCAAGGCCGGCGAGACGCGCTCCTGCCTTGACCCGCTCCACATAGGGGACCTTGGCCGGGGCCTTGCCGCCGAATGCGTGCTGCTCAAGCAGCTCGATGCGTTGCGCGACGTCTGCGGCAGTAGCCGAATCGCCTGCGCTGTTGTACGCCTTGAGCTGCTCGCCGAGATCCTGATGGGTCAGGCTCTGATGTCGCGCGACGCCTTCTCGGATGTCCGCGCTCTCCAGGACCCACGCGACGACCCCGGCGGCTTCCATGCCCGAGCGTGCGTACGAGAACACGGGGCGTGGCGATACAAGCGCCTGTTGGCCCTCGAAGACCTGGGTCGGTGTCACGAGGTCGGGCCACTGGGCGACGTGGTCGTATGAAGCGACCAGCATCCGCCGCAGCGTCATGCTGAGTGGTCGTAGGGGGAACAAGTCGTCGGCCGCCTTGAGGGGCGACGCCTCCGTGGGCGTTGGGCAGGCATTGAGCATGAAGCCTGCCATGCGGATGTGATGGCCAAGCTCGGTCCAACGTTGGCCTTCGTCAGGAGCAATCTCGAAGCGTGGCGACGCGGTCATGGTTCGAGAGTAGGGCGAGGGTGCGACGCTGCAGTCGGTGACGGGGCGTGGGCGGCGACTCCTGCATGGTGCTGGCGCGTCGGCGCCCGGCATGGGACCCGTGTCGCTGTCCGCGGATGATGCCCGCGCCGCGTTGGCGCGCGACGCCGCAATCAGTTCTCGCCGTCGCGCGGCTCGCCTGGGTCGTTGGCGCTGGTAGGTGCCCGCTCGGGCCGATGGACTGCACTGAGGGGCCGTTCGGCCGCCCTGCGCGGGTCCGACGCGGGCTCAGCTCAAGGTGGACATCGCTCCTGGTAAACAGCCAGTGGCCGCGACATGTCTTGCTAGAATGGACTGTACTCAGAACTGGCATGGACTGGGGACCCCCGCGGCAGGGCATACCCCCTGGTCAGTCAATTCCGAGTCTTCGCCACGCGCGGCGTCGTCTCGCGGGTCGCTCCTGCGTGGTTGTCAGGCCTTCCCTGGGTGATGCGGGGCATCGCCCCGGAGCATGAGCGGTTATCGCGGACTCGGGGCATGCGTCGGTCGTCGGCGCCGCCGGGACTGGACTGTACGCAGATCAGCCATGGACTGTGGACGCCCGGCACCGCGGTGGGCCGCGATGGCGGATCATCTTCGATGTCGGCTGTGGGGTCTGCACCGGTGTTGACCGACGTCACCCGATACTGGGTCGCACCGATGCGGTGTCGGGCGCCGGTGAGACCATTCCTGGAAGAGCGTGTGGCGACGGGAGGTGTGGGATGCGCGGCGAGGCGACGGTGCTCCACGCCGACCTCGACGCGTTCTACGCCTCGGTCGAGCAGCGGGACGAGCCCGCTCTTCGCGGACGGCCCGTGATCGTGGGCGGCGGCGTGGTGGTGGCCGCGAGCTATGAGGCGAAGGCGCGGGGCGTTCGCACCGCGATGGGGGTGCAGCGCGCGCGTGCGTTCTGTCCCGACGCCATCATCGTCCCTCCCCGTATGGAGGCCTACTCGGCGGCGAGCCGTGCGGTGTTCGCGATCTTCCACGACACCACGCCGTACGTGGAGGGCGTCTCGATCGATGAGGCGTTCCTCGAGGTCGGGGGCCTTCGCCGCCTTGCGGGGACTCCCGAGGAGATCGCCGTGCGCCTGCGGCAGCGCGTGCGTGCCGAGGTCGGGCTCCCGATCTCGGTGGGCGTCGCGAGAACAAAGTTCCTCGCGAAGGTGGCGAGCGCGGTCAGCAAGCCCGACGGGCTCCTCGTGGTCGCGCCCGACCGCGAGGAGGCGTTCCTTCATCCACTTCCGGTCGAGCGGCTCTGGGGCGTCGGCGCGGTGACCGCGGAGAAGCTGCACCGCAACGGCATCTACACGGCCGGGCAGCTGGCCGAGCTCGAGGCGGCGACCGCGGAGCAGTGGCTGGGCAAGGCGGCCGGTGCGCATCTGCATGCGCTGGCCCGGCTCCGGGACCCTCGGCCGGTCGAGAAGACCAAGCGCCACGGATCCATCGGCTCGCAGCGCGCGCTTGGCAACCGGTCCTACACGGGTGGTGAGCTCGGGCTGATCCTCACCCAGATCGTCGACGGCCTCGCGAAGCGTCTGCGCGATCGCGGTTCGTCGTGCGCCACCGTGATCCTGAGGCTTCGCTACGGCGACTTCGTGAAGGCGACCCGATCGCGCACGCTCGGCGCGCCTACCGATCGCACCGAGGTGCTGCTCGGCGTCGCCCAGCGCCTGCTCGCCGAGGCGGGTCCCGACATCTCCGGCCGGGGCGTCACCCTCATCGGCGTCTCGCTCGCGCAACTGACCAGCGCCGGGACGGTTCAGCTCGAGCTTCCGATCGACTGGAACGACGGGGCGCGCATCGACACCGCCCTCGACGCGGTCCGCGATCGATTCGGCTCCGCCGCGGTCACGCGCGCCGCGCTTCTCGGTCGCGACCCGGGTTTGTCGGCGCCGCGGCTGCCTGAGCACGAGTAGGCACGCCCAGGACCCGAGTGGTGAGCGCGACTCCGTCATGCGCTCCTCGGATCGCGAGGGTCGCGTGGGGGCGTGATCCCGCCAAGGGGACGGTCGGCCAGGTGGTCGCCGTCGACGATGGTGTCCGAGGTCCATGCCTGCGCGGAGAGCTGGATCTGTGGCGGAGGGTTGTCCGGGCTCACGCCGCGGGGCGCGGGCAGCGGCCCGGCGAGGTCGGGGAACGGCGCTGCGGTCTCAGGCGACGGCCCTCGAAAGGCGCATCGCGCGCCCCGGTGGCGGCGCGCGACAGTCCGTGCGTTCCACGACGCAGTCCGTGCGGGGCCGCAGCCGCGAGGCCTGTCGGCGTCACGGTCCGACGAAGCGCATCGAGCCGACGATGGCCTCGATCTCCGCGATGTCCGCGTCGGTCGCCTCGGGCATCGAGAAGGCGTCGATCACCAGCCGCTGGCCGTCGGCGTCGATGATCCACAGGCGATCGACCTGGCCGGGTCCCTGGTGGTAGCGGACGGATGGCTTCCCGATGCCGGTCCAGCTGACGAAGTCGTGCGGCTCGCCCGGCTTGGCATCGCAGTCGGGGAAGCCCTCGCCGTCGTACGCGATGTCCTCCGGGACGCTCCACTCGAGGTACACGCCCGTCCTGCCGTCGATCTCGGTCGGCACGGGGTCTGACGGGTCCCGCAGGGGCACCTCCTTGAGGGCCGCTGCAAGCTCGTCGACCGAGTCGCCCGGGTCGTATGCCGTACCCTCCCAGCGGCACGGGTCGCGGAACACCTCGTCGACGTTCCACAGCAGGATCGCGACCGACTCCTTCCCGAGCGCCCACCCGTCGCCGGATGCCCAACCGGCAGGCACCGTGACCAGCAGATCCGGATAGGGGTCCCCGCCGAGCACCCGCGAGGGCTCGAACCGGTAGGTGCCGGCCTCGAGCGGCTGATCCCCGGCGCCGACCACGGGCGCCGACGGTAGGGGTGAGGCGCTCGCCGAGAGCGGCGGGGGCTCGGTTGGAGCCGCCGGATCCGACTCCGAGCACCCGGCGAGGAGCGCGGCGCACACCACGGTTGTCGCGATCCGGCGGTGCAGAGTCACAGGGCCCGCTCCCTTCGCATCGCGCGGACCCTCGAGGGGATCGACCTGCGCGGCGCGCGCGAGGACGAGGGCACGGCGACCCGTCCAGGCTAGCCCGCGAGGCCGATGCCCGCGCCGGGGAGCCGTGGCGCCGTGGCGCCGTGGCGCCTAGAGCCGGTACCCGCCCGAGGCCTCGATCCGCTGCGCCGTGACCCAGGCGGACCCCGGAGAGACGAGCGACGCGATCACCCCGGCGATGTCGGCGGCGACCGCGGAACGCCCGAGCGCCGTCCCTTCCGCGAAGACCTGCCGCACCGCGTCGTTGCCCACCCACCCGGAGAACTGGGTCTCGACCGGCCCGGGCGCCACCGTGTTGACACGGATGCCCCGCGGTCCCAGCTGCTCGGCCCAGTAGCCGGTGAGGACGCCGACCGCGCCCTTCATCGCGGCGTACGCGTCGCGGCCGACGTGGACGAACCGCGTGAGACCCGTGCCCAGGTTCACGATGCTGCCGCCGTCGGCGAGCATGGGGTCGTCGGAGGACGGGGTGGCCAGCGCCTGGGTGAGTAGGTAGACGCCGCGGACGTGCGTCGCGTAGAGGTGGTCGAGCACCTCGGCGGAGGTCGCACCCAGCTGGGTGTCGGCACCGGCCCCGGCGTTGTTGACCAGGACATCGATGGTGTCGCGGCCCCAGGTCGAGGAGAGGCCGGGCCGCAGCTCGCGCACGAACCGCTCGATGTCCGCGGGGTCGGCGATGTCGAGGCGGAGCGCGGCTGCCCGGCGTCCGAGCGCCTCGATGGCGGCGACCGCATCGTCCGCCTCGTCGGCGTGGCCGCGATAGGTGACCACCACATCGTGCCCACGGCGGGCGAGCTCCTCGGCGGTCGCGCGGCCGATGCCGCGGTTGGCGCCCGTGACGAGGGCGAGGGGGGTGCGGGGTGCGTCGTTCATGGTTCCTCCTGGGGATCGTTGCGGCACCAGCCTCCGTGGAGCCGGGCCGGGGGAGAAGGGGAGGCTCACCCTGGGGGCGGCGCCCCTACCCTCGGGATCGCGCTCGCGCGGATACTGGGGCGATGGACCTTCCCGAGCTCGGCGCCTTCCTGCGCTCCCGCCGCGACCGGATCACCCCGGCCGACGTGGGCATCGTCCCCGGACCGCGCCGCCGCGTCCCCGGGCTGCGCCGCGATGAGGTCGCGGTGCTCGCGGGCGCCTCGGTCGAGTACTACACGGAGCTCGAGCAGGGCTCGAAGGTGCAGCCCTCGCCCTCGATGCTCGGGGCGCTCGCGAGGGCCCTGCGGCTCTCCGCCGACGAGCGCGATCATCTGTACCGCCTCGCGGGCCGGCCCGTTCCTGCCCGCGCGGGGGACACCCACGTCGAGCCGGCCATGCTGGCGCTGCTCGACCGGCTGGACGACACCCCGGCGCTGATCATCTCCGACCTCGCGGAGACCCTCGCCGCGAACGACCTTGCGCGGGCGCTCCTGGGTGAGCGCCAGGGCCTCCCGTGGCCCCGCTCCAGCCAGGTGTACCGCTGGTTCGCCGAGCCCGACAGCCGCGGCGTGCATCCTGGACCCGACCACGACCGCCTGTCGGAGTCGCTCGTGGCGGACCTGCGGATGGCCGCAGGCCGCCGTCCCGCGGGCGACGCCCGCCTCGCGGAGCTGGTGGGACGATGCGCGGAGGCCTCGGACGAGTTCGCCCGGCTGTGGGAGGAGCGCGCCGTCAAGCTCCGCCGTGTGGATGCGAAGACGTTCCTGCACCCGACGGTGGGGCCGCTCGACCTGCTCTGCCACAACCTCTACACGGGCGACGGATCCCAGCACCTGCTGTGGTTCACCGCGCGCGAGGGCTCGGACAGCGCGGAGCGGCTCGCGCTGCTGGGCGTGGTCGGGGTCCAGACGATGTCGTAGACCCCGGGCGCGTCGGCCCTGGGCCCAGCGCCGGCGATGCCGTACACTGAACAACCGCGAGCAACCGCTCGCATGCTCGTCGAGCCCGGCGGACCCGGACTCCGAGCACCGTCAGCGCCCAGGCGTGTACATCTCCGCCAGGATCGCGCGTCCCACCACGCCAGCGTCACCCACGCTGATCGGCGTGACCGGATCCACACAGACTTCCGTCGGCTACCGCCGTCGGGGATCACCGCACGTCGGCGTCGCCGGCGACGTATCATCGGCCGCACCGCGGTCAAGCAACACAGAAGGAACAGCATCATGGCTACTGGCATCGTCAAGTGGTTCAACGCCGAGAAGGGCTTCGGCTTCATCGCTCCCGACGACGGCTCCGCCGACGTCTTCGCGCACTTCAGCGCGATCAACTCCTCGGGCTACCGCACGCTCGAGGAGAACCAGCGTGTCGAGTTCGACGCCGAGCAGGGCCCCAAGGGCATGCAGGCGGCGAACATCCGCCCGCTGTAACCCAGCATCTCGACGGAGGCCCGTCGCGGTCCGCCACACGGCGGCCGCGGCGGGCCTCCGTCGCGTCCAGGCCATCGCCTATCCCGTCGCCGAGTGCACGTTCCGGCTTCGAACCGCGCACTGAGCGTCGGGGTAGACGCTTGCATGCCTCCGGGTGCCCGGTTTGGGCGATTTCCTGGTCATTTGTGGAGACGATCGCTACGGTGGCGGCATGCGGACCGGGGGGATTCGGCTGGACTCGTTGACGGGTCTGCGCTTCGTCGCGGCCCTCGCGGTGTTCCTCACCCACGCCCTGCCGCGGCTCCCCGCCGACAACCCGGTTGGGCGCCTCGCTCAGGACTGGCTCACGCAGGGCCGCGTAGGCGTCTCGTTCTTCTTCATCCTGAGCGGCTTCGTCCTCATGTGGTCGCGCCGTCCCGACGATGCGCCGCGCGCGTTCTACCGCAAGCGCGCGGCGCGCATCTTGCCGGTCTACTGGCTCTCCCAGCTCGCCTCGTTCCCGGTCGCCTTCGCGATCAGCGGGGGAGTGGCCATCTCCGACATCGTGCTCCGTGCCACCCCCGCGATGCTCGGCATCCAGTCGTGGTTCCCCGACGCCGCGATCTACCACGCGGGCAACCAGGTCTCGTGGTCCGTGGCCGACGAGCTCTTCTTCTACCTCATGTTCCCCGTGCTCGCGGTGGTCGTGCCGCGGGCGCGGCCGCGGCGTGCGCTGCTGGTGGTCTCGGTCGCGGCGATCGTCGCGGTGCCGGCGGTTGTGGTCGCGCTCGGCAGCGGACCCGTGGGCAGCTGGGCCGTGTACATCCTGCCGCTCCAGCGCATCGCCGAGTTCGTCATCGGCATGGCGCTCGCGCACGCGATGCTGCGGGGATGGCGCCCGCCGGTCGGGCTGCGCGCCGCGAGCATCCTCTCCGTCGCGGCGTACCTCGCGGCGGGCGCGGTGCCGGAGGCCTTCGGCGACGTCTCCGTGACGCTCGCCCCGCTGGTGCTCCTCATCGCCGCAGCTGCCGCGGCCGACCTGGACGGCGCATCGTCCCCCTACCGGTCGCGGGGCCTGGTAGTGCTCGGCGACTGGTCGTACAGCTTCTACCTCGCCCACTCGCTGATCCTGGTGAGCGTGAGCGGCGTCGTCGACAAGGCGCTGCCTGGCGGGGTGGGCACGGACCTCGCGCCGTCGCTGCTCGCGATCGTCGGCGCGCTCGTGGCCTCCGTCGCTGCGGCAGGAGCGGCGTACACGTGGGTTGAGAAGCCGCTCGAGCGGCGCCTTCGTGGGCGTGAACCCGTCCCCGCGCGCGTGCGGCGCCATCCCGCTGACACATGAGCGTCAGCACAGCGCGCTGTGCGGGCACCCATGTGTCAGCGGAAAGCACGGGGCGGGTGCGTCAGCGCACCTCGGGGATCATGTCGATCGCGCCGCACGGGCATTCCGCGGCGCAGATGCCGCAGCCCTTGCAGTAGTCGTAGTCGACCTCGTACCGCATGCCCGGGCCCAGCTTCCTGATCGCGTCGTCCGGGCACATCCCGAAGCAGTTGTCGCATTCGAAGCAGGATCCGCAGGACATGCACCGTCGCGCCTCGAACACCGCGTGCTCCGCGTCGAGGCCCGTGAGCACCTCCTCGAACCCGGTGACCCTGCGCGCGGCCGCGAGCTCCGCGCGGTGCTGCTTGGGGGCGTCGGAGTAGTACCAGGTGTTCAGCCGGTCCGCTGAGGCCTCGCGTGAGACAGGCTCGGCGGGCAGCACGCGCGCGGCCAGCCACGCATCGACGGCGCGAGCGGCGCGCGCCCCGCGCCCGATCGCGTAGGTCGCGGTGCGCGAGCCCGGCGACACGTCGCCCGCCGCGAACACCCCCTCGCGGCCGGTCATCAGCGTCACCGGGTCGACCGCGATCACGCCGGACGCCACCGTCACATCCGGCACCTCCGCGAGCAGCGAGAGGTCCGCGTCCTGGCCCACGGCCAGCATGACGGTGTCCGCATCGAGCTCCTCGAACTCGCCCGTGCCGTGCGGCCGTCCCTCCTCGTCGAGGGACATCTTCTCGATGGTCACGTGCGGACCCTCGACGGCCGCGATGGTCGACAGCCACTGCACGCGCACGCCCTCGCCCACCGCATCGTCCAGCTCGGTCGGGTGCGCTGGCATCTGCTCCCGCGTGCGGCGGTAGACCACCACCGCATCGGACGCTCCGAGCCGCCGTGCGGTCCGCGCGGCATCCATCGCGGTGTTGCCGCCGCCGTAGACCGCCACCCGGCGCCCCACCAGCGGGGCGTGGCCCGATGCGACATCGCGCAGCACGTCGATCGCGTCGACGATGTGCGACGCGGCGCCCGCGGGGATGTCCACGTGGTGCGCGACCCCGGCGCCCATGGTGAGGACCACGGCGTCGAACCGGGCCTGCGCCTCGTCGAGGGACAGGACCGGTGTCGAGCACTCGATCGCGACCCCGGTCGCCTCGATGCGGCGGATCTCCGCCGCGAGCACCTCGCGCGGCAGCCGGTACGCGGGGATGCCGTACCGCATCATCCCGCCCGGCTCCGCGGCGGCCTCGCGTACCGTCACCTCGTGGCCCAGCTGGCGCAGGTGGTACGCCGCGGACAACCCCGCCGGTCCCGACCCCACGACCAGGACGCGCCGCCCGGACGATGCGGCGGGTGCCGGGAGCGCCCATCCCTTCTCGAGCGCGGTGTCGCCCAGGAAGCGCTCGACGGCGTTGATCCCGACCTCCTCGTCGACCTCGGCGCGGTTGCAGGCCTCCTGGCAGGGGTGGTAGCAGATGCGGCCCATGACGGCGGGGAAGGGGTTGGCTGCGACGAGCCGTCGCCACGCCGTCTCGAAGCCTGCCTCTCCCTCCTGGGTCGAGCCGAGCCACCCGCGGATGTCCTCGCCCGACGGGCAGCCGAGCGAGCACGGCGGCGCCAGCTCGACGTAGACCGGCCGCTCCGTGCGCCAGGTACCCGTGTGATACGCGAGCGAGGTCGCGGGGCCCGTGGACAGGCCCACGGTGGGAGGGGCGTCGTGGTCGTTCATGAGCGTTCTCCCAGGAGGTCGTAGCGCCGGATGTTCGCCTCGGCGAGCGCGCGCCAGCGTGCGAGCGCATCGTCGCCGCCGGGCTTGAAGAGGTGGGCGAAGCGCGCCTGCGGCCGCAGGTACTCCTCGACGTCCGCGCGCTCGCGGATGCGCTGCACCTCGGTGAGCTCGCCCGCGCGCGCCTCGATGACGGGGAAGATCCCTGACTGGACCGCCGCGCGCGCGAGCGCGATCGACTGCGAGGACTCGGAGCCCCATCCCACCGGGCACGGCACCAGCACGTGCAGGTAGCGCGCGCCGTGCATCGCCATCGCGGTGCGCACCTTGGCCTCGAGGTCGCGCAGGTCCGCGGGTGTCGCGCTCGCGACGTACGGGATCTCGTGCGCCATCGCGATCTTGACCATGGACTTGCCCTGGCCGAACGCCTGGCCGGGGGAGCGGCCCACCGCCGGGGTGGTGGCCGTGCGCGCGGCCGCGGGTGTGGCCGAGGACCGCTGGACGCCCGTGTTCATGTAGCCCTGGTTGTCGTAGCAGACGTAGAGCACGTCGTCGTTGCGCTCGAACATCCCCGACACGGCCGCGAGCCCGATGTCCACGGTCCCGCCGTCGCCGCCCTGCGCGAGCACGCGGACGTCGTCGCGGCCCTGCGCGTGGAGCGCGGAGGCGATGCCGGTCGCCACGGCCGCGGCGTTGGCGAAGAGCGAATGGATCCACGGCGGCTTCCACGCGCTCTCGGGGTACAGCGTCGAGAACACCTCGAGGCAGCCGGTGGCGTTGGCGACGATGAGCCTCCCGCCGGAGGCCTCGACCGCGGTGTCCATGACCCAGCGCGCGGCGAGGGCCTCCGCGCAGCCCTGGCAGGCCCGGTGGCCCTTGGTGAGCGAGGAGGGACGGTCGGCCTGCGACTGCAGGGAGCGTTCGTCCTCGGACAGCAGGCGCCCGCCCACGGCGAGGGTGCCGGTCTGGAGGAAGGGGATGTGGACCACGCTCATCGGTGCACCTCCGTCGCGCCTTCGTGGGGTACGGGGACGCCGCCCTCCTTGAGATCCAGGAGCTCGAGCGGGCCGAGCTGCCCGGCGTGGGCGCGCCGCACCACGGCGCGCAGCGACTCCTCGAGGATGGGCCGACCCCCCAGGCCCGCCACCACGGAGTGCACGCGTGAGCGGGTGCCGGCGAGCGCGCGGCCTACGTCGCCCGTGAGGACCCCGCCCGAGCCGAGCTCGAGCGCCCTGTCGATCACGACCACGTGCCGCGAACCGCCCAGGGCGGCGCGCAGCGCCTCGGCCGGGAAGGGGCGGTACGAGCCGATCCCCACGAGCCTCACCGGGACGCCCTCGGCGCGCAGCGCGGGCAACGCGGCCTGGAGCGTGCCGAGCACCGAGCCCATCGCGATCACCGTGACGTCGCCGTCGTCGGCAGGTGCCGCGTCGCGGGCTCTGTCGAGGGTGTCGGGCGTGTAGCGCGACACCAGGCCGCCGGCCTCCCGTCCGAACGCCTCGTGGAACCGCTCCGACCATGCGGCGAGCACCCCAGCCGCATCGAGGAAGCGACGATGCTGGAGGTACTTGGTCTCGGTGAAGGACTCCGGCCCCGCCATGGTGCCGATGGTCGTGGGATGGTCGATGTCCAGCGCCTGCCGCGGCGCGAAGCGTGGCAGGAACGCGTCGATCTGAGCGGCGGTAGGGAGCTCGAGGACGTCGGTGGCGTGGGTGAGCACGAACCCGTCCATGCACACCATCGCAGGGATCTCGAGCTCCTCCGCGGCCGCGAAGGCGATGACATGGAGGTCCGCGGCCTCCTGGTTGTCGGCGGCGTAGAGCTGGAGCCATCCGGAGTCCCGCAGCGCCATCGCGTCGGAGTGGTCGTTCCAGATGTTGATGGGCGCGCCGATCGCGCGGTTCGCGACGGTCATCACGATCGGCAGGCCCATGCCCGCCGCGTTGAACACCGCCTCCGCCATGTAGAGCAGGCCTTGCGAGGCGGTCGCGGTGTACGCCCGCGAGCCCGCAGCGGAGGCGCCGATCGACACCGACATGGCCGAGAACTCGGACTCCACGTTGACGTACTCGCAGTCCGCGAGCTCGCCCGTGCGCGCCATCGCGGACAGCGCCTCGACGATGTGCGTCTGCGGGGAGATCGGATAGGCGCACACCACGCCCGGCCGGCATCGTGCGACCGTGCGTGCGACCGCCTGCGAGCCTTCGAGCACCTCGCGCATGTCAGACCTCCCTCGCCTCGAGCGCCGCGGCGTCGGTCTCGCTCTCGGTCGACCCGGTGAGCTCCTCCCGCACGAACGCGAACGCCTCGTCCGCCGCGGCGGCGTTCGCCTCGCCCACCGCGCCAGGGAAGCGCTCGCGGAACACCTGCGTGACGGCATCGAGCGTCACGTCCCCGGCGCTCGCGGCATAGGCCGCGAGCATCGCCGCGGCGGGCTTGGGGCGTCCCAGGTGGCGCAGCGTGATGGAGGTCGCCGGGATGGTGACCACGGTCGCCTCGACCTCCTGGGCGCCCGCGGCCTCACGCACCTCGACCGCGGACGTGGTGGTGTCGACGATGACGAGGCCCCCGGTCGCGAGGCCCGCGAAGACCCCGCCGGTAGCGAGCAGCGTCGGGTCCTGCACCAGCACCACGTCGGGCACCAGGACGGGTTCGCGCGTCCGCAGCGGCGCGTCGTCGAACCGGCAGTACGAGACCACGGGTGCCCCGGTGCGTTCGGAGCCGAACGAAGGGATCGCCTGGACCTCGTGCCCGGCGAGGAACCCCGCACGTGCGAGCATCTCCGCGGCGGTGACCACGCCCTGTCCGCCGCGGCCGTGAATCCTGATCTGCCTCATGCGCGCGTCCTCCTGGAGGAGCGGCGGCGGCGCGGATGCGCGGCCCGGCACGGGTGGTCGCCGACGACCTCCACCCCTTCACGCTATGCCCGGAGGGGTGTCCCACCCGGGACCGAGGTCCTAGGGGCCGGAGGACGATGCGGCGGTGGCGGACGCGGGTTCCTCGCCTCGAGCCTCGCCCTCCTCGACGGCCGCTCCGGCGTGCTGCGAGCGGGCTTGCGGGCGGGCCGGGACCAGCCGGAACGCGGCCCACGCCGCGAGCGCGATCGCGCCGAAGCCGGTGACGATGAGCAGCCACGTGAGCAGAGGGGTCTGCGACGACTGCCAGTCGTCGCCGGTCGGCACCGCGATGAGCACGAACGCCACCGCGGCGACGAAGTACGCCCCCGCCCACGCGCGCCTGCTCCAGTCGTGGATCGCCTTGCCATCGAGGTAGGTGAACGGAAGCAGGCCCACGACGAGCGCGGCGAGCGTCTCGAGCACCACGCCCGCGAGCGTCTCCTCGGCCAGCGTCACGGCCACACCCTCCGATCCGGCGAACACGCTCTCGAGCACGCTGAGGAGGATCCATGACGCCAGCCCGACCACGAAGGCGGTCGCGACCCCGAGCAGCGCGAGCCTGCCCTCGTGCCGCGTGGACACGGCGCGGCCGTACTGGACGCTCACCACCACTCCGAACAGCAGCGCGGGCTCGATGTGCAGGGTCTGCGAGACCACGACGGAGATGGTGACCACGATGAGCGCGCCGGGCAGCGGCATGAGCCTGCCCGGGACGCGCAGCCCGCGCCGGGAGGCGAGGAGCCGGCCGGCGTTCAGCCCAAGGTTCAGCACCGTCAGGGACAGCCACAGGCTGACGTAGGTGATCGCCTCCTCGGGGCCGAACCGGAACCCCGTCTGCCCCAGCCCGAGGATGGCTGTCGCGAGGGCGACGGTGATGCCGCACGCGAGCCATGGCCGCGAGAGCGTGCGTCGCGCCCACGAGCGCCGACGGCCAGTGCGTCGGGGTGTGAGCCACCCGAAGGCCCGCGAGTAGTTCTCGGTGAGCGTCGACTGGAGCAGCTCGGCGGGGATGCCCGCGAGCAGCAGGAACGCCGAGGCGAGGGTCACCGCAGCCGCGACCCGCAGGGGGGACAGGTGGAGGTCGCCGAGCGTCGGGACGGTGGGTGCGAGCCAGCCGTAGCCGTCGGTCGGCGCGGGCGCGGGCTCGTCGGCGACGGCGACGGGGTCGGGCACCGCGGCGGGCGCAGCGACGGGCTCCGGTGCGGCGGGAGCGCTCGCCTCCGGCTCCGGCGCGGGCTCGAGCTCGGTGAGGGGCGCCGGGTCGATGACGTCGATCAGGATGGGAGCTGCCACGACCTCCGGGAGGAGGTCCGCCACCACGACCGCCATCGAGGCGGTCGAGGGTTCGATGCCGTCGCCAGTGAGCGTCGCCACCACCTCGTGCGAGCCCGACTCCGCCGCCTCCGGCACCACTGCGACGAGCGTGAGGTCTCCGGCCGCGTCGACCGCCGCGGCTCCCATGGGCAGCGGTGTCGAGTGGAGCTCGACCGAGACCTGCGCGCCGGGTGGCAGCCCGGACGCGCGAAGCGTGAGGCTGTCGCCTCGATGGAGGGCCCCGCCGGCCGCGGCGGCCCCGTCGGGGCCCTCGAGCGCGAAGGCCCACAGGATCCCGACCGTCCGCGGCGGCGCGGCCGGATAGTCCGGGTCCGCGGCGCCCGGGAGCGGCGCCGCTAGGCTCGGCGCGCCGACGAGGCTCAGGATGAAGCCGATGACGATGGTCGCGAGGGCGAGCGCCCCGATGCGGCGTGCGCCCATGCGCGTCGCCGGTACCCACGCAGGTCGCACCATGCGCGGATCCTTTCCCCCTGATCGCGGAAGCGCGGCGCGGCGCGACGTGTCCCGGGATCCCCTGGGGCGATGGTAGTTCCGGCACGGCAGGCCGAGTGTCCGAAATGTGAAGATTTAACGCCCAGGAAACACACGGCGTCGAGAGGGGTGCGCATGGTGGCGATGGTGGTGATGGGGCCCACGTCGACGGGCAAGTCCACGGTGGGTGTCGCGCTCGCGGCCGCGATCAACGCGCCGTTCGTCGACGGCGACGATCTCCACCCCGCCGCGAACCTCGCCAAGATGTCGGCCGGGGTCGCGCTGACCGATGACGACCGCTGGCCGTGGCTCGACGCGGTCGGCACGATCCTGCGCGATGCTCCGGGCGGTGCGGTGGTCGCCTGCAGCGCGCTCAGGCGCGCGTACCGCGACCGGATCCGCGCCTCCGCCCCCGACGCGTGGTTCCTCGAGCTCTCGCTCGCGGAGGCCGAGGCGCTGCGCCGCTGCGCCGCGCGCGACGGGCACTTCATGCCGCCGTCGCTCGTCGCCTCGCAGTTCGCCACGCTCGAGCCGCTCGAGCCCGACGAGCCCGGGCTGCAGGCCGATGCGACGGCACCCGTAGCGCGGATCGTGGAGGCGGCGCTAGCGTCGCTTCGGTGACCACGTACCGGTTCGAGGCATCGCTCTACCTCTGGGAGAGCACCCAGGCGGCCTGGGTCTTCACCGACCTCCCGTTCGACGTCGCCGACGAGATCGAGGACGCGCAGACCGGGCCCCGGCGAGGCTTCGGCGCGGTCCGGGTCGAGGTCGCCGTCGGCGCCACGACCTGGCGCACCAGCATCTTCCCGTCGAAGGAGCGCCGCACCTTCATCCTGCCTGTCAAGCGCGCGGTGCTGGACGCCGAGGGTCTCGCACCCGGGGCCTCCGCGACATTCGCGCTCACGACGGTCGGCTGACCGCCGGCGCGTGGGACGCTGAGGACGTGAACGACGCTACCGCCGGCCCGCGCGACCCGTTCGTCGCGGCGTGGGTCGCGACCGTGGTCGACGTCCCCCTCTACACCGTGATCGGCGGGGCATGCGCGTACCTGGGGGCGCAGGTGTGGGAGATGCTCACCGGGGTCGAGGGCGAGGCCCGCGTGGGGGTCGACGACACGGAGGCGGCCGTGCTCACGGTCACCGCGCTCATCATCGCGGTCGGGATCGCGGCGGTCGCGCACACCATCGGACGGCACCTGCATGCGCGCACGGCCGAGGCAAGCCCGGCACGAGCCGCGGGGGCCTTCGCGCTCATGGGTGGGACGCTCGGGCTCATCCCGGCAGGCATGGTCGCGGCGGGCAGCGACGACCCTGCGGCGCTCGCGTTCGTCGCGATCGCGATCGTGCTGCCATGCGCCTCCGTCGCCGCCCTCACGCGCATGATGCTGCCGCGGATCGCGGCGTCCGAGACCGCCGTCACGGGCTTCGCGATCGCCGCGGTCCTGTGCGTCCTGCTCGCGTGCGCCCTGCTCGCGATGGTCTGGGTCACGTGGCCCGACGTCGATCGAGCATTCTGACCCTCAGCCCGCGAGGAGCTCGGCGATGACCCCGGGCACGGCCGTCGCCACCTCGAGCGCCGCGACGGGTCCGCCGGCCGATGCCCGCTCGGCGGCTCGCGCGTGCACCCACGCCGCGTTCGCACCCGCGGCATCGGCGGGCAGCCCTGCCGCGAGGAGCGCGCCTGCGATCCCGGCGAGCACGTCGCCCGCGCCGGCCGTGGCGAGCCATGCCGGCGCCAGCGGAAGCTCGATCGCGCCGCCGCCGGGGGACACCACGAGCGTGAGCGCGCCCTTGAGCAGCACCGTCGCACGCGCGGTCTCCGCAAGGAGGCGCGCATGGCCCACCCGGTCACGCTCGACGTCCGCCGACGTGACATCGTGGCGCAGCGCGCCGAGCGTCCGCACCAGCTCGCCCGCATGCGGCGTCAGCAGCACCCGCTCCGCACCGATCGCGCGCGCCCCGGCCGCGCGTGCGCGCGCCACCGTCTCGAGGGCGCCCGCGTCGACCACCATGGGCGCCGACTCGGCGATCACGGCGCCGATCGCCGCATCCTGCTCGGGATAGTCGGCGACTCCCGCGCCCACCACCCAGGCCTGGGCGCGGGGGAGGCGTTCGGCGGCGTCGACCGGATGGTGCACCACCGCCTCCGGACGATGCACGAGCACCAGGTCCTGCGCCCGCGTGGGACCCACGTACCGCACCATGCCGGCGCCCGCGCGCACCGCGCCCGACACCACGAGCGCGGCGGCACCCGGATACGCCTCCGAGCCTGCGATCACGCCGACGACGCCGCGCGAGTACTTGTCGTCGGCCACGCCCGGCACGGGCCACGCGGACGCGACGTCATCACGCTCCCACACGCGCATCGGCCTCACGGAGCGAGGGTGAGGATGTACAGGTCGGAGTGCATCCACTGCCCGTCGCGCTGGATGTCGTTCTCGATGCGGTGCGAGCGCGCCAGCCCCAGATGGGCCATGACCTTCGCCGACGCCTTGTGCTCGGGCCGGCAGCGCGCGTGGACCTGCTCGAGCGCATCGTCCTCGCGCAGCGCCTCGATCACCGCGTGCACCGCCTCCGTCGCGATGCCGCGGCCCCAGAGGTCGCGCCGCACCACCCAGCCGAGCTCGCGCACGCCAGGCGTCGAGTCCAGCGGGCCGCGATCCTGGCCGTACACGCCGATGCCCCCGACCACCGTCCCGGCCGGGATGCGGCCCGCGCCGCCGACCGCATCCTCCCGCAGCGTGATGGCCCAATGCGCGGGGATGCCCGCCTCGACCGCTTGCGCGATCCAGGACCGCGTCTCCTCCTCGGAGTTCGGCCCCCAGTCGGTGAAGCGGCACACCGCGGGGTCGGACGCGTAGACGTGGACGTCCGCGGCGTCGTCCGCGCTGAACGGTCGTAGCAGGAGTCTCGCGGTCTCGAGCGTCATATCCCGACGATACGCCCGCGTCCGTGGCATGGGAGGATAGGCGCCATGGCAATGCGCGACATCCGAGTCATCGGCGACCCCGTCCTCCGTACTCCCTGCGAACCGGTCTCCGAGATCGACGAGCGGGTGCGCCAGCTGGTGGAGGACCTGCTCGAGACCGTGGACTACGAAGGCCGCGCCGGGCTCGCCGCGAACCAGATCGGTGTGAGCCTGCGCGCCTTCTCGTGGAACATCGACGGGGACATCGGCTACATCCTCAACCCCGAGATCATCGAGGTCAGCGACGAGTTCCAGGAGCTCGGCGAGGAGGGCTGCCTCTCCGTCCCCGGGCTCTGGTACGAGTGCGAGCGCCCCGCATATGCACGGGCGGTGGGCACGGACCTCAACGGCGACAAGGTCGAGATCGACGGCGAGGAGATCTGGGCGCGCCTCATCAACCACGAGGTCGACCACCTCGACGGCAAGCTCTACCTCGACCGCCTGCGCAAGGACGTGCGCCGCAAGGCGATGCGCGAGCTGCGCGAGTCGCTCGAGTCCTCCCGGTAGCCGTCAGCCGTCGAGCCCGACGCCGACGTCCGCCAGGATCACACGCCCGGCGCTCAGGGCGGCGGGGCGCTCGACCAGGCACCGCTTGAGCGCGGTGAAGGTGACGGTGACGTCGGCGACCACGTGGCGGGAGATCCCGTCCTCGCCGGGGGCGGGCAGCGAGGCGGAGTCCGCGGCGACACCTGACGGCACATCCACGGCGACGATGAGCCGCCCCGCCTCGACCGCGCGCCCCAGGAGCGACCAGGCGTCGTCGGGCAGCCCCGCGCGCCCGCCCAGGCCGGCGAAGCCGTCGATCACCAGCTGCGCGTCGAGCACCCGTTCACGGCCCAGCGGGAAGTCGACCCCGGAGACGGCGCCCACGCCCGCGGCCTCCTCGAGCATGTGCACGCCGCGCTCGTGCGCGCGGTCGGCGGCGACCACGGCGACCACGTGGGCGCCGCGGCGCGCGAGCAGCGCCCCCGCGAGCAGCGCGTCACCGCCGTTGCTTCCGGAACCGGCGACGACGCAGACCTCCATGCCCTCGATGCCGAGCCCGCGCTCCGCCGCGAGGGCCTGCGCCGCATCCGCCACCGCGGTCGCCGCCCGATCCATGAGCGCGTCCTCCGGGATCCTCAGCATGGTCCGCCGCTCGGCCTCGCGCAGCGCCTCCACGGTGACGACGTTCTCGCTGGTGCTCATGAGGGCCACCCTCGCACAGGGCGCCGACACTCGGGGCGCGTCGCTGGCGATATGGGCGCGGGTGAGGCAGAATCGTGGCACACCCGGTGCCATGGACGGTTCCATCGAGGTCGTAGGGGAAGACGCACCTCACAGGAAGGGAAAGGACATGGCCGCAATCACCCGTGGTGTTCTTTTCGTGCACTCCGCGACCCGCGCGATGACTCCGCACATCGAATGGGCGGCGCAGGGGGTGCTGGGCTCGCGCGCCTCCTTCGACTGGACCGACCAGCCCGCCGGCTCGGGTCTGCTGCGCGCCGAGGTGTCGTGGCAGGGCCAGCAGGGCACGGGAGCGCGTCTCGCCTCGGCCCTGCGCGGCTGGGAGCACGTCCGCTACGAGGTCACCGAGGAGCCGTCGTTCGGCTCGGACGGCGGACGCTGGTCGCACACCCCGTCGCTCGGGATCTTCCACGCGGTGATCGACTCTCACGGCAACACGGTGGTCCCGGAGGACCGTATCCGCGCGGCGATCGACAACGCCGGCAACCTCGCGGACGTCAAGCGCACCATGGACCTCGCGCTCGGCACCGCGTGGGACGAGGAGCTCGAGCCGTTCAGGTACGCCGGCCACGGCGCGCCCGTGCGCTGGCTGCACCGCGTGGGATGACATGGCGCTCGACCACCTGGACGAGCTGACCCTCCAGGCGCTGGAGGAGTCGATGTGGCGCCCGGAGACACGGTTCGACCATGCGTACATGGACGCGATCCTCGCGCCCGGGTATGTGGAGATCGGCCAGTCGGGGCGGGTGTGGAGCCGCGACGACGAGGTAGGGCTCGAGCCCGTCGAGATCGACGTGCGCCTGCCGCTCACCGGCTTCAGCGCCTACGAGCTCGCGCCCGGTGTCGCGCACGTCCGCTACACCTCCGAGCCGTTGCACGGCTCGCGGGGCGCCGCGCTGCGGTCCTCGATCTGGGTCCGCTCGGACCGCTGGCGGCTGGTGTTCCACCAGGCCACACCGACCGCCATCTGAGCACGCATAACATCGCACGCTAGGGTGGGCGATGTGACTGAGCATCGACGTCCTGGGCGCCCGCAGATCGCCGACCCGGAGAAGATCGGCCGCGAGGCCGTCGCGCTGTTCGCCGAGCATGGCTACGCGGCCGTGTCGATGGACGACGTCGCGGCCCGCAGCGGTGTGTCGCGCCGCACCCTGTTCCGCCACTTCGCGAACAAGGCCGACCTGGTGTGGCACGACTTCTTCGCTGCCTACGGACGGCTCGACGCGCTCCTCGCGAGGGAGGGCACCGGGCCGGGCATGGGCGGGCTCCGGGTCGCCGTACGCGAGGTGCTCACCGAGCAGCCCTCGGGCACGGACCTGGACCGCGTGCGCTTCCGCATCATCGGCGAGTCGGACGAGGTGTTCGCGGCCGGTATCCGAGGCCTCGGCGTCATGACTGCGGGCTTCGCGCACCAGCTCTCGCGCGGCGGGCTCCTCGACGAGGGCGGCGTGGAGGCCCAAGCGGTGGGGCAGGCCGTGACCGGCTGCATCCTGGCGGCCTCGGTGTGGTGGGCCCAGCATTCCGACGATGCCCTGGTCGACGTGCTCGACCAGGCGCTCGCCCGCCTCGAGCAGGGCATCGCGTAGCCGCTCCGCGCCGCCCGTCCTGCGCTGCGCTCAGGGCGCCAGCAGCCCCGGCGCGGCGACCAGCGCGTGATAGGTCACGGTGCTGCCCACATCGGGCTGGTCGGCGGCGGTGTCCATGAGCAGGTCCATCTCGACGGCGCGCTCGTAGTCGAGGCTGAGATGCGCGACCGGCACGCCCTCGGCGGTCATGACCGACACGCCGGATGCGCTGCATCCCCAGTCGATCACCCAGAAGGCCTCGTCCTCGTCGAGCGGACGGGCCGAGCCCGTGCATCGTGAGCTCACCCCGGCCGGGTCCTCGATCACGTTCTCGATGGTCGCGGTGCCGTCCGCGACGGAGAAGACGATCGCGCGCGCGGGTCCCACGCCCCCTGACCCGTTGTCGAACACCGAGTAGCGGGTGCCTCCGAGCCACCGGAAGTCGTGGTTGCCGCTCAGGACCTGCCGCTCGCCCAGGAGGCCGTCGGGGTCGTCGACGGCCAGCGCCGCGGGGGAGCGGTCGACGCCGAACGTCCATCGCACGTCGCCCGAGCCGATGTCCACCGCGAGGACCGAGCTCGGGTGCCGCATCGACACGTAGACCGCCCCGGCGTCCTCGTCGGGCTGCACCGAGTTGCAGTGGAACGGATCGACAGCGTTGTAGATCTCGGTGGTCGCGGCGGTGTCGAGCAGCGAGGGATCCGTGTGCTCGAGCGCCGACCACTCCCAGACCGCCTCGCCGTCGCGCACGTGCACCACGTGGCAGTCGTAGACGAAGTCGAGAGGCTCGTCCTCGGGGGCGAGCGTGCACGCGTGCACGGAGTCGTCGCAGGGCGTCGAGGCGTACCGCACGCCCCAGAACCCCTGGCCGTCGGCGTCGTAGGCGAGCGCGTGCGAGTCCAGATCGAGCTCGCCCGTGGCCTCGTCGACCGTCGCGCCGTCGGTGGTGACCACGCCCGTGCGGCTGCAGAAGGTGTACCCGCCGTTGTCGGAGATGCAGGAGCGGTCGATGAACGCCAGCTCGCCGGCCGTCTCGGTGAGAGCGCCCACGGAGGCGCCCGAGACATCCACCAGGGTGAGCGGCTCGAGGTCTCCGGACAGCTCGATCACGGCCTGGGTCCCCGAGGTGAGCATCGGCGCGGCGATGTAGATCGACGCGCCCGTCGCGGCAGCCTGCTGAGCGAGCTCGCCGTCGACGGTCTCGCGCTCGAGCGCGTAGGGCGCGAGGAGCTCCTCGGCGGGTACGCTCCGTGCCTGGGAGCACGCCGTGAGCGCGGCGGCGCACGCGAGGACCATGCCGATCGCCTGGGGGCGTCTCATGCCCTGATTCAACCGCCCCGCGCGCGGCTCCGCCACACGGCGGCAGGGCTCCGGCGCACGCATGCGGGTGAGTCGTCGGCGAGCCGCGTCAGTATCGGCGGAAGCACCACGCCCGCGGTCCGCCTGGTGTGGCGGAGCCGCGGGCGCGGGTCAGGCTGGGATCAGGCTCCGAAGACGAGCGCGACGTTGTGGCCGCCGAAGCCGAACGAGTTGTTGATCGCGGCGATCTGGCCCTGGGGGAGCGCACGCGGGGTGTCGCGCACCAGGTCCACCTGGAGCTCGGGGTCGGGCTCGGTGACGTTGATGGTCGGGGGAGCCGTGCGGGTCTCGAGCGCCTTGATGGTGAAGACGGACTCGAGCGCGCCGGCGCCGCCCAGCAGGTGGCCCGTCATCGACTTGGTCGCGGACAGCAGCACCTGATCGGCGTGCGAGCCCAGCAGGGCGCGGATGCCGCGCGCCTCGATCATGTCTCCCACAGGCGTGGAGGTGGCGTGCGCGTTGACATGCGCGACATCCGCGGCGGTGAGGCCCGCGCGCTCGAGGGCGAGCTCCATGGCCCTCGTCTGGCCGGCGCCGTTCGGCTCGGGCGCAGCGATGTGGTGGGCGTCGGCGGTCATGCCCAGGCCGAGCACGCTCGCGTAGATGCGTGCGCCGCGGGCCTTGGCGTGGCTCTCGGACTCGAGGACCACCACGCCCGCGCCCTCGCCGAGCACGAAGCCGTCGCGGCTGACGTCGTAGGGGCGCGAAGCACCCTGGGGGTCGTCGTTGCGCTTGGACAGGGCCTGCATCGACGCGAAGGCGGAGATGGGGAGCGGGTGGATCGCGGCCTCGGTGCCGCCGCAGATCACCACGTCGGCGCGTCCGGACTGGATCATCTCGAAGCCCATGCCGATCGCCTCGGCGCCGGAGGCGCACGCGGAGACCGGGGCGTGGGCGCCGGCGCGTGCCTTGAACTCGAGCGAGACGTAGGCCGTGGGGGAGTTGGGCATCAGCATGGGCACGGTGAGGGGCAGGACGCGCGAGGCGCCCCGCTCCTTCACCGTGTCCCACGCCGTCAGCAGGGTCCACACTCCGCCGATGCCCGAGGACACGATGCTCCCCAGGCGCTCGGGGTCCACAGCGTCCTCGGAGAGACCCGCATCGGCCCACGCCTCGCGCGCGGCCACGATGGCCATCTGCGCGGACGGGTCCATGCGCTTGGTCTCGGGACGGGAGAGGACCTCCTCGGGACGCACGGCGAGCTGACCCGCGAAGGTCACGGGCACGCCGTACTTCTCGGCCCAGTCGTTCTCCAGGGTGCGCACGCCGGAGCGCGCAGCGAGGGCGCCCTCCCAGGTGCTGGCGACGTCCCCGCCGAGCGGCGAGGTGGTGCCGAGTCCGGTGACCACGACGTTCATGGGCTTGTCTCCCGAGGGTGAGATGAGGGGTGGACGGTGAAGAGGGGGTCTTACGCGTTCGCGATGTAGTCGACGGCGTCGCCGACGGTGACGAGGTCCTTGACCTTCTCGTCGGGGATGCGGACGTCGAACTTCTCCTCCGCGAGGGTGACGATGGTCATCATCGACAGCGAGTCGATGTCGAGGTCGTCGGTGAACGACTTCTCGGCCGTCACCTCGGCGACGTCGATGTCCGTCTCCTCGTTGACGATCTCGGCCAGGCCGGCGAGGACCTCGTCCTTGGACAGTGCCATGTGCTGCTCCTTCGTTGGGGATGGATGGCGCGGGGCGCCGTGTTCGTATGAACGCTTGTGAACTCTACTGGGGGGGCCCTCCCGCTACGGGAGGACCACCACCTGGGCGGCGTAGACCAGCCCGGCGCCGAAGCCGATCTGGAGCGCGAGGTCGCCGCTCCTGGCGTCGCCGTCGCGGAGCACGCGCTCGGTCGCCAGAGGGATCGACGCCGCGGACGTGTTGCCCGAGTCGACGATGTCCTTGGCGACCACCACGTGCTCGGGCAGGCCGATCTGCTTGACCATCTGGTCGATGATGCGGACGTTCGCCTGGTGCGGGATGAACACCTGGATGTCGTCCGGAGCGACGCCCGCGGCCTCGATCGCCTGGAGCGCGACCGGGGCCATCTTGAAGGACGCCCACTTGAACACGCTGGGGCCCTCCTGGCGGAGGGTCGGGAAGGGCGTGCCGGGGTTGTCGCGCACGTCCAGCCACGAGCTCGTCTGGCCGATCAGCTCGGCGCCGCCGCCGTCGGAGCCCCACACCGTGGGGCCGATGCCCGCGGTCTCCGAGGCTCCGATGACCACCGCGCCCGCGGCGTCGCCCAGCAGGTAGGAGATCGAGCGGTCCGCGGGGTCGACGAAGTCGCTCATCTTCTCCGCGCCGACCACGAGCACGTGGCGGGCCGCGCCCGAGCGCACCAGCGCATCGGCCTGGCCGATGCCGTAGCAGTAGCCCGCGCACGCGGCGGAGATGTCGAAGGCCGCGGCAGGCGTGGCGCCGATGCGGTCGGCGAGCACGGGTGCACCGCCGGGGGTGATGTGCGGGAACGTGATGGTCGAGAGGATCACCGCATCGATGTCGGACGGCTCGAGGCCCGCCTGCGCGATGGCGTCACGGGCGGCACGCTCGGACAGGTCGATGACGCTCGTGTCCTTGCCGGCACGGACACGCGTGGCGATGCCGGTCATCTTGCGGATCCACTCGTCCGAGGAGTTGATCGGCTCGATCAGGTCGTCGTTCGGCACGAGGTTCTCACCGCGTGCGACGCCGAGGCCCAGGATGCGCGTGAACTCCGCTCCGCGGCGGACGTTGAGGGTGGTCATGCGGCGGCCTCCAGGAGCTCGCGGGCGGCGGACAGGTCATCGGGCGTCTTGAGGGCGACGGCAGGCACGCCCTTCATGGCGCGCTTCGCGAGGCCGGTGAGGACGCCTCCGGGCGCGACCTCGATGAGGCCCGTGACGCCCAGCTGCAGCATCGCCTCCATGCACAGGTCCCATCGGACCGGGTTGGCGACCTGGCGGACGATGCGGGCGAGCGCGTCCGCGCCGTCGGCGACCGGGGCGCCGTCGGCGTTGGACAGCAGCACCCGACGCGGGTTGGCGGGGGTGACGGTGGAGGCGGCGTCGTGGAGGTCCGCGACGGCCGGGACCATGAAGGTCGTGTGGAACGCGCCGGCCACCTGGAGCTCGATGACGCGGGTGCGCGCAGGGGGAGCGGCGACGAGCGCCTCGATCGCAGCCTTGGTGCCTGCAGCGACCACCTGGCCGCCCCCGTTCACGTTCGCAGGGGTGAGGCCGTGCTGCTCGAGCGCGGCGGCCACATCGGCAGGATCGCCACCCAGGACCGCCGCCATGGACGTCGGCTCGGCCGCGGAGGCCGCGGCGGCCATCGAGGAGCCGCGCACCGCGACGAGCCGCATCGCGTCGGCGTCGGTGAGCACGCCCGCGAGGGCGGCGGCGCCGAGCTCTCCCACCGAGTGGCCGGCGGCCACTGCGGGGACGGCGTCGCCGAGAAGCGCGCGGCCCGTCGCGATCGCGGTCGCCACCAGAAGCGGCTGCGCGACCGCGGTGTCGCGGATGGTGTCGGCGTCGGACTGCGTGCCGTGTCGGACCACGTCGACGCCCGCGGCCTCGGAGAGGGCGGACAGGGACGCGGCGACCTCGGGGAGCTCGAGCCACGGGGCGAGCATCCCGGGCGTCTGGGCACCCTGGCCGGGACAGAGAATGGCGATCACGGGTTATAGCCTGCCTCACATCGGAGGGCCCCCTGCGGCATCAGGATACCGATTCGGGCCGCGGTTCTTGTATGAAACCTACAAAGGTGTGGCGGCTGCGTCGCGCAAGCGGCCCAGCGCGAACGCGATCTGGAGGACGTGAGCGTCCCGCGTCGCGAGCACGTCCCATCCGGTGATCTCGGCGACCTTGCGCAGGCGGTACCGGACGGTGTTGGCGTGCACGAACATCGTCCTGCTCGCGAGCTCGAGCGAGCGTCCGCAGTCGAGGAAGGTCGCCACCGTCTCCTTGAGCGAGCCGCCGGCGGCCGCGATCGGGTCGTACGCCACCGCGATCAGGCGCTCCCTGGCGGCCGCGTCGCCCACGAGCACGCGCTCGGGCAGGAGGTCGTCCGCGCTCACGGGCCGCGGCGCGAGGGCCCAGGCGGGTGCGGCGGTCGCGCCGTACATCGCGGCGCGGGTGCCGCGTGCGACCTCGACCAGCGTGATGGCCGGAGGGCCGACCACCACGGGTCCGGGGCCGAAGCTGGGCAGGAGCGTCTGCGCGAGCTCCTCCCGGTCGCCGTCGGTCCGTGCGATCACCACCAGGTCCTCGCCGTGGATGCCCACGAGCGCGCCGTGAGCCGCCCGGCGGATCGCCCGGCGCAGCTCGGCCGACTGGAGCTCGCCGAGCGGGCCGTCCGTCTGGCCCACCAGCACGAGCGTGGGGCCGGGCTTCCACCCGAGGGCCGCAGCGCGGGACGGGAGGTCGTCGTCCACCTCGCCGCGCACGAGCGCGTCCACCACGAGCGCCTCGAGCCGCGCGTCCCATGCGCCGCGGGACTCCGCGGCACGCGCGTAGACCTCGGCGGCGGAGAAGGCGATCTCGCGCGAGTACCGCAGGATCGACTCCCGCAGGTGGGCCTCCGCGCCGGGGGATGCGAACTCGTCGGAGTGCTCCTCGACGATGGACACGAACGTGCGGACGATCGTGAGGGTGTGCTGCAGCGAGATCGAGCGGGTGAGCTCCGGGGGAGCGGAGGCGAACATCTCGACGGTGCCGCGGTGGCCGGCGTGCGGGTCCGCGAAGTAGGCGACGAACGACGCGATGCCCGCCTGCGCGACGGACCCGACCCACGAGCGCTCCTGCGCGGGCAGCTCGCGGAACCACGGGTAGTCCGCGTCGAGCGTCTTGAGCGCGATCGTGGCCAGGCGGCCGGTGCCGGCGCGGAGGCGGCGCAGCGTCTCGGCGCGCATGTCGGGGCTGACCATGGGGGTCAGCGTAGTGCGCCGTTGTCGAATGACGACAACGTCGTTGTGGGTGGCGCACAACCCGTCCACGGAATACCGCGGCGACGCGCATTGTCGGACTTGTGTGTGTCGTCGCGCTTGTCCGAGATGTCCCCGGTAGCGTCGGCCACAGGTGAGACCTCAGGAGGAGAGATGACACCACGGCCGCGACCGTTGACAGGGATGGTGCTCGGCCTGGTGCTCGGGCTGGTCGTGGTGGGGCTGCTCTGGCAGCTCGGGGTGATCGACCCGGGACGCACCGTGCTGTTCGGCACGGTCGCGATCGCGATGATCCTGGTGACGCTCCTCCTCACGCGCGACGCGACGGCGGCACGCGGTCGCGTCACCACGGCGGCGGTGCTCGCGGGGCTGCTCGGCGGCGTCGCGCTCACGGGGATCCCGGAGCTGGTGAGCACGGGCTCGATCTCCGACGGCTGCACGCTCGAGGCCACGGTCGACGGCACCACCTACACGCCTGCCGGCACGGCCGCGCTCACGCCTCTCGACGTCCCCGCCGATGCGGTGGTCGACTGGACGGCCACGTCCGCGACGCCCGTCTCGGTCGAGCAGCGGGTGGCCGGGGTGATGATCGGCGGCTTCGCCATCCCCATCCGGACGGTGACCAGCCAGGGCGCGGTGGAGGGCCAGGAGGTCTCCGGTCAGGTGGACGTCGCCGCCGGCGTCGACTGGATCGCGGACCGCACCTGGCTCGAGCCCACGGGCGTCTACCACGCGTACGGTGAGATGTCCGGCGGCTCCGTGACGTGCCTGGTCGAGGGCTACGTCGCGGTCGCGCCCGCGGGGGCGTTCGCCACCAACACGCTGGTGATCCTGTGGGCCGTGCTGGTGGTGCTGGTGGTCCTCATCGGCTGGGCCGCGATCGCGGTGTGGCGTTCCTTCCGCGGCGAGCGGCCCGCCCAGGGCGACGAGCGTCGCCCCGTGGACAGCGCGGCGGCCGACCGAGCGCCGGCGGAGCCGACCGGGTTCGACGAGCAGGACACGCGCCCCATCGAGCACGTCGCGCCGGCGCCCGCGTGGACTCCCGGCACGGGCCAGCCCGTGGTGCCGGCCGAGGAGATCGCGGCGCCGCCTGCTGCGGCGCGCGATGAGCGAGAGGCCTCCGGCGGCCCCGCCCGAGGCGGTTCCGAGGACACCGCGACGAGCACGCGAGCGGCCCGGTCCACCCCTGGTGCCGGTTCCGGCGCGTGGGCGGCGGACGATGCGGTGGCGGACGATGCGCCGGGTGAAGGGGCGATGGTCGACGACGAGCTCGCCTCGGATTCGGACGCGGGTGCCGGGGAGACGCCCCTCGATGAGGAGCCCGAGGACCAGGCCGCGGAGGCCGAGGAGACGCCCCTCGACGAGGAGCGGGAGGAGCAGGCCGAGGCCGCACCCGAGGACGAGGTGGGGGAGGCCGAGCGCTCCGACGAGGAGCCTGCCGAGGTCGAAGGCGAGCCTGCCTCGGAAGGCGAGGACCGCATCGTCCCTGAGGACGCGTCCGGAGACGACGAAGGGCCGGAGCCCACGTCCGAGGACGAGGGCTCCGGCCCTGAGCCGGTGAGGTCTGCTTAGCCCTCGCCGCCACCGCCGCCCGACGTGCCCTTGCGGGGGTCGAGCAGCTCGTAGCGCTGGATGGCCTGCGCGTAGGTGCCGGCGGGCACTTCGCCGCGCTTCTCGAGCATCTGCAGCACGCGGACCGCGGTCGACGCGCCGTCGATGTTGAAGAAGCGGCGCGCGGCGGCACGGGTGTCGGAGAAGCCGAAGCCGTCCGCGCCGAGCGTCGCGTACTCGCCGGGGACCCAGGCACGGATCTGGTCCGCGACCAGGTGGTCGTAGTCCGAGGTCGCGATGAACGGACCCGCGGCACCCTGGAGCTTCTGGGTGACGAACGGCACGCGGATGCCGTCCTCGGGGTGCAGGAACGCCTGGCGCTCGGCCTCGAGGGCGTCGCGGCGCAGCTCGTTCCACGAGGTCACGGACCAGACCGCGGCGCGCACGCCGTAGTCGCGGAGCAGCATCTCCTGGGCCTCGTACGCCCACGGCACGCCCACGCCCGAGGCGAGGATCTGGGCCTCGGGGCCGGGGCCCTCGGGCGCCGCCGACACGCGGTGGATGCCCTTGAGGATGCCCTCGACGTCGACGTCCTCCGGCTCGGCCGGCTGGACGTACGGCTCGTTGTAGACCGTGAGGTAGTACATGACGTTGCGGTCGCGGCCGGTGTCGGGGCCGTACCAGCGCTCGATGCCGTCCCTGACGATGTGGCGCAGCTCGTAGCCGTACGCCGCGTCGTACTGGACGATCGACGTGTTGGTGCCCGCGAGGATCGGGGAGTGGCCGTCGCCGTGCTGGAGGCCCTCGCCGGCGAGCGTGGTGCGGCCCGCGGTGGCGCCGACGATGAAGCCGCGCGTGAGCTGGTCGCCCGCCGCCCAGAACTGGTCGCCCGTGCGCTGGAAGCCGAACATCGAGTAGAAGATGTAGAACGGGATCAGCGGCTCGCCGTGCGTGGCGTAGGACGTGCCCACGGCCTGGAACGCGGCGGCGGAGCCGGCCTCGTTGATGCCCGTGTGCATGATCTGGCCGGACTCGGACTCCTTGTAGGAGAGCATGAGCTCGCGGTCCACCGGCAGGTAGTTCTGCCCCTGCGTGTTGAAGATCTTCGCGCTGGGGAAGATCGAGTCGAGGCCGAACGTGCGGGCCTCGTCCGGGATGATCGGCACCAGGCGGTGGCCGAACTCCTTGTCGCGCACCAGGTCCTTGAACAGGCGCACGAGCGCCATGGTGGTGGCGACCTCCTGCTTGCCCGAGCCCTTCGCGAGGAGGTCGTACGCCTTCGCCTCGGGAAGCGCGATCTCCTTGCGGTCGCCCCGGCGCTCGGGCACGAAGCCGCCGAGCTGCTTGCGACGGTCGAGCATGTACTGGATCGCCGGGTCGTCGAAGCCGGGGTGGAAGTACGGCGGGTGGTACGGGTCGGCCTCGAGCTGCTCGTCCGTGAACGGGATGTCGAAGGTGTCGCGCAGGACCTTGAGGTCGGCTGCGGCGAGCTTCTTCATCTGGTGGGTCGAGTTGCGGGCCGCGAAGTTCGAGCCGAGGCCGTAGCCCTTGACCGTCTTCGCGAGGATGACGGTGGGCTTGCCGTTCTTCTCGGTGGTGGCCTTCGCATACGCCGCGTAGAGCTTGCGGTAGTCGTGGCCGCCGCGCTTGAGCGCCCAGATCTCATCGTCCGTCATGTCCTTGACGAGCTCCTTGGCGCGCGGGTCGCCGCCGAAGAACTGGTCGCGGATGAAGGCGCCGGACTCGGCACGGAACGTCTGGAAGTCGCCGTCGGGGACGGTGTTCATGAGGTTGACCAGCGCACCGTCGTCGTCGCGCTGGAGCAGCGGGTCCCAGCCGCGACCCCACACCACCTTGATGACGTTCCAGCCGGCGCCGCGGAAGAACGCCTCCAGCTCCTGGATGATCTTGCCGTTGCCGCGCACCGGGCCGTCGAGGCGCTGGAGGTTGCAGTTGACCACGAAGGTGAGGTTGTCGAGGTTCTGGTTCGCCGCGAGCTGCAGCATGCCGCGGCTCTCCGGCTCGTCCATCTCGCCGTCGCCCAGGAACGCCCAGACGTGCTGGTCGGAGGTGTCCTTGATGCCGCGCAGGTGCAGGTAGCGGTTGGTCCACGCCTGGTAGATCGCGGAGGCGGGGCCCAGGCCCATCGACACGGTGGGGAACTCCCACACATCGTCCATGAGGCGCGGGTGCGGGTAGGAGGAGAGGCCGCGGCCCTCGCCCGACTTCTCCTGGCGGAAGGAGTCGAGGTCCTGCTCCCCGAAGCGGCCCTCGACGAAGCCGCGCGCGTAGACGCCGGGCGCCGCGTGGCCCTGGAAGTACACCTGGTCGCCGCCGCCCGGGTGGTCCTTGCCACGGAAGAAGTGGTTGAGGCCCACCTCGTAGAGCGTCGCGACGGACGCGTAGGAGGAGATGTGGCCGCCGATGCCCTTGCCGCCGGCCTGGGCACGCGTCACCATGACGGCCGCGTTCCAGCGGATCCAGCCGCGGTAGCGGCGCTCGAGCTCCTCATCGCCGGGGAACTCGGGCTCGTCGTCCTTGTGGATGGTGTTGACATACGGCGTGTTGAGGCTGAGCGGCACGCTCAGCTGCTTCTTGGCCGCGTGCTCGACCAGCTGGTCCACGATGTACTCGGCGCGGCTCTCGCCGCCGGCCTCGATCAGGCCGTCCAGGGACTCGAGCCACTCCTGGGTCTCGCCCGGGTCCTTGTCAACCTCGCCGTGATGTGCCACAGGTGACCTTCCGTTCGGGCGCGCGGTGGCGCGCCGGGTGTGGGGAGGGCGCGCCACGCGTGTACGCAGGCGCGCTCCACATAGTTTCCACGCACCAGGTTACTGTCACGCGCACCGTGCTGTGCACGGCGCCTGGCACGATGCGCGGCGCGGGCGATTGCCCACCGACGCGGGGTGCCTCTAGTGTGGACGCCAAGCGTGCGCTCCCGCGCACGAGGAACCGACGAAGGGGGTCCCGCCACCGTGGCGACACAGGAGGACGCGAAGGCGGTAGACGCCGTCGTCGCGCGGCTCGCGCTGAAGACGGGCCAGATCATCCAGGAATACGGCTACGACGACGACACCGACGCGGACTTCCGCGACGCTGTCGAGGCGGCGACAGGCGAGGCGCTGGTCGACGAGGACTACGGGGACGTCACCGACGGCGTCATCGTGTGGTTCCGTGAGGGCGAGGACGACCTCGCCGACCTCCTCATGGACGCGCAGACCCTGCTCGACGACGGTGCCGCGGTGTGCCTGTGCACACCCAAGGCGGGTCAGTCCGGCCACGTGCAGCCGCGCGAGGTGCAGGAGGCCGCGTCCGTGGCGGGCCTGCACGCGACGTCGACGTTCGTCATCGGCACCCGCTGGACCGCGACCTATCTGGTCGAGAAGGGCCGCTCCAAGTGAGCCATCCTCTGGTGGGCCACGAGGCCCCCGACTTCCGCATGACGGACACGCACGGCAGGGTGGTGAGCACCGAGGACCTGCGCGGCACCGCGTACCTGCTGGTCTTCGTCCCATTCGCCTTCTCCGACACGTGCACCAACGAGCTCATCGAGCTGCGAGCCGCGGAGGACCTGCTCACGCGCGACGGCCTGCGGGTCATCGTGGTGAGCTGCGACTCCATCTACACGCTCAAGGCGTGGGCGGACACGCACAGCTACAAGGCGGACCTGCTGTCCGACTTCTGGCCGCATGGCGAGGTGTCGCGCCAGTACGGCGTGTTCAACCCGCACAAGGGCCTGGCCGGTCGCGGCTCGTTCCTCGTGGACGCCGATGGCGTGGTGCGCTGGGCGATCGTCAACCCCGAGGGGGAGGCGCGGGACGTCGCGGAGTACCGCGGAGCGGTGCAGCAGCTGCTCGGCTGAGCTGCTGCGCCCGTGTGCTCGGCGTACCGCATCGTCCCCCTGCAGACGTCGCGATCGGTGCCTGCTGCCCGTTCCGGGTGCGAGCCGGGCGCCGGGCGGCGGGTGGGGGCGTTGGCGTCGGGACGGCGGCGAAGCGCTGATATCGGCTCGATATAAGCAGGATCGCGCGCGCCCGCCGGCGTGCGGCGCGCGCCGGTGCGGCTTCCACGAAATCTCTTATATTTCAGAGATATAAGTGTTAGCATCGATCGCATGGAACACGTGGTCGCCGTGATCGTGGACATCGTGCGCTCGCGCGAGCTCGAGGACCGCGCCGCGGGTCAGGCGTCCGTGCTCGAGGCCTTCGCCGCCGCCGAGGAGGACGCCGTGGTGCTGCGGCCGCTCGGCGCGACGGTGGGCGACGAGTTCCAGGGGGTGTACCGCACGCTTGCGGACGCGGTCCGCGTCACCACGCTCGCCTCGCTCGCGCTCCCGGACGGTGTCGAGGTGCGCGCGGGGATCGGCCTCGGCGAGGTGGTCGAGGTCGAGGGCGACATCTCCGACGGCAGCGCGTGGTGGCGTGCGCGCGAGGCGATCGAGGAGGCGCATCGGCGCGAGGATGCGGGTCAGACGGCGGTGCGCGCGTGGTGTGTCGGTGGTCCGGGGGACGATGCAGGCATGACGTCCTCCGTCCTCCTGCTCCGCGACCACGTGCTCGGCCGTATGAAGGCGCGCGAGCGGCGCATCGCCGCGGGCGTGATCCGAGGGGAGCGGCAGGAGGCCATCGCCACGCGCGAGTCGATCAGCCAGGCCGCGGTGTCCCAGTCGGCGCATCGCTCGGGTGCGGTTGCGCTGCGCGAGGCGCTGGAGCAGCTTGCGGGAGGCGCGCGATGACCGCCGCGGTGCTGATCGCGATGATCGCCGGCAGCGAGGCGCTCCGGTGGTTCCTCCGCGGGCGCACGCTGCTCGCATCGTCCGCGGCGTGGCTGCTCATCGTGCTGGTGGCGGCCGGGATCGCTGAGGCCGTGGGCGCGTGGGGCGCGTTCGCGCTGGGCGCGGGCTCGGCGGCGTGGCTGATCCTGCGGTGGCGCTACGGCGCGGACGTCGCGATGGGCTTCCTGGTGGTGGCCGCGGGTCTCCTGGTGCTCGCCGACGGCGGCCCGGACCGCAGCGCCGCGATCATCGCAGGCCTCGGCTCGGCGGTGCTGCTCACGCGCACGGGCAACGAGGTCTGCCGTGACGTGCTCGCGCGGGCGCGCACCGCGCCCGAGGAGGCGGAGGAGGACCCGCCCGGCGTGGCGTCCCATCTGCGGGGCGGACGGTTCATCGGTCCGCTCGAGCGGCTGCTCATCGCGGCGCTCGCGCTCGTCGGGGCGGAGGGTGTGGTGGTGGGCCTCATGGCGGCCAAGGGCATCGGCCGGTTCCCGGAGATCTCGGGCGACCGCGGGCGTGGGTCCACCGCGGAGGAGTTCCTGGTCGGCTCGCTGGTGAGCTGGGCGCTCGCCGGCGCGGCGGCGCTGCTCGTCGCGGTGCTGCGTCCCTGAGCCGTCCGGGCAGGTACGGTGCACCTGCCACAATGGTCCTCGGGCCCTTAGCTCAGTTGGTTAGAGCACTGCGTTTACACCGCAGGTGTCGTCGGTTCGAGTCCGGCAGGGCCCACCAGCATCGTCTGTCGGCTATCCGGCCCGCATCAGCGCCGCTCCGGCCGCGTCGAGCGCGCGCATCGCCGCCGAGTCTGCGTCGGCGTCCGTGATGATCCCCGTGACCTCGGTCAGGGGCAGCACCCCGAACCTCGACGCCGCGCCGATCTTCTCCTCGCTCGCGAGCACATAGGTGTCCGCGCTGCGCGAGGCGAGGGTGCGCTTCATCGCCGCCTCGTCGGCGTCGCCCGTGGTGAGCCCGGCGTCGGCATGGACGCCCGTGACGCCCAGCAGGAACACGTCGGCGCTCACCTCGAGCGCGCCCTCCGCGGCACGTGCGCCGCATGCGACGGCCGAGTGCTTGAACAGCGTGCCGCCGATGACGATGACGTCGGCGCGGTGCTCGAGGAGCGATGCGGCGACCGTGACGGAGTGGGTGATGATCGTGCAGTCGAGGTCCCGCGGCAGCGCCGCGGTCACGGCGAGCGCCGTGGTGCCGCCGTCGAGGATCGCGGTCATGCCGGGGACGATGAGCCGCGCGGCGGCCGCGGCGACGCGGCTCTTGCTGTCGGGGGCGACGCTCGCCCGCGCGGCGTAGTCGACCACCGCAGGGGAGGCCGGGAGCGCGCCGCCGTAGACGCGGACCGCGAGGCCCTCGGCGTCGAGCTCGCGCAGATCGCGTCGGATGGTGTCCTCCGAGACCTCGAGCTCGGCCGCGAGATCCTTCGCGACCACACGCCCGTCGCGCGCGAGGCGATCGAGCAGGAGGTGCCTACGTGCCGCTGCCAGCATTCCGATTCCTTCCGACTTCTTCCCATTCTTGCATGTTTGTGCCTACTCTGCCGTCATGAACACACCGAAGCTCATCCTCATCGCCGGTCCCTATGCTTCAGGCACCGGCGGCGACCCCGCGCTCATGGCGCGCAACCTCGCCCGTCTCGAGGAGGCCGCATGGCCGCTCTTCGAGGCGGGGCATGTCCCGATGATCGGCGAGTGGGTGGCGCTGCCTGTGCTGCGCAGCGCCGGCGCCTCCGGTCCGGACCATCCGCTCGCGGCCGAGGTGATGTACCCGACGGCCGCCCGTCTCATCGCGCACTGCGACGCGGTCCTCAGGCTTCCGGGGGAGTCGCGCGGGGCGGATCAGGACGTCGCGCTCGCGCGCGAACGTGGCATCCCGGTGTACTTCTCGCTCGACGAGGTCCCCGGCTGCGCCGCGCCGCCCCACGCGTGACCGCACCGTCGCCGCGCCGCTGCGCTGCGTCCGGCGGACCAGGCGATACGCTACGGCCAGCCGCCGCGCGGCGGCGTCCTGATCCGAGGGGGGATTCACCACATGCGTGCGAAGATGCCGGTCGCCGTCGCGGCGCTGCTGCTGGTCGCGGGATGCTCGACCAACGCCGAGGACGCGGACGCCGCGGCAACGCCCACGGGCGCTGCCACCGAGGTCGTCGCGACCGTCGAGCCGACCGGCATGGCCACCGCGGACGCCTCCGGGACGGATGACGGCGCGAGCCCCGCACCCGCGGGCGACGAGGACTGGGCCGGCGAGGACTCGCCGGTGCTCGCGATGACCGCCGACGAGCGCGAGGCGCTGATCGACCCGGATCTCTACGCGCGCTTCGAAGGCGCCCTTGCGGACTCGGTCGAGGGCGAGGCGGCAACCGCGGCAGAGGATGCCCTCACCGCGTTCCTCGTGGCCGAAGGGGGCGACCTGACGCGCCTGCAGCGCGAGGTGCTGCTGCTGGCATCCCTCGAGGGCCTCGACCTGGGGATCGCCGCGACGCCCGAGATGGAGGCCGCGGCGCTGACCGGGGCATGGGACACGTGCCGGACCATCGAGGAGGGCACGCCGGTCGAGGACGTGCTCGAGGAGGCCTTCACCGACCTCATGATGGGCGCGGCCTTCAGCGGCCTCGACGAGGACGCCACGGACGCCGAGGTCGAGGCGCAGGTGGGCGTGGCCACGTCGCAGCTCATGGGCACGATGCTGGCGTTCACCGTGTGCCCCGAGCACTCCGACGCCCTCATCACGGGCATCGACGGGATGGACTTCGCGTCGTAGGCACTGCCGCGCGCTAGCCTCGAACCAGCCGTGACACCTGACGAGGGGAGCCGCACGTGTCGTTCGAGCTCGATGAGCACGAGGGCGGTCTGAAGAAGGGCCAGAGGTACGAGGCCTTCGCCAGGCGCGCCGATGGCGCGATGGCAGTGCTCGCCTTCGTCTTCCTGGTCGTGTGGTCGGCGCGCATCGCGTTCCGCGAGCACCTGCCCGGCAGCGTCCGCGCGACGCTGCTCACGATCCAGGGCCTGGTCTGGCTGATCTTCCTCGTGGACCTGCTCATCCGGGTCGCGCTCCACGAGCAGCGGTGGCGGTTCCTGCTCACACACCCGCTCGACGTGGTCGCCGTGATCATCCCCGCGGCGCGGCCGCTGAAGATCCTGTCGGTCTTCGCCTCGGGCACGATGCTCGCGAGCCGCAAGGGCGTGGTGAAGTCGACCCAGGCGGTGGTCATCGCCGTCCTGCTGCTCCTGTGGATCTCCTCGGTGGCGATGCTCGACGCCGAACGGGGCCACGAGGGCGCGCAGATCGTGAACTTCGGCGACTCGATCTGGTGGTCGCTGGTGACGGTCACCACGGTGGGCTACGGCGACTACGCGCCCGTGACGGTCGAGGGACGCATCATCGCCACGCTGCTCATGCTCATCGGCATCGCCCTCATCGGAATCGTGACCGCGACCGTCGCGGCGTGGTTCGTGAGCCTGACGCAGGGCGCCGAGGAGGCCCGCGAGCAGGAGCGTGAGGAGGTGACGCGCACCCAGCTGCTCGAGCGGATCGACGCGCTCGAGGCCAAGCTCGACGGGCTGGTCCAGCCGTCGCAGGGGGTGTCCGGGCTGCCTCATCAGACCGCGCCGCCGGCATCCGATGCGGGGCGCCGACGTGAGCGGTCCGAGCGACCTCCCAACGAGTAGCCTGTCTCCCATGACCTCTGTGGCCGATGTGATGGACGCGCTCGAGAGGCGCTTCCCCCCGGACCTCGCGGAGGACTGGGACGTCAACGGGCTCACCGTGGGCCGGCCCGATGCGGCCGTCACGCGCGCGCTGTTCGCGGTCGATCCGACCATGGCCGTGGTCCAGGAGGCGATCGAGGCGGGCTGCGACCTCGTCGTCACCCATCACCCGCTGCTCCTGCGCGGCGTGACCACGGTCAACGCCGCGACGCCCAAGGGTGCCGTCATCCACGCGCTCATCGAGAACGGCATCGCCCTCTACAACGCGCACACCAACGCGGACCACGCGGGAAGCGGAGTCGCGGAGGCGCTCGCGACGGTGCTCGGTGTCTCCGGCGCGCTGCCGCTCGTCCCGCTCCGGGACGATGCGGAGCAGGGCACCGGTCGCATCGGCCGCCTCGACGCCCCGTTGACGCTGCGCGCCTTCGCCGAGCGCGCGGCCGAGGTGCTCCCGGCCACCGCGCACGGCGTCCGCGTCGCCGGCGACCTCGACGGCGTGGTGCAGACGGTCGCCGTGGTGGGCGGATCGGGCGACTCGTTCCTGGCCGCGGCGCGCGAGGCGGGCGCCGACGTCTACCTCACGGCCGACCTTCGCCACCACCCGACGTCGGATGCTCGGGAGGCCGCCCTCCTGGGCGATGGCAGGCCGTACCTCGTGGACGTGGCACACTACGCATCCGAGTGGACGTGGCTCGAGGCCGCCGCCGAGTACCTCGGCGACGCGACCGGAATCGACACCCTCGTCTCGACCCTCACCACCGACCCCTGGACCGCGCGTTTCTGACGCGCAAGGAGAACACGTGCCCGACGCACCCGCAGCCGACCAGATCCGACTTCTCGACGTGCAGGACCTCGACCTCCGTGCGCAGCAGGCCCGTCACCGCCGCGGTCACCTTCCCGTGATCGTGCAGATCCAGGAGCTCACGGGGCGCCTCACGGACCTCGACGAGGCGCGCGTCGCCTCGAACACCAAGGTCAACGACCTCAAGCGGGCGGTCCAGAAGGCGGAGGACGACGTCCAGACGGTGCGCGACCGCGCCGCGCGCGACACCGCCCGCCTCGAGTCCGGCCAGGGCTCCGCGAAGGACCTTCAGGCGCTGCAGTCGGAGCTCGAGGTGCTCACGCGCCGCAAGGAGGCGCTCGAGGACATCGAGCTCGAGGCCATGGACGCGCTCGAGACCGCCGAGCAGGAGCTCGCCTCCGCCAAGGAGCAGGTCGACGCCATCGGCGCGCAGATCGAGGAGCTCACGGCCGAGCGCGACGTGGCGTGGGGCGAGGTCGACGCAGAGCTCGCGACCATCGCCGAGGAGCGTGCGGCGACGGTCGCGGGCCTCGACGCGGGCCTGATCGCGCTCTACGAGAAGCTGCGCGACGCCCAGGGCGGCATCGGTGCGGCGGCGCTCGCGCACGGCCAGTGCCTCGGGTGCCGCACCCAGCTCAACCCCGGTGACCTGCGTGCGATCGAGGGCCGCCCGGCCGATGCGATCGTGCGTTGCGAGGAGTGCGGCCGCATCCTGGTGCGGGGCGCGAAGAAGTGAGCGACGCCCAGGTCGAGCCCGCGGTGCCGCACCACGGCCACCGCTACGACGACGGCACCGACCTGGGCGCCGATGCGGGGTCCGCCACCCCGGCCCCCGCCCCGAACGCGCGCGTCCAGTCCCCGTTCTCGCCGGACGAGGAGGACCTGGTCGCACCGCTGTTCGTGGTGCTGGTCCGTCACGGCGTCACCGAGATGACCACCTCCCGTCGCATGTCCGGCGGGGGGGTGCCGGGGCCGCGGCTGAGCTCCGCGGGACGCGTCCAGGCCGCCAAGGCGGCGGACCTGGTCTACGGCATCGGCCGTCGCACGTGGACGCACCTGCCGCACGTGACGCGGGTGCTGGCCTCGCCCATCGTCCGGACGCAGGAGACCGCGACGGCGATCGGCCGCCGCATCGGTGCGCACGTCGAGACCGAGGACAGGCTGCGCGAGGTCGACTTCGGCGCGTGGGAGGGGCTGACGGTCGCAGAGATCGTCGAGCGGGACGGCGATGCGATCCACGCGTGGCGGCGTGCCGACGGTGTCGCGCCGGGCGGCGAGTCGATCCCCCAGGTAGGTGAGCGGGCGTTCTCCGCGGTCGCGGACCTGGCGCGGGCGCATGCCTCGGACTGCATGGGCGGCCGGGACGTCCCCCGTGCCGTCGCGATGGTGTCGCACGCGGTCGCCATCAAGTCGACCGTCGGGGTGGCGCTGGGCATGCCCGCATCCCACTGGGGCGCGATCTGGCCGTCGCCGGCCTCGACCACCATCCTCCAGGTGCGTCCGCGCAAGGACGGATCGATCGCGGAGACCCACCTGCTCTGCCTGGGCGTCCCGGTCGAGTAGCGCTACGCCTGGGCCGCAGCGGTCTGGTCGGCGCGGGATGCCTCGACCATCTCGGCGAGCTCGGTGGCGGAGGTGTGCGCACCGAACGCCGGCGTGCCCGGCTGAAGGTGACGGCCCTCGCCGAGCCCGCCGATCGTGACCGGGTCGAAGCCGAGCGAGTCGATGAGCGCGGCGACCTCGGCCGCCGCCGCATCGTCGTCGCCGGCGAGCGCGATCGCGCGGCGGTCGGGGGCGCCCGCGGGCCGCGGGCGCTCGTCGAGGTCGTGGTAGCCCATGTGGTTGAACGCCTTGACGACGCGAGCGCCTGCGAGGTGGCGGGCGACGATCTCCGAGGAGGTGGTGGCCGGGTCCGTGAGGTCGTCGCGGACGCCGTCGACCTCCCACCAGTAGTTCATCGCGTCGACCACGATCCTGCCGTCGAGGCTCGCCGCATCGAGCGTGGCGTGCTTGCCGAGGGGCAGGGCGAGGATCACGATGTCCGCCTGGGCCGCGACCGCGGGCGCCGCCTCGACGCGCGCGCCGGGCGCGAGCACGTCGACGATGAGCGCGATGCGCGACGGATCGCCCGAGCCCGCCACCACCGCATCGTGACCTGCCGCGACCGCGAGCCGCGCGAGGACGGTGCCGAGCTTCCCGGCGCCGAGGATCCCGACCGTGCGCCGGCCGCTCACGCGGTCGCCCCGTCCGCGAGGATCTCCCTCACGCGCGGGATGACCGCGGTGCCGAGGAGCTCGACGGCGCGCAGGCGCGACGACGCGGGCATGGCGCCGCCGCCGGTGTAGACGAGGTCGAAGCGTCCGACGTCGAGCGCGCCGATCGCGGCCGCCATCTTCGCCGCGACGGTCTCGGGCGCGCCGACGTAGAGCGATCCGAAGTCGATCTCGTCGTCGTACTGCGCGCGCGTCATCGGGGGCCAGCCGCGCTCGGCGCCGATGCGGTCGCGCATCGCCTTGTAACCGGGGAAGTAGGACTCGCGCGCCTCCTCGTCGGTGGGGGCGATGAAGCCGTGGCTGTGCATGCCGACGGGGTGCGCCGTGGTGCCGAGCTGTGCGGCCGCACGCCGGTACAGGTCGACGTACGGCGCGAAGCGGCCGGGGTCCCCGCCGATGATCGCCAGCATGAGCCGGAGGCCGTAGCGGGCGGTGCGGATCACGGACTCCGGGGAACCTCCGACGCCGACCCACGTGGTGAGGCTGCCCGAGTCGGTCTTGGGGTACACGTCGGCCTGGTGAAGCGCGGGTCGCGTGGTGCCCTCCCAGGTGACGGGTCGCTCGGTGAGCAGCTGGGCGAACAGCGCGAGCTTCTCCTCGAACAGCACCTCGTAGTCGGCGAGGTCGAAGCCGAACAGGGGGAAGGACTCCGTGAACGAGCCCCGGCCCAGGATCACCTCCGCGCGTCCGTTCGAGACGGCGTCGAGCGTGGAGAAGCGCTGGAACACCCGCACCGGGTCGTCCGAGGACAGGACCGTGACCGCGGAGCCGAGGGAGAGGCGTTCGGTGCGGGAAGCGATCGCCGCGAGCACCATCTCGGGGGAGGAGATCGCGAAGTCGGGGCGGTGGTGCTCACCGAGCGCGACGGCGTCGATCCCGATCTGGTCGGCGAGCGCTGCCTCGTCCACCACCTGGCGCAGCGCGGCCGCATGGGACATCGGCTCGCCGGTGTCGTGCAGCGGCAGGTCGCCGAAGGTCTCGATGCCGAACTGGACGTCGGTGGGGTTCACGGGAGGCTCCTGAGAGGCGGGTTGTTGAGGCGTCAACTACTGAGCGTATCCGGTCGTCCTGGCATTCCCGTGCGGCACCACGGTCCCGCCGGGGTCGCGCTCCCGTGCGAGCGGCCCGGAGATGGGACCCGCGGGCCCTCAGGCGTCGCGTGCGAGCTGCTTGCGCAGGTAGCGGCGGTCGTCGTTGGCGTAGGCGTAGTACCAGCCGATCAGCAGCCCGCCGCCGACGAAGTTGCCCACCAGCGCGATCGCGAGGTTCCCGAACGCCGGCCCCCAGTCGAGCCCGCCCTGGAGCGCGGCGACCGTGAAGGCCACCGTGTTGGCCACCGAGTGCTCGAAGCCCACGAACGCGAAGACGAACACGCTCATGATCATCGCGATCGCCTTGGTGAGGTCGTCCTTGATCATGCCGTTGTAGACCAGGATCATCGCGAGGTTGATCATGAAGTTGCACAGGATCGCGCGCACGAAGAGGTCGCCCCACCCGGCTGCCCCCTCGGACAGGTAGGCGAGCTTGTGCTCGATGGTCGCGTCGAACTGCTCGCCCGCACCGCCGTCGAGGATGCTCGAGAAGTGCACGAGCACGGCGATCGCCAGGCCGCCGATGAAGTTGCCCAGGTAGCACATCGCGAGGATGCGCAGCCCCCGGAGCGCGCTGACACGGCGGTGGTACCAGCCGACCGTGACGACCATCATGTTCGAGGTCAGCAGCTCGGACTTCGAGTAGTAGATGAACACGAGCGCGAACCCGAAGATGAGAGCGCCCAGGATCTTGCCGATGCTGGTGAGGGTGCCGTCGCTCGCGCTCGCGAAGGCCGCGACCACGGCGAAGTTGGTGAGGTACATCAGACCGATGATCACGCCGGCCATCGCGGCACGCATGAGGTAGACGCGGGCGAGTCCGCCGCTCATGGTGGTCTTGGTCTCCAGCGCGTCCAGGACCGTCGAGATGAACTGCTTGCCTGGGAACAGTGCGCTCTGATCGCTCATGCGCCAAGCCTGCCACGCCGAGCAGCGTTCTACCTGGGACCCGCGCGCCGTGCGCTTGCGAGAGCGCCGACCTCGGCGGCGAAGCGCGTGCCGATGAGTTCGTGCGTCGGTGCGTCCGGGTGCAGCCGATCGGGAAGCGGGTGAGCCGCCTCGTCCTCGGGTCCGTACAGAGCGGTCCCGTCGACCCATCGCAGGTGGGGGTCGTCGTCGCGGCGGGCGGCCACGTCGGTGAGCGCGGCCCGGATGGTCTCCAGCGTGAGCCGACCCTGCGCGACGTCCGCGGGGTCGCCGGTGGCGATGAAGCGCACCTGCTCGGTGCCGAGGGAGCGGGGATCGAAGGCGCCTGGTCCGGGGGTGCGCTCATGGATCCCGCAATGGAGCGGGGTCACCAGCAGGAGCGGCGTGTCGGGGTGGCCGTCGCGAATGGTGTCGAGGAAGCCGTGGACGGCAGGGACGAACGCGCGCATCCGCATCGCATCGGCGTTGACCACGTTGATGCCGAGCTTGACGCTGATGACGTCGGCCGGGGAGTCGCGGATCACTCGCGCGACGGCGGCGTCCACCATCGCCGCCCCACCGAAGCCGAGGTTGCGCAGGTCGAGGCCTGCGGCCCGTGCCGCCACCGCCGTCCAGGTCCGGCTGGGTGCGAGCGCGGCCGAGCCCTGGCTGATCGAGCTGCCGTGGTGGATCCAGAGGGGCGCCGCCGAGGGCGCCGGCTGGACCGGCGCATCGGTCCTCAGCGCCACGAGCGTCACCGCCTCGTTGTGGGGGAGCCAGAGCTCGATCCGCTTGTCGGCGTCTGCCAGTCCGGTGAGGGTGGTGGTGTGGGTCCGCCCTGCGTATGCAGCGGTGGCTCCTGTGGCGAGGTCGACCTCGACGCGATCGCCCTCGGTGAGGGCGTCGCTGGCGATCGGCACGCCGTCGACGTAGGCGTCGACGCGTCCGCGCGGCCGCTCCGCGCCCACGTAGACGGCGCGCGAGGTGAGCGTCTCGAGCTCGACGCGTGTGGCCGAGGTGCGGAAGACGACGCGCGCTCCCGCGGGCTGGGCCTCCATGGACAGGAGCTGCGGATCGGGAAGCTGGCGCCTGGCCCATGCGGGGAGACGGTGCAGGCGTAGGCCGCGGTCCGTCGGCTCGAGCTCGGCGACGCCCCGGACGATGGCCTCGGACAGGGGGGTGGTGATCATGCGGATGGTCCTTCCTGGGGCCAGGTGCTGAGGGCGCGGTCGAGCGCGTCGATGGCAGCGGCCCACGAGGAGCCGACGTCCTGGGGACGATGCGCGAAGGCCTTCGCGTCGGTGAGCGCGACGAAGCCGGTGATGGTCGCGCTCACCAGGCGCACGGCGTCGACCACCGCGCTCGCCGGCAGCGGATACCCGCGCACCACGCCCGAGATGAGCGCGGCGACCAGCGCTGCCTCCGACGACCGAGCGGTCGCCTCGGAGGAGGGGCGCTGCAGTGCAGTCCATGCGCCCGGGTGCTCCGTCGCAAAGCGGCGGTGGGTGTCTGCGAGAGCCGCGAGCGCATCGCGCCCCGACCGGCCGGCGAGCTCGGTCGCGAGGCGTGATCCGAGCTCGCCGAGTGCGCTCTGGTGCACGCCCGCGAGGAGCGCGTCCCGATCCCGCACGTGCGCGTACAGGCTGGCGGGGCGGACGCCGAGAGATCGGGCGACGGCGGAGACGGTGACCGCGTCGTACGACTCGCGGTCTGCGAGAAGCATGGCCTCATGGATCACCGCGGCGGCGGTCAGGTGGGCGCGTGGCATCGTGTCAGTCTACGTCATATACGCATTTACCTACGACCTATAGAAAAGTTGCAGGGGCCAGCGGTGCGGAAGCCTGCGGGTCGCGCCGGACGTTGCACTGGAGGATCCTGAGACGAGGAGTGATGATGACCGCCGCACCCAAGCCGCCGTCCAGCTACGAGGACCCCATCGTGGCCCGCCACTCGCTCGATGGGAAGCGCGTGCTCGTGGTCGGCGGGTCCTCGGGGTTCGGCCGGCAGGTGGCGCTCGACGCGGCGATCTCCGGTGCGGACGTCATCGTGGTCGGTCGCGACAGCGCCAAGGCGCATGCGACCTCGCAGGAGGCCGGGGCGCTCGCGCACGGCAAGGCGAGCGCGTTGGCGATCGACGTCGGTGACGAGCGCGGCCGCACCGCCCTGGTCGAGGCCGTCGGGATGGTCGACCACGTGGTGTCGACCCTGGGCGGCAGGCTCGCCGATGACACCCCCGAGGTCGACGACGAGGCGTTCCGACAGGTGGCGGCGCGCAAGGTCGAGGAGAACCGCCTGCTCATGGAGGTGCTGTCGCACAGCGTCCGGGACGGAGGGTCGTTCGTGCTCACGGCGGGGTCGACGCGGCGACCCGGCGAGCACGACGGTGTCGCGGCGGTGGCCGGCAACGCGGAGATCGAGGACCTGGTGCGGGAGAAGGCGGTGCTGCTCGCGCCGCGCCTGCGCGTCAACGCGGTCGCGCCCACGTGGACGCAGACGCCGTTGTGGCGCCATCACTCCGACGCGGACGTGGTCGCGATGCGCACGGAGATGGAGTCGCGCATCCCGCTGGGCCGCACCGCGGACATCCGTGAGGTCGCCCGCGCCTACCTGTTCCTCATGACGAGCACGTTCATCACGGGCCAGACCATCGCGGTGGACGGCGGATACTCGCTCACCTGAGCGACACGATGAGCTGACCGAGCCGCTCGATGCCCTCGATGATCGCCTCGCGCGACACGGCGTAGGACAGCCGCACGTGGGTGTCCGCATGAGTCGCGCCGAAGTCGCGTCCCGGCGTGATCGCGACGCGGGCCTCGCGCAGGGCACGGTCCGCGAAGGTCCACGCGTCGAGGCCCGTCGAGGAGACGTCCGCGAACGCGTAGAACGCGCCGTCGGGAGGGCAAGCCACGGGGAGGCCGATGCGCGCGAGGCCGTCGAGCATGAGCGTGCGCCGCTCGAGCAGCTCGAGGCGCCGCTCCTCGGCCTCGGCGAGCGAGCCCGGGGTGAAGCACGCGAGCGCGGCATGCTGCACGGGAGCGGACGGGCTGAGGAACATGTTCGTCGCGAGCCGCTCGACAGGGTCGACCAGCGCCTCGGGCAGCACGCACCAGCCCAGGCGCCACCCCGTCATGCCGAAGGACTTGGAGAACGAGTTGACCACGATCGCGTCGGGGTCCCACGCGAGCACGCTGCGGGGCCGCCGGCCCTTCCTGTCGACGTCCGCGAGGTCCAGGTAGATCTCGTCGACGATGCGCCACGCGCCGCGCTCGCGTGCGACGGCGCAGACGGCCGCGAGCGTCTCCGCGGACAGCGACGTCCCCGTCGGGTTCGAGGGCGAGGCGATCATCACTGCGCGCGTCCCCGGCGTCCAGGCGTCCCGCACCAGGTCCTCGGTGAGCTGGAACCGGGTCTGCGGCGACGTCGGGACGGTGACGGGGTTGCCGCCGAAGGTCGTGACGATCTGCCGGTTGCACGGGTAGGACGGGTCGGCCATGAGCACGTCGGTCCCGGGGTCCACGGTCGCGGCGACCGCGAGGTCGAGCGCCGCGGAGCCGCCCATGGTCACCGCGATGCGCGCGGGATCGACATCGACCCCGTGGCGCATCCGGTAGAACCAGGACAGCCGCTCGCGCAGCGCCCGTGTGCCGAGCGCCGACGTGTAGGGGAGCGGACGCCCGTCCATGGCGTCGACCATCGCAAGCCGCACCGCCGCCGGAGCGCCGAAGTCCGGCTCGCCGAGGTTGAGGCGGACCACGCGATGGCCCGACCGCTCGAGCCCGGCGGCGATGTCGCCGAACGCCATCGCGTGGAAGGGCTCGACGGCCTCGGCTCGCTGCGAGAGCTGCATGGTGGCTCCTCTCCAGGGTTCGAGGCTAGCCCGCGATCACGAGCGTGACCTCGTCCGGACCCTTCGTCTTGGGGGTGAGGGCGACGTCGACGAGCGCGTCGCCGATCATCCCTGCCGCGGCGTCGGCGAGGTCCTGCGCGGACCCGGGCCGCGCATCGTCCCTCACGAGGTGGGCCGCGAGGAGGCCGCGCGTGTGCTTGGCCATATGGCTCACCACGGCACGCCTGCCGTCGAGCTCGCGCTGGACGCTCACGCTCACCCAGGCGGCGTCGGCGGGCTTGTACGCGGCGACGTAGGACGCGCTGCGGCAGTCGATCACCAGCCCGCCGTCGGCGAGGCCGTCGAGCTCGGCGGGCAGGTGCTTCTTCCAGTACGTGGCGAGGCCGCCGAGGCGGCCCAGGGTGGTGCCCATGCTGAGGCGGTAGGCAGGGATGCGGTCGGCGGGGGACACGGCGCCCCACAGCGCGGAGACGATGCGCACGCTGGCCGCGGCCTTGTCGAGCGTGGCGGCGTCCCACTCCGCCATGCCTGCGGCGTCGTAGAGGACGCCGGTGTACACCTGGCCGGCGGGGGCGCTGGCGTTGTCCCAGACGGTGCGGTTGCGCTCGACCTCCGCGGTGAGCGACGCGCCCACGCCGAGGACGTCCATCGCGTTGCGCTGGCCGCTGACCTTCGCGAGAGCGTCGCCCACGCGCCGGCGGTGGTCCGCGAGGCCCGGGTGGGAGAGCGCGTCCAGGTCGACGGGAGCACCGGACGGGGGAGCGGTCTTGCCCTCGGAGGGCGGGAGCAGGATCAGCACGGGACAAGGGTAGGGGGTATGCGGCGTCGGTCCCCCCGACGGAGGTCGCGGGTCGGGCGTACGGGCGGCCGCGGGCCCTCGGCGTCGGAGGGATCGGCATAGTGTGGAGAGGTGGACGCATGGCCACTGATCGCGGCCGCGGTGTGGGTCGGCACCGGGCTCATCACCGGTGCGTGGATGGTGCGCCGGGGTCACGACCGACGCTGGTTCGTCGTCGCGATCGCGCTGGGGCCGCTGTTCGTGCCGATGGCGCTCGAGCGGGTCGAGCGCACGCCCCGCGTCGCAGATGCGTCACCGGACGGCCCGCCTGCCTCGCGCGATGCGAGCCCAGGGCTCCGGGTGCTCGTGGGCGTCGACGGATCCCCGGAGGCGGAGCGCGCCCTCGAGGTCGTGATGGCGGTGATGGGCGACCGATGCGGGCAGGTGGTCCTCGCCGAGGTGGTGGGATACGACGCCACCGAACCGGAGGAGCCCGAGGCGATGGAGACGGCGTCCGCGCACCTCGAGCGCGCGCGGGGCCTCGCGCCGGGCGCCCCGGTCAACGTGGAGGTGCTCGCCGGTCCGCCAGGCGAGGCGCTGCTGCGGTGCGCGACCGACAACGACGTCGACCTGGTGGTGGTCGGGCGGCGGGGGCACGGGCTCTCCCGGCGCGTGCTCGGGACCGTCTCCGATCACCTGGTGCACCACAGCGACGCACCGGTGCTCGTGGTGGAGCCCCGTCATGGCGTGGGCCGCGCGGCAACCGGGCCGCGCGAGCAGTAGCCCGGGTCCCCACGGAGGTCCGGCATGGTGGCAGGGTGGGGCGAGGCGCACCACGGGATCGCGGCGCAGGACGTGCTCGCGCTCCTCGAGGCGGACCGCGACCGCGGGCTCGGCGAGGACGAGGCCGCGCGTCGGCTCGGGGCCTTCGGACGCAACGCGCTGCCCGACGCGCCCGGGCCCGGCGTGGTCATGCGCATCCTGCTGCAGTTCCACCACCCGCTGGTCTACGTGCTGCTGGCCGCCGCAGCGATCACGCTGCTCCTGGGAGAGGTCGTCGACTGCGCCGTGATCATGGGGGTGGTGCTTGTCAATGCGGCGGTCGGGTTCGTGCAGGAGCGCAAGGCGGAGGCCGCGCTGCAGGGGCTCAGGTCGATGGTGCGCACGCGCGCGCGGGTGGTGCGCGACGGCGCTGCGGAGCTGATCGACTCCGAGGAGGTGGTCCCCGGCGACCTCGTGCTGCTCGAGGCGGGGGATCGCGCGGCCGCGGACCTGCGCATCGTGCGCTGCGCCGAGCTCGCGATGGACGAGTCGGCGTTGACGGGCGAGTCCGTGCCCGCGCAGAAAGAGGACCTCACGCTGCCGGTCGAGACGATCGTCGCGGACCGCCGCAACATGATCTTCGCGGGCACGCTCGTCACCGCCGGCACCGGCACCGGCGTGGTGGTCGCGACCGGGGAGCACACCGAGCTGGGGGAGATCCACCGGCTGGTCGGCGCCGGCGAGCTGCTCGCGACGCCGCTCACCAGGAAGCTCGCCCGCTTCAGCCGCGACCTCACGGTGGTGATCCTCGCGCTCGCGGCCGCGACGTTCGGCGCGGGTTGGCTGCATGGCCAGGACCTGGGCGACACCTTCACCGCGGCCGTCGCGCTCGCGGTCGGCGCCATCCCGGAAGGGCTGCCCGCGGCGATCACCATCGTCATGGCGATCGGTGTGACGCGCATGGCCCGGCGCGGGGCGGTCATCCGGCGGCTGCCCGCGGCGGAGACGCTCGGCAGCACCACCGTGATCTGCTCGGACAAGACGGGCACCCTCACCGAGAACCAGATGACGGTCCACGCGATCTGGGTGCCGGAGATCGGAGAGCTCGCGGTGAGCGGCGCGGGGTACGCCGCGGACCGCGGCTCCATCGAGGTCGCCGGAGGGCTCGAGGCGCACCTGGGCAGGGACGGCGCGCTGCGGTGGTCGATCCTGGTGGCTGCCGCGTGCAACGACGCCGGCCTCCACGAGGAGGAGGGGCGGTGGAGCGCGGTGGGCGACCCCACGGAGGCCGCGCTGCTGGTGGTCGCGGCCAAGGCCGGTCTTCACCAGCGCCATGTCAAGGAGCGCTATCCGCGGGTGGCGACCATCGCATTCGACTCGCGCCGGCAGTACATGGCGACCCTCCACGTGGCCGCGGAGCGCGACGCGAGTCACGTCGTGCTCGCCAAGGGGGCCGCGGAGCGCATCGTCTCGCTGTGCGCAGCCCAGCTGGAGCCGGACGGCACGCTGGCCGCGCTGGACACCGACGCGATCGAGGCGGCCGTCGCGAGCCTCAGCCAGCGGGGCCTGCGCGTGCTCGCCACCGCGGTGCTCACGGACGTCGCGCCCTCGCGCTTCAGCGAGGAGGCGCTCGAGGGGAGTCTGGTCTTCACCGGCCTGCACGGCATGTGGGACCCGCCCCGCGTCGCGGCGGTCGACGCCGTGCGCGCGTGCCGTACCGCCGGCATCGACGTCAAGATGATCACGGGCGACCACGCGGAGACCGCGTGGGCGGTCGCCAGGCGGGTCGGTCTGGTGGACGATGCGCAGGACGGGGATGCCGTGCTCACCGGACCGGAGCTCGCGCGGCTCGACCCGGACTCGCGCGGGGACGCCGTCGCGCGGGCCACCGTGCTCGCGCGCGTCTCACCGGAGCAGAAGCTGCGCCTGGTCGAGTCGCTCCAGGCCCGCGGACACGTGGTGGCGATGACCGGCGACGGCGTCAACGATGCGCCGGCCCTGCGCCATGCGGATATCGGCATCGCCATGGGGCGCATCGGCACCGAGGTCGCGAAGGACGCCGCAGACGTGGTCCTCACGGACGACAACTTCGCGACCATCGAGGCGGCCGTCGAGGAGGGGCGCGGGATCTTCGACAACCTCACCAAGTTCATCACGTGGACGCTTCCCACCAACCTGGCCGAGGGGCTGGTGATCCTCATCGCGATCCTGCTGGGGACAGCGCTGCCGATCCAGCCCACCCAGATCCTCTGGATCAACATGACCACGGCCGTCGCGCTCGGCCTCATGCTCGCCTTCGAGCCCAAGGAACGCGGCATCATGACGCGTCCCCCGCGGGACCCGCGCCAGGCGCTCCTCACGCCCACGCTGATGGCCCGCATCGTCCTGGTGTCCGCCATCCTGGTCGGCGGCTCCTGGTGGCTGTTCGAGTGGGAGGTGGCCAACGGTGCAAGCCTCGCGGAGGCGAGGACCGTGGCAGCCAACCTGTTCGTCGCGGTCGAGGCCTTCTACCTGCTCAACTGCCGCTCGCTTGAGGGGTCCGTGTGGCGCATCGGCCTGCTGTCGAACCCGTGGGTGGTGGTCGGCATCGCGGTTCAGGCGTGCGCGCAGGCGCTGTTCACGTACCTTCCGGTCATGAACCGGGTGTTCGGGACGGTGCCGATCGGAGGGGAGGCGTGGGTCCGGATCCTCGCGGTGGGGGCGCTCGCGAGCCTGGTGGTGGGCGCGGAGAAGTGGATCAGGGCGCGTGCGCGGCGGGCCGCGCCGCCGGTACCCTAGGAGCGCGGATGAGCTGGCCAGGCGGCCGCGTGACCCCACAAGGGTCCCGAGGAACGTCCGGGCTCCATAGAGCAGGGTGATGGCTAACGGCCACCCGGGGTGACCCGCGGGACAGTGCCACAGAGAGCAGACCGCCTCGCTCCTTCGGGAGCGGGGTAAGGGTGAAAGGGTGAGGTAAGAGCTCACCGCGCGACTGGTGACAGGAGCGGCAAGGTAAACCCCACCCGGAGCAAGACCAGACAGCATGCGTTCGAGGGCTGCTCGCCCGAGCATGCGGGTAGGTTGCTTGAGCCCTGGAGCAATCCAGGGCCTAGATGGATGGCCGCCCCTCGTCCCCGGTAACGGGTGCGAGAGACAGAACCCGGCGTATCGGCCAGCTCATCCGTCCCGCGCCGTCAGGCGACTTCGAGGGCCACGATCATGCGCTCCGCCGAGCGTCGAGCGCGTGCCGCGCCCTCGCTGCTCGAGGCGATGTCGTTCAGGAACACGTGGTGGAGGGCGATCCCCACGACGCCGTACGCGACCTCGTTGCAGGCGTCCGGCGGTGCGTCCGGGTGCTCCGCCGCAAGCAGGTCTGCGAGCACCGCGTGCGTGCTTGCGTAGGCGCCGGTCAGGAGGGCGGCGAGCTCGGGGTCGGTGCGCGCGGCCTCGACGAAGCCCAGGACCACCGCGTTCTCCTGGCCCGGGTCGGTGAAGGGCGCCCCGAAGAGGTGATCGAGGGCGGCGGCGACCGTGGCCGTGCCCGCGGGCAGGATCGAGCCGCGCTCCGAGCCGTCGGTGTAGAAGTGGCGCGCGGCCTCACGCAGCAGCGTCTCGCGGTTGCCGGCGAAGTGCCGCACGTGGCCGCGGGTCATGCCGGCGGCCACGGCGATGCGGTCGAGGCTCGCGCCGGTGATGCCTCGCTCGCCGATGGTGCGGATGGTGGCATCGACGATCTGCCGGGTGCGCTCCTCGGCGACGGATGGGCGGGCCATGGTGTTCCTCCTCGCGAGCACGATAGCGCAACCGCCGCGCTTTTCTAGTCTAGTCGGACTTGACTAAAAACCAAGATCGGCTCTAGCGTGACGCCTCATCGAAGGACCGAGGAGGCGGACGTGGTGGAGATCCTGCGCGAAGGGCCCGCGCCGACGAGCCCTCTTGCCTTCGAGGAGCGCGTGCGGATGAGGGACGGGGCACGGCTCGCGGCGGACGTCTACCTCCCGTCAGGGACCCACGGTGAGCGCGAACCGGGGGACACCGTGCTGATCCGGCTGCCGTACGACAAGAGCGGTGCGTACACGTTCATCCCGCTCGTCGCGGAGTACCTCATGGCGCGCGGATACCGCGTGGTCGCGCAGGACGTCCGCGGCAAGTTCCGCTCCGAGGGTGCCGCGCTGCTGTTCGTCAACGAGGTGGACGACGGGTACGACACGATCGACTGGATCACCCATCAGGCCTGGTCGAACGGCCGTGTCGCGATGTGGGGCGACAGCTACTACGGCTACACCCAGTGGGCCGCCGCGGCGTCCCAGCATCCGGCCCTCAAGGCGATCGCGCCGCGTGTCACCGGCACCCGTCTCGGCGAGCCGGTGGCGGTGCGCCCGGGCGAACGCGTGCGGCCCATCGAGTGGGCCATCACGTACCTCTACCCCCTCACGTGGTTCCATTCCCAGGACGCGTACCACTGGGAGCTCGACTCCGAGCGGCGCCCCTTCAGCGCTCAGGCCGAGGAGGCGATGGCGCAGCTCGGTTCCCGCTCGATGTCCTACGACCAGTGGTACCCGCGCGCCGTGCACCTCCCGCGCTTCCCGAGCGCGAGCCCCTTCGACGCGCGACCGGTCCCGACACTCCACACCGTCGGCTGGTGGGACAACTGCGCCCCGCTCGCGTGGGCCGACGTCGCCGAGATCCAGCGCCGACCGGCGTGGGCGCTCCAGCACTTCCTGCGCATCGAGCCGATGGACCACGAGTCCTACTATCTCGATGACCCTGACGCCGACAGGGTCGAGGAGCGCACCGAGGAGCAGCTCCGCGCACAGCTGCCGCGCATGCTCGACCCCGCGCTGGAGTTCTTCGAGGTCTTCGTCCGTGAGCAAGGCTCCGGCGCCGACATCCCGCGGGTGAGCTGGAACCTCGCGGGCACCGCCGGCATGCGGACGGCCGACTCGTGGCCGCCTATGGGCGGAGAGACCTGCGACCTCTTCGCGGGAGCCGACGGCTCGCTCTCGGCGCGCCGGCCGGACGATGCGCAGACCGTCGAGTGGGTGCACGATCCGGCTGCACCGGTCCCGTCAAGCGCCGAGAACGCCTTCGCGTTCCTGCTCGAGCGTCCGGACGAGTCGGCGCTGTCGGCGCGCGCCGATGTGCTGGCGTTCGAGACGACGCCGATGGCGGCGGACGTCGACCTGGTCGGGCCGGTCACGGCTGCGGCGAGGGTCGCGGCCGACGGGCCGGTCGCGGACGTGTTCATCCGGCTGCTCGACGTCGCGCCGGACGGGACGGCGCTGAGGATCGCCCGGGGCCAGGTGCAGGTGCTGCGGGCCGAGGAGGGCGCCGCGGTCGAGGTGGACCTCGGGCAGGTCGGCTACCGCCTCCGTGAGGGCCACCGTCTTCGCGTGCATGTCACCGGCAGCGACTCCCCGGAGTACCTGGTGCAGCCGGGGACGGGGGAGGAGCCGTGGGGCGCGGTGGAGCTCCGTGCGCATCGTCAGCGGCTCGTGGTCGGAGGCGCCGACGGGCTCCGGATCGCGGTGAGCGTCACCGCCGGAGCCGGGGAGGTGATCGCCCGATGAGCGAGCCTCGGCTCGAGTACGCCTTCGAGATCCGGGTCGACGTCGACCCGTACCTCAGGATCGGTCGGGGCGTGGACGAGGAGCTCACGTTCACCCCGGTGGCCGGCGGCACGGTCGACGGCCCGCTGCTCACGGGCGTGGTGCTCGCGGGCGGGGGAGACTGGGCCGTGGAGCGCGCGGGGACCGCCCAGCTCGAGGCGCGCTACCTCCTGAGGGCCGAGGACGGCGCCGTCATCGACATCCTCAATCGCGGCTACTACCGCGCGAGCGCCGAGGTCGAGGAGCGGATCGCGGCGGGCGAGGCCGTCGCGGAGGGTGAGTACTACTTCCGCACCGCGCCGGTTTTCCAGACCGATGCACCGGCGCACCGATGGCTCGCCGAGCATCAGTTCCTCGGACTGGCCCGCGACGAGGACGGTCAGGTCCGCATCAGGGTGTTCGTGGTGCGATGACCGTCACGCGTCCGGGATCACGCGCGCGGCTGCGCGGCGATGGTGGAGTGGATCACCTCGCGCACGTGCGCGTCGCTCCAGCGCTCGGGGTCCTCGGTGCTCGCGATGTACGCGCCGCGGATGAGGAGGTAGGCGAGGTCCGCCACCGCCTCCGGGTCGGCGAAGCCGGAGGCCGCGGCCGCGGTGCGCAGCTGGGCCTCGAAGGCCGTGGACTCGTGACGCAGGGCCTCGGCCATCACGGGCTCGATCGCGGCGTTCGCCACGATCTCGAGGATGAGCGTCCGCAGCACCGGGTCGTCCGTGGTCGACGAGAGCGCCCAGTCGGTGACCGCGCGCAGATGCGCGGAGGGCTCCAGGTCCGCGAGCGTCTCGGCGAGCTCCTGCTGCCAGCGGTCGCGGCCCTGATCAAGGGCGTTGAGGATCAGCGCCGCGCGCGAGGGCAGGTAGTTGGTCACCAGCGTGGTGGAGCCGCCGAGCTCGCGCGCGACCGAGCGGATGGTCACCGCGTGGGTGCCCTCGCTGCGTGCGACGCGGATGGTCGCGGCGGCGATGTCCGCCAGGCGCTGGCGAGGATCGACGTCTCGAGGCATGCAGCACAGCCTAGCCATCGCCGAAACATTAGTGCAACATTGATGTACAACACTGTTTTATGTAACACCTGATCCATCGTCCACGGCGCAAGCCGGGACGCGCACGGCCCGAATCCCCAGGAAGGAACAGCAATGAGAATCTCAGGCATCAGCGCCGCGGTCGCGGCAGGCGCGATGCTCGTCCTCGCGACGGGCTGCACGGCGCGTGACACGGTCGAATCGCCGAGCGAGGGAGCGAGCGGCGGTGAGAGCGCGGGCGCCACGCCCATCGACGCCTCGTCGCTGGTCGCCGCGCTCCCCGCGGCGACGGCGGACGTCGACGAGGTCACCTGGGCGCTCGTCGAGGGTGAGCCGCGGTCGCTGATCCCCGGCGCGGACTACAACTTCGTCGCGCCGAACCTGTGCGACAGCCTCCTCCAGGTCCAGCCCGACTTCTCGATCGAGCCCGGCATCGCCGCCTCGGCGGAATGGGCCGATCCGGTGACCTTCGTCATCGACCTGCGCGACGGCGTGACCTTCTGGGACGGCACACCCGTCACCACGGACGATGTGATCTACAGCCTCGAGCGCCACCGGCAGGACGTGACCTCCGCGTACTTCGGCGCCTTCGTCCTGGTCGCCTCCATCGAGGCCACAGGCGACCAGCAGGTGACGGTGCGCTTCACCGCGCCGGACTCGACGTTCCGCGACGCTCTCGCCAGCGGCGCGGGCGCGGTGCTGAGCAAGGCGTACGGCGACGAGGCGGGCGACGCGCTCGGCACCTCCGGCGGCGGGCTGCTCTGCGCCGGCCCGTTCGAGCTCGAGTCGTGGACACCCGGCAAGGAGATCGTCACCGTTGCCAACGAGGGCTACTGGGGCGGCGCCCCGCACGTGAAGACCCTCACGTACCGCTTCATCGCGGACGGCACCACGCTCACCAACGCCCTGGTCGAGGGTGAGATCGACGGCGCCTTCAACGTGCCGCCGGCCAGCCGTGCGGTCTTCGAGGGCTCCGAGGCCGGAAGGCTCATCGTGGGCCCGTCCACCGCATCGTTCTCCTTCGGTCCCACCAAGGCCACGGGTGCCGGCGCCAACCCGCTCGTCCGCCAGGCGCTCAGCATGGCGATCGACCGTGATCAGTACATCGCGACCGTGCTCAACGGGCTCGGCCAGCCTCAGCGGACCTTCGTGGCGCCGTTCTCCTTCGCGAGTATGGAGGCCGCGGACGTCTACCAGGCCGGCTACGACGCGCTCGCCGAGCCGACCGTGGACCTCGAGGCGGCCAAGGCGCTCGTCGCGGAGTCGGGTGAGGACACGTCGGTTCCGCTCGTCATCGCGATCCCCGCCGGCAGCAAGGAGCTGTCGCAGACCGCCGCGATCATCCAGAGCGCGGGACGGCAGATCGGCCTCACCATCGAGATCGACGAGCGCCAGCCCGCCGACTTCGCCGGGATCTTCCTCGCCGACCCGGGACCGCGCGAGTCGATCGACTTCGTCGCCACGACCGGCTACACGGAGACGCCCGGCGTGCTGGCCTACCCGCAGCTGTTCCTGCTGCCCGCCGAGCTCGGCGGCATCTTCAACTGGAGCGGCTACGCGGATCCCGACGTGATCGGCGCGTTGCAGGCGGCGCGGACCACCCCGGACCCGACGGAGGCCGCCGGGGCATACGTCGCGGCGCAGGAGATCTTCGCCCCCGACATGCTCCAGGTGACCCTCGCCGGGGCGTACCACACCACGTTCCTCAGCTCGGATCTCACCGGTGCGACCACGTCCGTCGCGGCGTACGCGAGCCCCTGGGCGCAGCACCTGGGCGGCGCGTGAGCGACGCGGCACCGGTCCGGGGGAGGGTGAGATGAGCGCGAACGCGATCCGCCAGCTGGCGGCGAAGCTCGGCGGGCTCCTCCTCACCCTCCTCCTGGCCAGCATCGCGATCTTCTTCGCCGTCGCGCTCACCCCGGGCGACCCGGTCACGGCGCTCGCGGGCGGGGTGCGGCCCACCCCGGAGCTGATCGAGGCGATCCGAGCCGAGCACCACCTCGACGATCCGGTGTGGATGCAGTACCTGCGCTGGGTCGGCGGGGTGCTCCAGGGCGACCTGGGCACGTCCTTCGTCTACAAGACGCCGGTCGCGGAGCTCATCGCGCCGCGGATCGGCATCAGCCTCCTGCTCGTCGCCTACGCGGTGGTCCTCATCACGGTGTTCGGCATCGGCTCGGGGATCCTCGCGGCCGTGCGCGGCCCGCGCGCAGACCGCGCGGTGCTCGTCGGCACGTCGATCGGCGTGGCGATGCCCACGTTCGTGGTGGCGATCCTGCTGATCTGGGTCTTCGGGCGCGTGCTCGGCTGGTTCCCGGTGTACGGCACCGGCGAGGGCCTGCTCGACAACCTGTACCACCTCACGCTGCCCGCGATCTCGCTCGCGGTCCTCTACATCGCGTACATGAGCCGCATCACCCGCGGAGCGATCGTCGCCCAGCAGCACGCGGAGCACGTCGACACCGCGCGGGTGCGGGGGCTGTCGCCATCGCGCATCTTCCGCAGGCACGTCCTGCTCAACGCGTCCCCCCAGATCCTCGCCGTCTCCGGCGCGACCATCGCGGGCCTCATCGCCGTCTCCGCGGTCGCCTAGCAGGCGTTCGGGGTGGGCGGCATCGGCTCCCTCCTTACCGAGGCGGCCGCGCGGAAGGACCTGCCGGTGGTGCAGGTGCTCTCCCTGCTGCTGGTCACGGTGTTCGTGGTGCTCAACGCCGTGGTCGACGTGGTGATCGCGATCATCGACCCCGATTCCGTCAAGTCCCGGAGGTCCGCATGAGCATCGGTCAGCTCGCACGGGGACGCACGCCCGCACCCGCGCGGCGCGCCGCGGCGCACGATCCGCTCCTCATCGCCGCCGCCCTGGTGCTCGTGGCGGTCATCGGGATCGCGCTGCTCGGCCCGCTGCGCTCACCGTACGACCCCGATCAGCTGTACGCCGGCGCGGTGTCGGCCCCGCCGAGCCTCGCGCATCCGTTCGGCACCGACGACCTCGGTCGCGACGTCCTGTCCCGGGTGCTCGCGGGGGCACGTCCGAGCATCGCCGGGCCCGTGATCGTCGTGGCCGTGTCGACGATGCTCGGGGTGGCCGTCGCTGTCGCATCGGCGTGGTTCGGCGGCGCGGTCGACGGCATCGCGAGCCGGCTCGTCGACGTGATCTTCGCCATCCCGGGCCTGGTGCTCGCCGTGCTCGCCGTCGCCATGTTCGGCAAGGGGCTGCTCGCGCCGGTGGTCGCGCTGTCGATCGCCTACATGCCGATCGTGGTGCGGCTGGTGCGTGCGGGCGCACGCGCCGAGCTGGGGCGGCCCTACATCGCCGCGCTGCGGATCCAGGGCGTCGGATCGCTCGCGATCTGCTTCCGCCACCTTCTCCCCGCGCTGCTCCCCACCATCCTCGCGCAGGCGACGGTTGGCTTCGGGTACGCGATGCTCGACATCGCCGCGATCTCCTTCCTCGGCCTGGGCGCGCAGCCGCCGGCCTCCGACTGGGGCGTCATGATCGCGGGCGGGCAGCCCGCGCTGCTCACGGGTGCGCCGGAGCAGTCGATGTTCCCCGCGGCGCTGATCGTGCTCACCGTGCTCGCCGTCAACATCGTCGGCGCCCGCACCACCACCTGGGCGGAGGCCAAGGACCGATGACCACCACCGTGCTCGAGATCGACGGCCTGTCCGTCGCGACGCCCGACGGCCGGACGCTGGTCCACGACTGCACGCTCGCGGTGAGCGCCGGCGAGTCCCTGGGGCTCGTCGGGGAGTCCGGGTCGGGCAAGACCCTGTCGACCCGCGCGGTCGCGGGGCTGCTGCCCGCGGGCTTCACCACCGGCGGCACCATCCGGCTCGCCGGCCACGACCTCGCGTCGCTGCCGGGCGCGGAGCTGCGCGAGCTCCGCGCGACCCGCATGGGGATGGCGTTCCAGACGCCCCGCGCGCACCTCAACCCGCTCCGGACCATCGGGGACTTCATGACCGAGGCGCTGGTTGCGCTCGCGGGCGAGGCGCCCGAGGCGGCGTACCGCCGAGCGGTGGACCTGCTCGCGGAGGTCGGCATCCGCGACCCCGACCGGCGCATGCGCCAGCGCCCGGGCGAGCTCTCGGGCGGGCTGCTCCAACGCGTGATGATCGCCGCGACCCTCGCGATGGATCCACCGCTGCTGCTCGCCGACGAGATCACCACCGCGCTCGACGTCACCACCCAGGAGGAGGTGATGGCGGTCATCGCGGACCTGCGGCGCCATCGCGACCTTGCGCTGCTGTTCATCACCCACGACCTCGCGCTCGCGGGCGCCGTCTGCGACCGTGTCGCCGTGATGCAGGCGGGCCGCACCGTCGAGACGCTCGCCGCGGCGACGATGCGCGAGGACGCCCGCGAGCCGTACACCCGCCGCCTGCTGTCCGCCTCGCTTCCCGACGAGGCGGCCGGCATCCGGCAGGCGCGGCGGAGCGACACGGTGCTCGAGGTCGCGGGCCTGCGCAAGGCGTACCAGGTGCGGGCGGCCGGACGCGGGCGCGGGCGCGAGGAGCTTCTCGCGGTCGACAACGTCTCCTTCGCGCTCGCGGCCGGAGGCGCCCTCGGGATCGTCGGCGAGTCCGGCTCGGGCAAGTCGACCACCGCTCGGATGATCTGCGGCCTCGAGACCGCCGACGGCGGCACGGTCACCGTCAAGCATGAGGACTGGACCGCGCCCGCGAGGTCCGCTCCCGCGCGGCGCGCACGTGCCAGGGTGGTCCAGATGGTCTTCCAGGACCCGTACCAGTCGCTCGACCCGCGTCAGACGGTGCGCAGCTGCCTCGCGGAGGCCGTCGCCGTGCACCGGCGCATCGCCTCGCGTGCCGAGATCGCGGCGCGTGTCGACGCGCTGCTCGACGCGGTCCGCCTCGCGCCCGCGCTGGCGGGCTCCCGTCCCCGCGCGCTGTCCGGTGGACAGCGGCAGCGTGTGGCCATCGCCCGAGCGCTCGCGGCCGACCCGGAGATCCTGGTGCTCGACGAGGCGGTCTCCGCGCTCGACGTCACCACGCAGGTGGAGATCCTCACGCTGCTCGACAGCATCAGGCGTGAGACGGGTGTCGCGCTGCTGATGATCTCTCACGACCTCACCACCGTCCGCCGTCTGTGCGACCACGTCGCGGTCATGCAGGCGGGGCGCATCGTGGAGCAAGGCCCCATCGCCGACGTCCTCGATGCGCCACGCTCGGACTACACGCGCACTCTTCTCGACTCCATCCCCCGGCCCGGGTGGACGCCCCAGCGGCGGCTTCCGGCCCGCATCGTCACCTCAGGAGGTACCCGATGACCACCGCTCAACCCTGGCAGCTGACCATGCGCGAGCTCGCGCAGGCGATCCGCGAGCGCAGGATCACCGCGCGCGAGGCCGTCGACGCGCACCTCGCGCGGATCGACGCCGTCAACCCGACCGTCAACGCGCTCACGGTCGTGTTCCATGACCGCGCTCGGGCGCTCGCCGATCAGGTCGACGCGGCCCTGGAGGCGGGTCTCGAGGCGGGCTCGCTCGCCGGCGTGCCCTTCACGGTCAAGGAGAACATCGACCTCACGTGGTCCGCCTCGACCAGCGGCTGGCCCTTCCTCGCGAACGCCGTGCCGGCCGAGGACGCGACCATGGTGGCGCGGCTGCTCGCGGCGGGCGCGATCCCCATCGGCCGCGGCAACATGCCCGACTTCGGGCTGCGCTGGGACACCGACAACGACCTGTTCGGGCGCACCCTCAACCCGTGGGACGCCGCGCGGGTGCCGGGCGGCTCCAGCGGAGGCGACGCCGTCGCGGTCGCGACGGGCATGACCCCGCTCGGGCTCGGCAACGACTACGGCGGCTCGCTGCGGCTGCCCGCCCACGCCGCCGGAGTCTGCGCGCTGCGGCCCTCGGCCGGAAGGATCCCGGCGCCCACCGCGGAGAGCGCCGAGCCGGTGTCGCTCACGCTCCAGCACTTCGCCGTCAACGGTCCCATCGCGCGCACGGTCGACGATCTCGACACCGCGTTCGCGCTCATGCACGGCGCCGACGGGCGCGATCCGCTGGTGAGCACGCACCCGCATCCCGCCTCCTACGAGGGCCCCCGGAGGGCCGCCGTGGTGCGCGACCCCCTCGGCTGGGGCGTCGACACCCAGGTGGGCGACGCGGTCGACCGCGCCGCCGAGGCGCTCGTTGCGCAGGGGTGGGAGGTCGACGAGGTCGAGCCGCCGCTGCTCGAGGAGGCGGCCGTGCTGTGGCGTCGGCTGTCGGTCGCGGAGATGGTCGGCGCGTTCCGGCCCGGCGGCCTTCCGGCGCCGCTGAGCGCGGGCTCCACCACGTACTTCCTCGACAACGCGTCCGAGACGGAGCCCTTCTCGGGTGCCGACGACTACGCCCTGGCCTGGGCGAGGCGGGTCGCGATCGCCGCGGCGTGGGAGGAGTTCCAGGTCGCGCACCCGGTCGTGGTGGGACCCGTGACCTGCCGGAGGATGCCCGAGGTCGGCTTCGACCTCGCGGGTCCTGCGGCGACCACCGAGCTGTGGCGCGCGCACCGGCTGCTCGTCGCGGTCAACTTCCTGGGGCTCCCGTCCGTCGCGGTCCCCGCAGGGCTCGACGAGGACGGGCTGCCGACGGGCGTCCAGCTGATCGGCCCGCGGAACGGCGATCATGTCGCGCTCGCGGCGGGCCGCGATGTCGAGGCCGTGCTCGGCGGGATCGGCGTCCCGCCCGTCGCGGCCGCGCCGGCGGTCTGACATGACGATGGTGGCGGTGCTCGAGCACGTCTTCGACCTGCGGGTCGCGGTGGACGAGCCGATCCGCGTGGGCCGTACCGACTCCGAGGACCTCAACGTCACGCCGATCATCGGCGGCACCGTCGAGGGCCCGCGCCTGCGCGGGCGGGTCCTCGGCGTCGGTGCGGACTGGTGGGTCACGCGCGGCGCGACCACGCAGCTCGATGCGCGCTACGTCGTCGAGGCGGAGGACGGCTCCGCGATCGATGTGGTCAACCGTGGGTACTGGCATGCGGACGTGGACGTCGAGCGACGTCTGGCCGCGGGGGAGGACGTGCCCGAGGAGCAGCTGTACTACCGCACGGCCTTCGAGTTCCAGACCGGCGCGGAGGCGCACCGCTGGCTCACCGAGGCGCAGTTCGTCGGGTACGCGAGGCCCGAGCCCGGACATGTGGTCATCCGGGTCCATCGCGTCGCGTGAGCCGGGTGATCGCCGGCATCGCCAGAGGAACGCCCCGCTCGGCGATGCCATCGTCTCGCCGGGACCAAGGCCCCACGTGTGCGCGACCCGGCGGTGGAACTGTGCAAGGCAGAGGTCCGCGTCAACAGCGGTGACGCGCCGCGCGCGGGCTCGCACGGGAGGTGCAACGTGGCACATCGGATGGTCTGGAACCAGACCGCGTACTTCGGCGCAGGGTCGATCGAGGTGATCCCGGGGGAGCTCGAGGCGCGAGGGTTCGCGAAGGCTTTCGTGGTCTCCGACGCCGTCCTCATCGAGACCGGCGTGACCGCCAAGGTCACCGGTCTGCTGGATGCCGCCGGATTCCCGTACGAGGTCTACAGCGATGTGCTGCCCAACCCGCCCATCGAGAACGTGCAGGCGGGCGTCGCGGCGTTCCAGGAGTCCGGCGCGGACGTGCTCATCGCGGTGGGCGGCGGCTCGCCGCAGGACACCTGCAAGGCGATCGGCATCATCGTCGCGAACCCGGAGTTCGCGGATGTGCGCTCGCTCGAGGGCGTCGCGCCGACCAAGAACCCGTCGGTCCCGATCATCGCGGTGCCCACCACCGCCGGCACCGCGTCCGAGACGACCATCAACTACGTCATCACCGACGTCGAGCGGAACCGCAAGTTCGTGTGCGTGGATCCCCACGACATCCCGATCCTCGCGGTCGTGGACGCCGACATGATGGCGACCGCGCCTCGCTCGCTCAAGGTCGCCACGGGGTTGGACGCGCTCACGCACGCGATCGAGGGCTACACCACGCAGGGCGCGTGGGAGCTGTCCGACCTGTTCCACCTCAAGGCCATCCAGGTGATCGCGGCGTCGCTGCGGGCCGCCGCGGACGGCGACGGCGAGGCGATGGAGCGCATGGCGCTCGCGCAGTACATCGCCGGCATGGGCTACTCGAACGTCGGCCTCGGCATCGTGCACGCGATGGCGCACCCGCTGGGCGCGTTCTACTCCGCGCCGCACGGCGTCGCGAACGGCATCCTGCTGGCCCCGGTCATGGCGTTCAACGCCCCGGAGACGGGGGAGAAGTACCGCGACATCGCCGCGGCCTTCGGTGTCGAGAACGCGTACGGGATGCCGCTGGAGGAGGCGCGCGAGGCCGCGGTGGACGCGGTCGCGCAGCTCACCCGGGACCTGGGCAACCCGCTCACCATCGACGAGATCGGCGCCAAGGACGCGGACATTCCCGCGCTCGCGCAGGCTGCGTTCGACGACGTCTGCGCGGGCGGAAACCCGCGCGAGACCTCCGTCGCGCAGTTCGAGACGCTGTACCGCTCGCTGCTCGGCGTGACCGTCGGCTGAGCAGGCGCCTTCCTACCGGAGCCCCGGGCCGCGCGGCCCGGGGCTCCCGCTTGTCACGGCATCGCCGGCTCCGCGCCCGCGTCCACCTCGCGCTCGCCGTGACTCGATGTCATGCCCGCGCGTCGTCCGGCAGCGCCGGGAACTGCGCGCGCAGCTCGACCTTGCGGACCTTCCCGCTCGCGGTGCGGGGGAGGTCGTCGACCAGGATCGCCGCGCGCGGCAGCTTGTACTTCGCGACCCGGCCGCGCACGTGCCCGAGGATGTCCTCGGGTGTGACCTCGGCGCCCTCGTGGAGCGCCACGACCGCGAGCGGCACCTCGCCCCAGCGCTCGTCGGGCACGCCGATGACGGCCACCGAGCGCACCTCGGGCATCTCCATCACCAGCTGCTCGATCTCCGCGGGGTACACGTTCTCGCCGCCCGAGATGATCATGTCCTTGAGGCGGTCGGTGACGGTGAGGTAGCCGTCCTCGTCGAGCCGGCCGACGTCGCCGGTGCGCAGCCACTCGCCGTCGCGCGCCTCTGCGGTCGCCTCGGGACGACGCCAGTACTCGCGGATCACGTTCGGGCCGCTGATCTGGATCTCGCCCGCCTCGCCGGGCGGCAGCACGTCGCCTTCGGGGCCGACGACGCGCACGTCGGTGAAGAAGTGCGCGAGGCCGGACGTGCCCACGTGGTCCCGCGTCTTGGTCACCGGCAGCGACGTCGCGCCGGGGGAGGCCTCGGTCATCCCGTAGCCGCTCGAGAACGCGAGCCCGCGCGCCTCGTACGCCTCGACCACGCGCGACGGCATCGCGGAGCCGCCGCACGTGAGCTTGCGGATGCTCGACAGATCGGTCGACTCCCAGTCGGGGTGCTCCGAGAGGAACTGGAAGGTGGTCGGGACGCCCGAGAGGCTGGTGATGCCGTGCTCGGCGACCGCGCGCAGCACGTCGCCGCCGTCGAAGCGCTCGTGGAGCACCACCGCGCCGCCCTTGAGCAGCGTGGGCAGCGCGCCCATGCTGAGCGCCGCGACGTGGAACATGGGCGACATCATCATCGCGACCTCGTCCCGGGTGACGTCGTAGTCGACGATCGCGTTGATGACGTTCCACGTGAGGTTGCCGTGGGTGAGGACCGCGCCCTTCGGGCGTCCGGTGGTGCCGGAGGTGTAGAGGATCATCGCCGGGTCGTCGAGCGTGACCTCGACGTCGAGCGTCCAGGGCTCCGTCGCCGCGACCACCTCGTCGAGGCTCTCCACCGCCGGAAGGTCGGCCTCCCCGTCGACCACCAGGCGCTTGCGGATCCCGCTGGACCACGCGGCCGCCCGCGCGAGCGAGCGGACCGACTCGTGCGTCACCAGGAACACCGCGCCCGAGTCCTCGATCATGTACTCGAGCTCGCACGGCGCGAGGCGGGTGTTGAGCGGCACGAAGACTGCGCCCAGCGCACCGCACGCGAAGAATGTGGTGAGGAAGTCCGGATTGTTGTTGCCCAAGTACACGAGCCGGTCACGCTTGGCGAGCCCGCGATCGGCGAGGGCCTGCGTGAGCCGCGCCACCCTCTCCGCGAACTCGTCGTAGGTGTAGCTGCCGCCCGGCCAGATGAGCGCCGTGTCGCCTTCGGACTTGATGCGCCGCCGCGCGATCCAGTCGCCGAGCCCCTGGTTCTTCATGTCATCCTCGCTGATGCAGTGGGGGGTGGGGTGGTGCGTTCCGTTCAGGCGTAGAAGCGATAGAGCCCCCGCGCCGCGACCGCGGGCTTGGTGCCGCCCTCGATCTCGATGGTCTGGTCGACGGTGAGCTGGTAGCCGCCGGGGATCTCGGCCACCTCCGCGATCACGGCGTTCATCCGGACCCGCGCGCCCACCTGCACGGGGGAGATGAAGCGCACCTTGTCCAACCCATAGTTGACCTTGGTGGTGACGCCGTCGACCTCGAGCAGCTCGGTCCAGAGCCTGGTGGTGAGCGACAGCGACAGGAAGCCGTGCGCGATCGGGCCGCCGAACGGGCTCTCTGCTCGCGCCCGCTCCGGCTCGACGTGGATCCACTGGTGGTCGTCGACCGCGTCGGCGAACACGTTGACGCGCTCCTGCGTCACCTCGAGCCAGTCGGACCAGCCGAGGTCGCGGCCCACAAGCGAAGGGACCTCGGCGTAGAGGACGGTGGTGGTCATGGGCGGTGCCTTTCGTGGGTGTGATGGAGGGGGACGATGCGGCGGGCCGCCGGCGTCACGAGCCGAGCCTCAGCAGTCGGGCGGCGTTGTCCTTGAGGATCGCGGGCAGGCGCTCGGGCTTGAGCGCCGTCTGACCGATGTCCTCGAGCCAGCGGTCGGGGGTGAGCAGGGGGAAGTCCGTGCCGAACAGGATCCGGTCCTTGAGGTAGGAGTTGGCGGCGCGCACCAGCTGCTCGGGGAAGTACTTCGGACCCCACCCGGACAGGTCGATCCAGGTGCGGTGCTTGTGAGTCGCGACCGCGAGGGCCTCGTCCTGCCACGGCACGCTCGGGTGGGCCATCACGATGTCGAGGTCGGGGAAGTCCGCGGCGACCCCGTCGAGCAGCATCGGGTTCGAGAGCCCGAGCCGCAGCCCGCGACCCCCGGGAAGGCCGGCCCCGATCCCGGTCTGCCCGGTGTGGAACAGCGCAGGCACGCGAGCGTCCTCGATCGCCGCGTACAGCGGATACCAGCGCTCGTCCGAGGGGTCGAAGCCCTGGACGGTCGGGTGCAGCTTGAAGCCGCGCACGCCGTGGTCCTCGATGAGGCTCCGGACCCGGTCCACGGCGTCGGGCCGATGCGGGTCGACCGAGCCGAAGGGGATGAGGACGTCCGCGTGGTCGGCGGCCTGCGTCGCGATCACGGCGCTGTCGAGCGTCGGGTGGCCCAGCTGCGTCTCGGCGTCCACGGTGAAGATCACGGCGGCCATGCGGCGCTCGCGGTAGTACGTCGCGATCGCCTCGAGCTCGGGACGTGGCCCGTCGGTGCGGAAGTACCGCGAGGCGGCCTCGACCAGGTCGGGCGGCAGGGACGTGTGCCCGTGACCGTCGACCTCGATGTGGACGTGGACGTCGATCGCCTCGATCGCATCGAGGTCGATCGCTGGCTCGTAGCGGGTCATCGCGGCGCTCAGGCGGTGGGCGCCGGCCGCACCAGCGACTCGGGCAGCGGGGGGAAGCGCTCGCCCACCGACTGGAGGTTCCCGTCGAGCAGCCCGGGGACGTCGGCGGTGAGCGCCTCGAAGCTCCACCCGCCGTCGCGGTACGCGGTCGCCACGGGTTCGGGGTGCGACCACACCTGGATCCGGTCGCCGCCGATGCCGAGCGCCTGTCCCGTGATGTCGGCGGCGGCGTCCGAGGCCAGGTAGGCGACCAGCCCGGCGACGTCGTCGGACGTGCCGAAGCCGAGATCGTGACGGAAGAACTCCGGCATCGGCTCGCCCGCGGCATCGGCCTCGACTGCGGCGGCGAAGTACGGCACGGTCGCGGTCATCGCGGTCGCGGCGACCGGGATCACCGCGTTGACGGAGACGCCGGCGCGCCCCAGCTCCATCGCCCACGTGCGCACCATGCCGACGATCCCGGCCTTGGCGGCCGCGTAGTTGGTCTGGCCGAAGTTGCCTCGCTGGCCGGTAGGGGAGCCGATGCAGACGATGCGTCCCGGCACGCCGTTCTCGCGGAAGTACGTGGCGGCCGCGCGCACGCACGTGAACGTGCCCCTGAGGTGCACGGAGATCACCGTGTCGAAGTCGTCGTCGGACATCTTCCACAGCACGGTGTCGCGCAGCACGCCCGCGTTGGTCACCAGGATGTCGAGGCGCCCGAAGCTGTCGAGCGCCGCCGCGACGAGGGCATCGGCCGTGGAGGTCGGCCCCACGGGTGCGACCACGGCGACGGCGGCACCTCCCGCGCCCTCGATCGCGGCGACCGCGTCGCGAGCGGCGGCGTCATCCACATCGTTCACCACGACCGATGCGCCCTGGCGGGCGAGCTCGAGGGCGTAGGCGCGGCCGAGGCCGCGGCCGGAGCCGGTGACGATGGCGGCGCGGCCGGCGAGCGGGGCATGCTGTGGGGACATCGCAGAACTCCTTTGTTCAGGACTCAGCACAGCATCGGTCATTGAGAATGTCAATGATTGAATTTCTCATGTCTCGTGGCAGGATGGCGGCATGGCCTCCGATGACGATGCGCGTGCGCGCGTCTCGCCGACGCTCGACGCGGACACGAGCTTCCTGCTCGCGCGGGCGAGCGCGCTCGTGGCGGCGGCCGGTAACAGCGCGCTCGCCGGCCTCGGCCTGAAGGTGCGCTCCTACTCGGTGCTCGCGCTCGCCGCGGAGGTCGGTCCGTCGCAGCGCGACCTGGCGGAGAGGCTGCGGCTCGACCCCAGCCAGGTGGTCGCGCTGGTCGACGGGCTCGAGGAGCGCGGGCTGGTGGAGCGCCGGCTCGATCCGTCCGACAGGCGTGCCCGCATCGTCGTGGCCACACCCGACGGCCGGGCGATGTTCGCGCGGGCACGCGACGGCATCGCGGCGGCGCAGCGCGAGACGCATGCGCCGCTCACGGAGGAGGAGCAGCTGACGCTGGGCGACCTGCTGCGCAGGCTCGCGTATGCGGACCTGCGGTGAGGCGCGTCAGCGCTCGGTGACGGTCTCGGCGTGGGCGAGCGAGGCCCGTTCCGACGCCCACCAGCTCGCGAGCAGGGCCAGCTTCTCGGCGGAGCCCGAATCCGGCGCCGCGGTGTAGACCGTGAGCCCGAGGTCCTCGTCCGCAGGGAGCGCCATCACGTTGTACTCGAGCTCGAGCACCCCGACCACGGGGTGGTTGACGCGCTTGATGCCCTCGATGTGCAGGCGGACATCATGCCGTGCCCAGCGGGTGCGGAACTCCTCCGAGCGCGTCGAGAGCTCGCCGACCAGGTCCGTGATCGACTTGTCGAACGGGTTGCGGCCCGCGACGGTGCGCATGCTCGCGACGGAGGAGTCGGCGATCTCGTCCCAGTCGGGGTAGAAGGCCCGGGAGGCCGGGTCGAGGAAGATGAAGCGCGGGTAGCCGACCGCGTCGGGTTGCGATCGATACACGGGGTCGTAGAGCGCCCGCCCGAGAGCGTTGGCCGCCACGATGTCGCCACGCGGGTTGCCGAGCACCGCCGCGCCCTCGGTGATCGCATCGACCAGGTGCAGCAGGCTGGGACGCACGCTGGCGCGGGGCGCAGGCCGACGGCGCGGGCGTGTGCCGACGTTCGCCGTGCGCGCGAGGTCGAAGAGGTGGGAGCGCTCGGCCTCGTCCATGCGCAGCGCCGAGGCGATCGCCTCGAGCACCTCGTCGGAGACGCCCCGCAGGTCACCGCGCTCGAGCTTCGTGTAGTACTCCACGCTGACGCCCGCGAGGATCGCGACCTCGCCGCGGCGCAGTCCCGGCACGCGTCGGCTTCCGCCCGGGGGGAGCCCCACCATCTCGGGCGTCACCCGGGCGCGCCGGGTGACCAGGAACTCGCGTACCTCGTCACGTGTGGTCATGCCTCCACGGTAGGCGGGGCCGGACGTCCAAGAGAGGTTCTGGCAGAGGTACCTCTCGCAGAACCTCCCGCGGACGCCCGTGAGGGGTTCTCCTGGAGAGGACCCGGCGCGCGGACCTTGCGGCGCCCAACGAGAACCAGGAGGACCACCCATGGCAGACGACCGGACCCCGATGCAGCGGATGATGGGCGACTTCGCACCCACGTTCGTCGAGCTCACCGACGAGGTGCTCTTCGGGAAGGTGTGGGCGCGCACGGAGGCGCTGTCCCCCCGTGACCGCAGCCTCGTCACCATCGCGAGCCTCGTCACCGCGGGCAACATCGAGCAGCTCAACGCGCATATCCCCATGGGCCTCGCGAACGGGCTCACCGAGGACGAGATCAAGGAGGCGATCACCCACGTCGCCTTCTACGCCGGCTGGCCGCCCGCGGTCTCCGCCCTCACGCTCGCCCAGAAGCTCTTCGCCAAGGAGGCATGACATGAACATCGAGCCCACCATCCCGACCATGAAGAACCCGCCGGAGCAGTTCGCCGGCGACGTCTGGGTCGACATGATCGCCATCCCGCACGGCCCCGAGCAGCGTGCCGTCCTCGCCAAGGTGCGCTTCGCCCCCGGCGCCCGCACCGCATGGCACTCCCACGCGCACGGCCAGTACTGCCACGTGACCGACGGCGTCGCGCTGTTCGGCAGCCGCGACGGCACCATCATCGAGGCCAAGGCCGGCCAGACCGTCTACACGCCCCCGGGAGAGGAGCACTGGCACGCCGCGGCGCCTGGCTTCTTCATGGAGCACCTCGCCCTTCTCGAGGGCACCGACCCCGCGACCAGCACCGTCTGGGGCGAGCACGTCACCGACGAGGAGCTCGGGCGCTGACGAGGCGCTCGACCCCACCGCACCCCGAACAGATCAGGAGCATCACCACCCCCATGCGTGCCACCGTCATGTACAAGGCCGGCGACGTCCGCGTCGAGGAGCGCCCCGCGCCGACCATCGTGCAGCCCACCGATGCGATCATCCGCACCGTGCGCGTCTGCATCTGCGGATCGGACCTGCACCCGTACCACGGACTCCCCGAGATCCCGGGCGGCAACCCGATGGGCCACGAGGCCATCGGCGTCGTCGAGGAGATCGGGTCCGAGGTCTCCCGCATCAAGGTGGGCGACTTCGTGATCGTGCCGTTCGCCTACTCGGACAACACGTGCGAGATCTGCGAGGCCGGGTTCCAGACCGCGTGCCCGCACGGCGGCTTCTACGGCAACCCGGGCGACCGCAGCGCCCTCCAGGCGGAGCGGGCGATGATCCCCCAGGCCGACGGCTCGCTCGTGGTGGTGCCGGACATCGACCCGGAGACCGCGTCGGAGGAGCTGCTCGCCTCGCTGCTCGCGCTGTCCGACGTCTACCTCACCGGATATCACGCGGCCTTCATGGCAGAGATCGAGCCCGGCCAGTCCGTCACCGTCATCGGCGACGGGGCCGTGGGCCTGTCCGCGGTGCTGGCGGCGAAGCGCATGGGTGCGGGCCAGATCATCCTCATGGGCCGCCACCAGGCGCGTACCGACCTGGGCCGTGAGTGGGGTGCCGCCGAGGTGGTGACCGAGCGTGGCCAGGAGGGCATCGCCAAGGTCCTCGAGCTCACCGGTGGGCTCGGCTCGCACGCCGTGCTCGAGGCCGTAGGGCACATGCCGGCGTACGAGCAGGCGGTGGGTGTGGTCCGCCCCGGCGGGATCATCTCCCGCGTGGGCGTTCCCCAGTACGAGGACGCGCCCATCGGCTTCATGTCGCTGTTCGGCAAGAACGCACGCCTCGCCGGCGGACCCGCGCCGGTGCGCGCCTACCTCGAGGACGCGATCCAGCAGGTGCTGAACGGCGAGATCAACCCCGGCAAGGTCTTCGACCACGTCATCGGTCTCGACGACGTCCCGGCCGGATACCAGGCCATGGACGATCGGTCCGTGCTCAAGGTGATGGTCGACCCGACCCGCTGAACCGTTCCCTCGGAAGGAGACCCCCGTGACCGCATGGGACCCCGCAGCCCTCGCCGCCATCGCCGGCTCGGACGACCTGCACATCTCGCCGTTCCGCGCGGACGGCGTGACCTACGGCACCCCGACCTGGATCTGGTCGGTCGTGGTGGACGATGCGTTGTACGTGCGCGCCTGGAACGGCGTGCGCTCACGCTGGCACCAGTCCGCGATGTCGCAGCGCGCCGGCCGGATCACCGCCGGCGGCCACACGGTCGAGGTGACCTTCGCCTCGGCGGACCCGTCGTTGAACGAGGCGATCGACGCCGCCTAGCGCGCCAAGTACGCGGACAGCCCCTACCTGCCGCCCATGGTGGACGCGGGCCCGCAGGCGGCCACCGTCCGCATCGACCCGGCGGGCTGACCGGGAGGCGTCGTCGCCCCGCCTCATGCGCGTCGGCCCCCGACGCGAGGGCTTCCCGCGCAGGCGTGGGAGGCCCTGCGGGAACCCCCTTGCGCAGCACCTTCCTCGTCTCGCCGGTTGGCCCGAACGTGGTGGGTGCATCCCCTCCGGCCTGGCCGTGACGGGGAGATGACCCACACGAGAAGGAGCATCCATGACCCTCAACGAGACCTACACGCTGTCCAACGGCGTCGAGATCCCCAAGCTCGGCCTGGGCACCTGGTTCATCGAGGACGCTGACGCGGCCGAGGCCGTGCGCGCCGCGATCGAGATCGGCTACCGCAACATCGACACCGCTCAGGCCTACGGCAACGAGCGCGGAGTCGGCGAGGGCGTGCGCACCGCGAGCGTCCCGCGCGAGGAGATCTTCGTCTCCACCAAGCTGCACGCCGAGATCAAGACCTACGACGAGGCTGTGGCCGCCATCGACGGCTCGCTCGAGACGATGGGGCTGGACTACATCGACCTGTTCCTCATCCACGCGCCGCAGCCGTGGGCGGACTTCCGCGGCGGCGACTACACCGACGGCAACCGTGCCGCGTGGAAGGCGATGGAGGAGGCTCTCGCCGCGGGCAAGGTCCGCGCGATCGGAGTCTCGAACTTCAAGAACGAGGACGTCGACGCTCTGGTCGCCGGCGCGACCGTGGTGCCCCACGTCAACCAGGTGCTGGTGCATGCGGGCAACACACCTCAGGACATCCTCACCTACTCGGCCGAGCACGGCATCGTTGTCCAGGGCTACTCGCCTATGGGTCACGGCGAGATCCTCGGCAACGAGACCATCGGCGCCCTCGCCGCCAAGTACGGCGTCTCCGTCCCGCAGCTCGCGATCCGCTACGTCATCCAGCTGGGCACCGTCGCGCTGCCCAAGACCGCGAACCCGGCGCGCATGAAGGCGAACGCGGACGTGGACTTCGAGATCTCGGCGGAGGACATGCAGGCGCTCCTCGACCTCGAGGCCAAGGACTACGGCAACGTCAGCTTCTTCCCGGTCTACTCCGGGAAGTAGCGGCCACCGGCTCGGTCATCGGTCCCCGTCGTCACGGATCTCGATGACCGAGCCGTTCGCGTCCTCGGCTGTCGCTTCCCACAGCCCGACGTACGCCTGCGCCACGGCGTCCTCGAGGCCGGCGAGGCTCGCGACGCGGAGGATGACGGCGGCGGCCCGCAGCGGCTCGCCGGCGTCGCGCGCGGCCTTCGCGAATCCCTGGGCCGCCGCGCGCACCCAGGCCTCGCTCGCGGCCTTGACCGCCACGTAGTTGGCGCCGCCCGCGAGGGGGCGCTCGACCGACGTCGAGGAGACGATGGCGAGGCGCCCGGCAGGGGAGCGGCGCAGATCCCCCTCGAACGCCCGCGAGACGTGGCGCAGCGCCGTGAACGAGACCTCGAGGGCCCGGTAGTCCTCCTCGGTCTGGCCCGCGAGGCCACCGCCGCCGCGCCAGCCGCCCACCAGGTGCAGCACGCCGTCGACCGCCGTCCCGCCCGCGTGGAGCCGGGCCGCGAGACCTGCCACCGTCGCCTCGTCCCCGAGGTCCACTACCTCGGTCCGGGCTCCGAGCGTCGCGAGCGGCCCGAGCCGAGCGGCGTCGCGGCCCGTGGCGACCACGGAGGCGCCAGCGCCCACCAGCACGCGCGTCGCGGCGAGCCCCACGGCGCTGGTCGCCCCCGCGATCAGCACCGTCCGGCCGTGCAGGTCCGGCACGGTCACGCGGCCGTGGCCCGGATCCCCGCGGTGGACTCGATGACCGGCCTCATCTTCCTGTCGAGCGCCTCGAAGAACATGGACAGCGGGAACTCGTCGTCCATCACGGCGTCGGTGTACCCCTTGGGTGGGCCCGCGAGCACCTCGCGCGGGAGCCCCGCGGCCCACCGTGAGGCGGGGTTGGGTGTGAGCACGGAGGAGATGAGCTCGTACGCCTTGAGCCAGTGCACAGTCTTGGGCCGGTCGATGGACTCCCAGTACAGCTCGTTGATGGCGTCGCCGAGCTCGACCACGGCATCGGCCACCAGCTCCCAGCGGATGCTGAGCTCGACGTCGCGCCACTCGATCACATGCTTCCGGTGCAGCCATGCGAAGAGGAGCTGCCCGCCCAACCCGTCGTAGTTCCTGACGCGGCTCCCGGTGATGGGGAAGCGGAAGATCCTGTCGAAGAGGATCGCGTACTGGACCAGCCCCGCATGCCTGAGCGTGTCCGCCTCCGTGGTGGCGAGCTCCTCACCGGCGGCGACGCGCGCGTCGAGCGCACGCTGGATCGCGACCGCCTCACGGAAGGCGGTGAGGTCGCAGCGCAGCTCCTCGAGCGTGTAGAGGAAGAACGGCATCCTCTGCTTGATCATGAACGGGTCGAACGGCAGGTCCCCGCGCATGTGGGTGCGGTCGTGGATGAGGTCCCACATCACGAAGGTCTTCTCCGCCAGGTCCTGGTCCTCGAGCATGGCCGCTGCCTCGTCGGGCATCGTCAGCCGGGTGGTGTCGGCCGCAGCGGCGACGACGCGGCGGTAGCGCGCGGCCTCGCGGTCCTGGAAGATCGCACCCCACGTGAAGCGCGGGATCTCGCGCATGCCGATCGTCTCCGGGAAGAGGACCGCGGAGTTCGTGTCGTAGCCGGCGGTGAAGTCGATGAGGCGGAGCGAGACGAAGAGCGTGTTGCCGAAGTCATGGGCCTCGAGCCCCGCGACGAAGTCGGGCCAGATCGCCTCGGCGATCAGCGCCTCGACGTGGCGGTCGGGGGAGCCGTTCTGCGTGTACATCGGGAACACGATGAGGTGACGGATCCCGTCGACCCGGTGATGCTGCGGCTGGAACTGCACCAGCGAGTCGAGGAAGTCGGGCTGCCCGAAGCCGCCGGCGGCCCAGCGGGCGAAGTCGGCCGGGAGCGCCGCGAGGTAGGACTCGTCGTGCGGGAAAAGCGGTGCGAGCGCGCGGATCGCTTCGACCACGCTCTCGACGTGCCGCTCGGCGGCCGGGTGGTCGGCCGGATCCGGCACGGAGCCGTCCTTGGACTGCAACGCCTGCAGCGCGGTCGCGGCGGCCTTGAGCCGCAGCCACTCGGCGCTGTGCTCGACCGTGCGGACGTCCGTGGCGGTCGCGGGTCGAGGGGCTTCAACGGAGACGGGCATGGGGACCTCCCTCATCGTCGGGCAGGAAATCTTCCTAGGATGAGCATGCATGACGGGACAACTTCCGTCCAGAGTTGAAATCCGCGAGGAATGCGTCGGTCGCCACGCGCGCGCATCGAGGCGCGCGCGCCGCCGATGCGGTACCTTCCGTGTCATGCAGGATCCCGTGGACTCGAGGCTCGTGGCAGAGGTGTCCCGCGACGCGCGCGCCACCCTGGCGCAGCTTGCGGCGCACGTGGGGCTGTCGACCTCCGCGGTCCAGGCGCGCCTCAAGCGCCTCGAGGCGAGCGGCGTCATCGCCGGCTACCGCGCGCTGGTGAGCCCCGAGGCGCTCGGCCGCCCGCTGTCGGCGTTCATCGAGATCACTCCGCTCGACCCCGCGCAGGCCGACGACGTCCCGCAGCTGGTCGAGCACCTCACCGCCGTCGAGGCCTGCCACTCGATCGCGGGGGATGCGAGCTACATGCTGTTCGTCCGCGTCCCCACGCCGCCCGACCTCGAGGCGCTCATCCGTGACATCCGGCAGGCGGTGCCCGTCAACACGCGCACCACGGTGGTGCTCCAGACCTTCTACGAGAACAGGCCCCTGGTCCCGGCGGAGGAGTCGTAGCGTCCGACGCGGCCGCGTCGCTGTCGTCGAACCGGGACGTCGCGCCGTAGAATGCTCACGCACGCGCGACCACGCAGGGCCGTCGCGGGTGCACGCCGCCGTCCGCGTGGATGGACCGGGAAGCCGCCGATCGAGCGCGCACCGTCCGCCAGCCGCGCGTAGAGATCGAGTCCCGGCGCGCGAGAGGACGGGCGTCCCTGCCTGGGAGAGCGTGCCGCGTACGCGTCACGGAGTCGAGTAGGAGCCGTAGTGTCAGGAACTGGGCAGCGCCGGACCGGCCGCACCCGTACCGCCGGGGCCAACCAGCGACGCCGCACGTCGCGGCCCACCGAGAAGGGCCTGATCCCGCTCCTCGCGGGCATCGCGCGCGAGGTGGACCGCGCGGTCCAGAAGCCGCCGACCAAGGGCACCACCCGCACCAAGTACCAGGTGGTCGCCCTGCTGGTGCGCGAGGAGCGTGCGAGCGTCAAGACCGACGACACGCTGTCGGCCTCGAAGCGTGAGGAGGAGCTCAAGCGCCTCGACGGCCTCGCGACCATCCTCGCGAAGATCGCCGCCCGCGACACGTCGCTGCTGTCCCTGCTCGCCGAGGATGCGCGGGTGTCCGACGCCGCACGCAACTACAAGGCGACCGTGCTGAAGGCCGCGGGCCGCGAGGTGCCCGACGAGCCGGAGCCGCCGGCCCCCATCACGCCGCCGCCGGGCGCGGAGAAGCGCGTGGTGCCGCAGTCGGCGATCTCCTACCAGCTTGCGAACCCCTTCCTCGCGCCCGACTTCGCGGCCGCGCAGGAGCGCGCCGTGCAGCCGCGTCGCCTGGCCGGCTGGGAGCTGCTCGAGCCGCTGTTCCGCTCGTTCGAGCACGACACGTCGGGGGTGCGCGCGTGCATGGAGCTGCCCGAGCCCGCCGCCCTCGCGCAGTCGCGGGCGCGCCCGCCGCTCGGTCGCACCCTGATGCCGCACCAGGCGCAGGTGGTCGCGGCCGCCGCGCAGGGGCACCGGACCTTCCTGCTCGCCGACGAGCCGGGCCTGGGCAAGACCGCGCAGGCGCTGCTCGCGGCGGAGGCCGCCGATGCCTTCCCGCTGCTCGTGGTGGTGCCCAACGTGGTCAAGACCAACTGGGCGCACGAGGTCGACCTGTGGATCCCGCATCGTCGCGCGACCGTGGTCCACGGCGACGGCGACCAGGTCGACGCGTTCGCCGACGTGGTGGTGGTGAACTACGAGATCCTCGACCGCCACGTGGGATGGTTCGGGGACCTGGGCTTCCGCGGCATGGTGGTCGACGAGGCCCACTTCATCAAGAACAAGGGCTCGCAGCGCTCGCAGCACGTCCTCGCGCTGTCGGAGCGCATCCGCGAGCGTCAGGCACGGCCGCTGCTCATGGCGCTCACGGGCACCCCGCTCATCAACGACATCGAGGACTTCCGCGCGATCTGGGAGCTGCTCGGCTGGATCGACGACGAACGCCCCATCGGCGCGCTCATGCAGGCGCTCGAGGACACCGGGCTGACCCCGGCGGACCGTCGCTTCAGCGCCGCCGCGCGCGGCGCGGTGATCGAGCGGGGCATCGTGCGCCGGCGCAAGGTCGATGTCGCGGCGGACATCCCCGCACGCCGGGTCGCGGATCTGCCGGTCGAGCTCGACGGCCCCGTGGGCCGCTCCATCCGTGCCGCGGAGGCCGCCCTCGCGGCCCGCATGGTCGAGCAGTACCACCGCGCCGTCGCGGCGCGTGGGGACGATGCGGTCGAGGGCATCGATCTCGAGCTCGCCCGGCGCATCGCGACGTCCGAGCTCAAGGACTCCGATGAGAAGGCCACCGGGGAGAACGTCTTCACCATGGTCCGGAGGATCGGCCAGGCGAAGGCGACGCTCGCCGCCGACTACGCCGCGCAGCTCGCGCGGAACGTGGGCAAGGTCGTCTTCTTCGCCAAGCACATCGACGTGATGGACACCGCCGAGCAGCTGTTCGCCGACCGCGGCATCCGGTACGCCTCGATCCGTGGAGACCAGTCCCGCACCGCGCGCGACAAGAACGTCAAGGCCTTCACCGAGGACCCTGACGTGCAGGTCGTCGTGTGCTCGCTCATGGCCGCAGGCGTGGGCCTCAACCTCCAGGTGGCGTCCAACCTGGTTCTCGCGGAGCTGTCCTGGACCGATGCCGAGCAGACGCAGGCGATCGACCGCATCCACCGCATCGGCCAGTCCGAGCCAGTGACGGCCTGGCGCATCATCGCGGCGCAGACCATCGACGCGAAGATCGCCGAGCTCATCGACTCGAAGGCGGGCCTTGCCGCCGCCGCGCTCGACGGCGTCGACGTCGAGGAGGGGTCGACGTCGACCGACGTCCAGCTCGACGCGCTGATCGCGCTGCTCCTGGATGCGCTCGAGGCGGAGGGGATCGGCTGACGCCAGAGGTCCCGCGCCGCCGTGGACGAGTCGCGAGAGGATCGGGCCGTGGCTGACACGGGGACCGAGCTGGCGGGCACCGCCGCGCTGCAGCGACGCACCATGCGCGTGCTCGCCGTCACACAGGTGGTCGGCATGATCGGCGTCGGCGTGGCGCCGTCCATCGGCGTGCTCCTGGCCGGGGACGTCACGAACAGCGAGGCGTGGGGCGGGCTCGCACGGACCGCGAGCACGCTGGGCGCAGCGCTCCTGGGCCTCCCGCTCGGCATCCTCGCCGCCCGCCACGGACGTCGTTTCGCCCTCGCCGCCGGCTGGTGGACGGCGGCGCTCGGGAGCGCGATCCTGGTCGCTGCGGCACAGCTCTCCGCGGTGCTGCCGCTGTTCGTCGGCCTCCTGCTCATCGGGGCGGGCTCGGCCGCGGGCCTGCAGTCGCGCTTCGCGGCGACCGACCTCGCCGAGCCCCACCATCGCGCCCGTGCGCTCTCGCTCATCGTCTGGATCGGCACCTTGGGCTCGGTCCTGGGTCCCAACCTGGGCGCGCCCGGAGAGGTGGTGAGCGACGCGACGGGTCTCACCGTCTACGCGAGCGCCTTCCTCATCGCCGCGGTGTGCCTCGCGCTCGCCGGGGCGATCGTGTTCGTCTGGTTGCGGCCCGACCCGCTGCTGGCGAGCCCCACCCGCCTCCACGCCGATGCCGACCCGACGCGCGCATCGTCCGTCCGTGAGCGGCTCGCGCGTCTCGGGGAGGCCGTGCGGTCGAGCGCCGCCGCGCGCTACGCGGTGATCGCGGTGCTGACGTCGCAGGCGGTGATGGTCGCCGTGATGACGATGACGCCCGTGCACATCGTGCATCACGGTGGATCGCTCACCGTCGTCGGCATCACCATCAGCCTCCACGTCGCGGGCATGTACGCGCTCGCGCCCGTGGTGGGCGCGCTCGTGGACCTCCGCGGGCATCGGCTCACCATCGGGATCGGCATCGCGATCCTGGCCGTGTCGCTGCTGCTCGGGGCGACCCTCTCGACGAGCATGCGCTGGACCACGGTGTCGCTCATCCTGCTCGGGGTGGGGTGGTCGTTCGTCAACGTCGCGGGTTCCGCGCTGTTCAGCTCGTCGATCGCGTCCGAGTCCCGCGCCTCCGCGCAGGGAGCGCTCGACGCCTCGTCGAACCTCACCGGCGCCGCCACGGCCTTCCTCGCGGGGCCCCTCCTGGCGGCATCGGGGTTCGCGATGCTCTCGTGGGTGTCGCTCGTCGTGCTCGTGCCGCTCGCAGTGCTGACCGCATACCGCTCGCATACCTCGCCCCGGTAGCCCGGACCGTGCGCGCACCGTGAATCCCCACGCTGCGCCGCATGGAAGGAGCTCATCATGCCCAAGACAGCCGCGGTCGGCCTCGCCGCCGCACTCCTCTCACTCGCGCTCGCCAGTCCCGCCGTGGCCCGCCCCGATGTCGTCGACGAGTCGGTCCTCGTCCCCGCGTTGAGCGGCTCGTTCGCCCCATGGTCATGCCACCTCACGCCGCACGGCACCGTCTGCGCGGGAGAGCGGCGCCTCCACTACGACTGGACCCTCGACGATGAGCCCGGGTGCGACGTCCCCGTCTACAACCGGCGGACCGAGCAGCGTCACCAGATCCGCTACTACGACCAGGACAACCTCAACGACTTCCGACGGTTCCGCACCCACGACATCGACGAGTACGCGCTGACCGACGATGGACCCGCGACGGTGAGCATCCGGACCGATGTGAGGTGGACGGAAGACTTCGCGGTGCCGGGTGACGACGCGACCTTGTCGTACGTGGCGGACGGCGTCCACTGGAAGATCCAGGGGGCGAACGGTGCCATCGTCTACATGGTCGTCGGGCGGATGGTGACGCCGTACGGCGGCGACACGACGTTCACCGGCCATGTCACCCAGGACGGCGTGACCACGCGCTACGTCGACGCGTCGTTCGACGACTTCTTCGACGAGGACTGGTTCTTCTCGACCATCTGCGAGGTCGCGACCGGCGCACGGTGACGCCATCGGTTCGACCCGGGCATCCGTGATGCGCGCGGGCTGAGCGGCGCCGCGAGCGATGCGCGCTAGGTTGGCGGTCATGACGTCCCTGGTGAGCCGCGTGCCTCTGCCGGCCGCCTCGCTGGGCCGCGATGCGCTCGGCGCCGCGGTGGTCGCCGTGGCGATCGCGGTGCTCGCGGTCGGCGATGGCGGGGTGGCCGAGCTGGCGACCCTGTCGACGCTCGCGGGACTCGTGGCGTGCCTCGCGCTGGTGTGGCGCCGCGCGGCCTCGGTCGCCGTCCTGCTCGCGTGCGCGCTCCTGTTCGCCGTCCCGACCATCCTCACCGGCGAGGTCGCCTCCGCGCTCATCCCGCTCGTGGCGGCGCTCTACACCGTGGTGTCGCGGGTCGCGCGGATCCCGGTGGGCCTCGCGGTCGGCGCCGCGGGAGTGGTGGGGGTCGCGGGTGTGCTCGCGGTCGGGTCCGAGCGCGCCGTCACGGATCCCGTGGTCGTCTCGGCGGAGATCTGGATGGCCCTGGTCGCCGCCGTGGGCGTGGCGACCAACCTCTACCGTCGCTCGGTGGCACACGAGCGCGAGCGGGCGCGCCAGGCCGAGGAGACGCGCGAGGCCGTCGCACGTGGCCGCGTCGCCGAGGAGCGGCTGAGGATTGCGCGCGAGCTGCACGATGCGGTGGGGCACCACGTCGCGGTGATGAACGTCCAGGCCGGCGTCGCGGAGGCGCTGATCGACACGGACCCGGCCCGCGCATCGGAGGCGCTCGTGCGCGTGCAGGAGGCGGGTGCGCGGGTGCTCGAGGAGCTTCCCGTCATGCTGCGCGTGCTGCGTCAGGACGAGGAGGACGTCCGGCCGACCGCCGGCGTCGCGTCGCTCGCAGACCTGGTCGCGCAGGCCGCCGACGCGGGCCTCGAGGTCGCGTTCTCGGCCGCGGACGTGCCCGACGTCCTGCCGGCCGCCACGGATCACGCCGCCTACCGCATCGTCCAGGAGGCGCTGGCCAACGCGCGCCGCTACGGCACGGGCGAGGCGCGCGTCAAGGTGGCCCTGCGCGACGGTGCGTTGGCGATCGACGTGAGGAACGCGGTCGACGACGCGCGGCCCGGGGGGCAGGGCTCAGGGTTGGGCCTGGTAGGGATGGCGGAGCGCGTCGACGCGGCGGGTGGCGGGCTCGCGGCGGGGCGGCAAGGGGACGAGTTCGTGGTGCATGCCACGCTGCCGGTACGGAAGGGGACCTCATCATGACGGTGCGCGTGGTCGTCGTGGACGATCAGGAGCTGATCCGAGGCGGGTTCGTCGCGATCATCGGGACAGCCGAGGACATCGAGGTGGTCGGCGAGGCCTCCGACGGTGCCGAGGCGCTCGAGGTCATCCGTCGCGAGAGGCCGGATGTGGTCCTCATGGACATCCGCATGTCTGGGACCGACGGGCTCGAGGCCACGGAGGCGATCGCGGCGGACCCGACGCTCGGGGACGTGCGCATCGTGGTCCTCACCACGTTCGAGGAGGACCAGTACGTGCTGCGCGCGCTCCGCGGTGGTGCGAGCGGGTTCCTGGGCAAGAGCGTCCGTCCGGCCGAGCTGCTCGGCGCGATCCGCACGGTCGCGGCCGGCGACGAGCTCCTGTCCGCAGCCGCGACGCGCGCCGTCATCGCCCACGTGGCCGAGGACCGCCCGCAGCCGTCCGTCGAGGGCGACGTCTTCCGTCACCTGACGGAGCGTGAGCGCGAGGTGGTGCTCCTGGTCGCGCAGGGGCTCACCAACGACCAGATCGCGAAGCAGCTGTGGGTCAGCCCGCTCACGGCGAAGACGCATGTCAACCGCGCCATGACCAAGATCGGGGCGCGCGATCGCGCGCAGCTCGTGGTGGCCGCGTATCAGGCGGGGCTCGCGGGCGCCTGATCCGGGAGGGTCGTGGCGCGCAGCAGCGGCAGCACCACGTCGTCGACGATCCCCTCGAGATCAGGCTCCATGCCGGAGCCGTAGACGAACAGCATCTCGTGGCGCAGCAGCGCGAGGATCGCGGCCGTGACGCGGGGCGGCACCGCGGCCGGGCCCAGCTCGCCCGCGGCCCGTGCCCTCACGAGGATGCCGTCGAGCCAGGCCTCGAACTGGGAAAGGACCAGGGTGGATACCCGGGTCACCGTCGCATCGTCGACCTCGCCGATGACGCCGCGGAACGTGGTGACGCCCTGACGTCCCATCCGTTCCATCACGCCGCGCATGAGCCGGATCAGGTCCTCGCGCAGCGGTCCGTCGAGCGGCGCCGGGGGCACGGAGAAGCGGGTGCTGACGATCGCGTCGACCACCATGTCGGCGCGGTTGGAGAAGCGCCGGTAGAGCACGGGCTTGCTGGTGCCCGCGCGGCGCGCGACGCCCTCGAAGGTCACCCCCTGGTAGCCGCGCTCGTGCAGCTCCTCGAGCGTCGCCTCGCGGATCGCGTCGAGGAGCTCGCCTGCGCGCCGCCTGCGCGCGGGGGCCTCGGGCATGGTGCCTCCTCGTTCATGGACCGTCGCGGATCGGTTGACACCCTATCGTCGCGCTAAGATACGGTACGTATCGTATCTTGTCCCGCTTCCGAGAGGTGCCTTCATGTCCGCAACCGACAACCCGCGCGAGAGCTGGAGGCCCGTCGTGGGCCTGGCGCTCGGCCTCGCGCTGCTCATCAGCACGATGCTCATCGCCTTCGGCCTGCCCGCCGTCAACTCCGCGCCGCGCGACCTCCCGATCGCGGTCGCCGGCCCGACCGGGGCGACGGAGCAGCTGGCGGGTGCGCTCGAGTCCGCCCAGCCCGGTGCGTTCGACGTCACGGTGGTCGAGTCGGCCGACGCCGCCGAGGCGCTCATCCGCGACCGTGAGGTGTACGGCGCCTTCATCGTGGGCGCGGACGGCCTCACCCTCGACGTCGCGAGCGCGGCGAGCCCGACCGTCTCGGCAGCCCTCGCCCAGGTGGGGCAGGGGATCGCCTCCCAGCAGGGCGCGACCGTGACGGTGGAGGACGTGGTCCCCACGACGGACGAGGATCCGCGGGGGATCGGCCTGTCCGCCGGTGCGCTGCCCATCGCGCTCGGCGGCTTCATCGCCGGGGTGGCGACCACGCAGCTCATCCGCGGTACCGGCCGCCGCCTGGCCGTGATGGGGCTGTTCGCCGTGGTCGCGGGCCTCGCCATGGTGTCGATCCTGCAGCTCTGGTTCGGGACCTTCGCGGGCGACTTCTGGTCGACGGCGGCCGCAGCGATGCTCGGCATCCTCGCGACGGGGATGACGGTGCTCGGCCTCGAGAGCCTGCTCGGCCGGCCGGGGATCGTGCTGGGCGCTGTCCTCGTCGTGCTCCTCGGCAACCCGCTCTCGGGTGTCACCTCCGCTCCCGAGATGCTCCCCCAGCCGTGGGGCGCGCTCGGTCAGCTGCTGCCTCCTGGCGCGACGGGCACGCTGCTGCGCAACGTCGCGTTCTTCGACGGTGCCGCGACGCTCGGCCCGGTGCTGGTCCTGCTCGGGTGGACCGCGCTCGGAGCGCTGCTCCTCGCGATCAGCGGCGTCCGCTCGCGGCGCGCCGAGGCCGTCGCCTCCTAGGCTCGCCGGGCGCGCACTCTCGGCAAACTCTCGGATTCCTCCCGGTCCGCTCCCTGATCCGGGGAGTGAGGTGAAGGTGAGAGAACCGAGCGAGGAGACGACGATGACCGATGCGCTGCTGCCCCCGACCGAGTCCGAGATCACCCTGGCGGAGCCCGAGGTGCGGCCCTACCGCCGCTCCCGGCTGCGACGCACCGCCTTCGCCGCGGGCGCCTCGGTGCTCGTGCTCGGGGGCGTGGTCGCGGCTGCCCACCTCACCAGCGCCGACACGGACACCGCCGATGCGGTGGCGCTCCAGAGCGGCACCGCGGAGGGCTCGGGCGCCTCGAGCGCCCTCGGCGGCGTCCCGTCGACGGGCGAGGGCACGGTGCCGGGCCGGACCATGCCGAGCGACCCGTACGGATCCTGGGGCGGCTCGTCGCTCGGCGGGGGCACCGCGACCTGGCCGGGCGAGGCCTCGTCCTCCACGCAGGAGGAGGCGGCCGCCGCATCGTCCTCGGAGTCCACGGGCGTGGTGCTCATCGACACCGAGCTCGGCTACGCGAGCGCGGAGGCCGCCGGCACCGGCATGATCCTCACGAGCGACGGGCTGGTGCTGACCAACAACCACGTGGTCGAGGACTCGACCGCGATCACCGTCACGGACCCCTCGACGGGCGAGAGCTACACGGCGACGGTGCTGGGCACCGACGCCGAGGACGACGTCGCGCTCCTCCAGCTCGAGGGCGCCTCCGGGCTCACCACCGTCACGCTCGACGATGACGGCGTCGAGGTCGGCGACGCCGTCACCGCGGTGGGCAACGCGTCCGGCGGCGGCATCCTCATGGCAGCGGACGGCGACCTCACCGCGGTCGACTCCTCGGTCACCACCTCCTCCGAGTACACGGTCGCCGGTGAGACTCTCACGGGCATGATCGAGTTCTCCGCGGACGTCGTGTCCGGCGACTCGGGCGGGGCGCTGCTCGACGACGAGGGAGAGGTTGTCGGCATGACCACCGCCGCCTCCAGCGGCCTCGCGACCACCATCGCGTACGCGGTCCCCATCGAGGACGCGCTCGCGATCGTCGCGCAGATCCAGGCCGGCGACGAGTCCGACGGCGTGGTGCTCGGCTACCCGGCCTTCCTGGGTGTCGGGCTCGCACGCGAGAGCGGGCTGAGCCTCGTCCCGGGGACGAGCACGGGAGCCTCGACCTCCGGCGTCGAGATCGGCTACGTGTACCCCGCCACCCCCGCGGCCGACGCCGGCCTGGTCGCGGGCGACACGGTCACCGCGGTCGACGGCAGCGCCGTCACGAGCGGGACCGCCCTGTCCGACGCCATCGCGGCCCACGATCCCGGCGACTCGATCTCGCTGACCTGGACCGATGCGAGCGGCACGAGCCAGAGCGCGACGGTGACGCTCATCGCGGGGCCGGCGGCCTGATGAGGACCTGGGGCGGGCGGCGCGACGCGCCGCCCGCTTCGCGGCTGGGCGCTCAGGCCCCGATCACGCACCACCCGTGGGAGGGGAGCAGGACCGTGGTGGCGTGGTCGACCAGGGTGCCGTGGCCCGCGAGGACCTCGCGCGAACCCGAGGGGAGCGGGCACCCGACGTCGCCGTCGGAGGTGGACAGCGCGACCGCGAGCCGCCGGTCGCCGTCCGTGCAGACGTAGACGATCGTCTCGTTGGCCACGTGGGTCACCTCGACCCGGGCGCGGTGGAGCCATGCGTGGCGGCGCCGCAGGCCCAGGAGCTGGCGGTGCAGCGCGAGGATCGCCGCGGCATCCGGGTCGAGCGGCCCCGGCTGGTCGGGGAACACCGGCCGCACGGCGTCGTCCCCGCCCGCGCGGTCCTCCTTGACGCCGGTGAGGCCCAGCTCGTCGCCGGAGTAGACCGCCGGGGTCCCCGGGAGCGTCGCGAGCAGCACGGTCGCATGGGCGAGGTGGCGGCGGTCCGTGAGCCGCGAGGCGATCCGCGTGACGTCGTGGTTGCCCACGAAGGTGAACGGGACGAACGACGCGAGCATCGCATCATGGCGGCCGAGCGCGTGCGCGAGCTCGTGGAGGTTGCGGTCGTTGAGGCTCGACCACACCGCCTTCCACAGCTCGTACTGCGTGACGGCGTCGAGCCCGCCGTCCGCGACGAAGCCCGCATAGTCGCCGTGGATCACCTCGCCCATGAGGTAGGCGTCGGGGTGGGTCGCGCGCACGCGACGCGAGACCTCGGCCCAGAACGATGCGGGCACGGCGTAGGCCGCGTCGAGCCGCCACGCATCGACGCCGCGGTCGAGCCAGTACGTCATGACCTGGACCACGTGGTCCACCACGGCGGGAGAGGAGTGGTCGAGCGCGACCAGGTGGCGGTGGCCCTCGAAGTCGTCGTAGTCGGGCTCGATGCCCGGGGTCCAGGCCTCGGCGCCGCCTGGCCACCGCAGGCGGAACCAGCCGGCGGTGGGTGCGCTCGGGCCCTCGGCGAGCACCGCCGCGAAGGCGGGATGCGAGCGGCCCACGTGGTTGAAGACCCCGTCGAGCATCACGCGAACGCCGCGCTCATGCGCCTCGGCGATGAGCGCGGCGAGGTCGGCCTCGTCGCCCAGGCGAGGGTCGATGCGGAGGTGGTCGACCGTGTCGTAGCCGTGGCTCTCCGAGTCGAACACCGGGCCGAGCAGCAGTCCCGATGCGCCGAGCCCGACCAGGTGGTCGAGCCACGCGGCCAGGTGGGGGAGGCGATGACGGGCCGGCGCATCGGGCGCCTGCGCGAGACCCTCCGCTCCCGTGAATCCGAGCGGATAGGCGTGCCACCAGATCGCGTGAGCGACCCAGCCCGGCTCATGCGTGGCGGAGGTCATGTCCTCACGCTAGCGACCGTCGCGGACCAGGGGCGTCACGCATGCACGGCGCCCCGCCCGGGTGGCGGCATGCTTGACCCATGACGTCACGCCCCGGTGCGGCCGCCGCGCCGCTGCTCGTGCTGCTGGGCCTGGCCTGCCAGGAGGTCGGCGCCTCGATCGCCGTGCTGCTGTTCCCGCGCGTGGGGCCGGTGGGCATGGTCGCGCTCCGCCTGCTCTTCTCGGCGCTGGTGCTGCTCGCGATCGCCGCCCGATCCTTGCGGGGCGTCGATGTGCGGCACTGGCGGATCATGCTGGGCTACGGGCTCGCGCTCGGGCTGATGAACGTGCTGTTCTACCTGTCGCTCGAGCGGATCCCGCTGGGCATCGCGGTCACCATCGAGGTGCTCGGTCCGCTGACGCTCAGCGTGGTCGAGAGCCGCACGCTGCGCGGGCTCGTCTGGGCGGTGACCGCCGGGGTGGGCGTCGCGCTCCTGGGAGGGACCGCGCACGGCCTGGACCTGGTGGGCGTGGCCTTCGCGGCGGGTGCGGGCGCGCTGTGGGCGGTCTACATCCTCATGGCACGATCCGCCGGAGCGGCCCTGCCCGGGCTCTCGGGCATCGCGATCGCCACGTCGCTCGGTGCGCTGCTCACGGTGCCCGTCGCGCTCGCGACGGTCGGCAGCGTGCTGGTCACGCCGTCGGTGCTCGCGCTCGGCTTCGCGGTGGCGGTGCTGTCCTCGGCCATCCCGTACGGCATCGAGCTGACCGCTTTGCGTCGGCTCCGCGCCGAGACGTTCGCCGTGCTCATGGCACTCGCTCCGGCGGTGGCGGCGCTCACGGGTCTCGTGGTGCTGGACCAGGCGCTCACGTGGACGGTCGCGCTCGGCATCGTCATGGTGACGGTCGCGGGCGTCGGCGCGGTGCGGACCGCGCCCGTGCATCGTGAGGCGGGTCCCGACGCGGAGCCCGCCATGCCGCCGTCGCCCACCTGAGCGCCCGCCGTAGCCCTCCCGCTCGCGTATCGGCGCGGGCAGGCGTCCAATGGAGGGTGCGGCTCTCGCGGGGGAGCCGGATGGGGAGGTGTCGACATGCGTATCACTCGAGGGATCCCGACGGCGCTCGTCGCCGCGTGGGCCGGGCTCGCGCTGGCCGCGTGCAGCTCGGACCCGGACCCGGACGCGAGCGACGGGGCGAGCCCCGGCGCGACGATGGCGGCGGAGGAGTCCGTGCCCGACGTGTCGGGCATCGTCGACGAGGCTCGCACCGCCACGGGGTGCGAGGCCTGGGCAGGCGGCCGGGTCGCGGGGGAAGGCGTCCTCGCGGGCTGGGCGTACACGTGCGATGTGGACGGGGACGGCGTGGTGGAGACGACGCTGTCCGTCTACTCCTCGGGCGACGCGCTCGAGAACGACCTCGCGAACGTCGAGGCGGCCGATGCGACGGCGGCCATCATCAAGGGCGACGAGGTGATCATCGCGACGAACGATCCCGACCACCTCGCAGCGCTCGGCGGGATGGGAGAGGTGGTGCGCGAGCTCGGTTCCTGAGCAGGGGGCGGACCGAGGTCCCGGTCACCCCAGGGTGGGGCGAGGACTACGATGTTTCGGTTCTCTTGATAGTCCCCCCTACACAAAGGAATAACATGCGCATCAACCACGGTGTGAAGGTGGCGCTCGTCGCCGCGACGGCCGGACTCATGCTCGCGGCCTGCAGCTCCGACTCGGATGCCGACGCGACCGCGACCGCGACCGCCATGGCCGAGGCCGGCCCGGACGTCTCCGCCATCGCGGAGAACATCAACACGCTCACGGGATGCGAGGCCTTCGGCGGCTCGTGGGCGGGCGGCAAGGTCGCCGGCGAGGGCGTCATCGCCGGCTGGGAGTTCACGTGCGACGTGGACGGCGACGGCGTGGTCGAGACCACGGTCGCGATCTACGACGCCACCACCATGCAGGAGGCCGACCTCCCCAACATCGAGGCGGCGTCCGACACCACCGGCGTGCTCACGGGCGAGTACTTCACCGTGTCCACCTCGGACACCTCGCACTTCGCGTCGATCGCCAACGACGACGTCACGGTGGTCCGCGAGGTCACCGTCGCGGAGTAGCCCGCGCCGCCTCCACGGGGCCCCCGCGCCGTGCCGAGCCCACCAGCTCGCCACGGACCGGGGGCCTCGTGCGTCCCCGGCATCGTCCGCCGCGCCTCGCTAGCCTCGGCAGGGAGACCCGCGCCCCGAGGAGGCACCATGACCGTCGACCGCCCCGTCCGCATCGCCGTCCAGCTCCAGCCGCAGCACGCGACCTACGAGCGCATCCGTGACGTCGCCGCCGAGCTCGAGGATGCCGGCGTGGACATCCTGTTCAACTGGGACCACTTCTTCCCGCTGTACGGCGATCCCGACGGCCTCCACTTCGAGTCCTGGACCATGCTCGCGGCGCTCGCCGAGCAGACGTCCCGGGTCGAGATCGGCGCCCTGGTCAACTGCAACAGCTACCGCAACGCCCACCTGCAGGCGGACATGGCCCGGACCATCGACCACATCAGCGCGAAGGGCGGCACCGGGCGGTTCATCTTCGGCACCGGGTCCGGCTGGTTCGAGCGCGACTACGACGAGTACGGCTACCCGTTCGGCACCGCGGGCTCGCGTATCGACGCGCTCGGCGAGGCCCTGCCGGCGATCGAGGACAGGTGGTCCCGCCTCAACCCTGCGCCCACACGCAGGATCCCCGTGCTCATCGGCGGCGGGGGAGAGCGCAAGACGCTCCGCCTGGTCGCCAAGCACGCCGACATCTGGCACAGCTTCTCCGACCTGCCGACGCTCGAGCGCAAGCTCGGGATCCTCGCGCAGCACGGCGAGGCGGTCGGACGCGATGTGAGCGGCATCGAGATCTCGACCGAGGTCGGCAAGCGCACGATCGCCGACGCGACCGCGCTGCATGAGCATGGCGTCACGCTCTTCACGTTGGGCGCCGGCGGGCCCGACTACGCCATCCCGGGCCTCGACGAGTGGCTGTCGTGGCGCGACGGCCTGAACTCCTGACGCGCTCCGCGCGCCGGGGTCACACCCGCGGGCCGTGGATCTGCTGGTGCAGGCGCGCCATGCGGGCGTCGAGCTCCGTGGCGGTCGCGGCCGCCTCGCGCAGCTCCTCGGTGAGCGAATCGGGCACGCCGCCGTCGTACTTGTAGTGGATCTTGTGCTCGAGGCTCGCCCAGAAGTCCATCGCGACGGTACGGAACTGGACCTCGACCGGCACCGACACCGGGCCCGAGGACAGGTAGACGGGGATGTCGACCACGGCGTGGAGGCTCTGGTAGCCGTTCGGCTTCGGCTCGGCGATGTAGTCCTTGACCGTGCGGACGCTGACATCGTCCTGTCGCGTGAGGAGCTCGAACAGGCGGTAGACGTCGGACACGAAGCTGCACGTCACGCGGACGCCGGCGATGTCGGTGACGTGCTCGCGGATGCTCGCGAGATCGCGCGGGACGCCCTTGCGGGCGACCTTCTCGAGCAGGCTCTCCGGGGACTTCACGCGGCTCGAGATGTGCTCGATCGGGTTGTAGTCGCGCAGCTCGAGGAACTCGTCGCGCAGGATCGACAGCTTGGTCTCGATCTCGCGCAGCCCGAACTCGTACTGGAGGAGGAACTGCTGGATCTCCTTGCGGACCTCACGCACCTGCCCGGGGGACATCGCGCCCACGGCGTCCTCGCCCAGCCGCGCGATGGCCTCCATCGCGGTCGACTCCGTCATCGTGCTCCTGCCATCGCCGTGCGGGCGCGCTGCGCCCCTCCACAGTCCTGACGTGCGCGGGGCGGCCAGGGTTCCCGTGGGACGATGCGGTCAGCCGGGAAGCGCCGCCTCGGCGGCCGCGCGCCCGGCGGCGACCACCGCGCCGAGATCCTTGGTCTGCCACCATGTGCGCCCGCGGAGCGCGGGCTTGATGACCAGCACGTCCGGCCGGATCTCGAGCGCCCTGAGCGTCGTCGAGCTCGCGTAGCCGGGGACGTCCCACTCGGGCGCGACGCGCACCGCGATCACCGGGGACGCGCCCAGGCGCAGCGCCGCGTCGATCGGGAGGTTCGACTTGAGCCCGCCGTCCGCCAGCCGCCGACCGTCGAGCGTCACGGGTCGGAAGATCCCCGGGACCGAGATGGTCGCGCGCAGCGCGTCCACGAGCGATCCGCGATCGATGATCCTCTCCTCGCGCGCGACGATGTCCGTCGCGACCGCGGCGAAGCGCACCGGCAGGTCCTCGATCATCACGTCGCCGCCCACGAGCTCCGTGACGGATGCGCGCAGCGCCGCCGAGTCCAGCAGGCCCGGGCCCGGGCGCCGCGGCACCGAGGCGACGTCGCGCCACCGCAGGTCGAGCAGCAGCTCCTCGAGGCGGTAGGGATCGATGCCGTGCGCGTATGCGGCACCGACGAGCGCGCCGGCGGAGGTGCCGACCACGATGCTGGGGGTGATCCCGCGCTCATGGAGCACCTGGAGGACCCCGATGTGGGCGCCGCCGAGCGTCCCGCCGCCGCCCAGGCTGAGCCCCAGCGTGGGCGCGTGGCGCAGGTCGATCACGCTCTCACTCTAGGCGTGTGTACTGCGGTCGTAGCAGGCGCAGGTGTCCACGGCCGGACGATGTGCGGCGGGCCCGTTCTCGGGAGGCTTGAGTCATCGACACACAAGGAGATGAGATGAGCACCGCAGTCCCCACCGCACCGGTCCAGGACGCCGGCCCCGCCGCGCCCGCCACGCCCGATCTGCCCCTCTACGCAGGCCCGTCCGCGATCAGCGGCGGCCGGTGGCTCGTGGTGGTCGCGGCCTGCGCGGTCGCGTTCGCGCAGCTGTCGATCCCCGGCGACGGTCCCGCCCAGCGGTGGATCCACTCGATCCTGTTCCCGCTGATCCCGCTGCTCGCCCTCGCCTGGGCGGCGCCTCGGGGCTGGACCCGGCTGTTCCGCAAGGTGCGCGTCCGCCAGGTCCTCCAGATGGTCGGGTTCGCGGCGCTCAACCTCACGGTCAGCTTCGCCGCCGCGACCGCGCTCGGCGGTCTCATCGGCGCCAACCCCAACCCCGCCGCCGATCTGCTGTCCGAGGCGACGGGCCCCGAGCGGCTCAACTTCCTCGCCGCGACCATCCCCCAGCTGCTGGGCGAGGAGCTCATCACCATCCTGCCGCTCCTTGCGCTGATGTCCCTGCTGGTCCGTCGCCTCCGGTGGTCGCGCGGCGCGGCGCTCGCGGTCGCGTGGATCGGCACCGCCGTGGTGTTCGGCCTGCTCCACCTCCCGACCTACGGCTGGAACGTCCTTCAGTGCCTCGTCTTCATCGCGGTCGCCCGCCTGTTCCTGACGCTGGCCTACGTGGTGACGCGCAACCTCTGGGTCTCGACGGGCGCGCACATCCTCAACGACTGGGCGATGTTCTCGGTCTCGCTGCTCGTCCCGGCCGCCCTCATCTGAACCGTCGCCGACGCCCGCCGCACCCGCGGCGGGCGTCGCGCCGTCCCTGACCTGGAGAGGAAGGAGCGCCATGGTGCGACCCCGGTCGCTCCGCGCCCGGGCGGTGCGGGTGCTCGCCGTCGCGGGTCTGATCGCGGGCGTCTCCCTGGCCGCGGCGCCCGCCGAGGCCTCCCACCGGCCCTCGCCGTCCGGATGCGGGAGCGCCGCGGAGGCGATCCCTGTGCATGACCACCCCGGGTTCAGCCTCTCCGTCCGCGCGCTCGCCGAGGGGATCCTGGGCGCGACGCTCGCCGGCACGGCGGTGATCTTCCGCCGGCGCGAGCGTCGCTGATGCGCCGTGGTCCGGTCCCGCCACGCGGGTTCGCGGGCGCCGAAGGGTTAACCTACGCAACGTGACAGACGACCGCGACGGCGCCCCCGGCGGCGCGAGCCCCCGGCGCGTGCCGCCCTCGATCCAGCCGCGCAGCGGCCAGGAGCGCCCCGGCACCGCACGGCCCGCGGTGCCCGTGCGACGGCAGAGCGTGCGCCCCTCCGACGGTCAGCAGTACGACACCCCGCCGGGCCGGAGCCACGCCGCGGCGGCGCAGGGCTCGCGCACCGGCGCCCCGGCCGCGCCTGCCCAGGCGCGCCCCGCATCGTCCTCGAGCACGCGGACCGCCCCGCCACGGCAGGCGCCGCCGCCCGCCCCGACCCCGGCCCCGGCCAAGCGACGCCGCAAGCGCCACCCCGTACGCCGCATCCTCCTGGCGCTGCTCCTGATCCTCGTCGCGCTGCTGGTGATCTTCTACGCGTGGGTCTCGTCCCACATCAACCACGTCGACGCGCTCTCCGGGGCGCCGGGGACGCCGGGGCTCACCACCCTCATCGTCGGCTCGGACTCGCGCGAGGGGTGGGACGAGGACGGCACCGAGGGAGCGCGGACCGACACGATCATGCTGCTGCACAAGCCGGAGTCGGGGCCCACCGCGCTCATCAGCATCCCGCGCGACTCGTACGTCGAGATCCCGGGCAACGGGAAGAACAAGATCAACGCGTCGTTCGCGTGGGGCGGGCCGCAGCTGCTCGTCGAGACCGTCGAGGAGCTCACGGGGCTCACGGTGGACCGCTACCTCGAGGTGGGGTTCACGGGCGTGGCGGACATCGTCGACGCGGTCGGCGGCGTCGAGCTCTGCTACGACAGGACGGTCGACGACAAGCTCAGCCGCCTCAAGTGGAAGGCGGGCTGCCATGTCGCCGACGGCGATACCGCGCTGGCCTTCGCGCGGATGCGCTACAGCGACCCGCTGGGCGACATCGGTCGCGCCGAGCGTCAGCAGCAGGTGGTCGCGAAGGTCGCCGACAAGGTCCTGAGCCCGGGAACGGTGCTCAACCCGTTCCAGCTGGTGCCCACCGTCGGCGCCGGCCTCGACGCGTTCCGGGTCGACGAGGCCGCCGGACCGTTCGACCTGGTCCAGGTGGCTCTCGCCTTCAACTCGGGTCGCGGCGGCGACGCCGTCACCGGCACGCCGCCCATCACCTCGATGGGCTACTCGGTGGCCGGGGTGGGCTCGACGGTGCTGCTCGATGCGGACAAGGCGGATCAGTTCTGGGAGGACATCGCGACGGGCGCCTACGAGCCCGGCACGGAGGTGGGCGGAGCGCCCTGACGCAGCGGCGTATGCGCCCGGCCCCTCGCCCCCGCAGCCTCGCCCCCTCCGCAGCCTCGCCCCCCGCAGCCTCGCCCCCCGCAGCAACGGGTGCGGATCGTGCGCTGTGGGCGCGGCGACAGCCGGGATCCGGCGCGAATGGTGCGGCGTGCGTGTCACGCGCGGTGTCCCCAGCCAATCGGCGAGCGTGCGCTGTCCACCGCCACGCGGTGGTGGGGGGCAAGGCAGGGATCTCCGGACTGAGGTGGGCTCATGCCCGCGACCCGCGACAAGCCCCGAATGCCCCCCGAGGTCCACGACGGCGGCCTGAGCTTCAGCCGTGCCGAGCTCGTGCGGTCGACCTCGCCGCACGCGGTACGGATGGCGATCGCCTCGGGCGAGATCGCGCTCGTGCTCCCGGGCCGCTACGCGTCAGGTCCGCATGCCCGGTCATGGCTGGTCCGGTCCCACGCCGGCGTGTCCGTCACCCACGGGGTGGTGACCGGCAAGGCAGCGCTGCTGCTCGCTGGCGCGGAGAGACGCGCCCCGGACGTCATCGACGTGACCACGTCCGCCGCGCTGCGCGCACCCGCGGTGCCGTGGCTACGCGTCGAGCGCCAGCCGCGCCTCCCGCCGGCCGCTCGGTGGCGGGGGATCGACATCGCGCGACCCGCGTGGTCGGTGATCCACGAGTGGCGCAGGGGCAAGGGTACGGACCGCGTCGGCACCGTCCTCCGGGCGCTGCAGCGGAGGGTCTGCACCCCCGACGACGTCCGCGCGGCGATGCGCAGGACGCCCCGTGTCCGTGACCGCGCGGGCCTGCACCGCGTGCTCGAGGCGTTCGAGTCGGGTGCCCACAGCTTCCTCGAGCACGAGAGCCTCACGCGGGTGTTCGCCCACCGGGAGTTCTCGCGGTTCGTGCGGCAGCATCAGGTGGTCGCGCGCGGCGAGACGCGCTTCCTTGACATGTACGACCCCGCGACGCGCACCAACGTCGAGCTCGACGGCGACGAGTTCCACCTGCCGGGCGAGCAACGCGTGCGCGACAACCGCCGCGAGGCGGATCTCGCGACGCTCGGGATCCAAACCATCCGTCTCAGCTACGAGGACGTCATGGGTCGCCCCGCATGGTGCCGCGACATCGTGTCGGCGGTTCTGCGGAGCCGCGAATCGCACGATCAGCACCGATAGGCGTCGATAGATGCCGCCAGGCGACACGATTCGCACACATTGGCGGGGCGGGGTGGGCGGGGCGGGGCGGGAGGAGCGGGGCGGGAGGAGCGGGCGGGGCGGGGCGGGAGGAGCGGGAGGAGCGGCGTGGGCTGGGTGGGCGGGATGGGCGGGGCGGGGGACAGGGCGCGTGCAGCGTGGCTAGTCGACGTTGCTGGTGGGGCGCGTCGCCCTCGCCGCCCAGCGGATCGCGCGGGTCGCGAGCGCGCCGCCAGCCGGGCCGAAGGTGCGCGTCGACCAGCGATCCCTGCCGAGCATCCGGCTCGCCCAGCCCGGCAGCAGCGCCACCGCGCCCATGGCGAGCGTCGCGTAGGGAGCCCGCAGGGCGCGGCTCACCGGAGGCTCGCGCAGCAGGAAGTCCGCCGCGTCCTGGGCCTCGCGTGTCGCCTCGAGCTCGGGGCGGAACTCGTCGAGAGCGGCCTTCAGCCCTGCGACCGAGAACGGCAGGTCCGTCGCGCCGAGCCGCCCGCCCACCTGCGCGACCTGGGCCACGTACTCGTCGCGCTGTGCCGGGGAGAGCGGCCTCGCCCCGTAGCGCGTGTGGGCCGCGAGGAACGAGTCCGCCTCCGCGACATGCACCCAGCGCAGCAGGTGGGGATCCGAGGCGCGGTACTCGCGTCCGTCGGGGAGGCGGCCGCGCACCCGCTCGTGCACGGCGCGGATCCGGGCGACCGTCTCCTCGGCGTCGTCCACCGTCCCGAACGTGGTGAAGGCCAGGAACGTCGCGGTGCGCGACAGGCGGCCCCAGGGGTCGGACCGGTAGCCCGAGTGCCCCGCGACCCCCGCCATCGCGAGAGGATGGAGGGACTGGAGCAGCAGGGCGCGGACGCCGCCGACGTACATCGACGCGTCCCCGTGGACGATGCGGATCGCGCTGCCGGGTGCGAACCACCGCGGCCCGGGAGTCTCGTGGACACGCGCGCGGATCGCGGGCCCCTGGTCCCCGCCCACCTTGGCGAAGAGCGCCGCACCCATGTGGGCCCGCATGCGCTCGACGGGATGCGTGGTGGGGGTCACCCTGTCAGTATCGCCCCGCGTTAGGATGGCGCGCCGGTCTCGCTCAGCCCAGAGCCGACCACGAGGGCGGCAGATGCATGCCGCCGTGACCGGAGCCCCGCCCCACCGGAACAGGAGAGTGCATGCGCAAGCCCAGGTCTGCCGCTTCGTGGTGGGTGCGCTCGCGCTCGCAGCGTGCACGCGCATGGGTGACGGTGTGGACCGTGGTGCTGCTGTTCTCGGGACAGGGCTTCCGCTACCTCCTCGGGGTGCCGCTCTACGGCACGCTGTGCGTGCTGACGGTGGCCGCCGTCGCGGTGAGCTTCCGGCGCTTCCTCGGGCAGATGAGGGTGCCGCCCCTCATCGGCACCTTCGTCGCGCTCGCGGCGCTGAGCATCCTGTGGTCGGCCACTCCCGCCGTCTCGGTGCTCGCGGTCGCGGTGCTCGCCGCCACCACGTTCGTCGCGGTGCTGATCGCACGCGGCACGTCGCGAGGCCAGTTCATGGCGTTCCTCTACCGGGGGCTCCAGGTGAGCCTCCTGGGCGGGTTGCTGTTCGAGCTGTTCGTCGCGCTCGTGGTCCGCCACGACCTCACGCCGCTCGCGACCGATCTGTCGAGCATCGCGAAGGTCGACGGCGGTGGCGAGCCCATCACCTGGTCGCGGAACAACCTCTTCGCGGGAGGCCCGATCCAGGGCTTCGTCGGCAACCGCAACCCGTTCGCCGCGATCGCGCTCTTCACCGCGGTCGTCGCCGTCATCCTCCTGCTCGAGCGTCGCATCCGCGTGCTCGACGGCGCGCTGACGCTCGCGCTCGCCGTCGCCGTGCACCTGCTGACGTCCTCCGCGACGGTCGCGGTGGCCGCGGTCTACCTCACGGGTCTCACGGTGGCGGCGATCATGATCCGACGGTCACGTGCCGCGAACAAGCGCCGGCTGTCCTTCGCGGTGCTGGCTGTGACGGCGGTGGTCGCGGTGCTCACGCTGAAGTTCCGCGAGGAGATCTTCGCGATGTTCGACCGTGGCCCGGATGCGACCAACCGCACCGCGATCTGGGACCAGGTGGTCCAGTTCGCGTGGGATCGCCCCGAGGGCTGGGGCTATGTGGGCTACTGGCCCATCTGGGAGGACCCCTACAGGACCATCGTCGACAACGCCGGCGTGGTCGCGGCGCACGCGCACAACGCGTTCCTCGACGCGTGGTTGCAGCTGGGCCTCATCGGGCTGGTGCTGCTCATCGTGATGGTCGTGCTCTCGTTCGGGAGCGCGTGGCGACTGGTCGAGCGCGCGAGCCGAGGGGACACGTACATCCCCCTGGGCTGGGCGCTGCTGACCGCGGCGCTCGCGCTCCAGGCGCTCACCGAGTCGCGGCTGCTGGTGGAGGGCGGCTGGTTCCTCCTGGTGGTGCTGTTCGTCTCGGGACCCGGGGTCTTCACGCTCACCATCGTCGACCCGGCGCTCGTGCGCACGGGCGCGCCTTCCGACGACGTGGCTCAGGCCGAGGACCCCGTCACCGTCCTGACGCGCCCGCCGGTCTGACGCGCCCGCGCCGCTCACGCGAGGGCCGCGGTCACCTCCGCCGCGTCGAACGAGCCGAGCGGCACGGTGGCATGCCGCGCGGCGATGATGCGGGCTCCCTCCACCACGTAGGTGCCCGACTGCTGGAGACCGTGACGCACGAAGAGGCCCACGGCAGCGTGCGCGTCCTCGGAGGCGACCACGGTCGCCGCGAGAGCCGGGTGACGGCGCGCCACCGCGGCGGCCTCCGCCGCGCCGCCGGGCACGATCACCACCGCGGGCAGCCCCATGCGACCGATCGCCCGCAGGTGCTGATGGCACACGGGGCAGGTCGACGTGCGCATGAAGTAGAGCACCGTCCGGGGGGACGATGCGGCGAGCGTCTCGAGCGCGACGGGGGCGCCTGCGGCGGACACGAGCGCGAGCCGGGGCAGCGTGTCACCGGCGACGAGGGGCGCGGATAGGGTGGACATCGGAACTCCGATCGATAGATGAGCAAGCGTCCTGCCTAACAAGGCAGGGGGATTGCCTATTCCGGCTTGCGGGAGACAAGGTGACGTACGAGGTCGAGCTGGCCGCCTTCGCGACCGCGGCTCGGGAGGACATCGGCAGGCTGCTCGTCGACGCCTCGCGGGCCGTGACGGACGATGCGCTCGCTCGCGTCGACCCCTCGGGCACCTCGGGCGTGAGGGCGGCCCACGTCCCGGTCATCGCGGCGCTCGAGGCCGGGGGGAGCCGGGTCGCGGACCTCGCCCCGCGCATCGGCCACACGCGGCAGGCGGTCGCCGCGCTGGTGCGCGACCTCGAGACCGCCGGGATCGTCGAGGTGCGTCCGGACCCGCGCGACGGCCGGGCCTCGCTCGTCGGGCTCACCGCGACCGGCGCCGAGTTCTGCGCGCGCGCCACGGAGGCCATGCGCGCACGCGAGCAGGAGTGGAGGGCCGCATGGGGCGGCCCGGCGGTCGACGCCTTGCGCGAGGGGCTGACGCGCCTCGCCGGCGGGACCATGTGACGGCCGGACGGCAAGGAGACGACATGCGAGCGACGCTCATCCACGGCGAACGGGACATCAGGGTCGAGGACGTTCCCGCGCCGGTGCTCAGCACCGGCCTCGACGCGATCGTGCGCGTGGTCGCGGCGTGCGTGTGCGGCTCGGACCTGTGGCCGTACCGCGGCGTCACGGCCGTGAAGGCGCCCAGGCGCATCGGCCACGAGTTCGTCGGCGTGGTCGAGGAGGTGGGGGACCAGGTCGCGCAGGTGCGCCCCGGCGACTTCGTGATCGCGCCGTTCTACCAGTGCGACAACACGTGCGTGAACTGCCGCAACGGCATGACGGTGCACTGCCAGCACGGCGGATGGTGGGGCAGCGAGGCCGAGGGCCTCGGCTTCGCCGACGGCGGTCAGGGCGAGAAGGTGCGGGTCCCGCTCGCGGACGGGACGCTCGCGGTGGTGCCCGGCGGCATGCCGGACGATGCGATGATCCCGGGTCTCCTGACGCTGTCGGACGTCATGGGTACGGGCCACCACGCGGCCGTGTCGGGCGGCGTGACCGAGGGCTCGACCGTCGCGGTCGTGGGCGACGGCGCGGTGGGGCTGTGCGCGGTCATCGCGGCGAAGCGCCTCGGGGCGTCGCGCATCATCGCGATGTCGCGTCACGCGGACCGGCAGGCTCTTGCGCGCGAGCTCGGCGCCACGGACATCGTGCCCGAGCGCGGCGACGAGGGCATCGCGCGTCTCAAGGAGCTGTGCGACGGGATCGGCCCCGACGTGGTGCTGGAGTGCGTGGGCACCAAGGAGTCGATGGACCAGGCGCTGCGTTCCGCGCGTCCCAGCGGCCAGGTCGGCTTCGTCGGCGTCCCGAACGGGGGCCCCGAGCTTCCCGTGCGCACCATGTTCGACAGCAATGTGGGTGTCCGTGGCGGCGTCGCGCCGGTGCGCGGCTACATCGACGAGCTGCTGCCCGAGGTGCTGGACGGGCGGATCCGTCCGGGCCTCGTGTTCGACCTCGAGCTCCCGCTCGAGCGGGCCGCCGAGGCGTATCGCGCCATGGACGAGCGCACCGCCATCAAGGTGATGCTGCGTCCATGATCCTCCGCAGTTCCCGGATCGCGATCCTCGCCTCGATCGCGGTCCTTCTCGCGGCGTGCGCGGGTGCGGGCGAGACGTCCGACCTGCGAGGGGTCCCCACCGCGACGGCGGCGGCGTCGCCGTCGCCCGACGTCTCCGAGGCGAGCCCCGCATCGTCCGTCAGCGCGACGCCCACCCCCACGGGGTCGGCCCTCGAGGCGGCGCTCGCCCTCGCCGTTGAGGCGCCGGCGTCGACGGACGGCTACTCCCGCGAGGAGTTCGGTCCCGCGTGGGCGGATGTGGATCACAACGGCTGCGACACGCGCAACGACATGCTCCAGCTGCGTCTCACGGCCGTCGCGCTCGACGGCGCGTGCATCGTCCTCGAGGGCGATCTCGACGATCCCTACACGGGGACCGTCATCCACTTCGAGCGTGGTGGCGCGAGCGAGATCGACATCGACCACATGGTCGCGCTGTCCGCGGCGTGGCAGACGGGTGCGGGGGAGTGGGAGCCCGCCAAGCGCGTCGCGCTGGCCAACGACCCCCTCAACCTCGAGCCCGTCGATGCGGGGGAGAACCGGGCCAAGGGCGACGACGATGCCGCCGAATGGCTGCCGCCGAACAGGTCCTACCGATGCGAGTACGTCGCGCGGCAGGTGGCGGTCAAGACCAAGTACGGGCTGTGGGTCACCGCGGACGAGCGCGACGCGATCGTCGACGTGCTCGAGGGCTGCCCCGACCGGCTGCTTCCCGGCCCTGGGGACCAGCCGGTCCTCGCCGAGGGGGTCGGCGACGGTCCCGGGGACGATGCGGGGTCAGGTGGGAGCGCCTCGCCGTCACCGTCGCCGAGCGTCGCCGCGTCCACCGATCCGCGGTTCTCCTCCTGCGCGAAGGCGATCGCGGCGGGATTCGGCCCGTACCGCGAGGGCGTGGACGAGGAGTACGGGTGGTACCGGGACGGCGACGGGGACGGTACCGTCTGCGAGGGCTGAGGCGCCGCGGTCAGTGGCCCGAGAGCGCGTAGCACCCGCCGTCCATCACCGGGCCGAGTAGGTCCAGCTCCAGATCGCTCGCGGTGACGAGGCCCTCGACGCATCCGCCTGCGGGGCCGGCGCCGCTGAAGTGGAGGCCCTCGGCGTCCTCGTACGAGGCGGCGTGGCCGATGCCCTCCTCGCTCATCCCGGCGTCGACGAGCACCGCCTTGACGGCCTCCGGCGTGAGGGCGCCGTCGGCGCGCAGCGACTCGATCGCCCGGGTGATCTGCTCGCGCTCGCGCTCGAACGACGCGAAGGCCTCCTCGGAGACGGGCATGCGGTCCTTGTAGCGCTCGTTGCTCGCCATGAGGGCCTCGGGGTCGTACGGGATGCACCCGTCGGGGACCGGATCGCCTGCGGCCACGGGGCACGCGCGGACCGTCGGCTCCACCACGGCACCGGTGTCCGGGTCCGATGCGGTCGAGGAAGGATCCGCGCACGCCGCGAGCACGAGCGTCGCGGCGATCGCGAGCGGACCCATCCTCATGCGCCGACCGTATCCGAGCGCGCCGCGGGCGACCAGGGAGAAGCGCGCATCCCGCCTCCGCGTGGGCGCCGGGGACCGGGTTGCGTCATCGCATAACGCGATATATCGTGATAGCGCAACGATAGGAAGCAACGAAGGGAGCGGCTCATGAGGAGCACGCATCAGCACCATTCGCCGCGCGGGATGCGCGGCTACGGCCCGGGATGGGCCGTCAACAGCGACACGTCCGCGGAGCGGCCGATGCGCCGCCGGGGCGGATTCGGGCCTGGCGACGGCGCCGAGGCGCCGGGGGTCGACGGCCCCGGCCCGCGCGGTCGCGGTCATGGCGGTCCGGGACGAGGCGGCGGCCACGGCGGTCGCGGCAGGGGGAGGCACGGAGGCCGCTCACGCGGCGACATCCGCGCCGCGATCCTGCTGCTTCTCGCCGAGCAGCCGCGTCACGGCTACGACCTGATCCGCGCCGTCGAGGAGCGCAGCGGTGGCGCCTGGGTGCCCAGCCCGGGCTCGATCTACCCGACGCTCCAGGCGCTCGAGGACGAGGGCCTCGTCACGATCGAGGTGGTCGAGGGCCGCAAGACGGCCGCGCTCACCGAGGCGGGCGACGCCTGGACCGCCGAGCACGCGGCCGAGCTCGACGCGCTGTTCGACGTCGACGACCGCGAGAAGCGGGACATCGCCCTGCGCCAGGAGATGGCGGGCCTGCGCGATGCCGCCATCCACGTCGCGCGCCAGGGCGACGGTGAGCTCGCGGAGCGAGCGGTCGAGATCCTCGCGGCGGCCCGCCGCGACCTCTACCGGCTGCTCGCGGGCGACGCAGGCTGAGCCGGCGCCGTCATCGTCCCGGTGAACGGCTCTCGAGGCGCGGAGCGATCCGTGCCTCGAGGCCGGCGCGCACCGCGGGCCATTCGCGGTCGAGGATCGAGAACACCACCGTGTCCCGGAGCGTGCCGTCGTGCCAGCGCTGATGCTGGCGGAGCACGCCGTCCTGATGCGCGCCCAGCCGCGCGATCGCGGCGCGTGACTGATGGTTGTGCCAGTGGGTGCGCAGCTCGACCGCCATGCAGCCCAGCTCGTCGAAGGCGCGAGAGAGCAGCAGGAGCTTCATCGCGGGGTTGATCCCGGTGCCCTGCGCCTCGCGCCCGAGCCACGTGCTGCCGATCTCGAGGCGACCGTTGGCGGGGTCGAGGTTGAGGTAGGCGGTCATGCCCACCGCGGCGTCGCGTGCCGCATCGACCACCGCCCACGCCGCGATGCGTCCCGCGGCATGCGAGGCGAGCCGCGTCTCGATCTCGCTCGCCATGTCCTCCGGCGACGGGATCCGCGTGTACCAGGTGCGCCACAGCTCCCCGGGGGCCACGGCCCGCGCGAGATCATCCGCGTGGGAGGGCGCCAGAGGCTCGAGGCGCACCAGCGGATGCGTGAGCAGGGGCGACTCGTGGAAGGTCATGCCGGGAGCCTAGAGCCTCCCGCGCATCGTCACGCGGAGGCGGACGCCTCCTTGGCGGAGCGCTTCTCGGCCCTCTTCTCCGCCTTCTCGGCGGCCTTGGCCTCCTCGTGCTCCCGCTTGGCCTCGGCGGCCGCGGCGGCGGCCGCTCCGACGATCCCGGCGCCGTTGAGCAGGTCCGCCGGGATGATCGGCGCGCGCAGCCGCAGCTTGGGCAGGAACATGTGGTGCGACTTCGACACGCCGCCGCCCACGATGATGAGGTCGGGCCACAGCAGCCGTTCGAGCTCCGAGTAGTACTTCTGGAGCTGCTCGATCCACTGGTCCCAGTCGTAGCCGTAGCGGTCGCGCGCGGACTCGGCCGCGCGGTCCTCCGCATCGTGCCCGTCGATCATGATGTGGCCCAGCTCGAGGTTGGGCACCAGCGTGCCGTCGACGATCATCGCGGTGCCGATCCCCGTGCCCAGCGTGGTCATGAGGATCGAGCCGTTGCGCCCGTGCGCCGCTCCGAACTTGTACTCGCCGTAGCCGGCGGCGTCCGCATCGTTCAGGACGTGGACGTCGTGCCCCGCGTAGTCGCGGATGATCGCGCGAAGGTCCGTGCCGATCCACGAGTCGTCGACGTTGGCGGCGGTCTTGACGATGCCGTGCTGGACCACGCCCGGGAAGGCCACCCCGATGGGGACCTTCTTCGACGGGTTGAACTTCGCGATCACCCTGGCGACCGTGCGCGCGATCGCGTCGGGCGTCGAGGGCTGGGGGGTCGGGATCCGGTAGCGCTCGTCGGTGAACTTGCCGTTCTTGAGGTTGACGGGGGCGGCCTTGATCCCTGTGCCGCCGATGTCCACCCCGATCGCGATGTTCTTGCTCATGGCAGCGTCAGAACCTCCGGTCCGGTCTCCGTGATGACGATGGTGTGCTCGAACTGCGCGACCCACGAGCCGTCGTCGGTGACCACGGTCCAGCCGTCGTCCCATTCGTGGCTCTCCTCGGAGCCCATGCACAGCATCGGCTCGACGGTGAACGTCATGCCCACCTCGATGACGTCGTCGTGGTGGGGGGCGGCGTCGTAGTGGGGGATGATCAGCCCGGTGTGGAACGCGGGCCCCACGCCGTGGCCGGTGTAGCTGCGCACGGACTCGTAGCCGAACCGTGCGGCGTACTTCTCGATGACGCGGCCGATGATGTTGACCTGGCGGCCCGGCTGCGCGGCCTTGATGCCGCGCATCATCGCCTCATGCGTGACCTCGACCAGCTTCCGGGCCTCCTGCGATCCCTCGCCCGCGATGAACGAGCCGCAGTTGTCGCCGTGCACGCCATCCTTGAAGGCCGTGATGTCGACCTTGACGATGTCACCCTCCTCGATCACGGTCGAGTCGGGGATGCCGTGGCAGATGACCTCGTTCACGGAGGTGCACAGCGCCTTGGGGAACGGGGGACGTCCCGCGGCGCCGGGATACCCGAGGGTCGACGGGTAGGCGCCGTGGTCGAGCACGAACTCATGCCCGATGCGGTCGAGCTCCTCGGTGGTGACGCCGGGCGCGACGTGGCGCCCGACCTCGGCGAGCGCCTGGGCGGCGATCCTCGCGCTGATGCGGATCCTCTCGATGGTCTCGGCGCTGTGGACGTCTCCGCCCTGCCACATCGCCGCCCTCTTCTTGCCGACGTACTCCGGGCGGGCGATGGACTGGGGAACCTCGCGCCAAGGGGAGACGACGCCCTTGGTGACCTTCTCGCGTACAGGGCTCATGCCTGGCAGTCTATTCATGGAGGCGATGTCGATGTCGAACGGAGCGGGCGACCCCGTGCAGTACTGGTTCAACACCCGGACGGGCAAGGTGGAGAAGGGGCAGCAGAGCTCATGGGAGCACCTCATGGGCCCGTACCCGACGGCCGAGGAGGCCGCGGGGGCGCTCGAGATCGCGAAGCATCGCAACGAGTCCTGGGACGACGACGATGACGTCTGGCGCGGCAAGGACGGGTGACCGGCCGCGCCGAGCCGGGTTCCCGCTGCCCGCTGGTATCGAGGTCCAGTCAGGCGTGGTGGCGCCACGAGTGCTGCGGCTCGTAGCCGAGCACGCGGCGCGCCTTGTCGATCGACAGCAGCGTCTCGTGCTCGGCGAGCTCCTTGGTCACGGGGACCGCGGGGAACTCCGCCGCCGCCAGCTCGGCGGATGGCCGTGACATCACGGTGTCCGCATTCGCGACGATGAAGCGGTCGAAGCCGCGCGCCCGGTGGTCCAGCGCGCGTGACACCGCCTGAGCGCCGTCCCGGCCGTCGATGTAGCCCCAGAGGTTCCAGCGCCTTGCCTTCGGGTCCGCGTCGAACGCGGGGAACGCCGCGTAGTCCTCGACGTCCATGACGTTGGAGAAGCGCAGCGCGATGATCTTGAGCGCGGGGTCCCAGCGGCACAGCTGGATCGCCATCTGCTCCTCGAGGTGCTTCACCAGCGAGTAGTGGGACTCCGGCCGGGCGTCGTACTCCTCGTCGACGGGGATGTACGGCGGAGGCGTCTCGAAGGGCAGCCCGAGCACGGTCTCGGAGGACGCGTACACGATGTCGTCGACGCCTGCGCGCCGCGCGCCCTGGAACACGTTGAACGTGGCCGCCATGTTGTGGTGGAAGGTCGCGACGTCGGTCATCTGGCCGGGGGCCGGCACCGCGGCCAGGTGCACCACCGCGTCCACGCCGTCGAACCGATCCTGCACGCCGAACATCACGTCCATGGTCTGGCCCGCATCGGTGAGGTCGATGCGGGTGTAGTCGTGCGCAGGGGCGAGCGGCTTGACGTCCACCCGGTGCACGCTCCGGCCATCCTCGCGCAGGCGGGCGACCACGTGCCGCCCCAGCTTGCCCTCCGAGCCGGTGACGAGGATGGCGCCCATGGTCAGCTCTCGAACGTGTGCTCGGCCGCGGGGAAGGTGACGTCCTTGACCTCGCCGACGTAGGCGGCGGCCGCATCGGTCATCGCCTGGCCCACGGCCCCGAACTGCTTGGAGAAGCGCGGGTGCCAGTCGCCCACGCCCGCCATGTCGAGCCACACCAGCACCTGACCGTCGGTGTCAGGGCCCGCCCCGATGCCGATGGTCGGGATGTCGAGCGCCTCGGTGACCGCCTTGGCTGCGGGCGCGATGACCATCTCGAGGACCACCGCGAAGGCGCCGGCCTCCTGCAGCGCGAGGGCGTCGGCGACGATCTCCTCGATGCCGTGCTCGCCGCGGCCCTGGATGCGGCGGCCGCCCAGCGCGGTCTCCGACTGCGGGGTGAAGCCCAGGTGGCCGCAGAAGGGGATGCCCGCATCGGTGACGGCCTTGACCTGGCGCGCGATGCGGCGTCCGCCCTCGAACTTGATCGCATGCGCGCCCGAGAGCTTCACCATGCGGATCGAGGACTCGACGGCCTGCTCGGGGGAGACCTCGTAGGCGCCGAACGGGAGGTCCGCGACCACGAACGCGTGTTCGGCGCCGCGCACCACGGCGCGGGCGAACGGGATCATCTCGTCGAGCGTGAGGGGAACGGTCGACTCCATGCCGAGCATGTTGTCCCCCAGGGAGTCCCCGACCAGGAGGATGTCCGCGCCGCCGGCGTCGAACGCCCGGGCGGTGGGGAAGTCGTAGGCGGTGAGCATGGCGATCTTCTCGCCTCGCTGCTTCATCTCCTTGAAGTGGTGGATCCGGACCTTCTTGCGGCTCATGGCTTCAGCCTCTCACGATGCGGAACCCGCGGCGTCCCCCGGCGCAGGTGGTCGATGGTCGCCCGTAATCGTCCCTACGACAATCCGCTACCACTGCGATGCGAGAACCTGTGGATACCGACCAAGACCTACCCATTCCGTGGGGCTACACCTCGCGCCAGCGGCTGGTGATGGGGAGCCGCCGGTCCCTGCCGAACGCGAGCGCCGTGACCTTGGGGCCCGGCGGGTACTGGCGCCGCTTCCACTCGGCACGGTCCACCAGCGACAGCACGCGGTCCACCACGGCGGGATCGAAGCCGCGCGCGAGCAGCTCCTCGCGCCCCTCCGCGTGCTCGACGTAGGCGTCGAGCACCTCGTCGAGCACCTCGTACGGCGGCAGCGAGTCCTGGTCCACCTGGCCAGGACGGAGCTCGGCGGACGGCGGCTTGGTGATCGAGCTCTCGGGGATCGGCGCGACCTCGCCCCGGGCCGCGGCATACGCGTTGCGCCACCGCGCGAGCTGCCACACCCGGGTCTTGTCGAGGTCCTTGAGCGGCGCGAAGCCGCCGATCGAGCCCGCGTCGTAGATGGTCGCGTAGCCGGTGGCGAGCTCGGACTTGTTGCCGGGCGCGATCACCAGGTGGCCCTCGCGGTTCGACAGCCCCATGAGGATCACCCCGCGCAGGCGTGCCTGGAGGTTCTCCTCCGCGACGCCGGTGAGCGCGAGCTGGTCCTGGAACGCGGCGACCAGGTTCGCGATCGGCTCGACCCGGTAGTCGGCGCCGATGCGCTTGGCCAGGTCCGCCGCATCGTCCTTCGAGTGGTCGGAGGAGTGCTCGGACGGCATCGACACGCCCACCACGTTCTCCCCGCCGATCGCATCGGCCGCGATCGCGGCGGTGAGCGCCGAGTCGATGCCGCCGGACATCCCGAGGACCACGCTGCGGAAGCCGTTCTTCACCACGTAGTCGCGCAGGCCCGTGACGCAGGCCCAGTAGGTCTGCTCGTCGAGGTCCTCGCGGGGGGCGAGCCCCGAGACGGCCGCCGGTTCCCCGGCCGCAGGGACGTCCCACAGGATCATCGCGTCGGCGAAGCCGGGTGCCGAGGCGACCACGTCGCCGGTGGGGGAGACGATGAACGAGTGGCCGTCGAACACCAGGTCGTCCTGGCCGCCCCACAGGTTGACGTACGCGACGGGCGCGCCCACCTCGCGGGCCCGGCGGGCCGCCAGCTCGACCCGCGTGTGCCCCTTGCCCTCCTCGAACGGCGAGCCGTTGAGCACCACCAGCAGCCGCAGGTCCCGACCCGTGAGCTGCGCGACGGTCCCGCCGTCCTGCCAGATGTCCTCGCAGATCGCGATCCCCACGGGGGACGATGCGGCGGTCACCACGCACGGATCCTCGCCCGCGGCGAAGATCCGGCGCTCGTCGAACACGCCGTAGTTGGGCAGGTGGTGCTTGTTGTACCGGGCAGCGATGCCACCCCCGGTGATCACCACCGCCTGGTTGAACGGGCGCCCGCCCTGGGACACGCCCAGCGTGCCCAGGATCACCATGAGCTCGCCCATGCCCTCGGATGCGAGCGCCGCGGCGATGTCGTCGACCGCGCGTGCCGCCGCGCGCTGGAAGCTCTCGCGCAGCGCGAGGTCCTCGATCGGGTAGCCGGTGGTGGTCATCTCGGGGAACGCCACCACATGCGCGCCGAGCGCGTGCGCGGCGCGGCACCGGTCGAGCACAAGGGAAGCGTTACCAGCGATGTCGCCGACGCAGGTGTTGATCTGGGCGAGCGCGATGCGGAGGTCGGACATGGGTCAAGCGTAGGGCGGGCCGCGAGCCTTGCCGGGACACACGATGGACACATGGATGGTGCAGGATAGGCGGCATGGACAAGCAGCAGGAATATGTGCTCCGCAGCGTCGAGGAGCGCGACATCCGGTTCATCCGTCTGTGGTTCACGGATGTCCTGGGGATCCTCAAGTCGGTCGCGATCGCGCCGGCGGAGCTCGAGAACGCCTTCGCTGAGGGCATCGGCTTCGACGGCTCGGCCGTCGAGGGGCTCACGCGCGTGTACGAGGCGGACATGATCGCAAAGCCGGACCCGGCGAGCTTCCAGATCCTGCCGTGGCGCGGCGAGCGCCAGGGCGCGGCGCGCATGTTCTGCGACATCTACACGCCCGACGGCGAGCCCGCGCTGTCCGATCCGCGCCAGGTGCTCAAGCGCACGCTCGACAAGGCCTCGGATCAGGGCTTCAGCTTCTACACGCACCCCGAGATCGAGTTCTACCTGTTCAAGCAGTTCGAGAGCGGGCAGCAGCCGGTCCCCGTGGACCGCGCCGGGTACTTCGACAACGTGCCGCGGGGCACGGCTCACAACTTCCGCCGCGAGGCGATCACGATGCTCGAGAACATGGGCATCTCCGTCGAGTTCAGCCACCACGAGGCCGGCCCTGGCCAGAACGAGATCGACCTGCGCTATGCGGACGCCCTCACCACGGCCGACAACATCATGACGTTCCGCACGGTCATCAAGGAGGTCGCGCTCGAGCAGGGCGTGTTCGCCTCCTTCATGCCCAAGCCGCTGTTCGAGGCGCCGGGCTCGGGCATGCACACCCACATGAGCCTGTTCGAGGGCGACCGCAACGCGTTCCACGAGGCGGGAGCCGAGCTGGGGCTGTCGCTCACCGCGCGCCAGTTCATGGCGGGTCTGCTCAAGCACGCCCCCGAGATCACCGCGATCACCAACCAGTACGTCAACTCGTACAAGCGTCTGTGGGGCGGAGCCGAGGCGCCGTCGTACGTGTGCTGGGGATCGAACAACCGCTCGGCGCTGGTCCGCGTGCCCGTGCACAAGCCCGGCAAGAGCCAGTCGGCCCGTGTCGAGTACCGTGCGATGGACTCCGCCGCGAACCCGTACCTCGCGTTCTCGGTGCTGCTCGCCGCGGGCCTCAAGGGCATCGAGGAGGGCCTGGAGCTGCCGGACGGTGCGGAGGACGACGTGTGGGAGCTGTCGAACGCGGAGCGCCGCGCGCTCGGCTACGAGCCGCTGCCCACGTCGCTCGCGGAGGCGATCGCGGAGATGGAGAAGTCGGAGCTGGTCGCGGAGACCCTGGGCGAGCGCGTGTTCGACTTCGTGCTGCGCAACAAGCGCGCGGAGTGGGAGTCGTACCGCGCCCAGGTCACCCCGTACGAGCTCGACACCTACCTGTCGGTGCTCTGAACGGAGCGCCGTGAGCGCACGCGAGGTCTCCTTCACCACCCGGCTGCGGCGTGCGGGCGTCGACGACCCCGCACGCGCCGAGGGGCTCGTCCGCGAGATCCTCGAGGTCACCGGGATCGAGCTCGACGATCCGGCGACCGCCGTATCCTACCTGGCCGATCCCGACACCGGGCTGCTGCAGCTGCTCCGCCTGGCCGAGTCGGCGCGCGATCACGGCCATCTCGACACCCTGGTGCGTCTCGCATCGTCCCTTGCGGGCGCGAAGCTGGGCGTGCTGCTGGGCGGCTCGACCGCGCTCGGGGACTTCCTGATCCGTCATCCGGAGCACCTCGAGGACTTCGAGCGCTGGCCCGCGGACCAGCCCTTCACCGAGGTGGACACGCGAGCCGCGCTGCTCGAGGCGGTGGGCGCGGATCCGACGGACGAGGCGCCGGTCGCGTCCCTCGGGGGCCGGGAGGGTCACGCGGCGATGCGCATCGCGTACCGCCGAGCGCTCATGCGCATCGCGGCGGCGGACCTGTTCGAGCGCACGCCGCAGACGATCATGCCCGCGGTCGGGGCGGCGCTGGCCGACCTCGCGGGCGCGGCGCTCGAGGCGGGCCTCGCGATCGCGCGTCACGACGAGCCCGATCACGCCGCGACCCGGCTGGCGGTCATCGCGATGGGCAAGTGCGGCGCTCGCGAGCTCAACTACGTCTCCGATGTGGACGTCATCTACGTCGCGGAGCCGGCCGAGGGCGTCGAGGATGCGCGCTCGCTGCAGGTCGCGACGCGGCTCGCCGTCGCGACCGCGAAGGCGTGCGGCGGCATGGGGGTCGAGCCCGCGCTGTGGGAGGTGGACCCCAACCTGCGGCCCGAGGGCCGCGACGGTCCGCTGGTGCGCAACCTCGCGTCGCACGTCGCGTACTACGAGCGCTGGGCCCAGGGGTGGGAGTTCCAGGCGCTGCTCAAGGCACGGCCCGTGGCCGGCGATCCCGAGGTGGGGGAGCAGTACGTCGAGAGGCTCCACCCGATGGTGTGGAGCGCCGTCGAGCGCGAGGGCTTCGTGGAGGCCGCGCAGGCGATGCGCCGCCGTGTCGAGCAGCACGTGCCCGCCGCGGAGGCGGACCGGCAGATCAAGCTGGGGCCTGGCGGACTGCGCGACGTCGAGTTCACCATCCAGCTGCTCCAGCTGGTGCACGGCCGTGCTGACGAGTCGCTCCGGGTGCGCGGCACGCTCGACGCCCTCGCGCGGCTCCGGGCCGGCGGCTATGTGGGACGTCCGCAGGCGGCGGCCATGGACCGCTCGTACCGCCAGCTGCGGGTGTGGGAGCACCGCCTCCAGCTGCGCAAGCTCACGCGCACGCACCTCATGCCCGACAACGCGCACGACCGCAGGATCCTCGCGCGCGCCAGCGGCTTCGCGACCGTCGAGTACATGGACGAGGTATGGACGGACATCCGCCGCGACGTCCGTGCCATGCACCTCGAGATGTTCTACCGGCCCATCCTCCCGGTGGTCGCGCGGCTCAGCGCCGACGAGGCGCGGCTCGACGATGCCGCGGCCAAGGCGCGGCTCGCGGCGATCGGCTTCGTCGACCCGGCGGGGGCGTACCGCCACATCCAGGCGCTCACCGAGGGCGTGTCGCGCACCAAGGCGATCCAGCGGCAGCTCATGCCCGCGCTCATCGGGTGGTTCGCGCAGGGCGCCGATCCCGACGCGGGCCTGCTCGCGTTCCGGCAGCTCTCGGAGCAGCTGTCGGGCACCCAGTGGTACCTCAAGCTGCTGCGCGACTCGGGCACCGCGGCCGAGCGGTTGGCAAGGCTCCTGTCGACCTCGCAGTACGTGGCGCGCGCGCTGCTCGCGTCCGGCGGCGAGGCGGTGACGTGGCTCGATCGCGACGAGGACCTGGTGCCTCGCGACTACGCGCGCCTGTGGGGCGAGGCCGATGCGGTGCTGAGGCGGTCCAACGACCGCGATCAGGCGATCACCGCCTTGCGAGGCCTGCGCCGACGCGAGCTGTCCCGCGTGGCCGCCGCCGACGTGCTCGGCATGATCAACTCGTCCGCGGCGGCGCTCGCCGTGTCGCACAGCGCGGACATGCTCATCGAGGGGGCGCTGCGCATCGCGCGGGCCACCGTCGCGCAGGCGCGCGGGCTCGACGAGCTCCCGATCCGTTTCGCCGTGATCGCGATGGGCCGCTACGGCGGGCTCGAGATGGGCTACGCGTCCGACGCGGACGTGCAGTTCGTGTGGGACGGGGACGGCCCCGACGGCCAGGCGATCGCGGTGCAGCTCGCGCAGGAGATCCGCACGCTGCTGCAGAAGGTAGGGCCTCAGCCGCCGCTCGCGATCGATGCGGACCTGCGCCCCGAGGGGCGCAACGGACCGCTCGCCCGGTCGCTGGGCTCGTGCACCGAGTACTACGGACGGTGGTCGGACCCCTGGGAGGCGCAGGCGCTCCTGCGCGCGCGTCCGTGCGCGGGGGATGCGGGGCTGCGGGAGGACTTCCTGCGCATGATCGACCGCGTGCGCTACCCGCAGGAGCTGCCGTCGAGCGCGCTCAAGCAGATGCGCCTCCTCAAGGCGCGCATGGAGGCCGAGCGGCTGCCGCGCGGCATCGACCCGCGACGTCATCTCAAGCTGGGCCCCGGCGGGCTGTCCGACGTCGAGTGGGTGGTCCAGCTCACGCAGCTGCGCCACGGGCATGTGCACCGCGAGCTGCGCACCACCGTGACGCTCGACGCGCTCGAGGCGGCAGCGCGGCTCGACCTCATCGCGCGCCCCGACGCGACGCAGCTGCGCTCCGCCTGGGTGCTCGCGACCGACCTGCGGGGCGCGCTCGCGCTCCGCGGCAACGCCCGCGACACGGACGTGCTCCCGCCCGACCTCAAGGAGCTCGGCTTCCTCGCGGAGATCCTCGGCACGTCGCTGACCGGCTCCGAGCTCGACGAGCGCTACTCGCGCAACTCGCGACGCGCCCGCGCGGTGACCGAGCGCCTGTTCTTCGGCTGGGACGAGGACTCGCGGTGAGGGCGCTCCGGACCGTCGCCTCGGCGATCCTCATCCTGCTCGGTGCCTCGCTCATCGCATCGTGGGCCGTGGGCGGCGTCCTGGTGCGGACGGTCGAGGACGGCACCGCGGTGCATGGCATCGCGGAGCGCGCGCTCGCGAGCGACGCGATCGTCGACGCCGCGGCCGACGCCATGGCGGACGGCGCGCTCGACGCGATCGCGGAGGCGGGCGTGGACCTCGAGCGCCTGGGCCTCGATACGGCGGTGAGGAACGCGATCGAGGGCGCGGCGCGGTCCGAGGACTTCCGTGACGCGGTGCTGGACCAGATCGATGCGGCGCACGCCCAGTTCGCGGCGGAGGTGACAGCCGAGGATCGTGCGCCCGCGCCCCTGCTCATCGACATCGACGCATCGGGGTACGTCAACGCGCGCATCGACGACGTCCCCGGGGTCGGCACGCGGGTGCCCGACCTGGTGCTCGAGCCCGTGCCCGTGCGCGTGCTGGGCGCGGACGCGTTCGAGCGCGTGCGTACCGGCTACGGCTACGCGGAGCTCGCGCAGCGGTGGGGGCTGTGGGCCGGCATCGCGTGCATCGTGCTCGGGCTGGTGGCGACGCACCGGACACGGTGGTTCCTCGCGAAGGCGGGCCTCGCGGTCGGCGCCGTCGCGGGCGGGCTCTGGCTGGTGCTCACGTGGTGCGGTGTCGAGGGGATCGCGCGAGCGCTGCCCGGCGGTCAGGACGGCGCGGCGGGGGAGGCCCTGCTGCGCATCGTCACCGAGGAGGGCGTGGACGCGCTCGCGTCGCGGCTCGGCGTGGTGGCGCTCATCGGCCTCGCCGTCGGCGTCGCCGCGCTTGCGGGAGCGCTCGTCCTGGGGCGCCGTCGGGCCTGAACGGCGGCGTCGACGCTCGTCGCGCCGGCGCGATCAGTCCAGCAGGGGCGACAGCCGGCGCGTCGAGAGCGCCCGTGCGGCCTGCGCGGACCCCGCCTCGAGGGCCTCCCACAGGGCGTCGCCCGTGAGGTAGCCGGCACCGCCCACGCGCAGCGCGTGGGACATCACGCCCGCCGCGAAGGCGTCGCCCGCACCGTTGGGGTCCACCACGTCGACCGTGGGTGCCTCGACGCGTGCGAAGGATCCGTCGGAGCCGACGGCGATGGCGCCTCGCGCGCCGAGCGTGCACACCGCGAGGCGCTTGCCGTCCTCGACGAGCGAGCGGAGGTACACCGACGGGCTGTCCATGCGGTCGCCGTTCATGAGGATCACGTCCGCGGCCTCGATGAACGGCCTGTGGAAGGCCTCGGCTCCGTCGTAGTCGTGGACATCCACCCAGACCTCGCGTGCGAGCGCGGTCACCTCGGGGATGAGCGCGCGGGACAGCTCGGCCAGGTCCAGGAAGACGGCGCGCGCGTGGACCAGGGCCTCACGCGCGGTCGCCCGTGCGCGGCGCAGCTCCTCCTCCTCGATCTCGGCGGCGGCCTGCAGGTAGATCGAGACCCGCTCGCCGCGCGCGGACATGAGGTTGAGGTGGCGCTCGCTGGGACCGGTGGTGCGCACGGCGCTCACCTCGACCCCGGAGGTCCGAAGCGCCGCGATGAGCGACTCTCCCGTCGCGTCGTCCCCCTGCGTGGTGAGCAGACGGGCCGCCACGCCCTGGTCGACCAGGTGGAGCGCCTTGCCCGCGGAGGTCCCGCCGAGCGCCGTGGTCGATGCCTGCGCGAACACGGTGTGCGGCTCGGGGCGCGGAAGCCTGTCGAGCGCGACGATGAGGTTCTCGCTCGTGGGTCCCACGACGAGCACCTCGGGCTCAGTCACGCGCGCCTGCCTGCGGCACGGCGGTCGAGCGCCGCACCTTGAGCTCGTAGGGGAGCGAGACGGCGACGTGCGTGGCCGTCGCGGCATCGGGCCGGAGCTCCGCGAGCAGCGCCTCGGCGGCCAGGCGGCCCTGCTCGACGGGGTGCTGGTCCACGGTGGTGAGCTCGAAGAACTCCCCGAGCTCGTGCCCGTCGATCCCGATGACGGACAGCTCCTCGGGCACGCGCAGCCCGAGGTCGCGTGCGGCGAGGATGGCGCCGATGGCCATCTCATCGGAGGCGGCGAAGAGCGCGGAGGGGCGCACGCGCGGGTCCCCCAGCAGCTGCTTGGCGGCCTCGTACCCGCCTTGGATGGTGAAGTCGCCCACCGAGCGCAGGTGCGCGTCGAGCGCGATCCCTGCGTCGGTCAACGCCGCCTCGTAGCCCTCGCGACGGTGGAGCGGGAGGGCGAAGTCGAGGTTGGTGCGCTCCTCGCCGCCGATGAAGCCGATGCGACGGTGGCCTAGGGAGGTGAGGTGGGAGGTCGCGAGGTGCGCGACCGCGCGGTCGTCCAGGCTGAGCGTGGTGACGCCCGCGAGCGGTCCGCCGACGCCGACCATCGGCTTGCGGAGGTCGTGGATGCGGGCGAGCTCGTCACCGGTGAGCTCGACGGAGACCGCGATGAAGGCGTCGACGCGCTTGCGCTGGAGGAACTCCGCGAACAGTCGCTTGCGCCGCTCCGGATGACGGTCCGTGTCCTCGAGGTGGTAGAGCGTGATGTCGTAGCCCGCGTCCGCGAGCGCGCGGTTCGCTCCCTTGAGCACGCTGCCGTAGTACCAGCTGCCCAGGACGGGCAGCACGAAGCCGACGTTCCGCGTGCGGCCCGAGGCGAGGGACGATGCGGTGGCGGAGGCCACGTAGCCGAGCTCGCGGGCGGCGGCCTCGACCTTCTTGCGCGTGGACTCCGAGACGGTCGACTTGCCGGCGAGCGCGCGGGAGACGGTCGCGGTGGACACGCCGGCGCGCTCGGCGACACCCTGGATCGTCGCCACCGTCGGCTCCTTCCGTCGCGGACCGGCGCCCCTTGCTGGGACGGCGGTCCGTACCTGCGGGAATCCTACCCGCGCACGCGCACCCAGACCGTCGCGTCGGCCGGCAGCGCGCCGTCCTCGAGCGCGTGGGACGTCACGAGCACGTCGCCTTCCACCGGGACAGGCGCGCCGCTGACGTTCGCGATCACGCGGATGTCGCCCACCCGATGGATGAGCACGCCCTCGGGCGAGTCCTCCCAGGCGACGTCACCGGAGCCGACACCGATGCGGTGCTCGCGGCGCAGGCGCAGCGCGGCGCGGTACATCTCGAGCGTCGAGCCCTCCACGCCGGACTGCGCGTCCCGCGCGAGCGTGCCGTAGACCGCGGGCTGGGGGAGCCAGGCGTCGCCCGTGGGGGAGAAGCCGTAGGCCGGCGCATCGGCCTCCCAGGGGAGCGGCACGCGGCAGCCGTCGCGACCGTAGCGCTCGCCCTCGGTGCGGTGCCACGTGGGGTCCTGGCGCGCCTCGTCCGGGATGTCGATCGCCTCGGGAAGCCCGAGCTCCTCGCCCTGGTAGAGGTACGCGCCACCGGGGAGGGAGAGCATGAACAGCGAGGCGGCGCGGGCGCGGCGGATGCCCTCCTCGACATCGGGGAGGCCCGGGCTCGCGGGGCCGACGCCGTGTCCCTGCGGGGTGTCCTTGCCCAGCGCGAGGCGCGTGGCATGGCGGATCATGTCGTGGTTGGAGAGCACCCAGGTGCTCGGAGCGCCTACGGCGCCGAAGGTCGTGATCGAGTCGTCGATCACGGCACGGAGGTCCGCGGCGTCCCAGTGGGTCTCCATGTAGCCGAAGTTGAAGGTCTGGTGCATCTCGTCGGGACGCACCCAGTTGGCCATGAACTCGAGCGGGTACACCCAGGCCTCGGCCGCGAGGATGCGCTGGCCCTCGTACTCGTCGGTGACCTTGCGCCACCGGCGCCAGATCTCGTGGACCCGGTCCTGCGCCCAGTACGGCGACTGCGTGGCGGCGCCGCCACCCATCGACGCCTCCTCGTCGTCCTGCACGAAGTCGGGCAGGCCGTCGGCCTTGATGAGCCCGTGCGCCACGTCCACGCGGAAGCCGTCGACGCCGCGGTCGAGCCAGAAGCGCAGCACGCCGTCGAACTCCTCGCGGACCTCCTCGAGCTCCCAGTCGAAGTCGGGCTGCGACGTGTCGAAGATGTGCAGGTACCACTGGCCGGGTGTGCCGTCGGGCTCGGTCACGCGGGTCCACATGGGGCCGCCGAACACGGACTCCCAGTTGTTCGGCGGGAGCTCGCCGTGCTCGCCCTTCCCGTCGCGGAAGATGTAGCGCTCGCGCTCCTTGGAGCCCGGGCCCGCCGCGAGCGCGGCCTGGAACCACGGGTGCTGGTCGCTCGAGTGGTTGGGCACGATGTCGGCGATGACGCGCAGGCCCAGCTCGTGGGCGCGCGCCACCATCGCGTCGAAGTCGTCGAGCGTGCCGAACAGCGGGTCCACGTCGCGGAAGTCGGACACGTCGTAGCCGGCGTCCTTCTGCGGGGAGCGGTAGAAGGGCGACAGCCAGATCGCGTCGACGCCCAGGTCCGCGAGCGACTCGAGGCGCGCGGTGATGCCCCGGAGGTCGCCTACCCCGGTGCCGGACGAGTCGGCGAACGAGCGGGGGTAGATCTGGTAGATCACGGATGAGCGCCACCAGTCGTGGGCGGCGGCGTCCGCGGTGGCGATGTCCTGGGCTGCGACGGTGTGGGCCACGGTGTCCTCTCGGAGGGTCGGTTGCCGCGCGGTGCTCCGCGGCGACGATGCCGACCAATGTAAGCGGTTACATCGAGCGGGTGCAAACCGGCGCGGTCGCGGCGGGAATCCCGGCGCGCGGATGGTTGTTGCGGCACGCATCGCGCCCGCGCAGGGGCGCCCGCCCCGAGGAGCCGCCATGACCGCGATCTGCCCCAGCCGCCGCACCCGTGACGATGCCGTGCAGGCGGCGCCGCTCGACCCGCCTGCGGCGGCGGTCCGCACCGCCGTCACCGTGCCGCTGCGCTTCGCGGACGGCTTCGCGACCACCGGTCGGGTGATGACCTTCGACGGGCTCGTGGACGGCAAGGAGCATCTCGCGATCGGGCTGGGCGACTGGGAGGGCGCGCTCGCCCGCGCGGCCGCCGGCGAGGAGCCGCCGCTGGTGCGCCCGCACTCGGAGTGCCTCACGGGCGACGTCCTGGGCTCGGAACGCTGCGACTGCGGCCCGCAGCTGCGGGAGGCGGCGGAGCGGATCGCCGCGACCGGCGGCTTCCTGCTCTACCTGCGGCAGGAGGGGCGCGGCATCGGCCTGTACGCGAAGCTCGACGCCTATGCGCTCCAGGACGCGGGCCTCGACACCTACGAGGCCAACGTCGCGCTGGGCCACGGTGAGGACGAGCGCGACTATGCGCCCGCCGCGCAGATGCTGCGCGCGCTCGGCGCGGACCGGATCCGGCTGCTGAGCAACAACCCCGACAAGGCCGCCCAGCTCGAGCTGCTCGGGGTCTCGGTCGAGGAGCGCGTCGCCACCGGCGTGCACCTGAGCGACGCGAACGCGCGCTACCTCGCGACCAAGGTCGAGCACACCGGTCACACGCTCGCGCTGCCCGGGCTGCTCTGACCGCACCCCCGGTTGACGTGGCCCCGGACCAGGCGTTTCATTGAGAGGTTGAGCGTGACCGGGGGAGGGGCGCGATGAAGCGCATCGTGGTGTGCTGCGACGGCACATGGAGCAAGGCGGACCAGGGCAACCCGACGAACGTGGTGAAGCTCGCGCTCGCGGTCGCGCCGCAGGACGCGGAGGGCGTGGAGCAGCACGTCCACTACGTCACCGGCGTCGGCACCTCGGGGCCCAAGCTGCTGGGCGGAGCCTTCGGCTGGGGCCTGTCGGAGAACGTGCGCCAGGGCTACCTGCGCATCGCCGAGGAGTACGAGCCCGGCGACCAGATCTACCTGATCGGGTACAGCCGCGGCGCGTACACCGCCCGCTCGATCGCGGGCTTCCTGCGCAACGCCGGGATCCTCAAGCCCGAGCACCTCGGCAGGCTCGGCGAGGCGTACGCGCTGTACCGATCGCGGTCCAAGGCCACCGCGCCCGGGGCCCGCAAGGCCGAGCTGTTCCGACGCAGCTACTCGCATGACGACGCCCAGATCCAGTTCGTGGGCGTGTTCGACACCGTCGGCTCGCTGGGGATCCCCGGCACCACGCTCCCGGTGATCGAGTGGTTCAACCGCCGGTGGTCGTTCCATGACACCCAGCTGTCCCGGTCGGTGAAGGCTGCGCACCACGCCGTCGCGATCGACGAGCAGCGCACCACCTTCGCGCCGACGCTGTGGAACCTGCCCGAGCCCGCGCCGGGTCAGATCCTCGAGCAGGTGTGGTTCGCCGGATGCCACTCGAACGTCGGCGGCGGTGGCGGGGGCGGCACCGCGCTGTCCGACATCACGATGCGGTGGATCGCGCATCGTGCCGCGGCGCAGGGGCTGGCGTTCGTGGACGATGCGTTCGTCGAGGGCGGCACGGTCCGCGCCGGCGACGCCGAGCCGGTCCCGTTCGCGCCCGACCAGATGGGCCCGATCAGCAGCTCGCGCTCCGGGATCTTCAAGCTGTGGAAGCCGCTTATCCGGCCCATCGGTGAGGCGGAGCACGGGAACGAGTCGCTCTCCTCGACCGCCGTCGCACGTCACGCGGCGCAGCCCACCGACCACCCGCAGAACCTCATCGACGCGCTCGCCGGCCCGCACCGCGTCACGGAGGTGTGAGCGCGCGTCCGCCCGCGCGGGTCGATCAGATGCTGAGCCACCCCGTCGCGAGCCCCACCGCTCCCACCGTGGCCGCGAGGAGCGACACCGCGAGGATCACCGTCTCGGGTGGGCTGAACCAGCGCCGTCCCTGCTCGCGCCTCACCATGATGAACAGGATCGACGCGGGCGCGTAGATGATCGAGGACACCAGCACGAACGTCAGCCCCGCCGCGAACAGCAGGAAGACCACGTACGCGGTCGCCAGCACGCCCAGCGCGAGCTCGCGCCCCCGCTCGCGCGACCCGGCGTAGCCGTCGCGGAGCGCCGCGATCTTGAGCAGGTAGCCCGCGGCGAAGAGGAACGGGATCAGCGACAGCGCGCTCGTGAGGTCGACCATGAAGTTGACGGCGTCGGCGGAGATCAGCACCACCAGCAGCATCGCCTGCGTGAGCACCGAGGTGGTGATGAGCGCCGTCGTGGGGACGTCGCGATCGGACTGGCGGCCGAGGAAGCGCGGCATGTCGTGGTCCTGCGCGGCCACGAAGAGCAGCTCCGCCGCGATGAGCGTCCACGCGAGGTAGGCGCCCAGGATCGACACGATGAGCCCGACGCTGATGAACACCGATCCCCAGCCGCCCACCACGGACTCGAGCACGCCGGCCATCGACGGCTGGCGCAGCTCGGCCATCTCGGCAGCGGGCATGACGCCGTAGGAGACCATCGTGACCGAGGCGAAGATCGCGAAGACGCTGAGGTAGCCCAGCACCGTCGCGCGGCCCACGTCCTCGCGCCGCCGGGCGTGCCGCGAGTACATGCTCGCCCCCTCGACTCCCAGGAAGACGAAGACCATGACGAGCATCGTCTCCTTGACCTGGTCGAACAGCGGCAGCCCGGACGCGCCCGCCATGTTGTCCATGAACACCTGCGGGTCCACGTAGAACAGCACGATCACGATGAACACGATGATCGGTACCAGCTTGGCGAGCGTGACGATGCGGTTGATGGCCGCCGCCTCCTTCACGCCCTGGCGGACCAGCAGGTAGAAGCCCCAGAGCCCCGCGCTCGAGAGCACCACCGCGAGCACCGTGTCGCCCTCGCCGAGCGCGGGGAACATCCCGCCCATGGTCGACATGATGAGCACCCAGAAGGACACGTTGCCCACGCACGTGGTCGCCCAGTACCCGAAGGCTGAGAAGAACCCGAGGTACTCGCCGAAGCCCGCCTTCGCATAGGCGTAGATGCCTGCGTCCAGATGCGGCTTGCGGTTGCCCAGCGCCTGGAACATGAGCGCGAGCATGAGCGTCCCGAAGCCCGCGACGGCCCAGGCGATGAGGGCGCCGCTCACGCCCGTCGCCGCGGCGAACCGCTGGGGGAGCGTGAAGACGCCGGCGCCCACCATCGTGCCGACCACCATCGTGGTCATGGTGAGCAGCGAGAGCTTCACCGGCGCGCGCTCGGGCGATCCCGCCATCGGCCCTCCTCCCACGCCGCATCGTCCCTTCGAAACCTAACAAGCGCAGGGACGATGCGCCCGGCGGGCCGTTCTCCTCGTCCGTCCGCGGTGCGACCTTGCAGGATTCGTGCGCATTGCGGCGTTCGCCCTGCATCGTGCCAGGTGACCTGCCTACGGTGCAGGCACGGCTGAGGACACGAAAGGGGAGGAAATGCAGAAGAAGAGACTGGTCGGGATGGGAGTCCTGGCATGCGGCGCGACCCTCATGGTCGCGCCTGCCGCGTCTGCGGGGTCGGAGTCCTGCGACACCCGCGTCAACAACACGACCAAGAAGCTGCTGGAATGCGTCTCGGGCGAGGGCGCGTACGCGCACCTGGCGGCATTGCAGGAGATCGCGGACGCCAACGGCGGCACCCGCGCCTCGAGCACGCCCGGATTCGACGCGTCGGCAGCCTACGTTGTCGGCGTCATGGAGGACGCAGGCTACGACGTCTCCATCGAGCCCTTCACGTTCGACTACTTCGAGGAGCTGTCACCGGCGACGCTCGCGCAGGACGGCGTCGACTACGAGTACTTCGGCGAGCCCGGATTCGCGACGATGGAGTACTCGGGGTCGGGCACGGCCACGGGCCTGCCGGTGGGAGTCGACCTCATGGTGCCGCCCGGCGTCGAGGCGAACTCCTCGACCTCGGGATGCGAGGCCGAGGACTTCAACGGGTTCCCCGACGGGGCGATCGCGGTGCTCCAGCGCGGCTCGTGCAGCTTCTTCCTCAAGGCGTACAACGCCGAGCTCGCGGGCGCCGTGGGTGTGGTGATCTACAACGAGGGCCAGCCGGGCCGCGAGGTCAACTTCGCGGGCACCTTGGGTGGTCTCGGCGTGACCATCCCCGTGGTCGGGGCCTCCTACGACGTCGGCAGGGCGCTTGTCGACAGCGGCGCCGAGGTCACGCTGACGGTCGATGCGCTGACGGAGACACGCGAGACCGCGAACGTGATCGCGGAGTCCCGTTGGGGCGACCCCGGCAACGTGGTCATGGCGGGCGCCCACCTCGACTCCGTGCCCGAGGGCCCCGGGATCAACGACAACGGATCAGGCTCGGCGGCGATCCTCGAGGTTGCCGAGGGGCTGGCCAAGGTCAAGACCAAGAACCAGCTGCGGTTCGCCTGGTGGGGCGCGGAGGAGTCCGGGCTGATCGGCTCGTACGAGTACGCCTACTCGCTCACCGATGAGGAGATCGGAGACATCGCGCTCTACCTCAACTTCGACATGGTGGCCTCGCCCAACTACATGCTCGGGATCTACGACGGCGACGGCTCGTCGTTCGGCCAGGAGGGACCTGCCGGTTCGGATGTCATCGAGGCGACGTTCGAGGACTTCTACGCCGATGCCGGGCTGCCGTTCCAGGCGACCGACTTCTCGGGGCGGTCGGACTACGCGGGGTTCATCGACGTCGGCATCCCGGCCGGCGGCCTGTTCACCGGCGCCGAGGGCGTGAAGACCGCGGAGGAGGCCGCGCTCTACGGCGGCGTCGCCGGCGAGTGGTACGACCCGTGCTACCACCAGGCGTGCGACACCCTCGACAACATCAGCATGGAGGCCCTCGACATCAACGCGGATGCGATCGCGTTCGCGACCCTGCAGTTCGCCATGAACACCCAGGCGGTCAACGGGGTCTCGGGCAAGGGCAACTTCAAGCCGAAGGGGCTCGTCGACGCGTCCTGAGCGCGCGACCCGGTCCGTGATGACGGGCGGCACGGTCCTTCGGGGCCGCGCCGCCCGTGTGTCAGGACCCGGCGAGCGTGAGCCCGAAGCCGACCACCGCCCACAGCCCGGCCGCCACCCGACCCTTGCGGTACGCGAACGGGATCATCGACGTGGTGAGCATGGTGATGAGCGCGCCCGTGGTGAACGCCGCGAGCCGAGCACCGGTCACCTCGCTGAGCGCGGTGGCGACGCCGAACCCGAGCGCCGAGCATGCGCCCGCGACCACCACGACCGAGCCCCACAGCGCCACCTGGCGCGATGCCTTCCAGCCGGTCGCACGCATCTCCGCGGCCGGGGCGAGCGCCTGCGGGATGTTGGACACCCAGACCGATGTCGCGAGCGCGGGGCTCACGGTGAGGCCGGCGGCCAGCTGGATGCCGAAGATCAGCGACTCGGGGAGGGCGTCGATGATGTTGCCGACCACGATGCCCATGGCGCCTGACTCGCCGAAGCGGCTCTCGACGATGCGGTCGGCGAGCGCGTACACGGCCCCGCCCAGCAGCAGCCATGCGCCGATCTCGAGGTTCCCGAGCGCGGCGAGGGCCTGAGGGACCAGCTGGAAGGACGCGGCGCCCAGGAGCGCGCCGGAGCCGAGCCCGGCGAGCCACCCGACCGTGCGATCAGAGAACGTGAAGCGGTACACCACCAGGCATGCGAGCAGCAGCGACGACTGCGTCGCGATGCCCACGAGCAGCGCCCCGACCATAGCCTCACCCTAGGTCCGGCGGCCTCGCCTCGCGCCTCAGGCGGGCACGGCCGCGTGACGGCGGAGCCCGGATTCCCCTCGCGCGCGCAGATCGCGGAAGGATATGCCTGGCGCACGGGCGCCGACCTTGATGAACTGTGCTGGTACGAGGCCCTCGCATTGTGGAAGTCCGCGATCTTCTGCGAGGCCATGTACACGCGATGGCTCGACGGGCAGCGGCCCGGCGACGCCTTCGCGGAAGGGCTCGCAGAAGGCGTGCCCGCGCTCGCGGAGGCCGCGCATGCGGCGCTCGGACGAAGGGGAGAGGGAGGCCTGTGAAGATCCTCGTGCTCATGAAGGTGGTGCCGGACACGTACGGCGAGCGCACGCTGTCGCTCGAGACCGGGCTCGCGGACCGGTCCGCGGATGCGTCGGTGCTCGACGAGATCGACGAGCGCGCCCTCGAGGTGGCGCTCTCCTACGCGGCCTCGCACGAGGGGACCGAGGTGGTGCTCCTCGCGATGGCCCCCGGGCTCGCGCAGTCGAGCCTGCGCAAGGGTCTCGCGATGGGAGCGGACGACGCCGTCCAGGTGGTCGACGAGGCGCTCGTCGGAGCCGACGTCATGCTCACGGCGGAGGTGCTCGCCGCTGCCGCCCGGCACCAGGGCTTCGACCTCATCGTCGCGGGCAACGCCTCGACCGACGGGATGGGAGGCGCGGTCCCGGCCGCGATGGCCGAGCTGCTTGCGGTGCCGAGCGCGACCTTCCTGTCGTCGATCGAGATCGGGGAGGGCGCCGTGACGGGCGTCCGTGCCTCGGACGGCGCGGCCGTGACCCTGACCGCGGCGCTGCCGGCCCTCGTCTCGATCACGGAGGCGCTGCCCGATCCGCGCCTGCCCAACTTCAAGGGGATCATGGCCGCGAAGAAGAAGGAGATCGCGGTGCTGTCGCTCGCGGACCTGGGCGTGGACGCCGAGGATCCCGAGGTCCCGCGCTCGATCATGATCGCGGCGCGCGAGCGGCCACCGCGTGCGGCCGGGGTGAAGATCGTCGACTCCGGGGATGCGGGGGAGCGGCTCGCCGACTTCCTCGTCGAGAACCGGCTCGCGTGAGGGGGCAGGCCATGACCGCATCCATCCTGGTGCTCCTCGATCGCGACGCCGCCGGTGGCCTCGCGGCGTCATCGGCCGGGCTGCTCGGCGCCGCCGCCGCGCTCGGGTCACCCGTCGCGCTCGTGGTGGGGGACGATGCCGAGGGGCAGGCGGCCGCCGCCGGCGCCCTGGGGGCGGCGCGGGTGCTGACCGCGCCCGCGGGCCGGTTCGTCGTCGGCGCGGTCGATGCGCTCGCGGCCGCGGCCGCCCTGGTCGCCCCCGCGGCCGTGCTGGCCTCCCACTCCGTCGAGGGCAGGGAGGTCGCCGCGCGCTACGCGGCACGGACGCGCGCGACCCTGGCGGTCGACGCGGTCGGGGTCTCCCGCGACAGCGAGGGCATCGTCGCGCACCACAGCGTGTACGGCGGAGGGTTCCTGGTCGACTCGGCACCCACGTTCGGCTCGCCGGTGGTGACGATGCGCCAGGGGGCCGTCGAGGCTCGCGCCGAGGCGGTCGCGGACCCCGTGGTCGAGGCGCTGGCCGTGGAGGCGTCCGATCTTCCCGCGGCCACGGTGACGGCGGTCGAGCCCATCGTCGAGTCCTCCTCGCGTCCGGATCTCCGCGGCGCCGCGAAGGTGGTCTCCGGTGGGCGCGGGATCGGATCGGCGGAGCAGTTCGCGCTGGTGGAGCGGCTCGCCGATGCGCTCGGCGCCGCGGTGGGCGCCTCGCGCGTCGCGGTCGACGAGGGCTTCGTGCCGTCCTCGCATCAGGTGGGGCAGACCGGGGTCTCGGTGTCGCCCGACCTCTACATCGCGCTCGGGATCTCCGGGGCGATCCAGCACCGCGCCGGCATGCAGACGTCCAAGACCATCGTGGTGATCAACACCGACGCCGAGGCGCCGCTGTTCGAGATCGCCGACTTCGGCGTGGTGGGGGACCTCTTCTCCGTGGTGCCCCAGCTGATCGAGGCGCTCGAGGCGAGGAAGGGCTCGTGACGCCCGCCGTGCGGCGGGGGCTGCCCCGCGTGCCCGGGGGTGAGCCGTGGCCGCCCGCCGGCGCCGCGCCCGCCGCGGTGCACGCCGCCACCGAGGTGCTGGCGGCGGCCGCGGCCCCGCCTGCTTCCGCGCCGCCCACGGCGCCGGTCGAGGCGTCGCGTACGGCGGCCGTCGAGGCGCCAGGCGGGGTGGCGCTCCGTCGAGGCCTGCCGAGGACGCCGGGAGGCGAGCCTTGGCCTCCCGCCGGGTACGCGCCCGCGTCGGCCGCCGCACCCGTCGATGCTGTGCCGCATGCCGTGTCGGAGGTCGCGCCCGAGGCGCCCTCGCCCGCGCCGACGCCGGTCCCCACGCCGCGCCGCATGGGCCGCGGCGCTCGCGTGCTGATCGGGCTCGCCGCGTTGCTCGTGCTCTCCGGGCTGGTGGTGCTGATCGCGCGCTGGCTGGTGGGGCTCGCGCCCGTCGAGCGCTTCCTCGAGGACTATCCGGGCACGTACGCGCTGCCCGAGGGTGCTCCGGTGGGTATCCCGGCGTGGCTCGCGTGGCAGCACTTCTTCAACGTGTTCCTCATGGTGCTGATCGTGCGCACGGGGGTCGAGGTGCGCCTCCAGCAGCGGCCCGAGGCCCATTGGGCGCGCCGCGCGGACCCGCGCAACCGCATCAGCCTGAGCGCGTGGACCCATCAGGCGCTCGATGTCCTGTGGGTCGCGAACGGGGCGGTCTACATCGTCCTGCTGCTGGCGACGGGGCAGTGGATGCGGATCGTGCCGACCAGCTGGAGCGTGGTCCCCAACGCGGTGTCGACCACGTTGCAGTACGCCTCGCTCGACTGGCCCGCGGAGGACGGCTGGGCGTACTACAACTCGCTTCAGCAGCTCACGTACTTCGTCACGGTGTTCGTCGCGGCGCCGCTCGCGATCGCGACCGGCGTGCGCATGAGCCTCTACTGGCGCGGCGGCGCGCGATGGGACCGCATCTACCCCAAGAGCATCGCGCGGGCGCTCCACTTCCCTGTGATGGTCTACTTCGTGGCCTTCGTGGTCGGGCATGTCGCGCTCGTCCTCGCGACGGGGGCGCGGCGCAACCTGGGCCACATGTATGCGGCCAGCGACGCCGCGGGCTGGCTGGGCGTGGTGCTCTTCGTCGTGTCGGTCGTGGTCATCGCGGGCGCGGCAGCGGCTCTGAGGCCGCTGCTGATCGCGCCCGTCGCGGGACGTTTCGGAGCGGTGAGCGGTCGCTGATCCGTTCTCTGTATACACAGATGCGATAGCGGTGCTATGTTCGCCCTGTAGGGCTATGTTCTGTATGCAGAATCGCAAGGAGGCGGAGTGCGCACGAGCGAGCGGGTCTACAGCGCCCTCCGCGAGGAGATCCTCGAGGGGATCCTCGCGCCCGGGGCGCCGCTCGGCGAGATCGAGCAGTCCGAGCGCCTCGGCGTATCGCGCACGCCGCTCCGCGAGGCGCTCTCGCGGCTCCAAGCCGACGGCCTGGTCGCGGCGCGCGGGGGGCGCGGGCTCGTGGTCGCCGGCCTGTCGCTCGAGGACGTCCGCCACCTGTTCGAGATCCGCGAGGCGCTCGAGGTGAAGGCCGCGAGCCTCGCGGCGCAGCGGCGGGACCCGGCGGTGTTCGAGGGCCTCCGGGACGAGCTGCGCGACGCGGGGGAGCGGCTCGCCTCCGAGGCCTCCCGCGACGGCTTCTACGCCCTCACCGCGCGCATGGACGCGGAGATCGATCAGGCGGCCGCGAACCCGTACCTCCTTGCCGCCCTGCGCAGCGTGCGCGCCCATGTCGCGCGGCTGCGGCGCCTGTCCAGCGACGACGAGTCCCGCCTGCGCGAGGCGACGCAGGAGCACCTCCTCATCGTGGACGCGATCATCGACGGCTCGCCCACCATGGCCGCGCACGCGACCGAGCTCCACCTTCACCGCAGCCTTGCGAGCATCCTGCGATCCGTCAACGCCGCCGACCCTGAGGAGATCCCCGCGTGAAGACCTACGCCGTGCGCGCCCACACGTCCGCCGAGGCGCTGCCTCGCCAGGAGCAGCTCGCCTGGAGGATCGCCGAGGTCGCCGTGGATCCCGCGCCCGTGACGCCCGATGTCGAGGACATGGTCGTCAACCGCGTGATCGACAACGCCGCGGTCGCGATCGCGTCGTACTCGAGGCCGGCCCCGTCCGCCGCTCGCGCGCAGGCGCTCGCCCACGGCGCATCGTCCGGCGGTCGCGGCGCCACGGTCTTCGGTGAGCCTCGCGCGACCAGGGTGAGTGCGGAGTGGGCGGCATGGGCCAACGGCGTCGCGGTCCGCGAGCTCGACTATCACGACACCTTCCTCGCGGAGGAGTACTCGCACCCCGGTGACAACATCCCGCCGCTCGTCGCTGTCGCCCAGCACGCCTCCGGGCGCGGCGTCACGGGCGCGGAGCTCCTGCGCGGCCTCGTCACGGCCTACGAGGTCCAGATCGACCTGGTCAAGGGCATCAGCCTCCACCGGCACAAGATCGACCATGTCGCGCACCTGGGCCCCTCCGCCGCCGCGGGCATCGGGACGATGCTCGGGCTGGACGCCCAGACGATCTTCCAGGCCGTCGGCCAGGCGCTCCACACCACCACCGCGACGCGGCAGTCCCGCAAGGGCGAGATCTCGTCGTGGAAGGCGCATGCGCCCGCGCTCGCCGGCAAGCTCGCCGTCGAGGCCGTGGACCGCGCGATGCGCGGCCAGACGTCCCCGACCCCGATCTACGAGGGCGAGGACGGGGTGATCGCGTGGCTCCTGGGGGGCTTCGACACCGAGTACCAGGTCGCGCTGCCCGAGCCGGGAGAGCCGCGCCGCGCCATCCTCGACTCGTACACCAAGGAGCACTCCGCCGAGTACCAGTCGCAGGCGTGGATCGACCTTGCGCGACGCCTGCATCACGAGCACCCCGAGATCGCGGACCCGGACCGCGTCGAGCGCATCGTCCTCGCGACCTCGCACCACACGCACCACGTGATCGGCTCCGGCTCGGGCGACCCGGAGAAGTACTCGCCCACGGCCTCGCGCGAGACGCTCGACCACTCCCTTCCGTACATCTTCACCGTGGCGCTGCAGGACGGATGCTTCGATCACGAGTCGTCGTACGCGCCCGAGCGCGCGGCCCGGCCGGACACCGTCGCGCTGTGGCGGCGCATCGTCACCACCGAGGATCCGGAATGGACCCGGCGCTACCACTCGAACGATCCGGGGGAGAAGGCGTTCGGCGGGTCGATCGAGGTGACCTTCGCGGACGGCGGCGTGTTCCGCGGCTCGATCGCCGTCGCCGACGCCCACCCCCTGGGTGCGCGGCCGTTCGCGCGTGCCGACTACGTGCGCAAGCTGCGCACGCTCGCCGCGGGTGTCCTCGAGGACGCGGAGGTCGAGCGCTTCCTCGATGTCGCCCAGCGCCTGCCCTCGCTCACGCCCGAGGAGCTCGGCGAGCTGACCTTCACCGTCCCCGATGCCGTGCGCGCGGCGGCGCCTGCACCGCGCGGGCTGCTCTAGGAGCCGCGATGCTGTACTCGACCACCACTCCCGCGGCCAAGCGCGCGGCCTTCCGTGAGCGTCTGTCCTCCGGCGAGCTGCTCCGCATGCCGGGCGCCTTCAACCCGCTGTCCGCGCGCCTGATCGAGCAGCGCGGCTTCGAGGGCGTCTACGTCTCTGGCGCGGTGCTCTCGGCGGACCTGGGGCTGCCCGACATCGGGCTCACCACGCTCACCGAGGTGGCGACCCGGACGCGTCAGATCGCGCGCATGACCGACCTTCCCGTGCTGGTCGACGCGGACACGGGCTTCGGTGAGCCCATGAACGTCGCACGGACCGTGCAGGAGCTCGAGGACGCCGGCGTCGCGGCGCTCCACATCGAGGACCAGGTCAACCCCAAGCGGTGCGGCCATCTCGACGGCAAGGACGTGGTCGACGAGCCCACGGCGCTCGCACGGATCCGCGCCGCCGTGGACGGCCGGCGCGACCCGGACCTGGTGGTCATGGCGCGCACCGACATCCGGGGCGTCGAGGGGCTCTCCGCGGCCGCCGACCGCGCGCGGGCGCTGGTGGACGCCGGCGCCGATGCGATCTTCCCGGAGGCGATGGCGACGCTCGCGGAGTTCGAGGCCATGCGCGCCGCCGTCGACGTGCCGATGCTCGCCAACATGACGGAGTTCGGCAAGTCGGAGCTCTTCACGGTGGACGCGTTGCGCGACGTGGGGGTGAACATGGTGATCTGGCCCGTGTCGCTGCTCCGGCTTGCCATGGGTGCCGCCATGCGTGCCCTCGACACGCTCGAGGACACGGGTGCCCTCACGGCCCGCGTGGGCGAGATGCAACATCGGGCCGAGCTCTACGACCTCCTCGACTACGAGGGCTACAGCCGGTTCGACTCGGACATCTTCACCTTCTCCGTGGTCAAGGACTGACCGCGCGACACCCGCTCGACCATCGCAGCCCCCATCACAAAGGAGTGATCATGAGCGACAGCACCGAGATCAGGAAGGGCCTGGTCGGCGTCGTGGCGGACACCACCGCCGTGTCGAAGGTCAACGTGGAGACCAACTCGCTCCTGTACCGCGGCTATCCCGTCCAGGAGCTCGCGGCGATGTGCTCGTTCGAGGAGGTGGTGAACCTCCTGTGGCGCGGGAACCTCGCGACCCCGGAGGAGCTCGCGCGGTCCATCGAGCGCGAGAGGTCGCACCGCGAGCTCGGCGACCGGCTCATGGGCGTGATCCAGAGGCTCCCCGACTCGACGCATCCCATGGACGTGGTCCGCACGGCGGTGAGCGTGCTCGGCGGGGAGGACCCGACGGCCTGGTCGTCCGATCCGGAGGAGATCCGCGACAAGGCGCTGGTGCTCATCGCGAAGGTGCCCGCCGTGGTGGCGTACATCCAGCGCCATCGCCGCGGGCTCGGCATCGTCCCGCCGCGCGAGGACCTCGGGTACGCGGCGAACTTCCTCTGGATGACCTTCGGCGAGGAGCCGCCAGAGACCGTCAGGAAGGCCTTCGACGTCTCCATGACGCTCTATGCCGAGCACAGCTTCAACGCCTCGACCTTCACCGCGCGCGTGGTGACCTCGACGCTCTCGGACTACTACAGCGCGATCGTCGCCGCGATCGGCGCGCTCAAGGGACCGCTGCACGGGGGAGCGAACGAGGCGGTGATGAGGACGTTCGACGAGATCGGCTCGGCGGCGAACGTGAGCGGCTGGCTGGACGCGGCGCTCGCGGACAAGCGCAAGATCATGGGCTTCGGGCACCGCGTCTACAAGCGCGGCGACTCGCGGGTGCCGACCATGAAGGCCGCGCTCGACACCCTCGTCGCGCACTACGACCGCCCCGACATCGCCGAGCTCTACGACACGCTCGAGGCGGAGTTCGTCGCGCGCAAGGGGATCTACCCCAACCTCGACTACCCGTCGGGGCCGGCGTACCACCTCATGGGCTTCGATACGGAGCTGTTCACCCCGATCTTCGTGATGTCGCGGATCGCGGGCTGGACCGCCCACATCCAGGAGCAGCTGGCGAGCAACGCGCTCATCCGGCCGTTGTCCCTGTACGACGGGCCGGGGGAGAGGCACATCGCCGGGTATGTGGCGTCGGAGGGCTCCGTGGCGGCCGCGACCCGCCAGGAGGAGATGGCCGGCTGACCTCGGAGTCCCGCCTCGGTGCGCCCCGGCGGGACATGAGTGCAGGATCCGCGGCGGATCGAGCACCCATGTCCCGCTGGCGCCATCGGCCGCCAGTCCTGACTGCCCCGAGCCTGGGGTCGGGGCTGGAGACGCTCCAAGCCGGCGAGCGCGCGCGGATGCGCGCCGCCGCTATGCTCGGCGACAACTGAGGAGGCGCGGTGGAGGGCTACCTGTTCGGCAGGGCGTTCTGGCTGATCTTCGAGCTGCTCGAGCTCTGGGGATTCCAGCCGACGCGTAGGCGCCTCGCGAAGCTGAGGTCCCGCGGGATCGTCTCGGCGCACACGCGCGTCGCATCCGGCAAGGTGCCCGGGCTCAAGCCCTTCTGGGAGTCCAAGACGCGCTGGCGCGCGGAGGAGGCCAGGCTCTGGCGCCGGGACCAGGTGATCGAGGTCCGCTCCGTGGATGTCACCGGGCGCGTGCCGAGCGCCGTCGAGGAGCAGGTCCTCGGCACCGCGGCGAGCGCGCACCGGCTGCGGGTCCCGTTCGCGGACGAGGTCCTCGGAGCGGGCCCGCCCCTCAGGATCGTCACGGTCCGCACGGTCGATGCGGTGATCGAGATCGCGCTCGACCCTGCCGACGAGCGGTGGTTCAGGGAGCGGCTCATGGGAGCGGTCAGCGCCGGCTCGCCGCGCTGAGCCCCGGCAGAGGGCTCGGCGTGCCGCGGCCGTGTCACCATGGGTCTGCGGCACGCGGAAGGGGACCGGGATGTGGGAGCTCGTCGTGGGGGTCCTTCTCGAGATCCTGATACCCGACGGCAGGGGTGGCCCTAGCCCCAAGCGGATCGCGAAGCTGCGTGCGAAGGGCCTCATCGCCGCGCATGCGCGGGTCGTCTCCGGCAACGCGGACGGGCTGAAGCCCTTCTGGGAGTCGAAGCCGCGCTGGCGCGTGGCTCCCGGCGAGCTGTGGCGTCGCGACCGCGTCATCACCGTGATGTCCGTCGACGAGGGTGAGCGGGTCCCGGCTGCAGTCGAGGAGCAGGTGATCGGCACGTCCATGAACGTGGTCACGGTGCGGACGGCCGAGGCGGTGATCGAGATCGCGCTCGCGGGCGCGGACGTCGCGTGGTTCCGCACGCGTCTGGCCGGCGTGAGCGCGGTCGAGGCGTCCTAGGGGACCAGGTCCTCGGCGATCTCCAGCGCGGCGGCGGTGCGCTCGGCGGCCGTGCCGCCCAGGTCGTTGCCCGGCTTGTTGGCGATGAGCACGGTCATGATCGCCATCCGGATGCGAAGGCGGTCCTGGAGCGAGGCCCCGTCCGGCATCGCGGCCTCCCACAGGCGCACCTTCAGATCGTGCACCAGCGTGGTGGTGCCTCCCAGGTTCTGGAGCGCGACCTCGTTCTGCTGGACGCAACGCATCACGTCGCCGGGCACGCCCTGCGTGATGTCGGTCAGGCGGCGGATCATCTCGAGGCGACGTTCGCGGGTCGAGGGCTCGGCGCGCATCCACACGACCAGCTCGTCGAGCGCGTGGGACGCCTGGGCGAGGAGCGACTCGAGGATGTCGTCCTTGGTCTTGAAGTGGTAGTAGAGCGCGGCCTTGGTGACACCCAGGTCCTCGGCGATCTCGCGCAACGAGGTCTGGTCGTAGCCGTTCTCGGTGAAGCGCTCGAGCGCGACCTCCTGGATGCGCGCGCGGGTGTCGCCGCGGCGTCGGGTGGGGGTCTCGGTCATCGCTTCCTCTCATGACGCCGGTGCCAACGTGATTCCGCGGGAAATCGGGAATCGACTTGACGACCGGCTAGTTCCAGCATAGCGTCCTGTCTGTAACTTACCGGGCGGCTAGGAAGTTCCTCAAGGGCACATCGTCCCGCTTCCGAACCGCCCACGGTCCCGGCTCCCACCCGAGCCCCGGCCTCGCCCGTACGGGCTCCCCGGCGATGCCGCCCTCCCCGGATCTGACGCGCGCCACTGCGCGTTCACCTGAAAGGCTCCCATGGACACCACCCCCGATCCCCGCCGCTGGTGGGGCCTGGCCGCGATCGGCCTTGCTCAGCTGATGGTCGTGCTCGACATGACCATCGTCAACATCGCGCTGCCCACCGCGCAGGCGGACCTCGGCATCTCCGACGCCGACCGCCAGTGGGTCATCACCGCGTACACGCTCGCGTTCGGCGGGCTCCTCCTGCTCGGTGGTCGCCTCGGCGACGTCTTCGGCCGCAAGCAGGTCCTCATCACCGGCCTCATCGGCTTCGCCGTCGCCTCGGCGTTCGGCGGGGTCTCGCAGACCTTCGCGATGCTCATCATCGCCCGTGCTCTTCAGGGCGTCTTCGCCGCTCTCCTCGCGCCGGCGGCCCTGTCCATGCTCAACGTGACGTTCACGGACCCGAAGGAGCGCGCCCGCGCGCTCGGCGTCTACGGCGCGATCGCCGGTGGTGGCGCGGCCCTGGGCCTGATCCTGGGCGGCACGCTCACGCAGTACCTCGACTGGCGCTGGACGCTCATGGTCAACGTGCCCATCGCGGTGGTCGCCGTGATCGGCGCGGTGCTCTTCCTGCACAACCACGGCACCGAGGGCATCCGCACCCGGCTCGACATCCCCGGTGCGCTGCTCGCGACCGGCGGCGTGCTCGCGATCGTCTACGCGCTGAGCGAGGCGGAGCAGCACGGCTGGACGTCCACCCTGGTGCTGTCGATGCTCGCTGTGGGCGCGGCGCTGCTCGTGGTGTTCGTGCTCGTCGAGCGCCGCACCCCGCACGCGCTGCTGCCGCTGCACCTGCTGCGCGACCGCAACCGCGTCGGTGCTCTGAGCGCGGTGGGCCTCACGCAGATCGGCATGTTCGGCGTCTTCCTGTTCCTCACGTACTACATGCAGGGGATCCAGGGCTACTCGCCGCTCAAGACCGGCGTCTCCTTCCTTCCCATGGTGCTCGGCATGATGACCGGCGCGGTCGGCATCTCGGCCCGGTTCCTTCCCCGCGTCGGCCCGCGTCGCCTCATGCTCCCGGGCATGCTCATCGCCGCATCGGCGCTGGCGTTCCTCACGCAGATCGACGTCGACTCGACGTACTGGCTCCACGTGTTCCCCGGCCTGCTCTTCCTGGGCCTCGGCATGGGCATGACCTTCATGCCGTCGATGGCCACGGCCACCGGCGGGGTGCGGGGCACCGATGCCGGCGTCGTCTCCGCGACGCTCAACACCACGCAGCAGGTGGGCGGGTCGATCGGCATCGCGCTGCTCAACACGGTCGCCGCGACCGCGACGAGCAACTGGATCGCCGACCACGGCGCGACCACCCCCGCCGAGATGGCGGAGGCCACGGTCCAGGGATTCTCGACCGCGATGTGGATCTCGGTGGGCGCGGTCCTGCTCGCGGCGCTCGCCGCCGCCCTCCTGGTGCAGTCGCGGCCCATGGCCGGAGGGGCGCACGCCGCCGAGGCCGCGGTGGCAGCTGCCGGCGAGCAGATCTCCGGCGCGGACGAGGCTGCCGTCCCGGCAGTCGCGGGCGCCACGGATGGTGAGACCGAGCGCGCCTGAGCAGCGTCTCGTAGTCAATACCGACGGAAGGTGCCCGTTCTCACACGAGAACGGGCACCTTTCGTCGGTGTACACGCTTGCACCCCACGGGGGTGGGGGTGGGGGG
>NZ_BBLV01000004.1 GCF_000971115.1 Demequina gelatinilytica | reverse complement strand
GGCTACTTCTGCGCCTGGAGCGCGTCGCGGATCTCGGTGAGCAGCGCGATCTCGGTGGGCGCGACGGGCTCGTCGGGAGCGGGCTCATCCTTCTTGCGCATCGCGGCGAGCTTGTTGAGCGGCGTCACGATGAGGAAGTAGACCGCCGCGGCCACCGCGAGGAAGTTGATGAGCGCCTGCAGGATCAGGCCGATGCTGAAGGTCGAGCCGTTGATGGTGAACGCCATCACCCCGCTGATGTCGTGCGCTCCGAAGATCGCGGCGATGAGCGGGTTGATGAGCCCGTCCACCACCGAGGTCACCAACGAGCCGAACGCGGCCCCGATGACCACCGCGACCGCGAGGTCGACGACGTTGCCCCGCATGATGAAGTCCTTGAAACCCTTGAGCACGGCGGTCCCTCCCTGAGACGCTGGGGACACCCGGCGGGCATCCTGTTCCGCACCCTACGACGCGACGCATCGTCCGCGCATTCCCAGGGACGATGCGGGATCGGCTCAGCTCGGAGGAAGGTCGGGGCGACGCTCGATGGAGGACAGCCCGTTCCACGCGAGGTTGACCAGGTGGGCGGCCACCACCTGCTTGGAGGGCTCGCGCACCTCCGCCCAGTGCTGACCGGTGAGCGCGACCATGCCCACGAGCATCTGCGAGTAGAACGGGGCGACCACCGGGTCGAGACCGCGCTTCCGGAACTGATCGGCGAGCAGGCCCTCGACCTGTGCGGAGACGTCGCCCAGCAGCGAGGAGAACGTTCCCGAGGCCTGGGCGACGGGCGAGTCGCGCGCGAGGATGCGGAAGCCGTCGGGGGAGTTCTCGATGTAGCCGAGCAGCGCGAGCGCGGCCCGCTCGACCAGCTGGCGCGGGTGGGCCTTCTGCGCGAGCGCGCCCGTGAGGGCGCCCAGCAGCGCCTCGACCTCGCGGTCGACGATGACGGCGTACATGCCCTCCTTGCCGCCGAAGTGCTCGTAGACCACGGGCTTCGAGACGTCCGCGCGCGAGGCGATCTCCTCGACCGAGGTGCCCTCGAAGCCCTTCTCCGCGAACAGCGCGCGGCCCACCGTGAGGAGCTGCTCGCGGCGCTCGCGCGCGGTCATGCGGGAGCGGGGCGTGCGGCGCGGTTCGAGGGTCACGGCTCAAGTGTGCCGTGAATCCTGGCAGACTTGACGCCCGGGTGCGGCGAGCCTCGCGCATGTCGCACCAGTTCCGCCCTGGTGTAACGGCAGCATGCGGGCCTTTGGAGCCCTGCGGTAGAGGTTCGAATCCTCTGGGCGGAGCGGCGATCGCGACCGGGACCCTGTGCGGCCTGCGCGGCGTTCACCGAACGTTAGACTTGCCGAGTCCAGCCTTCATGCCCCTGACAAGGGTGCGCCACGTGAGGAGATCGTGTGTCCCCGACTCCACCCGCAGCCGTGATGATCCTGGCCGCAGGTGCTGGCACCCGGATGCGATCGGCCACGCCGAAGGTCCTTCATCGGATCGCGGGCCGCACGCTCGTCGCGCATGCGCTCAATGCCGCTGCCGAGCTGGATCCCGGCCGCACCGTCGTCGTCGTGCGCCATGAGCGCGAGGCCGTCGCCGCACACGTGACCGAGGTGGCGCCCGATGCGCTCATCGCGGATCAGGACGACGTCCCCGGCACGGGGAGCGCGGTGCGTTGCGGCCTGTCGACGCTCGACGCCACCACCATCGCCGCGGCCGTCGCCGCCGGCGGCGCCGACCAGGCGCATCTCGACAACCAGGTCCACGGCGCGATCGTGGTGACCAGCGGCGATGTCCCGCTGGTCGACGGCGCGCTGCTCGGCTCGCTCGTCGAGACCCATGAGGCGCAGGGCAACGCGGTCACGGTGCTCACCGCCCAGGTGCCCGACGCGACCGGGTACGGGCGCATCGTGCGTGCCGAGGACGGCGCCGTGCTGCGCATCGTCGAGCACAAGGACGCGTCCGATGCCGAGCGCCTGATCGGCGAGATCAACGCGGGTATCTACGTCTTCGACGCGGCTCATCTGCGCGAGGCGCTCGCGCGGCTCACCACCGACAACGCCCAGGGTGAGCTGTACCTCACCGACGTGCTGGCGCTGGCCCGGGAGGCCGGCGGCCGTGTGGGCGCGATGGTCGCTCCGCACGCCTCGGCGGTCGAGGGCGTCAACGACCGCGTCCAGCTCGCCTCGGCGGGCGCGGCGCTCAACCGGCGCATCGTCGAGTCGTGGATGCGCGCCGGCGTCACGGTCGTGGATCCTGCGACCACGTGGATCGACGTCGACGTCACCCTCGAGGCGGACGCCACTCTTCTTCCCGGCACCCAGCTGCACGGTGCGACCCGCATCGGTGCGCATGCGACGGTCGGCCCGGACTCCACGCTGACCGACGTGGTGGTGGGTGCCGGCGCGACCGTGACCCGCGTCCACGGCTCGAGCGCGGTCATCGGCCCCCGTGCGACGGTGGGCCCCTTCACCTACCTGCGACCGGGCACGGTGCTGGGGGAGAAGGGCAAGATCGGCGCCTTCGTCGAGACCAAGAACGCGAGCATCGGCGCCCACTCGAAGGTGCCGCACCTCAGCTACGTGGGCGATGCCACGGTGGGCGAGCACTCCAACGTCGGGGCGGGCACCATCTTCGTCAACTACGACGGCGTGGCGAAGTCGAGCTCGCGCGTGGGCGACCATGTGCGCATCGGCTCCGACAACACGCTCATCGCGCCCGTCGAGATCGGCGACGGCGCCTACACCGGCGCAGGTGCGACCATCAGGCACGACGTCCCCGCGGGAGCGCTCGCGCTCAACGCGGTCCAGCAGCGCGTGGTCGAGGGCTGGGTGGAGCGTCGACGGCCCGGGACGCCGTCCGCTGCCGCGGCCCGCGCCGTGAAGGATGAGGATCTTGCCCGCGGGCTATCGTCCGGGGCACAGGAGGAGCGAGCGGCTACCGCCGCCGAGCACGAGGCGGCCGCGGCCGCCGATCACAAGGGAGAAGCATGAATGCCGTGATCTCGAACCCGAGCGAGCGCCGACTCGTCCTCGCGAGCGGTCGGGCGCACCCCGAGCTCGCCGAGTCGGTGGCGGAGCACCTCGGGATCGACCTCCTGCCGACCACGGCGTACACGTTCGCGAACGGCGAGCTCTACGTGCGCTTCGGCGAGTCGGTCCGCGGCGCGGACGCCTTCGTCCTCCAGTCCCATGCGGCGCCCATCAACGAGGCGATCATGGAGCAGCTCATCATGATCGACGCGATGAAGCGTGCATCGGCGAAGCGCATCACCGTGATCATCCCCATGTACGGCTACGCCCGCCAGGACAAGAAGCACAAGGGCCGCGAGCCCATCTCGGCTCGCCTGATGGCCGACCTGTTCAAGACCGCCGGCGCGGACCGCGTCATGTCCGTCGACCTCCACACCGCGCAGATCCAGGGCTTCTTCGACGGCCCTGTCGACCACCTGTGGGCGATGCCGCTGCTCGCGGACTACGTCAAGAGCCGTGTCTCCCCGGGCAACCTCACCATCGTGTCGCCCGACGCCGGCCGCGTGCGCCTGGCCGACCAGTGGTCGGACCACCTGGGCGCCCCGCTCGCGATCATCCACAAGCGTCGCGACCCCTCGGTCCCGAACCAGGTCAAGGTCCACGAGCTCGTCGGTGAGGTCAAGGGCCGCACCTGCGTGCTGGTCGACGACATGATCGACACCGGCGGCACCATCGTCCAGGCGGCGGAGGCGCTGTTCGAGAACGGCGCCAAGGATGTCATCGTCGCGTCGACCCACGGCCTGCTGTCGGGCCCCGCGGTCGAGCGCCTGTCGAAGTCCGGTGTCTCCGAGGTGGTCATCACCGACACGCTGCCCATCTCCGAGGAGAAGCAGTTCGACAAGCTCACCATCCTGTCGATCGCGCCGCTCATCGCGCGCGCGGTCCGCGAGGTCTTCGACGACGGCTCGGTCACCTCGCTGTTCGACGGTCACGTCTGAGCCCTACCGGCGCCTGACGCGAGAACGGGGCCCGCGCATCGTCACGATGCGCGGGCCCCGTTGCCGTAGACGGCGCGGCTCACATCGGTGCGAGCACCTCGACCTCGGGGCACGTGACGGAGAACTCCTCGGTGTGCAGCCGCGGTGCGTCCCCGAATCCGGTGTAGACGGACCAGTCGAGCCAGTCGCTTGCGGCGACCGTGGCAGTCGGGCCCTCGAAGGACAGCGCGGCGGTCGGCGTCGCAAGGAACGCCGGGTCGTCGGACATGTAGCGCGCCCAGCCGGGATCGAGCGTGTCGCCGTCGAGGCCGGCCGCGATCACGGCGCCGGGCGGGGCGTCGGTGTGATCCGCGAAAGCACCGAGACTCATCACGATCGGCGCGTCGGGTGTGCCGTACGTGAGCGCGGCGACGTACGGGGCGCCCTCCTCGGTCGTCGTGCACCGCAGATCGAACGCCTGGTAGGTGGTGGAGCCCACCGTGAGGACGGGCAGCGCCGGGTCGTAGGAGTACCCCGCGTCCATGGACGCCGCGATCTGCTCGGTCAGCGTCGCGTGGATGTCCTTGACGAGGGCGACCATGTCGATCCGGTCGTCCTCATCGCCGTCGAAGCCCACGTCGGCGTCGACGTCGTCCGCGCAGTACACGGCCCTGCCGCTCATGAGCGTGTTGAGACCCTCGCCCACGAGGTCGCAGCTGAGCGCGTTGCCCGTGACCCACAGGCTCAGCGCCGGGGTGTCCACGCCGGCATCGACGTAGCGCAGCGTGAGGGTGCAGTAGCCCGTGCCGTCGCGGGCGATCGATGCCGAGGTAGGCGTCGCAGGCTCGAAGACCCCGGGCTCGGCGGCAGCATCGATCATGTCCGGGGTGAGGAACGGACAGTCGGTCGGCGTGACGTAGGTGATCTCGTCGATCGTGGGCTCCGCAGACGGCTCCTCGGTGGGGGCCGTGCTGGTTGCAGGAGATGGCGTGGGCGTCGGGCTCTCGCTCGGGGTGGTGATCGGGACGGCGGGGGTGATCGGTGCGGGCTCCTGTCCGAAGAGCACGAAGGCTCCGGCGGCGAGCACCGCGACACATGCAACGGTGGTGGTGGAGCGGACGATCGCGCGTCCGCGGCGCTTGCCGGTCACGGTCTTGAGCGCGACGGCCTCGTCGAACTCGTCGACGTGTCGCATCGAGGTCGCGAGCTCGTGGTGGCGCTGGTGGAGCAGGTCGCGCATCTCGGGGATCTCGTTCATCGTGCGCTCCTCTCTGCGGTGGAGGATGTCTCGGTGGTGACGTCGCGGTACTCGGTGCCCAGGTACGCGTTCATGGCCTTGAGGCCGTCGGAGACGTAGCGCTTGACGGCGCCTTCGGACAGGCCCAGCGTGTGGGCGGTCTCGTGGACGGAGAGGTCCTCGAGGTAGCGCAGCACCACGCAGGCGCGGACGCGCGGCGGGAGCTGGGCGAGCGCCGCGTCGACCGTGTGGGCGGCGACGATGCGGTCGGTGGCGTCGGGGACGGCCTCGGGGCGGGCGTTGCGGCGGGCTCGCTCGCGATCGGCCTTCTCCTTGCGCTTGGCGTCGATGAACCGGGTCGCGATCGCGCGGCGCACGTACTGCTCGGCCTGGGCGACGTCGTCGAAGCGGCGATGGCGTGAGAACACGGCGATCACCGCCTCCTGGATCAGGTCGTCGGCCTCGCTCGGCCCGGCCAGCATCGTCGCGAACGCCGTGAGGCGTCCCATGCGCTGCCCTGCCAGCTCGTGCAGCATCGGCTGCCATGTCACGGTCATCGTGGTCCCCCAGTCATGCCCCGATAACGGAGCCCCGCCGGAAACGGTTGGGTGGCATCCTGCCAGTTGCGCGCGAGGACTCGTGACACCTGGCGCGGGACCGTGCCGACGACCGCGGGAGCGCCGGACGTGCGCCACCATCCGTGGCTCGGGACGCCCTTCCGTGGCTCCCTGGACCCGCGGTGGGTGGCGCACATCCGGTCAGGGAGTGCACAGCCGGTGTGGCCGTGCGGCTCCTGGGCCCTTGGTCACGAGCGCGCCGAAACGATCCGCCCTAGCCTGCGAGAAGGTCCCCCAGACCGTGATCTCCCAGGGGTTAGAGAATGTTCCAAAGGCGGAACCTGTCCACCTTCGTCCGTGCAGGAGCGATCGGCGCGGGCGTGCTCGCGCTCTCGGGCTGCGGCGGCCACATCGACGGCGGCGAGGCCAGCCTCGAGCTGCCCGACCTCTCCGGGGTGGAGGTCGGCGGAGGCATCTCCGGTACGGCGCTGCTGATCGGCGGCCTGCTGGTCACGGTGCTGGGGCTCGGCTTCGGCGTCGCGGTGCTCCGCCAGGTCCGCACCCTCCCGGTGCACCGCTCGATGCGCGAGGTGTCGGAGCTGATCTACGAGACCTCGAAGGCGTACCTGATCCAGCAGGGCAAGTTCCTGCTGGGCCTGTGGGCGGTCATCGCGGCGGTCATCGTCCTCTACTACGGCGTCCTGGTCGGGTTCTCCTGGGGCCGTGTCGCCGTCGTCATCGCCTTCAGCCTCATCGGCATGGCCGGGTCCTACTCGGTCGCGTGGTTCGGCATCCGCGTCAACACCTACGCGAACTCGCGGACGTCCTTCGCGGCGCTCGAGGGCAAGCCGCTCCCGGTCCACCGCATCCCGCTCAAGGCCGGCATGAGCATCGGCATGGTGCTCATCAGCCTCGAGCTGCTGATGATGCTGGTGATCCTGCTCTTCCTGCCGCGCGACATCGCGGGCGCGTGCTTCATCGGCTTCGCGATCGGCGAGTCGCTGGGCGCCGCGGCGCTGCGCATCGCGGGCGGCATCTTCACCAAGATCGCGGACATCGGCTCCGACCTCATGAAGATCGCGTTCAAGATCAAGGAGGACGACGCCCGCAACCCCGGCGTCATCGCCGACTGCACGGGCGACAACGCGGGCGACTCGGTGGGCCCCTCCGCGGACGGCTTCGAGACCTACGGCGTGACGGGTGTCGCGCTGGTCACCTTCCTGCTCCTCGCGGTCCATGACCCGGCCATCCAGGCGACGCTGCTGGTGTGGATCTTCGCCGTGCGCGCGGTCATGCTCATCGCCTCGGTGCTCTCGTACGCCGCGAACGACCTGTGGGTCCGCCGCCGCTTCGCCGCCGCCGACCGCATGAACTTCGAGCACCCTCTCACCTCGCTCGTGTGGCTCACCTCCGCGGTGTCGATCGCCGCGACCTACGCGAGCGCCGCGTGGCTCATCTCCGACCTGGGCGACGGCCTGTGGTGGAAGCTCGCGACCATCATCAGCTGCGGCACGCTCGCCGGCGCGCTCATCCCGGAGCTGGTCAAGGTCTTCACCTCGACCAACAGCCGCCACGTGCGCGAGGTGGTGAAGAGCTCGCGCGAGGGAGGCTCCTCGCTCAACATCCTGTCCGGCCTGGTCGCGGGCAACTTCTCCGCCTACTGGCTCGGCATCGTCATCGTCGCGCTCATGGGGGCGGCGTACCTGATCTCGGGCCTCGGCCTCGACCAGATCATGCTCGCCCCCGCGGTCTTCGCGTTCGGGCTGGTGGCCTTCGGCTTCCTCGGCATGGGCCCGGTCACCATCGCGGTCGACTCCTACGGCCCGGTCACCGACAACGCGCAGAGCGTCTACGAGCTGTCGGTCATCGAGGACATCGACGGCATCGATGCCGAGGTCGAGCAGGACTTCGGCTTCGCGCCCCGCTGGGACAGCGCCAAGCGCATGCTGGAGGAGAACGACGGGGCCGGCAACACGTTCAAGGCGACCGCCAAGCCGGTGCTCATCGGCACGGCGGTGGTGGGTGCGACCACCATGATCTTCTCGATCATCATCTCGCTCACCGAGGGCCTCACCACCGGCATCGAGAACCTCTCGCTCATCCACCCGCCGTTCCTGCTGGGGCTCATCGCGGGCGGCGCGACCATCTACTGGTTCACGGGTGCCTCGATCCAGGCGGTCACCACGGGGTCCTATCGCGCCGTCGAGTACATCAAGGACACCATCAAGCTCGACGGCGAGACCAAGGCGTCGACCGAGGACTCCCGCAAGGTGGTCGAGATCTGCACGCAGTACGCGCAGCAGGGCATGCTCAACATCTTCCTCGCGGTGTTCTTCGTGACGCTGTCGCTCGCGTTCGTCGAGCCGTACCTGTTCATCGGGTACCTCATCTCGATCGCGCTGTTCGGCCTCTACCAGGCGATCTTCATGGCGAATGCCGGTGGCGCGTGGGACAACGCCAAGAAGATCGTGGAGGTGGACCTGCACGCCAAGGGCACCGCGCTGCACGACGCGACCATCGTCGGCGACACCGTGGGCGACCCCTACAAGGACACCTCGTCGGTCGCGCTCAACCCGGTCATCAAGTTCACCACGCTCTTCGGCCTCCTCGCCGTCGAGCTCGCGGTGGGGCTCGCCGAGCAGGGCAGCCACGTGCTCGTCTACTCGCTCTCGGCGGTGTTCTTCGTGATCTCCGCCTTCTTCGTCCACCGCTCGTTCTACGGCATGCGCATCAAGGCGTCGCTCGAGGGCGACGACGAGCACGTCGACGAGGACGATGCCCCGGTCGCCCCGCGCACCGAGGCGACGGTGATGGCCGACTGATGGCCGCGCTCGCGATCCTCTGCGACGGTGTCACCGTCGTGGAGGGTCGTGTCGCGGGGCACGATGCGGGGGCCACCCTGGTGCGCCGCCTCCAGCGGCTGTTCCCGGGGGCGGCGCTCGTGGGACCGCGTGCGCAGCGGGCCGACGGCTTCGACGTGGTCCCGCTCGAGCTCATCGACCCTCGCGAGACCGTGGTCATCACCATGGACGTGGTGAACGCCCCCGCGGTGTGGCGCACGCTCGCCGCGGGAGGGGCGGAGCCCCGGATCATGAACTTCGTGTGGTGGAACACCTCGCAGTTCACGCACCCCGTGCAGCGCGCGTCCCTCGCGCTCTCCTGCGCGCTGTTCCCCACGTTCGCGAACTCGCTGAGGACCGCGACGGAGGTGCGCGAGATCGTGTTCGCTCTCACGGTGCCCCAGCTCGCCGAACGCGCACGCATCGACTGGGCGAACCTGGGCATCCGCCTCGACCACGTGCAGCCGCGCGAGGAGCCGGCGGTCCCGGTGGTGCTCTACCCGGCCATCCGGTTGTCCGAGCGGAAGGATCCGCAGCTGTTCCTCGACGTGGTCGAGCGCGTGCACAAGCGCACTCCCATCCAGGTGGAGATGAGGCTCCAGGAGTCGCACCTCATCTCCGAGCGCGCGATCCGGCTGTCGCGCAAGGACTGGGCGTGGGTCGGACCGCTCACCGCGACCCGCGAGGACTACTACTACCGCCTCGCACGCACCACCGCGTTCCTCGCGACCGCACGCGACGAGTCCTACGGCCTCGAGTACGTCGAGGCGATGGTCGCCGGCGCGATCGGGGTGTTCCCCGACCGTCCCTGGGCCCGCGCGATCCTGCCCGAGGGCTACCCGTACCTGTACGCCGATGCCTCGGAGGCGGAGGAGCTGCTGGTGCGGGCCGTCACCGAGCCGGCCGCATGCCGGACCGAGCTCGACCTCCTGGTGGGAGGCGACTTCGTCGGGTGGCTGCGCAGCCGCCACGACGACACGGAGTTCGAGGACCGATTCGCGGCTGCCGTCGCACGGTGGTTCCCCGAGGGGTGAGCCGGCGCCCCCTACATCCGCGCGTAGCGCGCGCGGGCCACCGCGAACAGCCCGTAGGCGGCGAAGCCGAGCCCCACCGCGACCACGAGCGCGGGACCTCCCGGGGCGTCGCGCAGGCGCTCGACGGATCCGTCGATCCCTGCGGCCTTGTCCGGGTCCGCGGTGAGCGCGGCGAACGTGAACAGCGCGCCGACCACGCCGAGCGCCAGGCCCTTCGCGGCGTAGCCGATGGTGCCGAGCCAACGGATCCCCGTGCCGACCTCGGGGTGGGTGGGGGAGCGCAGCTCCTCCTCGAAGCGACGGGTCACGCCCTTGAACACGTGGAAGGCCCCGGCGGCGATGATCCCGACGCCGACGGCGCCGACCAGCAGGCGGCCCGCCGGCGCCCCCATGAGCGTTCCCGCGAGGCCGTGAGCCTGGCTGTCCTGGTCCTTGGCCGCGGAGCCGAGCGCGATCGACACGGACGTCGCGGCGAGCGCGAGGTAGACCACGGCCTTCCCCGCCGCCTTGACACGGTCGCGTGCCTCCGAGGCGCGGAAGGCGTCGGCCGCCTGCCATGCCGCGAGCGCGAGCAGCGCGGCCCCGGCGCACAGAAGCAGCACGCGACCGAGCGCCCCGTCGCCGACGCTGGCGAGCAGCCGCGACTGGTCGGCCTCTCCTCCGGCGCCCAGCCCGATGCGCACGATCACCGCCCCGAGCGCGACATGAAGCAGCCCCGAGACCGCGTAGCCGACGCGCGCCGCGCTCTCCCAGGCGTCGCCGCTCCGGCCGGTGCGGGCGGTGCGGAGGCTGGGCGAGGACATGCCAGCGCCAACCCGCTGCGCGCCTGCGTCATTCCCGTGTGGCGCATCGTCCCCGGACCCAGGTATAGTTATCCGGTTCCTCGGCGAGGGAGGCCATCAGGCTCTCCGTGATCGACGCGGCAGATGCGTGCAGCCTGCCTTGCCCTGGCCCCATCTGACGTAAGAGGAGAACCGCATGTCCGACCAGATCACGCTCGCCGCAGAGAAGCGCACCGAGTTCGGCAAGGGCTTCGCCCGCCGCGCCCGCGCCGCCGGCAAGATCCCCGCCGTCATCTACGGCCACGGCACCGAGCCCGTCCACATCCTGCTCCCGGGCCACGACACGATGATGGCGCTCAAGCACTCGAACGCGCTCCTCACGATCGACCTCGACGGCAAGTCCGAGCTGGTCATCGCCAAGGACGTCCAGACCGAGCCCGTGCGCCGCATCATCGAGCACGTCGACCTGCTCATCGTGAAGAAGGGCGAGAAGGTCACCGTCGACGTCCCCGTGCACGTCGTGGGCGAGTCCTTCGCCGGCACCATCCACGTGGTCGAGCACGGCTCGATCCAGGTCGCGGCCGAGGCCACGCACCTCCCCGAGGCGCTCGAGGTCTCCATCGAGGGCCTCACCGAGGGTTCGGTCGTCCACGCCAAGGACGTCGTCCTCCCGAAGGGTGCCGAGCTCGTCACCGACGGTGACATCACCATCGTCACCATCTCCGTGCCGCGTGGCGCCGGTGCCGACGAGGCCGAGGCCGCCGAGGCGACCGAGGCCGCCGCGGAGTAATCTCACCGATGATCGCCCGGCTCGCCCGACTGTGGGCGGGCCGGGCGTCGTCGTCTGCGGGACAGGGAGAAGAGGGAGCACACGTGGAGAACCTGGTCATCGGCCTGGGCAACCCTGGGCCGGAGTACGCGGAGACGCGTCACAACATCGGCCAGATGGTGATCGACGAGCTCGCGCGCCGGGGCGCCTCCTCGCTGTCCGTGCAGAAGAAGACGCACACGCGCAACGCGACCGTCCGTCTCGCGGGCCGGCCCGTCGTGGTAGGCGTGCCGATGTCCTACATGAACGTGTCGGGCGGTCCCACGTCCTCGCTCATGAAGTACTGCTCGGTGGCCCCCACCGATGTGATCGTGGTCCACGACGAGCTCGACATCCCGTTCGGCACCGTGAAGATCAAGCGCGGCGGCGGCTCCGCGGGCCACAACGGGCTCAAGGACGTCACCAAGGCGCTCGGCACGCCCGACTACATCCGTGTGCGCGTGGGCATCGGCCGCCCGCCGGGCCGCATGGAGGCCGCGACCTTCGTGCTCAAGCCGTTCTCGACGGTCGAGCGCAAGGACCTGCCGTTCCTGGTGGACGATGCGGCGGACGCCGTGGAGGCGATCCTCGAGCACGGCGTGGAGGCCGCCCAGATGAGGTTCCACACCAAGGGCTGATGCCGGAGGGCAAGCGCCCTGTCCCTCACCGTCGCCGGCCCCGTCACGGAAGTGGTCGCTGGTGGTCGGTTCTCCGAGGTCTCGACATCGCATTGGTAGACCTTGGTCGCCCCGCGCGGTGAGGCGACCATGAGCCACCATTGGCGCGCGTGGACCGCTCAGAAGCGACGCTGATCTACCACTTTCGTGGAGGCGGGATCAGTCGACCACGGTCGCGCCCAGATGCGCCGCGAGGTCGGGGCCGAGCGTCATCGCCTGGGACGCGGACAACGTGAGCCCGTGCATCGCGCGCGGCTCGAGGATCCTCCCGAGCTCGGTGCCCGACACATCGCATCCCTCGACGTCGGCGCGTGACGGCACGAGCTCCTCGATGGAGCCGCCCTGGACGGTCAGCTCGCGGATCCGCGAGCCGGTCAGGTCGAGCAGCCCGATCTGGCAGTCGACGATCTCGAGGCGACGTACCTTCGACTCGCGCAGCGACAGCACGTCGATCCGCGACGAGGCGATCCGGTGCACGGAGACGTCGGCACCGTCCATGAGCAGCGCGCCGATCCGCACCCCCTCGAGCCTGCCCGCGACCACGGTCGCCCCTGGTGCGGAGAGCATCGCCACCGAGGATCCGATGATCGTGGTACCCGTGATGCGCAGATGCGGCAGCCGGATCTCGCCCGCCTGGGTATCGCTCACCACGCATTCGAGCAGCTCGACATCCGCCGCCTCGACATCGCCGAGCACGCCGCCGTCCAGATGCCGCTGCTCGAGCACCGCGCCCGGCTCGAGATCCGCGGCGAGCATCGGCTCGAGCGCTTCGCTGTCCATGCCCTCACTCTAGGTGCGGTGCCCCCGAGGGTTCCTCGACATCGGTCCCGCACCCGTGGCTACTATCGAGGTGACGTGCCGCGCGTGCCGCCGAAACAATCCTCGGGTCGCGCGCGTTCGACCGGATGCCAGGCATTCGACCGACCCACGAGCTGAAGGGAGAACCGTGACGACCGAGACCGGACCGTGGCGTCTGCCCCAGGTGCCCGATGCGAGCTTCGCCGCCGCCCTGTTCGACCTGGACGGGGTGCTGACCCCGACCGCGGACGTGCACATGGACGCGTGGAGGCGCATGTTCACCGACTACTTCGAGTCGCACGGGATCACACCCGCCTACACGGACGCCGACTACTTCGCGTACGTCGACGGCAAGCCGCGCTACGACGGGGTGCGCTCGTGCCTCGCCTCGCGCGGCGTGACCCTGCCCGACGGGACGCCGGACGATGCGGCGGGCACGGAGACCGTGTGCGGCCTGGGCAACGCGAAGAACGCCATGTTCTCGGCGATCCTGCGGGAGGAGGGCGTCACGCCCTACCCCGGCTCGGTCGCGCTCATCGACCATCTCGAGAGCGTCGGGTGCGCGATGGCCGTCGTGTCGAGCTCGCGCAACGCCCCGGCGGTGCTCGAGGCGGCGGGGCTCGCGCACCGCTTCGAGGTGGTGGTGGACGGTCAGGTGGCCGCCGACACCGGCCTGCCGGGCAAGCCCGCGCCGGACACGTACCTCAGGGGAGCCGAGCTGCTCGGCGTGCCCAAGGAGGCCGCCGTGGTGCTCGAGGACGCGATGTCCGGGGTAGCCGCGGGGCGCGCGGGGGCGTTCGGCCTGGTGGTCGGCGTGGACCGCGGCGCCGGTGCGGAGGACCTCGCCGCGGGCGGCGCGGACATCGTGGTCCAGGATCTCGAGGAGCTGGTGCAGCGATGAAGGCGGCGCAGCGCGCGCTCGGAGACATGAGCGCGCCCGACTACGTGGACCGGCTGCGCTTCCCTGCGGACCCGTGGCGGCTCATCGAGAGCGAGTTCGACGAGGACAACCTGGGAGCGACGGAGACCCTGTTCTCCGTGGGCAACGGCTACCTGGGCCTGCGGGGCAACATCGAGGAGGGCCACGACGCCCACGCGCACGGCACCTTCATCAACGGCTTCCACGAGACGTGGCGCATCCGCCACGCCGAGGAGGCGTACGGCTTCGCGCGGACCGGCCAGACCATCGTGAATGCGCCGGATCCCAAGATCATCCGGCTCTACGTCGACGACGAGCCGCTGCTGCTGTCGATCGCGGACCTGCCCGAGTACTCGCGCACGCTCGACATGCGCACGGGCGTGCTCACGCGCGACCTGCTGTGGCGCACCCCAGCAGGCAACCGTGTGCGCGTCCGCTCGCGGCGCATGGTGTCCTTCCGGCAGCGCCACCTCGCGATCATGCAGTTCGAGGTGACGCTGCTCGACCACGAGGCGCCTGTCGCGATCTCGTCCCAGCTGCTCAACCGGCAGGCGGGCGCCGACGAGTACCGCTCGAGCCCTGGCACGTCGGCGGGCTTCGACCCGCGCAAGTCCGAGGCGCTCGAGGAGCGGGTGCTCGAGCCGCGCCTGCACCGTGCGCACGACGACCACCAGCTGCTGGGCTACCAGTGCGTGAACTCCAAGATGACGCTTGCCGTCGCGATGGAGCACATGTACGAGTTCGACGGCGACGTCGAGGTCGAGGCCGAGGTCCAGCCCGACTACGCGAAGTCGGTGTTCCGCTTCCGCGCGGCTCCCGGTCGCACGTTCTCGCTCACCAAGGTGGTCACGTATCACACGTCCCGCGCGGTTCCCGCGCGCGAGCTAGGCGACCGCTGCCACCGCACGCTGGCCCGCGTGCGGGAGGAGGGCGTCGAGAAGCAGTTCGCGGACCAGGAGGAGTGGCTCGCGGACTTCTGGGACCGATCCGATGTCGAGGTCGACGGTGACGACCGCATCCAGCAGGCCGTGCGCTGGAACCTCTTCCAGCTCGCGCAGGCGGCCGCGCGCGGCGACGGCCAGGGCGTGGCCGCGAAGGGTGTGACGGGGTCGGGCTACAGCGGCCACTACTTCTGGGACACCGAGATCTACGTGGTGCCGTTCTTCGTGTACACGTCGCCCGGCATCGCCCGGAATGCGTTGCGCTACCGCTACCGCATGCTCCCCAAGGCCATCGAGCGTGCGGGGGAGCTCGCGCAGCACGGCGCGCTGTTCCCGTGGCGCACCATCAACGGCGAGGAGGCCTCCGCGTACTACGCGGCCGGCACGGCGCAGTACCACATCGATGCGGACATCTCCTTCGCGATCGACAAGTACGTGAAGGCCACGGGCGACGACGAGTTCCTCGCGCGCGAGGGGATCGACATCCTGGTCCAGACCGCGCGGATGTGGGCGGATCTGGGCTTCTGGCGCAACCTCCGGGGCGACGGCTCGAGCTTCCGCATCCACGGCGTCACCGGTCCGGACGAGTACACGACCGTGGTGAACGACAACCTCTACACGAACGTCATGGCGCGCTTCAACCTGCGCGCGGCCGCGGCGTCCGTGCGCAAGCTCGCCTCGATGTGGCCGGACCAGTACCGGCGCATGGTGGCCCGGCTCGGGCTCGAGGAGGCCGAGGTCATCGAGTGGGAGTCCGCCGCGGAGGCGATGGCCATCCTGTGGGACGACGACCTGGGCATCCACCCGCAGGACGCGCTGTTCCACGAGCGCGAGCTGTGGGACCTCGAGAACACGCCGCCCGAGCAGCGTCCGCTGCTGCTGCACTTCCACCCGCTGGTGATCTACCGCTTCCAGGTGCTCAAGCAGGCGGATGTGGTGCTCGCGCTGTTCCTCCAGGGCGACCAGTTCTCGTTCGAGGAGAAGAAGGCGGATTTCGACTACTACGACCCCATCACCACGGGCGACTCGACGCTGTCGGGCGTGGTGCAGTCGATCATGGCCGCCGAGGTGGGCTACCACGAGCTCGCGCTGCGGTACTTCTGGGACGGGTTGTTCGTCGACATCGCCGACCTGCACTCGAACACCGCCGACGGCGTCCACGTGGCGTCCGCCGGCGGGGTGTGGTCCGCGCTGGTGCACGGCTTCGGAGGCATGCGCGACTACGGCGGCGTCCTGTCGTTCGACCCGCGCCTGCCCGAACCGTGGCCCGAGATGCGCTTCCGCCTCACCCAGAAGGGCACGCGGCTCCGCGTGACCGTGCGGCCGGAGGAGATCGCCTTCACGGTCGAGGAGGGCCAGGGGCTCACCGTCATGGTGCGCGGTCAGCGCGTGAGCGTCCTGAGGGGCGAGGACGTGGTGGTGCCGCTCGACGGCCAGGGCCCGCGCATCGCGGGCGCGCCCGACGCGGCCGCCTTCCACGGGACGATGCGCTCGGACGGCTCGGTGGTGACGGCGTCGCTGCCCGCGGTGGTGGACCAGGAGCCCGAGCTCGACTAGCCCTCCCGACAGTTCCAACGGAGTTCACCGCGACACGCCGGGGATGCGGGGCATCGTGCCCCGAATCCCCGGCGTGTCGCCAGCAGATCCGTTGGGGCTGTCAGCGTGGGCGCGCTAGCGGTGCGTGACGCGCGCGAGGAACTCGCGGGTCTCGGGCTGCTGCGGGTCCCCGAAGATCTGCTCGGGGGTGCCCACCTCGAGCGGGCGGCCGCTGTGCATGAACACGATGCGGTCGGCCACCGAGCGCGCGAAGCTCATCTCGTGCGTCGCCATGAGCATGGTGGAGCCCTGCGCCTTGAGGTCGCGCACCAGGTCGAGCACCTCGCCCACGAGCATCGGGTCGAGCGCCGACGTGATCTCGTCCAGGAGGAGCAGCTCGGGATCCGTCATGATCGCGCGGACGATCGCGACGCGCTGCTGCTGGCCGCCGGAGAGGCGGTCGGGGTAGTCGTCCACCTTCTCGCCCAGCCCGAACTTCTCGAGCAGGCCGATCGCACGGTCGCGCGCGACGTCCGGCGCGATGCCGTGGACCTTGCGCGCCGCGAGCGTGACGTTGTCGATCACGCGCATGTGCGGGAACAGGTTGAAGTGCTGGAAGACCACGCCGATGCGCGCGCGCACCTTGTCGACGTCGACGGCGGGGTCCGTGATGTCGTCCCCGGACAGGAGGATGCGGCCGTCGTCGACGCGCTCGATGAGGTTGATGGTCCTCATCAGCGTCGACTTGCCGGAGCCGGACGCGCCGATCACCACGACCACCTCGTGGCTGGCGATCTCGAGGTCCACGCCCTTGAGGACGTGGTTGTCGCCGAAGAGCTTGTGGACGCCCTGCAGCTCGAGCACGGTCGCGCGGTTCGCGGCGTTCATACGGTCCCTCCCTGCTGCTCGCGCTTGGCCATGCGCGCGGAGACGGCGTCGGTGAGACGGATCATGGGGAAGCTCATCGCGACGAACAGGAGTCCCGCGACCACGTAGGGCGTGAAGTTGTAGGTCTGCTGCTGGACGATCTGCGCGGCGCGGACCGCGTCGACGGCGCCCAGCACCGAGATGAGGCCCACATCCTTCTGCATCGACACGAAGTCGTTCATGAGGGCCGGCACCACCTTGCGCAGCGCCTGCGGGATCACCACCATGCGCAGCGTCTGCGCGTGCGAGAGCCCGAGCGAGCGGGCGGCGATGCGCTGGGACGGGTGGACGGCCTCCATGCCGGCGCGGAGCACCTCGGCGACGTAGGCGGAGTAGCAGAGGCTGATCGCGATGGTGCCGAGCACCGCGACGGGGATGCGCACCTCGGTGTTGAGGCCAGGGATGCCGAAGCCCACCAGGTACAGCACGATCAGCACCGGCAGGCCGCGGAACAGGTCCGTGTAGCCCGTGGCGAGCGCGCGCAGCGGGAAGAACACCGGCCCGCGCAGCGACCGCATCGTCGCCAGCAGCGTCGCGACCACCGCGACCACGATGGTCGCGAAGAACAGCACGCGGATGTTGAGCCAGAGGCCCTCGAGGATCTTCGGGAAGGAGTCCTTCGCGATCTCGAGGTTGAAGAAGGTGTTCCTCACCGACTCCCAGTCGGGGGAGCTGACCACCAGCCAGGCCGCGACGGCCGCGAACGCGACCGTCGAGACCAGTGCGACAAGGACCGAACGGCGGGACGCGCGGCGGCGCTGCAGCCTGCGGTCGAGCTCGAGCTCGCTGGGCTGCCAGGCCTCCATCGTGGTCACCGCCGTCCGGTCCTGCGTCACGTCTTAGCCGAGGACCGGGACGTCGACCGCCTCGGACAGCCACTCGGACTCGAGCGACGTGAGGATGCCGTTGTCGCGCAGGGCGTCAACGGCCTCGGTGACGGGGGCGGTCAGCGCCGAGTCCTTCGGGAGGACGATGCCGAACTCGTCGCCGCCCTCGGAGCCGGCGAACTGGCCCACGATGGTGCCGTTGTCGACCTCGACGTAGGCCGAGTAGAAGGCGCCCGGGAGGTCGGTCACGAACGCGTCGATCTGGCCGGAGTTGAGGGCCGCGACCACGTCGGCGACCGAGTTGTAGACCGCGAGGTCGTCGTCGCCGAGCTTCTCGACCACGACGTCGTAGGACGTGGTGCCGACCGCGACGCCCACCTTCGCACCGGCGAGGTCCGCGATGGTGGTCGCGCCGGCGAAGGGCGAGTCCTCGGTCGCGACGACCGCCTGGGTGGTCGTGTAGTACGGGCTCGAGAAGTCGACGGCCTGCTTGCGCTCGTCGGTGATCGAGAACTGCTGGATGTTGAGGTCCCAGTCCTTGGCGCCGGGCGCGATCGCCTCGTCGAAGCCGGTGCGGACCCACACCACGTCGGAGTCGTCGAAGCCGAGCTCCTCGGCGACCGCGTATGCCACGGCCGCCTCGAAGCCCTCGCCGGTCTCCGGAGCGTCGCCCACGACCCACGGCTCGTAGGCGGGCTCGCCGGTCGCGATGGTGAGCTTGCCCTCGGTGACGGTCTCGAGCGCGACCTCGACAGGTGCGGCCGAGGTGGCGCCGGCGGACGATGCGGCGGTGGGCTCGGCCTCGGGGGAGGACGAGGAGCAGCCCGCGAGCATCATCGCCGAGACGGCGGTCGTCGCGAACAGGCCTGCGCGCACACGTGTGCTGATCATGATGCTCCTCATCAGAGTCCAAAAGGGGGGGATGGTGGGGCCGTCGTCGGCCACGCGCGCACAGTCTACTCGCGCGGCGAGCGCCTCCAGTCGGCGTCGCGCCTCAGGCGAGCCTCCAGTCAGCGAAGTCGAAGCCGGGCGAGACCGCGCAGCTCACCAGGACCTCCTGGTCGCCGCCCAGCCGGGCCGCCTGCCAGGTGCCTGCGGGCACCAGCACGTGCGCGACATGGCCTGCCGCGAGTTCCGGGCCGAGCGTGGCTGTCTCCGGCGCATCGTCCGGGGCGTCGCCGCTGCCGCCCAGGCGCAGCTCGAGCGTCCCGGGGCCGTGCCACAGCCAGACCTCGTCCGACGTGACCACGTGCCACGCGCTCTCCTCGCCGGGGGTGAGGAGGTAGTGGATGATCGTCGCCGCGGGGCGTGCGCCGCCCGCGGTCTCGACCGGCACCTGCGACGTGTAGTAGCGGCGGAACCAGCCGCCCTCGGGATGGGGCTCGAGACCCATCAGGGTCGCGGTGGCGGGGGTGGTCATACGCGGGATGCTCCGGTCTGCTCGGTGAAGGCGGGAGTGGCATGGCGGAGGCGGCCGCCGATGACGGTGGCGGCGGCGTGGCCGTCGCCCGCGCGCGCGAGGTCGTCGATCGAGGTCGCCAGGCCCCCGACGGGCACGTCGAGGAAGGCGAGGTCGGCCCGTGCGCCCACGGCGAGGTGACCCGTGCGGTCGGGCCCCATGTGGAGGCCCATCGCGCGGGCCCCGCCGAGCGTCACTGCGGCCAGCAGCCGCTCGGCGAGATCAGGATGGGAGTAGCCCTGGCCGCGGGCCATGCCGTAGAGCGCCGCGACGTCGCCCATGGGGTCCAGCGACGGCGAGCTCGAGAGGGAGTCGGTGCCCACGGAGATCGGGCTGCCCTCGGTGAGGTACGCCGCCACGGGAGGCTCGTCGAGACCGATGACCTCGTTCGAGCGCGGGCACAGCGCCACCGACGTGCCGCGGGCGCGCAGGATCGCGCGGTCCTTCGCGCTGAGGTAGACGCCGTGGGCGATGTGGCAGTCGGGGCCGAGCACGCCCAGGTGGTCGACGTAGTCGGTGGCCGAGGTGCCGTAGCCCGCGGAGCGCAGCTCGGACAGCGAGCCTAGGTTCCTCGCCTGCCACGGCTCGTCGACCGTGTGGGAGAACTCGCGCTCGATCGCGGACTCGCCCAGGTGGATGTGGATGCGGCTGCCGCGCTCGCGGACGATGTCGGGGATGTCGAGCAGCGGCACGATCTCGAGCGAGTAGGGCGCGTGCGGGCTCAGCCCGGTGCCGGGCGGGGTGGGGAGCGCGTCGAGCGCGGCCTCGACCTGGGCGCGGCCGCGCTCGCGCCAGTCGGCGTTGGTCCAGTCCATGACCTCCCAGTAGGTGATGCCATGGAGCCCGGCGTCCGCGAGCGCGTACATCGCCTCGAGGTCGGTGACGATGTCCGCGACCGCCGTGGTGCCGGACTCGACGGCCATGCGCGCTCCGGCGGCTGCGGCCGCGCGCCAGTCCTGACCGCGGTCGTACACCGGGTTGAAGGCCGTGGCCCAGTCCTCGAAGCCCTGGTAGCGGCCCTGTCCCACCTCCGCCATGCCGGTGTACTGCAGGTGCGTGTGGGCGTTGATGAGGCCCGGCATGAGCACGCCGTCCCAACGGTGCTCGGTGAACGTGTGGCCGCTCTCGCGCAGCGCGGCGACCACCCAGGCGCGCTCGCCCACGTGGACGATGCGGCGGCCTCGCACCGCGATCGCGCCGTCGAGCACCGGGGGAGCGGTCATCGGGAGCACGAGCCCGGCGCTGTAGACGATCGTGGTCATGCGTCGACGCCCCGGTACCGGCGCGAGCGCCAGTCCGTGTCCGTCGTCGACGATGCGGGCGACGCATCGAGCGCCACGCCGCGCGCCCGCGCGGCCGTCGCCGCGACATGGTGCACCGCATCGTCCGGCAGGGGGTGGACGCCGATGCCGGGGCGCTCCTCGACCAGGCTCCGGATCGCCGCGAGCTGGGTCGCGAAGCTGAGGTCCATGATCTCGATCGGGTTGCCCTCGGCTGCGGTCACGTTGATGCAGCCGCCGCGGTCCAGCACGAGCGTGCCGCGCTCGACGTCGACCTCGAGGTGCGGGACCGGCGCGCCGGCGACCGCGACGGGCTCGAGCGAGGACTCGTCGAGGTCGACCTCGCCGGGCACGCCGCCCGCGACGGCGACGATCGCGGCGAGCTCGAGGAGCTCTCGCGTCACGGTCCCTTCGACGCCGGTGCAGGAGACCACGAGCGCGCCCTGCGCGAGGTCCTCGGCGTGACCGACCTCGTAGCCGTCGTGCACCGCGAGCAGGGCGCGCAGCGGGTCGATCTCCGCGACGCTCACATGCGCACCGAGCGCCGTGAGGTGTGCCGCGACCCCGACACCGACCGGGCCGTAACCGATCACGAGCACGGGCAGGTCGCGCACCGTGGCGTCCACGTGCTCGATGAGGTCCGCGATCGCGAGCACGCAGCTCTGGCCCGTGCCGTAGCGGTTGTCGAATCCGGTCTTGGTCGCGGCGTCGTTCACCGCGACCACGGGCGTGCGCAACAGGCCCGCCGCGTGCATCGTCCGCACGGGGGTGAGCCCCGAGGTGGTCTCCTCGGTGACCCCGATCCAGCCCTCGATCAGCTCCGGCGCCGCCTCGTGCGCAAGGCGCACCAGGTGCGAGCCGTCGTCGACCACCACGTCGAAGCCGCGGCGCAGCCACGCGAGGGCGGCCTCGCGCTCGGCCGCGCCCGACAGGTCGGGGTCGGCATCGACCGGCACGCCGCGCGCACGCAGCGCGGCCGCGACCTCCGGGTCCGTCTCGTCCGGATGCGCGTAGACGGCCACGTCCGCCCCGGCGTCCGTGAGCAGCAGGGCGAGGTTGGCGGTCTTGGGCTCGAGCGTCATGGAGACGCCGATGCGCAGCCCGCGCACCGTCCCGGCCTCTCGCAGCTCCGCGGCGAGCGCCGTGGACACGGGCATGTGCGCGCGGGCGAAGTCGAGCCGGCCCACCGCGTCGCCACGCGGCGCCAGGGGCGTGCCGCCCAGCGACAGCGCGGCGTCGTCGCCGTCGATCTCGATGTCGAGCACATCGGGCCCGGTCGCATCGTCCTCGACGAGCCGCGCGCCGAGCGCGCGGGCCATGCCGGCGACGGCCAGCGCGGTGGCGGTGTCCTCGGTCTCGGCGGAGACGCGGATGGGCCGTCCTGCGATGAGGAGGTTGGTGTCGCGGGCGAAGCGGCGGAGGATCCGCTCGGCCGTCGCGTGCGGGTCGGTCATGGGCAGAAGTCTAGAAGCGTGCCGTCGACCGCATTACCCTTGTGAAGCCGTCGACGAGCCGAAGGAACCCACGTGACCGAGCCCCGCAAGATGAACGTCGAGTCGTTCAACCTCGACCACACCGCCGTGGCCGCGCCGTTCATCCGCCTCGCGGACCGCAAGGAGCTGCCGCACGGCGACGTGCTCACCAAGTTCGACGTGCGCTTCACGCAGCCGAACGTCGCGCACCTCGAGATGGACGCGGTGCACTCGATCGAGCACTCGTTCGCGGAGTGCGTCCGCGACCACAGCGCCCAGGTGATCGACTTCGGTCCCATGGGCTGCCAGACCGGCTTCTACCTCATCATGTCGGGCGACCACAGCACCGCCGAGATCAAGGACCTGGTGCTCGCCACCATGGCCCAGATGCTCGAGCTCACCGAGGTCCCCGCCGCCAACGAGGTGCAGTGCGGCTGGGGCGCGCACCACTCCCTCGAGGCGATGCGCGAGGCGGTCCAGGAGTTCGCCTCGCACTCGGACGAGCTGCTGACGGTGATGCGCTGATGCCCGGCCCGATGCCCGCGGTGCTCGTCGCGATGGCGGAGGAGGCGCAGGGCTTCCTCGACCTCTCCGACTCCTCCGAGCGCGTCGACTTCGCCGACGAGGCGTACGTGGCCCACGCGCAGGGCGTCGAGTACCTGCTGCTGGTGACCGGCATCGGCATGGTCTCCGCCGCGCGCGCGGCGACCCTGGTGTCGCACGGGGTCATCGGCGGGGTCCGCCCCACCGCGATCGTGTCCGCCGGGACATGCGGCGGCATCCCCGGCCACGTGAACGTGGGCGACCTGGTCGCGCCGTGCTGCTCGCTCGACTGGTCCGCGGACTCGACCTCGATCGGCTACGAGTACGGCCAGGTGCCTGGCCACGCGGAGTTCCACGAGTCGGACGAGGCGCTGGTCGACCTCGCCGTCGAGATGGGCGCCAAGAAGGGCTACCTCGCCTCCGCGAACGCGTTCGCGGTCGCGGAGACCGTCGACCTCATCCGCGAGCGGTTCCCCAAGGTGATCGCGACGGACATGGAGTCCGCCGCCGTGTCCCAGGTCGCCGCGGCGACCGGCATCCCGTTCCTGTCCCTGCGGTGCGTGTCCGACATGTGCCAGGGCGACGGCGGCGTCGAGTTCGACGAGCACCTGGACGATGCCGCCGCCAGGTCCGCGAAGGCGACGCTGGATCTGCTGGCCCGCGTCGCCTCGGAGGCCGCGCCCGCCGCGGGCTGAGCCCCACCGCCCCTGACAGTCTCAACGGAGCCGGTCCCGGTTCCGCGGCGTGTCGGGGTGTTCGCGTCGCCGGCGCCCCGCGTGTCGGCTCGAGATCCGTTGGCTCTGTCCGGGGTCGCGGGCGTGCCTAGGATGTCTGTGCCGGATTTCCCGGTTCTTCGTCGTGCCCTGGAGGACATTCGTGACCGCTCAGCCGCTCGCCCCCGTGCTCGGAGACTGGGCGGACTCGCGCCTCGGTGACGTCACGAGCATCCAGGCGCCCGGCGCCGCCGCGGCGCCGCTCATCGCTCGTGCGGCGCTGACCGACGACGCCCCGATCGTGGCCGTCGCGGCGACGTCCGGCGACGCCGAGCAGCTCGCACGTGCGCTCACGGCGTACCTCGACCCGGCGGAGGTCACCACCTTCCCCAGCTGGGAGACGCTGCCGCATGAGCGCCTCAGCCCGCGCTCGGACACGGTCGCGCGGCGCCTCGCGACGCTGCGGCGCGTGGTCCACCCCGCCCAGGCCGCGGCGGAGTCGGGCCTTCCCGTCCCCCGCGTGGTGGTCGCGCCGCTGCGCGCGATGCTGCAGCCGCTGGTGCCCGGGCTCGCGGACCTCGAGCCGGTGCTCCTGCGCAAGGGCGACGAACGCGACCTCACCGACCTCACCGAGGCGCTCGCGGCGGCCGCGTACACGCGCGTCGACATGGTCGAGCGCCGCGGCGAGTTCGCCGTCCGAGGCGGGATCGTCGACGTGTTCCCGCCCACCGACCCGCATCCCATCCGTGTCGAGTTCTTCGGCGACGAGGTCGAGAGCCTGCGGTTCTTCTCGGTCGCGGACCAGCGGTCGCTGGACTCCGTGGGCCGCCTGTGGGCGCCGCCGTGCCGCGAGCTGCTGCTCACCGAGGATGTGCGGGCACGCGCGTCGCAGCTCGCGGAGCAGATCCCGGCTGCCGGGGACATGCTCGCCCGCATCGCCGACGGGCACGCGGTCGAGGGCATGGAGTCGCTCATCCCCGTGCTGCTCACGCGCCTCACCCCGGTGACCGACGTCCTCCCCGTCGGGACGCGCATCGTCGCCCTCGAGCCCGAGCGCCTCGCACGCCGCGCCGAGGACCTCCAGCACACCGCGCAGGAGTTCCTCCAGGCCGCGTGGGTGAGCGCGGCCGCGGGCGCCGACTCGCCCATCGAGGCGCACGGTTCTGAGAGCCACGGCGGCTTCCTGTCGCTCGAGGACGTCGAGGTCTCCGCCGCCGAGCGCGGCCTCGGCTGGACCGCGATCGGGCCGTTCGGGTCCGCGGCCGCCGAGGTGCCCGGCATCGCGGAGATCGAGGACTTCCGCGGCCGGCTCGCGGCGGTGCTCGACCTCATCAACGCGCGCCTCGCCGAGGGCTGGCGCGTGGTCATCGCCGCGGCGGGCACGGGCTCCGCCCACCGGATCGTCGAGCAGTGCTCCGAGCGTTCGATCCCGGCGCGGGTCGCGTCGCATGGCGACGATGCGGACGCCGGGGTCGTCGCGGTCCTCGCGGGCGTCGACGCGCGCGGCTTCCAGGTGCCCGACGCCAGGCTCCTGGTGCTGCACGAGAGCGACCTCACCGGTCGTTCCGCAAGCGCCGCCGGGCCCAAGGTCAAGGTGCCCAGCCGGCGCCGTACCGCGGTGGACCCGCTGCAGCTGCGCCCCGGCGACTTCGTGGTCCATGAGACCCACGGCGTCGGGCGCTTCGTCGAGCTCACCAAGCGCACCGTGCGCGGCATCGAGCGCGAGTACCTGGTGATCGAGTACGCCGCGTCCAAGCGCGGGGGCCCCGCGGACAGGCTCTCCGTCCCGACGGACCAGCTGGACCTCATCACCAAGTACGTGGGCGGAGAGGCGCCGAGCGTCAACAAGATGGGCGGCGCCGACTGGTCCAAGACCAAGGGCCGCGCGCGCAAGGCGGTCAAGGAGATCGCGGCGGAGCTCATCCGGCTCTACAGCGCGCGCATGGCGACCAAGGGCCGCGAGTTCGGCCCGGACACCCCGTGGCAGCGGGAGCTCGAGGAGTCCTTCGCGTACGTCGAGACCCCCGATCAGCTCTCCACCATCGACGAGGTCAAGGCCGACATGGAGAAGGCGGTCCCCATGGACCGCCTGGTGTGCGGCGATGTCGGCTTCGGCAAGACCGAGATCGCCGTGCGCGCCGCCTTCAAGGCCATCCAGGACGGCACGCAGGTCGCGATCCTGTGCCCGACCACGCTGCTGGTGAAGCAGCACGTCGACACGTTCTCCGAGCGCTTCGCCCAGTTCCCCGTCAAGGTCGCGGCCCTGTCGCGCTTCCAGACGGACAAGGAGGCGAAGGAGATCATCGAGCAGCTCGGCAACGGTGAGATCGACCTGGTGGTGGGCACGCACCGGCTCATCACGGGCTCGGTGCGCTTCAAGAGCCTGGGCCTCATCATCATCGACGAGGAGCAGCGCTTCGGCGTCGAGCACAAGGAGACCCTCAAGGCGATGCGCACGGACGTCGACGTCCTCGCGATGTCCGCGACCCCGATCCCTCGCACGCTCGAGATGGCGGTCACCGGCATCCGCGAGATGTCGACGCTCGCGACGCCGCCCGAGGAGCGCCACCCGATCCTCACGTACGTGGGCCCGCACGAGGACGCCCAGGTGATCGCGGCGATCCGCCGCGAGCTGCTGCGCGACGGCCAGGTGTTCTACATCCACAACTCGGTCAAGACCATCACGCGTGCCGCGCTCAAGATCGGTGAGCTGGTCCCCGAGGCGCGCGTCGCGGTCGCGCACGGCCAGATGAGCGAGAAGCAGCTCGAGCAGGTGATCGTCGACTACTACGACAAGAAGTACGACGTCCTGGTGTGCACCACCATCGTCGAGACGGGCCTCGACATCTCGAACGCCAACACGCTCATCGTCGAGCGCGCCGACACGTTCGGCCTGTCCCAGCTCCACCAGCTGCGCGGGCGCGTCGGCCGCGGCCGCGAGCGGGCGTACGCCTACTTCCTCTACCCGCCGGAGCGCACGCTCACCGAGACCGCGCACGACCGCCTGCAGACCATCGCCGCGAACACGGACCTGGGCTCCGGCATGGCGGTCGCCATGAAGGACCTCGAGATCCGCGGCGCCGGCAACCTCCTGGGGGCGGAGCAGTCCGGCCACATCGAGGGCGTGGGCTTCGACCTGTACATCCGGATGGTGGGGGAGGCCGTCGCGGGCTTCCGCGGCGAGGAGGTCGAGGACCGCGCGCCCATGACGGTCGACCTCCCCATCGACGCGCACATCCCCACGTCCTACATCGAGCACGAGCGGCTGCGCCTCGAGGCCTACCGCAAGGTCGCGGATGCGGACACCGCGGACGTGCTCGACCAGGTCGAGGAGGAGCTCGACGACCGCTACGGCACCCTGCCGGAACCCGTCGCGAACCTCCTCGCGGTGGCGCGCCTGAGGCTCGAGCTGCGGGCCGCGGGCGTCCACGACGTGGTGGCCCAGGGCAAGTACATCCGCTTCAGCCCGGTCGAGCTCCCGGACTCCGCCGCGATGCGGGTGAACCGCCTCTACCCGGGCACGCTGATCAAGCCCGCCGTGAGGCAGATCCTGGTGCCCGCGCCCATGACGGCGCGCCTGGGCGGCAAGCCCGTCGAGGGCCTCCCGGTGCTGGACTGGGTGCGCGATCTGCTCGCCGCGATCCGACACTAGGATGGCGCCCATGCGTTCGTCTCGCCTCGCCGTCCTCGCCGCATCGTCCCTCCTGCTCGCCGGCTGCGCCGTGCCGGGTCAGGACGGCGCCCCGGGCGTCGCCCTGAAGACGGACGATGCGACCCTCACCTCCGCCGACCTCGACGCGATCGCCGCGGCGTGGGAGGAGGACAGCGACGGCGCGGTGGTCCCCGACCGCCAGGCGCTCGCGACGGCCGAGCTGCTCGGTCCCGGCCTCCTCGCGGCCGCGGCCGAGAACGGCGCCGTGATCAACGAGGGCGTGGCCCGCACGTTCGCGACCGAGTGGCTGCGCTACGTCGGGATCGAGGACCCCGAGCCCAGCGACACCGTGATCGCCTCCACCGAGAACGTGCTCGCGCTCTACGTCGCGACCTACGCCGACACCAACGGCACCATCCTCGAGGCCGCCGTGGCCGAGCTCCCCGACTCGACGGTGATCTCGCCCCGCCTGGGGGAGCTGGACGCCGACACGCTCGTGACCTCGGCGCAGGGCGCCGTGGGCGACGCTGAGGTCATGGGCCTGGGCAACTACTCGTTCACCGCCTTCATCGACGTCAACGGCTTCACCGCCGCGACCGGCTCCTGGGCGGCGCGTGACTGACGGCTCCGACCGTCTGGTGGAGGTGATGGATCGCCTCCGCTCGCCCGGTGGCTGCGCGTGGGACGCGGAGCAGACCCATGAGTCGCTCGCGCCGTACGCGCTCGAGGAGGCGCACGAGCTGGTCGAGGCGATCGAGTCCGGCGACCGCACGCACCTGCGCGAGGAGCTGGGCGACGTCCTCCTCCAGGTGGTGTTCCACGCGCGCGTCGCGCAGGAGCACCCGACCGAGCCGTTCGGCTTCGACGATGTCGCGCAGGCCTGCGCGGACAAGCTCGTCGCGCGCCATCCGCATGTGTTCGGCGACGAGGCCGCGGGGGACATGGACGACCACCTGCGACGGTGGGACCGCATCAAGGCGGAGACCTCGAACCGCGAGAGCGCGTTCGACGGCATCCCCGCGACGCTGTCGGCGCTCGCGAGGGCGCAGAAGGTGCTGGGCCGAGCCGAGCGCGCGGGGCTCGCCGCGGACGTGGCCGAGGCCCCCGCATCGTCCACGGGCGTCGGCGAGCAGCTGCTCGCGCTCGTCGCCCGGGCGCGGGCCGAGGGCGTGGACGCGGAGACCGAGCTGCGGGCCGCGGTCCGCCGCGTCGAGCAGGCCGCGCGCGAGGCGGAGCAGGCACGACGCGCGGACACCGAAGGTTCACCGGCGTAGGACGTACGTCGCTCAGCGCACCCCCGTGCGCATCGTTAGACTCCCAAGAGGTTCATCCATCCAAGCGAAGGAGCATCATGGCCAGCATTGAGGCCGTCGGAGCCCGCGAGATCCTTGACTCGCGCGGCAACCCCACCGTCGAGGTCGAGGTCGCCCTCGAGGACGGCACGTTCGCGCGTGCAGCCGTCCCGTCGGGCGCATCGACCGGTGCGTTCGAGGCAGTCGAGCGCCGCGACGGCGACAAGGGCCGTTACCTGGGCAAGGGCGTCGAGCAGGCCGTGGACGCGGTCATCGACGAGATCGCCCCCGAGGTCGTCGGCCTCGACGCGACCGAGCAGCGCATCATCGACCAGATCATGCTCGACCTCGACGGCACCGACAACAAGGGCAAGCTGGGCGCGAACGCGATCCTCGGCGTCTCGCTCGCGGTCGCGAAGGCGGCGGCGGACTCGGCCGACATCGCGCTGTTCCGCTACGTCGGCGGCCCGAACGCGCACGTCCTGCCCGTCCCGATGATGAACATCCTCAACGGTGGGTCGCACGCCGACTCCAACGTCGACATCCAGGAGTTCATGATCGCCCCCGTCGGCGCCCCCACGTTCCGTGAGGCGCTCCGCACCGGTGCCGAGGTCTACCACTCGCTCAAGTCCGTGCTCAAGGAGCGCGGCCTGGCCACCGGCCTGGGTGACGAGGGCGGCTTCGCCCCGAACCTCGGCTCGAACCGCGAGGCGCTCGACCTGATCCTGGTCGCGATCGAGAAGGCCGGCTTCAAGCCCGGCGAGGACGTCGCGCTCGCGCTCGACGTGGCCGCGACCGAGTTCTTCAAGGACGGCGGCTACCAGTGGGAGGGCGGCGTCAAGACGCCCGAGGAGATGATCGCCTTCTACGAGGGCCTGGTCAACGACTACCCGCTCGTCTCGATCGAGGACCCGCTGTCGGAGGACGAGTGGTCGTCCTGGACCGAGCTCGTCTCGAAGGTCGGCACCAAGACCCAGATCGTCGGCGACGACCTCTTCGTGACCAACCCGGTCCGCCTCAAGCGCGGCATCGACGAGGCCGCGGCGAACGCCCTCCTGGTGAAGCTCAACCAGATCGGCACGCTGTCCGAGACCTCGGACGCCGTGCAGATGGCGCAGCGCGCGGGCTTCGCGGCCATGGTGTCGCACCGCTCCGGCGAGACCGAGGACGTCACCATCGCGGACCTCTCGGTGGCCTACAACGCCGGCCAGATCAAGACCGGCGCCCCCGCCCGCGGCGAGCGCATCAACAAGTACAACCAGCTGCTCCGCATCGAGGAGGAGCTGGACGACGCCGCCAAGTACGCCGGCAAGTCGGCCTTCCCGCGCAGCTTCAAGTAAGCGTCCGCGCAGGACTGGACGGGCGCGTCTCCCTCGGGAGGCGCGCCCGTTCCGCTTTCTCCGGACGATCTCCGCGACTCGCGGGCGGCACGGTCCGGGGGATGCCTCGCGACCGGGGACAATAGCGGCGTGACCGACCCGACCCGCCGCCCGCACGCTCCCGGCGTGCGCGGTTCGGCGCGGCCCCGCTCGACCTCCTCCCGCACCGCGCCGTCGACCGGTGGCGTGCGGATCCCGAAGGCACGCGCCGCGAGCCGTCCCGGCGGCGCGAGCCGCACGGCCCGGTCGGCGCCCGCCCGCAACCGGATCGAGCCCGTGCAGATCCGCGGATCCTGGCTCACGGCGGTCTCGGTCCGCGCCTTCGTGCTGGTCGGCGTGGTGGTGCTCGCGGCAGCCGTGGTGCTGCCCTCGCTCCGCGCGTACTTCCGTCAGCAGGAGGAGCTCGCCGATCTGAGGGCCGACGCGGTCGCGGCCCAGGAATCGGTCGACGACCTCTCCGCGGAGCTCAAGCGCTGGGACGACCCCGCCTACGTCGAGGCCCAGGCGCGCGAGCGCCTCGCGTACGTCTACCCCGGGGAGACCGCCTACCGCGTGATCGACCCCGAGACGGTCGAGGACTCCGTCGAGGGCTCGCAGGCCGCCGAGACCGGCAGCACGCTCGAGGACGACGGCACCTGGTACACGCGCCTCTGGGGCTCGGTCGAGGAGGCCGGGGACGCGCCGGTCGACGCCGACGCCGATGCCGAGGCCGGTGCTCCCGCATCGTCCGCGAACGACGCCGACTAGACTCGCGGGGTGAACGACACCCCCGCCACCGAGCGCGACGTCGCCGTCCTCGCGGCCCAGCTGGGACGCGAGCCGCGAGGCATCGTGGCCATCGCCGCCCGCTGCGTCTGCGGCAACCCGACCGTGGTGCACACCGCGCCGCGCCTCCCGGACGGCACGCCCTTCCCCACGCAGTACTACCTCACGCATCCCGATGCGGTCGCGGCCGTCTCGACGCTCGAGGCCAACGGCGTGATGAAGACGATGCAGGAGCGGCTGCAGTCCGGCGAGGAGCCCGAGCTGGCCGCCGCGTACCGCGCGGCGCATGAGCGCTACCTCGAGGAGCGCTACGCGCTCGGCGACGTCCCCGAGATCCACGGCATCTCCGCGGGCGGCATGCCCGACCGCGTGAAGTGCCTCCACGTGCTCGTGGGCCACGCCCTCGCCGCCGGCCCCGGGGTGAACCCGCTGGGAGATGAGGCGCTCGCGCTGATCTCCGGCTCGTTCAGCCCGGACCGCTGCACGTGCGCAGTCGAGATCGACGGATAGTCTCGAGCCATGCGTGTAGCCGCCATCGACTGTGGGACCAACTCGATCCGCCTGCTCATCGCCGACGTCGACCTCGCCTCCGGGACGCTGACCGACGTGGTGCGCACCATGACCGTGGTCCGCCTGGGCCAGGGCGTGGACCGGACCGGCGAGTTCGCCGCGGAGGCGCTCGACCGGACGTTCGCCGCGACCGACGAGTACGCGGCCGCCTGCCGTGAGCACGGGGTCGAGGCGATCCGCTTCGTCGCGACCTCCGCGACGCGCGACGCCCGCAACCGCGACACCTTCCTGGCCGGCATCGAGTCGCGCCTCGGGGTGGTCCCCGAGGTGATCTCCGGCGCCGAGGAGGCCGCGCTGTCCTTCCGCGGAGCGACCGGCGCGCTCGACGCGGCGCACGACGCCCCGTTCCTGGTGGTCGACCTGGGCGGCGGCTCCACCGAGGTGGTGCTGGGGGTGGACCGCCCCGAGTTCGCGCACTCGATGGACGTGGGCTGCGTGCGCATGACCGAGCGCCACCTCGCGGGCGACCCGCCGTCCGAGGAGCAGGTCACCGCGGCCGAGTCCGATGTGCACGATGCGATCGACCTCGCCTTCGCGGGCGTCCCGGTCGAGCGCACCGCCACGCTCGTGGGGCTCGCGGGGACCATCACCACCGTGACCGCGCACGCGCTGGGGCTCCCGGAGTACGACCGCGACGCGATCAACGGCGCGATCGTCGACATCGACGACGCGATCCGCGCGTGCGACGAGCTCCTCGCGTCCTCGCGGGCGGAGCGGTCCGCGCTGGGCTTCATGCACCCCGGACGCGTCGACGTGATCGGTGCGGGCGCGCTCGTGTGGCGCACCGTGATGACGCGCGTGCGCTCCGCGGTGGTCGCGGCCGGGGGAGCGTTACCGCACGTGGTGACGAGCGAGCACGACATCCTCGACGGCATCGCCTTCTCGGCGGCCGAGCGGGGCTGAGCGGGCGCATCGTCCCGCCGCCCCCGTAGCCCAACTGGCAGAGGCAGCCGGCTTAAACCCGGCCCAGTGCGGGTTCGAACCCCGCCGGGGGCACGTACGCTGGTGCGTCATGGCTGCCGGCGCGACTGTTCACACCTTCGACCTCACGCTCGCGGATGTGGACCGCGGCGTCTACGAGGACCTGTCGCTCCGCGTCGCCCGTCACCCCTCCGAGACGGGCCTGTTCATGATCACGCGCGTGCTCGCGTTCTGCCTCGAGCACGAGGAGGGCATCACCTTCTCCGAGGGCATCTCCACCGCCGAGGAGCCCGCCGTGCTGGTGCGCGACCTCACGGGGCTCATCACCGCGTGGATCGAGGTGGGTCAGCCCGAGGCCGAGCGCCTGCACCGGGGCTCCAGGCTCGCGGACCGCACCGCCGTGTACACGCAGCACGATCCCGCGAAGGTGCTCGCCCGCTGGGAGGGCAAGAAGATCCATCAGCGGGAGCGGATCATGCTCCACAGCTTCGACGCGGGCTTCATCGAGTCCGCTGCCGCGCTCATCGAGCGCCGCAACGCCATGACCGTCTCCGTGACGGAGCGGCATCTCTACCTCGAGCTCAACGGGAGCTCGGTGGACTCCGCGATCCACTCGGTGCCTCTCGGCTGACCCACGCCTCCGCACACGCATCCCTCGCGCATGATGTGCGGATCGTGCGGTGGCGCGGCCCCCTGCGCCGTCAACGCGTGCGATTCGTGTCGCCCGCGACCTGGCGCACGGCGCCGACACCTCGGCATGCGCGAAGCCCCCGTGCGCCCGTCAACCACACGATCAGCACGCGTTGAGCCCTTGCGCGCCCCGTCATCGACACGATCGGCACATGTTGCTGAGGCACGGCGGGTCGGGTTCGTCGTGCCGACGGCGCCTCCCCACCTCTTGCGTCCTCGCTACTCAGTGATACTATCTAGCAGTAGTCAGCAACACTGAGTAGTTGGAGAGGTCCCGATGGGCAAGCAGATGACGGAGATGCTCAAGGGCACGCTGGAGGGCATCGTCCTGGCGCTCCTCGCGCTCGGTCCCGCCTACGGGTACGAGATCACCGCACGGCTGCGCGACCAGGGCTTCGCCGACATCGCGGAGGGGACCGTGTACGCGCTCCTGGTCCGCGTCGAGCAGCGCGGCCTGGTCGACGTCGAGAAGGTGCCGTCCGAGAAGGGCCCGCCGCGCAAGGTGTTCACCCTCAACGCCCAGGGCCGCGAGGCGCTGGACGAGTTCTGGAGCAGCTGGGGCTTCCTCGCCGACCGGCTCGCTCACCTCAAGGAAGAAGGAGAGTAGCCATGTCCTGGATCGAGAAGCTCACGGGCTCGCTGGAGCAGAAGAAGCAGTTCAAGGCCGACCGGCGCCGCATCGAGGCGCTGCCCTCGCCCTACTCGGACGCGGCGACCGCCCTGCTGCGGTACTTCATGTACTACGGCGGGGTCACCGACGGCGACACGATGATCACGATGGTCGGCGACCTCGCCGACCTCTGGGAGCGCGCGGCCGCGGACGGGACCCCCGTGCGCGACATCGTCGGGGCGGACCCGGTGGACTTCGCCGAGACGTTCGCCGAGGCCTACACCGGCCGGCGGTGGATCGACAAGGAGCGCGCGCGGCTGGTCGAGGCCATGGACCGCGCCGCGGGCGACGCGACATGAGCGCGCCGGCGATCGAGGTCCGTGGCCTGCGCCACCGCTACGGGGAACTCGACGTGCTCATGGGCGTCGACCTCGAGGTCGCACGCGGCAGCATCGTCGCCCTGCTGGGCTCGAACGGCGCCGGCAAGACCACGCTCGTCCGGATCCTCAGCACCCTCCTGACGGCCGATGCGGGGAGCGTCACCGTGGAGGGCCACGATGTCGCGACGGCGCCGATGGCCGTCCGGCAGGCGATCAGCCTCACGGGCCAGTTCGCGGCGGTGGACGAGATCCTCACCGGGCGCGAGAACCTTGGGCTGGTCGCCCGCCTCCGGCGGCACCCGGATCCCGGCGGCGTGGCCGATGCGCTGCTCTCGCGGTTCGGCCTCGCCGAGGCGGCGTCGCGTCGCGTCGGCACGTACTCGGGCGGCATGCGCCGCCGCCTCGACGTCGCGATGAGCCTCATCGGCGCCCCCTCGGTGGTCTTCCTCGACGAGCCCACCACGGGGCTCGATCCGGAGGCCCGCCGCGAGGTCTGGGCGGCCGTGCGCGCGCTCGCCGACGCGGGCACCACGGTGCTCCTCACCACGCAGACCCTCGACGAGGCCGAGCACCTCGCGGATCGCATCGCGATCCTCCACCAGGGCCGCATCATCGTCGATGGCACCCTCGCGGAGCTCAAGGCGCTCATCCCGGCGCCCACCGTCGAGCTCATCGAGAAGCAGCCGTCGCTCGAGGAGGTCTTCCTCGCGGTGGTCGGCGCGAGGCCCCGGAAGGAGCACCCATGACCGCCGTCGCCGACACCGCGATCCTCACCGGTCGCTCGCTGCGTCACATCCCGCGCAGCCCGGACACCATCATCACCACCGTCCTCATGCCGATCGCGTTCCTGCTGCTGTTCGTCTACGTGCTGGGCGGTGCGATCGACGCGGGCGCCGAGCCCTACGCGACCTACCTGCTGCCGGGCATCCTCGTGATCACCATCGCCTCGAGCGTGTCCTACACGGCCTTCCGCCTCTTCATGGATCTCCAGGGCGGGATCTTCGAGCGCTTCCACTCGATGCCCATCGCGCGGCCGGCGGTGCTCTGGGCGCACGTGCTCACGTCGTTGGTGGCGACCCTGGTCTCGCTCGCCGTGGTGGTCCTCGCAGCGCTCGCGATGGGCTTCCGTTCGAGCGCGGGACCGGTCGCGTGGCTCGCGGTCGCGGGCGTCCTCGCGTTCCTCACCCTCGCGCTGACGTGGCTCGCGATCCTTCCGGGCCTCACGGCGACGTCGGTGGAGGGCGCGAGCGCGTTCGCCTACCCGCTGATCCTGCTCCCGTTCGTCAGCTCGGCGTTCGTGCCGACGGACACGATGCCGGGCCCGGTGCGGTGGTTCGCGGAGAACCAGCCCGTCACGGCCGTCGTCGACTCGGTCCGCGCGCTGCTGGCCGGCGAGCCGGTCGGGACGGACCTGGGTGCGGCGCTCGCGTGGATCGCCGGCATCCTCGCCGTGGCCTACGTGCTCGCGAAGGCGGCGTACCGCAGGCGTATCGGCTAGGCCGGCTCCGCGGCGTCGATGGGCAGCGTCCGTGTCGCGGCGGCCGCGATCCAGCCGGCGGTCGCGGCCACGTCGCCGAATGCGTAGACGTGCAGGTGGACCTCGCCATGATGGGCGAGGTCGAGCCGCCCGGCCAGGTCCGCGACGAACCGGTCCGGCGTGGCCGTGCCCATGAGGTTGGTGAGCGAGAAGCCGTACTTGCGTACGATGCCCGCGCTCGAGCCGACCCCGCATCGTCGTGCGAACGCGAGCAGGCGGCCGATGCCCGCGGGTCCTGGCACCCCGACGCGGACGGGAGCGGTCACCCCGGCCTCCCGCACACGCGTGATCCAGGCGACCACGGCATCGGCATCGAAGGAGAACTGCGACGTGACGGTCGCGGTCATTCCCTGCTCCTCGACCGCCGCGACCTTGGCGGCGAGCGACTCCCACAGCTCGGCATCGCCGATCGCGGGGTGGCCCTCGGGGTAGCCGGCGAGGCCGACCTCGCGCACGCCGTGCTCGGCGAGCAGCCCCGAGCGGATCACGTCGAGCGCCGAGCCGTACGGACCCGCAGGCGTGCGCGGGTCGCCGCCGACCACGAACACGCGCTCATGGGCACCGTGCTCGCGCAGCCCGGTGAGCGCTCCGCGCAGGGCCTGTTCGTCATCGAGGCGACGTGCGGACACGTGCGGCACGGGCACCAGCCCCGCCGCCCGGACCGCGGCGGCGGCGTCGAGCCGGTCCTGCATGGTCTCCGTGCCCAGATGAGTGATGCTCACCCGCGTGCCCGCGGCGAGGCCCGCACGGGCGATCGCGGCGCGGTCGCGTGCGGTGACCTCCACGGAGAGGTCATGGAGCAGTGCGGTGGTCCGGTGCAACGACGGGCCCCCTTCGGTCCGTTGAAGCAGAAGAGCGGGACCATTCTACGGCCGGTGCCCGGCCACGGTTCAGAGGATCGCCGTGAGCTCCTCGCCGGCCGCGGCGCGCACGGCCTCGCGCGCGTCGGCTGCGGACCTCGCGTCCCGCGCGAGCGCCGCGAGCTCCCGGCACTTGTCCAGCGAGTGCAGCGACAGCGCGAAGCGGACCGCGGGCACCTTCTTGGGCGCCATCGACAGGCTCGACACGCCCAGACCCGCGAGCACGAGCGCCAGCAGCGGGTCGCCCGCGGACTCGCCGCACACGCCCACCGGCTTGCCGGTCTCGGCTCCGCCCTCGCACGCCGCCGCGACCACGTCGAGGACGGCGGGCTGCCACGGGTCCAGCAGATCCGACAACTCGCCCTCCATGCGGTCCGCGGCCATCGTGTACTGCGCGAGGTCGTTGGTGCCCAGCGAGCCGAAGTCGACCTCCGCCAGCACGTGGCGGGAGCGCAGCGCAGCCGCGGGGACCTCGATCATCACGCCGGCCTTCGGAAGCCCCGCGGCGCGTACGCGGGACGCGAACCACGCCGCCTCCTCCGCCGTCGCGACCATGGGTGCCATCACGCGGACGTCCGCGCCGGTCTCGCGCGCGGCGAGGGCCAGCGCGGACAGCTGCGAGTCGATGAGCTCGGGCTTGGCCTGGCACAGGCGCAGGCCGCGGCGACCGAGCGCCGGGTTCTCCTCCTCGCCCAGGTTCGCGAAGGCGAGGGGCTTGTCCGCGCCCGCGTCCAGGGTGCGCACCACCACGCGGCGGCTGCCGAACGGTTCGAGCACCTTGCGGTACACGTCCGCCTGCTCCTCCACGCTGGGCAGCGCGTTGGCGGACAGGTACAGGAACTCGGTGCGGAACAGCCCGACGCCCTCGACGTCCTGCGCGCCCGCCGCGACCGCATCGTCCACCCCGCCGATGTTGGCGAGCAGCGCGACGGCGTGGCCGTCGCTGGTGGCGCCGGGGCCGGACACCCCGGCGAGCGCGGCGGCGCGGCGCTCGCGGCGCACCCGCTGCGCCTCGAGCAGATCCATGTCGGGATCCAGCGTGACGGCTCCCGCGTCGCCGTCGACGGCGACCGTGGTGCCGGCCGGGATGTCCGTGGCGCCGTGCACCTGGACCACCGCGGGGATGCCCATCTGCGCCGCGAGGATCGCGGTGTGCGACGTGCGCCCGCCCGCGGCGGTGACGATGCCCACCACGTGCGCGCGGTCGAGCGTCGCGGTCTCCGCCGGCGCGAGGTCCACGGCCACGATGACGGACGGCCCGGTGAGCGGCGGCACGCCGGGGGAGGGAACCCCGAGGACGTGGGCGATCGCGCGGTCGCCCACGTCCTTGAGGTCGGCGACGCGCTCGGCGAAGTAGCCGCCGAGCGCCTCGAACTGCGCGGCATACTCGGCGACCGCGGCCTCGATCGCGTGCGCGGGTCCGAGCCCGGCGGCGATGTGCTTGCCCGCGGCCTTCGCGAGGCCCTTGTCCCGGGCGATCATCGCGGTGGCCTTGAGGATCGGCTTGGCGTGCTCGTCGGCCGCGGCGGCCCGGGCGTCGAGGTCGACGGCGACCGCCGCGAGCGACTCCAGCACCCGCGAGGTGGCTGCGTCCGCATCGTCCGGCGCGGGCTCGTCGGCCGGGGGCCGGACCGGCGGTGCGACCTGCACCACCGGCCCGACCGCCGTGCCGGGGCTGACGCCGACGCCGTGACGGGTGTCGCCGGACATGTCAGCCCTCCTCGGCATCCAGGTCGCGCGAGAGGAGCGCGACCAGGGACTCGAGGGCGGCGTCCGCGCCGTCGCCCTCGGCGGTGAGGATCACCTCCTCGCCGTGCTTGGCGCCCAGGGCCATGACGCCCAGGATGCTGGTGGCGTCGACGGCGTCCTCGCCGGCTCGGCCGATCTCCACATCGAGCCCCGTCTCCTGGGCCGCCTCCACGAAGAGGGCGGCGGGGCGGGCGTGCAGCCCGACGGACGATGCGATGGTGACGGTGCGCTGGGACATGAGGGTCCTCCTTCGAAGGGTGGGTCAGACGGTCGCGACCGCGTCGACGGTCTCGAGCTTCTTGTCGCGGGACTTGAGGGTGACCACGATCGCGGTCATGAGCAGGACGCCGGCCGCGAGGGCGACCAGGAACCACAGGAACCCGCCCATGAGGGGCAGGACCCAGATGCCGCCGTGCGGGGCGCGCAGGGTCACGCCGAACACCATGATCAGGCCGCCCGTGAGGGCGGAGCCGATCACGGAGGAGACGATCACGCGGACGGGGTCGGCCGCAGCGAACGGGATGGCGCCCTCGGAGATGAACGAGGCGCCCAGCAGCCAGGCCGCCTTGCCGTTCTCACGCTCGGGCTCCGAGAACAGCTTCGGGCGGACGGTGGTGGCGAGGGCCATCGCGAGCGGGGCGACCATGCCGGCGCCCATGACGGCCGCCATGATGGTGAGCGCGGGAGCGTCCGTGGCGGTGCCGGCCGCGGCCAGCCCGGCGGTGCCGAAGAAGTAGGCGACCTTGTTCACCGGACCGCCCAGGTCGAAGCCCATCATCGCGCCGAGCACCACTCCCAGGATGAAGGCGCTGCCGCCCTGGAGGCCGGTGAGCCACTCGTTGAGGCCGTCGGAGAGCGCGGTGATGGGGCGCCCGAGCAGCGTGATGAACAGACCGACGCTGATGAGGCTCGACAGCAGCGGGATCACCACCACCGGCATGACTCCGCGGACGCCCTTGTGGACCTTCCACGAGGCGATCCACTTGGCGACCAGGCCGCCGAGCAGACCGGTGACGATGCCGCCCAGGAAGCCGGCGCCCATGGTTGCGGCGATCGAGCCGCCCACGATGCCGGGCACCAGGCCGGGTCGGTCCGCGATCGCGAAGGCGATGAAGCCCGAGAGGATCGGGACCAGGAAGCCGAAGGCCGCGCCTCCGATGACGAACAGCAGGGCCGCCCACGAGGTGAGGCTCAGGATGTCGAAGTTCTGGGCGATGTTGTAGGCGTCGTCCGACGTGAGGTTGTAGTTCACGATCTCGATCGCGCCGTTCTCGCCCAACGCGAACTGCGCGAGCATGAAGGACAGCGCGATGAGGATGCCGCCTGCCGCGACGAACGGGATCATGTAGCTCACGCCCGTCATCAGCCACTGGCGCAGGCGCGTGCCGAGCCCGGCCTCCTTGTCGACCTTGGTCGCGAGCCCGGACGATGCGGCGGGTGCCGCGGCCTCGGCGTGCGGGTTGGTCTTCCACTCGGAGGACATCGCGACCGCCTGGGCGATGAGCGCGGGCCCATCGGAGATGGCCTTCTTCACGCCGACGTCGACGATGGGCTTGCCGGAGAAGCGCTCGGCGCTCCTCACCTCGACGTCGTGGGCGAAGATCACCGCATCGGCCGCGGCGATCTCCTCCGCCGTGAGCGGCGTCGCGCCGGCGGAGCCCTGCGTCTCGACCTTCATGGTGTGGCCCGCATCCTTGGCGGCGCGCTCGAGCGCCTCGGCCGCCATGTACGTGTGGGCGATGCCTGTCGGGCAGGACGTGACGCCCACGAGCGTGAGCCCGGCCGATGCGGCAGGAGCCGGGGCGGGCGCGGGCGCCTCGGCGGCCGGGGCCGGGGTCGGGGTCGGCGGCGGCGGCGAGACGACGACGTCGCCCACCTCCGCCTCGACGATCGCGACGACCTCCTCCGCGGTGGTGGCGGAGCGCAGCGCGCCCGTGAACTCCTTCTTCATGAGCGCCTTGGCCAGCCTGGGAAGCACCTTCATGTGCGCCTCCCCGGCGCCCTCGGGCGCCGCGATGAGGAACACGAGCGAGGCGGGGCCGTCCTTCGCTCCCCAGTCGATCCCGTCGGTGCGGGCGAAGGCGAGCGTGGGCTCGGTGATGGCGGAGCTGCGTGCGTGGGGGATGGCGATGCCGCCCGGGAGCCCGGTGGCCATGGTCTCCTCGCGCTTGCGGACATCCGCGACGAAGGCCTCGACATCCGTGCAGCGCCCCGACGCGACAAGCGTGTCGGCCAGCGCGCGGGTGGCCGCGTGGCGGTCCTCCGCGGCGAGGTCGAGGATGACCTGATCGGCGGTGATCAGTGACATGGGGGTGTTCCTTTCGGGGTCAGCGCTGACCGAGGGTCAGTCCTGCAGGGGGGGTGTGCGAGAGCTGCACGGTGATGCCGCGGAGGTCCGCGGGCGAGGGGACCCGGCTGCCGGGAAGGGTCACGGCAGCCGAGCCCCAGAGGACGCCCTCGGCGAGGGCGTCGGCGGGGGGCAGGCCTCGGGTGAGGCCGTGGAGGAGGCCGGCGAGCATGCAGTCACCGGCTCCGACGGTCGAGACGGGCGCGGGGATGGACGCGCGCGCGTGGATGGCGTGGTTCGCATCGACAAGAAGGGCGCCATCGCCGCCGAGGCTCACCACCACGGTCCTCACGCCCACGGCGACCAGGTCGCCCGCGGCGACCTGGACATCGCCGAGCGTGCGCAGCGGGCGGCCGACCAGCTCGCACAGCTCCTCGTGGTTGGGCTTGATGAGGTCCGGGCGGGCGTCCACCGCGGCGGCGAGCGGCGCTCCGGAGCTGTCGATGGCGACCCGTGCGTCCCTGGCACGGGCATGCGCGATCAGGTCGCTGTAGAGCGAGTCTGGAGCGCCGGGGGGAAGGCTTCCGCATCCGACCACCCATGCCGCTCCGCGCGCGCTCGCGGTCGTCGCGTCGAGGAGCGCGTCGACCTCGAGGGGTGCGAGCTCGGGGCCGGGCTCGTTGAGCTTGGTGGTGGTGCCGTCGGGCTCGAGCACCGAGATGTTCATGCGTGCGGGGCCCGTGATGGGGACCGAGCGGTGGGCCACTCCCGCCGCGGTGAGCAGCTCCTCGAGGAGATGGCCCTCGGGGCCGCCGACCGGGAGGACCGCGACGGCGTCGCCGCCCTGCGCGGTGATGGCCCGTGCGACGTTGACGCCCTTGCCGCCCGCGTCGACCTGGACGGCCACGGCGCGGTTGACCTCGCCGCGCTCGAGCGACGTGAGCGTGATGGCCCGGTCGACGCTGGGGTTGGGGGTGAGGGTGACGATCATGCCGCTGCCACCTCCGTGCCGGCCGCCCGGAGCTCGTCCGCCGCGTCGTCCGCGAGGTCGGCGTCGGTGACGATGAGGTCGACCTCGTCGAGCGCCGCGAAGCGGTGGAGATGGTCGTCGCCTGCCTTGGACGAGTCGGCCGCGACCACGACGCGCCGGGCCGCCTTGACCATCGCGCGCTTGACCCGCGCCTCGTCCTGGTCCGGGGTGGTGAGGCCGCGCTCCGCGGAGAACCCGTTGGTGCCCACCACCGCGACATCGGCGACGATGCCGGCGAGCGCATCGGTGGCCCAGTCGCCCACGGCGGCGGCGGTCACGCCGCGGACGCGGCCTCCCAGCAGGTAGAGCGAGATGCCGGGCCGGGTCGACAGGGTGGTCGCGGCGGGCAGGGAGTCGGTGATGACGGTGAGGACCAGGTCGATGGGCAACGCGTCGACCAGCGCCTGCGTGGTGGAGCCGGCGTCGAGGATGACGGTGCCGCCCGCGGGGAGCTCCTGGAGGACCCGCGACGCGATCCGGCGCTTGACGTCGGGGCGCTGGGTCGAGCGTGACGCGAGCGTGGGCTCGAGCTCGAGCCGCTCGACGGGGATCGCACCACCGTGGACCCGGCGCAGCGATCCGCGCCGCTCGAGGGCGGTGAGGTCGCGGCGGACGGTCTCGGTGGTCACGGCGAGCGCCTCGGCGAGCGAGGCGACCTCGACACGGCCTGCGGCGCGCGCCTCCGCAAGGATGCGCTGCTGTCGCTCCGTCGCGTACATGGGTGACTCCTTTGTCCGGATATCCACATAGAAACACAGAAACAAAACCAAAGCAACAGGAACGAAGAAAAACGGGCTCCCCTCCCCTCCGACACTCCGGACGGATCTCGCGGCGACACGCCGTGGCGGACGGCGCATCGTGCGCCTGCGGACGGCGTGGCGGATCCGATTCCGTTGCGGCTGTCAGGAGGGGTGAGGCGCGTGGGAGCACGGCTGATGCCTGGCGCGTTGTCCTGACGACGGTCCCGCCGCCACGCGATGGCGCGTGTCTAGACTGGGGCGGTCGCCCACTGAGGAGGAAACGTGGCAAGTCCGGTGTTCAGCAACGCCAAGGAGTTCAAGGCCGACCCGCTGCTCGCGCAGCCGACCGCGCAGGACCTGAAGCAGCAGTTCCAGGCCCCGTCCGCGGCGCCCGGCTATGTGACGACCGAGCGCATGAGCTACCAGGGCGTCATCAACAAGTCCGTGGTGCTCGGCGCCCTCACGATCGCCACGGGCGCCGCGGGCTACGTGGTCGCCGGTCAGTCGGCGACGGCGTACATGCTCGCGCTCGGTGCGGGCCTCGTCGCGTTCGTCGTGGGCCTCATCGCCACGTTCCAGCGCAACGGTGCGAACCCGGTGCTCGTGGGCATCTACGCGATCGCCGAGGGCTTCTTCCTCGGTGCGATCACCGTGGCCATCGAGACCAGCTTCGACGCCCCGGGCGCTGGTCTGCAGGCGCTCGTCGCGACGGCGATCACCTTCATGGTCTGCATGTGGCTGTACCGCTCCGGCAAGGTGCGCTACACGAGCAAGCTGCGCAAGGTGCTGATGATCGGGATGATCTCGTACCTCATCTTCAGCCTCGTCAACGTCGGCTACATGATCTTCGCCGACGGGGCGACCGGCTTCGGCTTCTACTCGATGGAGATCGCCGGCACCAACCTGCCGTGGGGCGCGCTCATCGGCGCCTTCGCGATCCTGCTCGGCTGCATCTCGCTCATCGGCGACTTCGACTTCATCGAGAACGGCGTCAAGCGCGGTGCGCCCGCCAAGCTCGAGTGGACGGCGGCCTTCGGCCTCATCGTCACCCTCGTGTGGCTCTACATCGAGTTCCTGCGCCTCATCGCGATCTTCTCCGGTCGCGACTGACGCCTCACGCACGAAGGCCCCGACCGGTTGGTCGGGGCCTTCGTCGTCGTGGGGCTCTCTACGCGAAGCTCACCTGGCAGAAGCCGTGGTTGCAGTAGCCGCCCGGGTTCTTGTGCAGGTAGCCCTGGTGGTAGTCCTCGGCGTAGTAGAACGTGCCGTCGCCCGCCTGATCCGCACGCGCGATCTGCGTGGTGATGGCGCCGTAGCCCTGCTCCGTCAGGCGCGCCTGGTAGCGCTCGCGCGAGGCTTCGGCGGCCTCGAGCTGCGCCTCGGTCGTGGCGAAGATCGCGCTGCGGTACTGCGTGCCGATGTCCCCGCCCTGGCGGTTGGCCGTGGTCGGGTCATGGTTCTCCCAGAACGCGGCCAGCAGGGTCTCGAGCGAGACGGCGGAGGGGTCGTAGACCACCTGCACGGCCTCGGTGTGGCCCGTGAGCGAGGTGCACGTCTCCTGGTAGTTGGGGTTCCTGGTCCAGCCGCCCATGTAGCCGGCAGCGGTGACGTGCACGCCGGGGATCTGCCAGAAGATGCGCTCCGCACCCCAGAAGCAGCCCATCCCGACGTAGAGGACCTCGTAGCCCTCGGGCCAGGGACCCTTGAGGTCCGTGCCGAGCACCACGTGCTTGTCCGCGATCTGCATCTCCGCGTCCCGGCCCGAGAGGGCCTGGTCCGGCTTGATCATCACGGTCTTGTCGATTCCGAGCATCCGTTGCTCCCTTCCGCTCAGACGAACGCCGATACGCCCCGCCGTGTTCCTCGCGTCCCCGAGGCCGGGCGCGCCGACGGCTAGGCTCCGAAGCATGGCAGATCAGCCCGGTACCCCCGACACCGACGAGGCGCCCGTCGACGTCGCGACCGAGTACGTGCCGCTGTGGCTGCGCGTCACCGCCGCGTGGTCGTGGCGCCTCATCATCGTCGGCATCATCGCGTACGTGATGTTCGCGGGCTTCACCAACTTCGCGTCGATCATCCTGCCCCTCGCGATCGCGATGCTCATCGCTGCGCCGCTCGAGCAGGCCGTGAGCCGGCTCGAGAAGTGGCATGTGCCGCGCGCGCTGGGCGCCGCGCTCGCGATCATCGCGCTCGTCACCGTGGTGCTGGGCCTCGCCGTCGCGGCCGGCAGCTCGATCGTCGCGGGCTTCGGCGACCTCCAGGAGGCCGCCGTCAAGGGCTTCGACCAGTTCCTCGACTGGCTGGTGGACGGGCCCGTGCACCTGTCGCGCGAGCAGATCGACGACATGCTGGGCAACGTCACCAAGACGGTCCAGGACAACGCGTGGGGCGTGGCGACCGGCGCCTTCTCCGTCACGGGGACCATCGGCTCGCTGTTCGCCGGCTCGATCGTCGCGCTGTTCTCGCTGTTCTTCTTCATGAAGGACGGACGCAAGCTGTGGCTGTGGTTCGTCGGGCTGGTGCCCCGGTCCCGTGGCGAGCGCGTCGACAACGCCGGCATGACGGCGTGGCTCACGCTCCGTCGCTACACCGAGACGAGCGTGTTCGTGGCGTTCATCGACGCGGTCGGCATCGGCACCGGCGCGTGGATCCTGGGGCTGCCGCTCGCGTTCCCCATCGCGATCTTCGTGTTCCTGCTGTCCTTCATCCCGCTGTTCGGTGCCACGCTGTCCGGCGCCATCGCTGTCCTCGTGGGCCTGTTCGACGGCGGCTGGCCCACGGCGCTGTGGATGCTCGCGATCGTGCTGCTGGTCCAGCAGATCGAGGGCAATGTGCTGTACCCGTGGCTGTTCGGCAAGGCGGCGTCGCTCCACCCGCTGGTGATCCTGCTCACGGTCTCGATGGGCACGCTGCTGCTGGGCCTCATCGGCGCGGTCATCGCGGTCCCGATCGTGTCCTTCGTGTACGCGTTCGGGCGCTCGCTCCACGCCCAGATCACGGCGGAGGCGGAGGTGCCTCCGGACACGGGTGCCGTTCTCACCGAGCATCCACGCGAGGCGATCAAGCGGGCGCGCGAGGCGATCGCCAAGACCGGCGAGATCCGCGTGCGCCGCCGTCACCCCGAGGGCCACGACGACAGCGGGGACGATGCGCCGCACACCTGAGCGTCCGGCGCGCCTACACTCCTGAGGTGCGCTGCGCCTACTACGACTCGGGGGTGTGCCGCTCGTGCACGCTCATCGAGACCCCGCATGACGTGCAGGTCGCGGACAAGCAGGCGCACCTGGAGTCGCTGGTGAGCGCGGCGCTCGGCGAGAGCGCGCGCGGCATCGCCTGGGAGGCGCCGCTGGTGAGCGCCGAGCAGGGCTTCCGCACCAAGGCGAAGATGGTGGTGGGCGGCACCATGGACGCGCCGACCATCGGCATCCTCGACGAGCACGGGGCCGGGGTGGACCTGCGCGAGTGCCCCCTCTACCCGGAGCCGCTCGCCGCATCGTTCCCCGTCCTGGCACGCTTCGTGCACGTCGCGCGGCTCGAGCCCTACGACGTCCCTGCGCGCCGCGGCGAGCTCAAGAACGTCATCGTGACCCTCGCGCCCGACGGCGAGCTCATGGCCCGCCTGGTCCTGCGCTCGACCGAGGCGCTCGCGCGCATCCAGAAGCACCTGCCGTGGCTGCTTGCGGAGCTGCCGTCGCTCGCCGTGGTGACCGCGAACATCCTTCCCGAGCACAAGGCGGTGGTCGAGGGCGAGCGCGAGCTGGTGCTGACCGAGCGCGAGTCGCTCGCGATGGAGATGGGCGACGTGGTGCTGCACCTGCGCCCGCAGAGCTTCTTCCAGACCAACACCGCCATCGCTCGCGAGCTCTACGCCGATGTCGCGGCCTGGGTGGACGATGCGTCGCCCGCCACCGTCTGGGACCTGTACTGCGGCGTGGGAGGCTTCGCGCTGCATTGCCTCGGTCCCGGTCGCGCGGTGGTGGGCGTCGAGGTGAGCGAGCAGGCCATCGAGAGCGCGCGGCTCAGCGCCGAGGAGCTGGCTCGCGCGGGCGCCGCCGGTGCGGACGATGCGGTCTTCGTGGCCGCGGACGCGACCGCCTGGGCGCGCGAGCAGGAGCTGGTGCCCGACGCGGTGATCGTCAACCCGCCGCGGCGGGGGATCGGGGCGGAGCTCGCGGGGTGGCTCGAGGAGTCAGGGGCCGGCACGGTCGTGTACTCGAGCTGCAACGCCGTCACCCTCGCGAAGGACCTCGCAGCGATGCCGTCGCTGGTCCCGGTGCGCGGCCGGCTGCTCGACATGTTCCCCCACACCTCGCACTACGAGGCCGTGGTGCTGCTCAAGCGGGTCTGAGCCCCGAGACGCCACGATGCCCCCGGGGTTCTCCCCGAGGGCATCGTCGAAGCGTGTGCGAGCGTCAGCCGTTGAACGGCTCCGCGGCGACCACCTTGACGGAGATCTCCTTGCCGTTGGGCGCGACGTAGGACGTCTCGTCGCCGGCGACGTGGCCGAGCAGGGCGGCGCCCAGGGGGGACTCGGCGCTGAAGACGTCGAGGTCCGTGCCCTCGGCGATCTCGCGCGAGCCCACCAGGAACTTCATCTCGCGGCCCATGACTTCGGCCGTCACCACGGTGCCTGCGGCGATGGTGCCCGAGAACTCGACCTCGCCCACCTGGGCGGTCTCGAGCTTGCGGCGCAGCTCCTGGATGCGGGCCTCCATCTTGGCCTGCTCGTCGCGGGCCGCGTGGTAGCCTCCGTTCTCCTTGAGGTCGCCCTCCTGGCGGCGCTCGTCGATCTCCTTGGCGATCTCGACACGGCCGACGTTGACCAGGTGGTCGTACTCGGCCTGAAGCCGGTCGAACGCCTCCTGGGTCAGCCAGGTTCCAGTGGTCTCGGTCACGGTGCTACCTCCTCATGTGACAAGGTGCGCCACCTTACCAAGCCCGTGCAAGCCTCCCCAAGCCGGCACGGCATCGTGCCGGGGGGATCACTCCACGGGGACGCAGTACTGGACCTGCGCCGTGGTGGCCTCCTCGGTGGTGGTGATGGTGGCCTCGAGGCGCTGCTGACGACCGTCGGCGAACGCGATGCGCTGGGTGGTGACGCCGATCTCCGTGAAGCGCGGGTTCAGGGCGCGCAGCGTGCAGTCGACGTCGACGTCGTCGTAGAGATAGACGTCGTACGTCACGGTGATCTCCGTCGGGGACGCCACGGAGAACCCCACGTCCTTCCACCGCACCTCCTCATGCGAGGCGACGAAGGCGTACCACGCGGTCGCTCCCACGAGCAGGGCGAGGCTGCCGATGACGAGCGCCCACGAGCGCCTGCTGAGATGGGGGAGGGCGCCGTCGCGCTCGCTGGGTTCGGCAGTCGTCATGATGAGGCAGGATAGTCCGGTCAGAGAGGCGGATATGGATTCCAACTTCACCGGTGGCCCGGGCTTCCTCGCCTTCGTCGCCACGTTCGCGCTCGTGGGCGCGACCATCCTGCTCATGCGCTCGCTCAGCAAGCACCTGCGCAAGATGCGCGTCCAGCAGGCTCGCGCGGAGGCCGAGGCGCGCGTGGACGATGCGGCGGCGGAGACCCCGGAGGCGGGTGCGTCAGGCGACGGCGAAGGCGGCGAGGGAAGCGGCGACGAAGTGGCAGGCGAAGCCGGCGATCGTTAGCGCGTGGAAGATCTCGTGGAACCCGAAGTACTTCTGGGATCCGCGAGGCCACTTGGTGCCGTAGATGATCGCGCCGATGGTGTAGCAGAGCCCGCCGACGATGATGAGGACCACCACCGCCATCCCGCCGGCCTCGTAGAACGGCTTGATGAAGCCGATCGCGACCCAGCCGAGCGCGATGTAGATGGGGACGTACATCCATCGGGGCGCGCCGAGCCACAGCACGCGGAACAGCAGGCCGAGCACCGCGCCGCCCCACACCACCCCCAGCACCCATACGCTGGTCGGCGGCTCGAGCAGCAGCACGGTCAGCGGTGTGTAGGTGCCCGCGATGATGAGGAAGATGTTCGCGTGGTCCATGCGACGCAGCACCGCGCGGGTCCTGTCCGACCAGTTGCCGCGGTGGTAGACCGCGGACGTCCCGAACAGCATCACCGCCGTGAGGGTGAAGATCGCGAAGGACACCCTCCCGGCGAGCGTGGGCGCGATGGCGGTGAGCACCAGCCCTGCGATGAGCGCGAGCGGCGCCGCACCCAGATGAAGCCACCCGCGCATGAGCGGCTTACCAGGTACGGGGAGATTCTCGACCATGAACCTACGATACCGTAGGTTATGGCGCCAAGGTACGGTTGTCGCAGCCGTTGCCGCAAAGTCAGAAGGATGTCGATGGGCCTGAGCGCGCTCCTGTACGGGACGTATGAGAAGCGCCTCGCGCGCGAGCTCAAGCGGACCGGATCCTCGCCGCGGCACATCGGGGTGATCCTCGACGGCAACCGCCGGTGGGCCAAGCAGAGCGGCAACCCGGCCTCGCATGGCCACCAGCGCGGCGCCGACAAGATCACCGAGGTGCTCGAGTGGTCGCAGGACGCCGGCGTCGAGGTGGTGACGCTGTGGATGCTCTCCACCGACAACCTCGCGCGCGATCCGCAGGAGCTCGCGCCGCTCCTCGAGATCATCGCCACCGCGATCGAGCGGCTCGCGGACGACGGCCGGTGGCGCCTGCGCCACGTGGGCGACTCGTCGCTGCTCCCTCAGGGCACGGCGGCACGGATCGCGGCGGCGGTGGACCGCTCCGCGTCCGCCGACGGGCTGCACGTCAACGTCGCGGTCGGGTACGGCGGTCGCCACGAGATCGCGGAGGCGGTCCGCAGCTTCCTCAAGGCCGGTGTCGAGGCCGGGCACTCGCTCGAGGAGGTCGCGGAGAGCTTCTCGGTCGAGCACATCGCGGACCACCTCTACACCAAGGGCCAGCCGGACCCGGAGCTGGTGATCCGCACCTCAGGCGAGCAGCGCCTGGGCGGGTTCCTGCTGTGGCAGAGCGCGCACTCGGAGTTCTACTTCTGCGAGGCGTACTGGCCCGACTTCCGGCGCATCGACTTCCTGCGCGCGCTGCGCGACTTCTCGCAGCGCGAGCGCCGGCTCGGACGCTGACGGCCGGACCTTCGGTGCGCGGCGTGTCGCGCGCGACACGCCGCAGGCCGCGGGAAGCGGTCTCGCGAGAGCGCGCAGCGCTGCTCCGTGCATCGTCGCTGGTCGGCCGCCCGGGGAACCCGAAACGGACACGCCCGAGCGCGGGATGCGAGTTACATCTATGTGAACTTTCCGCGGCGTGTCTCCCGCGAGGAAGGGGAACGGGCGTAGCGTCGGGACCGTGGTAGCACAACGCCGTCACATCGGACCGATGTCGACGTAACCGAACGCCGTAGGGCGATCGGCGCCCTGCGGCCAGACCGCTGGGAGCCCTGTTGACCACCATGCCTCGCTCCGTCCCCGCCACCGCGATCGAGAACGCCGAGTCCACGGACGTGCGCACGTTCGTCCTCGACACCTCGGTCCTGCTCTCGGATCCGCGCGCCATGAAGCGCTTCGCCGAGCACGCGGTGGTCCTGCCCGTGGTCGTCATCACGGAGCTCGAGGCGAAACGGCACCACCCGGAGCTCGGCTACTTCGCGCGATCCGCGCTGCGCATGCTCGACGACCTCCGCGTCCTCCACGGGAAGCTCGACGAGCCCGTCACGGTCAACGAGGTGGGCGGCACGCTGTGTGTCGAGCTCAACCACACGGACCAGGAGGTGCTGCCGTCGGGCTTCCGGCTGGGCGACAACGACACCAGGATCCTCGCGGTCGCGGCCAACCTGGCCGCCGAGGGCGAGTCCGTGGTGGTCGTCTCGAAGGACCTGCCGATGCGCGTCAAGGCCTCGGCGCTGGGCATCGAGGCGGAGGAGTACCGTGCGGAGCTCGCGGTCGAGTCGGGCTGGACCGGCATGCGCGAGATCCAGATCAGCGACGAGCAGATGTCCTCGCTGTGGGAGCACGAGTCGCTCCCCGCGCCCGATCCGGCGCTGTCCGGTGAGAACCTGGCCGACCTCCCCGTGCACACGGGCCTGGTCATCCACGGCGCGCGCGGAAGCGCTCTCGGCCGCGTCACCGAGCAGGGCTCGGTACGGCTGGTGCGCGGCGATCAGGAGGTGTTCGGCGTCCACGGCCGCAGCGCCGAGCAGCGGATCGCGATCGACCTCCTGCTGGACGAGTCGATCGGCATCGTTTCCATGGGTGGCCGCGCCGGTACCGGCAAGAGCGCCCTCGCGCTCTGCGCGGGCCTCGAGGCCGTCATGGAGCGCCGCCTCCACAAGAAGATCATGGTGTTCCGTCCGCTCTACGCGGTGGGCGGGCAGGACCTCGGCTACCTGCCTGGCGACGCGGGCGAGAAGATGAACCCCTGGGCGCAGGCGGTCTTCGACACGCTCGGCGCGATGGTCTCCTCCGAGGTGGTCGAGGAGGTCATGGCGCGCGGGATGCTCGAGGTGCTCCCGCTCACGCACATCCGCGGCCGCAGCCTCCACGACGCGTTCGTGATCGTCGACGAGGCCCAGTCGCTCGAGCGCAACGTGCTGCTCACCATGCTCAGCCGCATCGGGCAGGACTCGCGTGTGGTGCTCACGCACGACGTCGCGCAGCGCGACAACCTGCGTGTGGGTCGCCACGACGGCATCGCCGCGGTGATCGAGGCGCTCAAGGGCCACCCGCTCTTCGCGCACGTGACGCTCGAGCGTTCCGAGCGCTCCGCGGTCGCGGCGCTGGTGACGGACATGCTGGAGCGGCTCGACCTCTGACCCGGCCCCCGCGTCCTGAACCTGGACGGCGGACGATGCGCGAGCATCGTCCGCCGTCCACGTCCGGGGCTGCTCGGCGACGTGACAAGGCCCCGCTCACCGGAGAAGGTGAGCGGGGCCTCGCTCGGCGCTACGGTGATCAGCCCTCCGAGGAGAACTCCACGACCTCGGTGGCGGGGTCGCCGTCGAGAGCGGCCTCGAGCATCGGCACGAAGGCCTCGATCGAGTAGAAGACCGACGAGGGGGAGTTCGCGAAGAACGCGCCCTCGAGCACCGGGTCGGACAGCCAGATGCTGCCGCCCACCTGCGAGATGTTCAGCGAGTCGAACAGCGGCAGCGACTGGAGCGAGTCGCGCGCCTCGGGCGTGGTCGCGACCTGCCACACGATCGAGTCGAGGTCGCCCAGGACGTCGAGCTGCTCGGCGCTGATCTGCATCCAGGCCTCGTCGGTGCCCTCGATCGACGCGACGTCGAGGCCCACGTTCGCGAGGAACTGGTTGCGGGTGTCGTTGGCGCTGTAGACGAAGGCCTGGCCCTCGTAGAAGCCGCCCACCTGCGACGTCATGCCGGCCCACTCGGGGTGCGCGTCGCGGACCTCGGCGAACGCCGCATCGATCTCGGCGATGATCGCCTCGGCCTCGTCGGTGGTGCCGGTGGCCTGGGCGAGGAGCGTGAGCTCGTCCGCGAGCGAGACGTTCCACTCGGCGGTCTCGGCGCCGTCGGCGTCGGTGGCCGGGCGGGTCACCACGGGGGCGATGCCCGAGAGGAGGTCGTACTCCTCCTGCGTCATGGTGTGGTTCGGGTAGGTCGCCACGATGAGGTCGGGCTCGAACGAGGCGATCAGCTCGGCATCGTACGTGGTCGAGCCGGGCACGAACAGCTCGGGCTCCGCGCCCGCGGCGAGGCGGTCCTCCTCGGCCCACGGGCCGGTGCCGTTGGCATAGCCCTGCCACGACTCGGGCACCGCGACGGGCGCGACGCCGAGAGCGTAGAGGTACTCGTGCTCGTGCGAGCCGAGCGTGACCACGCGCTGCGGCTCGGACTCGACCGTGACCTCGCCCATGACGGTGTCGAGCGTGACCGGGAAGGCTGCCGCGGGCGCGTCGGTGGTCTCCGCGGCGGTGGGCTCCGCGGAGGCGCCGGTGGTGGCCTCGTCCTCGGTCTCGGACGGCGAGCACGCGGCGAGCGCGAGGGCGGCGGCGGCCGCCATGCCGAGCGCGCCGGCGCGGCGCTGGGTGGAGGTGGTGAACATGCTGGTCCTTTCGTGGGGATCAGTGTCGGGGCTGGTGGTCGTCGCGGGGTGCGCGACCGGTTGGGACGATCGGGGGTGCGGCGCGCGGCTCATCGCGCGCCGCCTGGTCCGTGCGCGGGCACCACCATGGGGGTGCCGGTGACGGGGTCCTCGAGCACGCGCGCCTCGAGCGCGAACACGTCGCGGATGAGCTCCTCGGTGAAGACCTCGCGCGGCGTGCCCGCGGCTGCCACCACGCCGTCGCGCATCGCGATGACGTGATGCGCGTAGCGCGCGGCCTGGTGGAGGTCGTGGACCACCATGACGATGGTGCGCTCCTGGCGCGTGTTGAGGTGGTGGAGCAGGTCCATGACGTCGTACTGGTGCGCGATGTCGAGGTATGTGGTGGGCTCGTCGAGGATCATGAGCGGCGTGTCCTGCGCGAGCGTCATCGCGATCCAGGCGCGCTGACGCTGGCCGCCGGAGAGCTCGTCGACCACGGCGTCCTGGATGCTCGTGAGCTGCGTCGAGTGCAGCGCCGAGGTCACCGCCATCTCATCCGTGGCGCTCCACGGGCGCAGCACCTTCTGGTGCGGGGTGCGCCCGCGCGCCACGAGCTCCTTGACGGTGATGCCGGCGGGCGCGATGGGCGACTGCGGGAGCAGGCCCACGCGTCGCGCCACCTCGCGCGTGGGGATGCGGTGGATGTCCTCGCCGTCGAGCAGCACGGTGCCCTCGGACGCAGGCAGGAGCCTCACCAACGCGCGCAGCAGGGTCGACTTGCCGCAGCCGTTGGGGCCCACGATCGCGGTGATCCTGCCGTCGGGCACCTCGACGTCGACGCCGTGGACGATGGGCGTGCCCCCGTAGCCGATCACGGCCTTCCGGGTCTGGAGCCTGGTCATGCGGGACCTCCTCGGGACGCGCGCCACACGAGCCACAGCAGGTACGGCGCGCCCACGGCGGCGGTGAAGACGCCGACAGGGAGCTGGATGGTGGTGGGCATGAGCTGCGCGACCTGGTCGGCGGCGAGCAGCAGCAGCGCGCCCATGAGGGCGGACGGGATCAGGGTGACGCCCGCGTTGCGGGTGAGGCGCAGCGCGATCGCGGGGGCGACCAGGGCGATGAAGCCGATGGGACCCGTGATCGCGACCGAGGCGGCGGCGAGCAGCACGGAGCTCAGCGCGAGCGCCATGCGCGCAGGCCCGACCGCGATCCCGAGCGCGCGCGCCGCATCGTCGCCCATCTCCATGGTGCGGAGCGAACGCGCGTTCCATAGGACCACGGGGAGGAGCACGGCGAGGCAGATCGCGGCCACGCTCACGTGGGTCCACGTGCGACCGGTGACGGAGCCCACGAGCCAGCCCAGGGCGTTGCCGGCCTCGTGCATGTCCATCCGGGTGAGCACGTACTGCGTGGTCGCGTTGGCCACGAAGCCCATGCCGATACCCGCGAGGATCAGCCGCAGCGGGACGATGCCGTGGCGCCACGAGAGCAGCAGGATCAGCCCCGCTGTCACGAGCGCGCCCGCGGCGGCGCCGGCCGCTGTGACCCACAGCGAGCTCGCGCCGATGAGCCACAGCGTGACGACCGCACCGGTGCCGGCGCCCATGGAGATGCCGATGAAGTCGGGCGAGGCGAGCGGGTTGCGCGTGAGCGACTGCAGGATCGCGCCCGACAGCCCGAGCATCGCCCCGACAAGGACGGCGGTCAGGGCGCGCGGCGCGCGGACCTGGCCCACGATGAAGTCGGCCGGTGCGCCGACGGGGATCCCGACGGCGGCCTTGAGCGAGTCGAGGATGGTGATGCTCGACTGCCCGTTCGAGAGCGCGAAGATCACGAGCGCGACGAGCGCGACGAGCATGACCAGGCCCACGGCGAACGTCCGCCGGTGGGTGGAGATGCCGAGCGGTCCGATGCGGAGGATCCTCACAGCTCCACCACCTTCATGCGGCGTGCCATGAGCGCGAAGATGAGGCCTCCGATGAAGGCGGTGCTGATGCCCACGCCGATCTCGCCCGGGGGCGCGACCACGCGGCCGATGACGTCGCACACGAGCACGAGCGCCGCGCCGCCGAGCGCGCTCACCGCGAGCAGCCACGGCAGCGAGGCGCCGACGAGCGCGCGCGCGAGGTGCGGGACGGCGAGCCCGACGAAGACGATGGGTCCCGCGGCGGCGGTCGCCGCCCCCGCGAGCAGGGTGACGATGACGATGATCACCGTACGGATGGCGCCGATGCGCACCCCGAGCGCGCGGGCGGCATCCTCGCCGAGCTCGATCGCCTGCAGCTGACGCGACGCGAGCAGCCCCGCGGCGATCGCGACGGCGACGATCCATGCGAGCGCGGTCACGTCGTAGTCCTGGCGTCCGGTCAGCGACCCTGCGACCCACAGGCGGTACTGCTCCATGGTCTGGTCGTTGAGCAGCAGGATCGCGTACGTCACGGAGGACACCAGCGCCGTGAAGGCGACGCCGGCGAGCGCGAGCCTGACGGGGGCGCCCGCAGCCGCGCCGCGCGCGCCGATCGCGTAGACCACGATCGCGGCCACGCCCGCGCCCACGAAGGCGACGGGCACCTGTGCCGCGAAGCCGGTCGCCACACCGGTGCTCAGCGCGATCACCACCGCGAGCGACGCGCCCGCGTTGATGCCCAGCAGGCCGGGATCCGCGAAGGGGTTGCGCGTGAGCGCCTGCATGAGCGCACCGGCCACTCCCAGCGCCGCGCCCGCGAGGATCCCGATGACCGTGCGCGAGACCCGCAGGTCGCTGACGATGAGCTGCTCCGGGTCGTTCGGGTCGAGATCGGTGAGGGCCTGCCATACGGTGCCCAGGTCGATCGCGCGCGCGCCGATCGCGAGCGACAGCGCGATCGCGACGACCAGCACCGCTGCTGCGGTGATCGCGATCAGGGCGCGCGTGCGCATCGGGCTCCTCAGGCTCGGGTGGTGCGCAGGCGTGTGCGCGGGTAAGGCCCACCTAACCTAGCGCATCCCGGGGCTATTTCGGAACGGCCTCGTTCCCTAAATGGCCGGTGTGGGAGGAGGTGATCAGCCCTGAGAGGCCTCGGAGTCGATCTCCGCGACCGGGCACGCGTCATCCGGGACGGCGACGTCGATGCCGTACAGCGCGCGGATCGCCTCGAGGTACTGCGAGGCCTCGCCCGCCTGCGCGTGCTCACGCGCGCGCACCGTCGGGGTGTGGAGGAGCGTCTTGGCGAAGCGGCGCAGCGCGGCCTCGGTCTCGTCGGCGCGGTCGACGGCCTCCTGCGGCGCTCCTGCGCCAGGGCGGATGCGCGCGACCTCGCGCTCGAGCAGCCCGAACACGTGCTCGCGCAGCGCCACCACCGCCGGGTCGAGCGAGCGCGCCGTCTCGCCGTCGCCGAAGCGCGCGACGGCGTGCGCGACGATGGAGCGGGCGGCGTCGATCGCGCCCACGGACTCGCCGGGGGCCGAGGAGCCGACATCGTCGAGGCCGATGACGGTCACGCCGCGCAGCTCGCCGACGCCGGGCGCGATGTCGCGGTGGAGCGCGAGGTCGATCAGCGTGAGCGGGGCGTCGAGGCCGTGCCTCGCCGCCGCGACGAGCGCCGGGGTCACCACCACGGACTCGCCGCCGGAGCAGGCGAACACCACATCGGCCTCGCGGATCGCCAGCTCGAGCCCGTCGAGCTCGACGGCCTCGATCCGGTGGCGCAGCGCGAACTCCTGCGCGCGCCCCGAGGGGGAGAACACGCCGTCCACGCGCGCGCCGCGGCCGTGGAGCGTCCCCACCGCGGTCTCCGCGAGCGCGCCGGTGCCGATCATGAGCACGCGCGCACCGTTCCAGTCGACGGTCGCGTCGGCCAGGTCGAGCGCGACGGACACGACGGAGCGGCCGGACGTGCCGAGCCCCGTCGAGGCCGCGACCACGCGAGACGTCCGCAGCGCGGACTGGAACAGACGGTCCAGACGCGGGGTGATCTGCTGGCGCTTCTGCGCCTCGATGTGCGCGCGGCGAACCTGGCCGCTGATCTCGCGCTCGCCTACGACCATCGACTCGAGGCCGGAGGTGACGGAAAGGAGGTGCTGGATCGCGTCGTCGTCCTCGTAGGGGACCAGCGCCTGCTCGACGGTCTCGCGGTCCAGCGCGCTCGCGCGCGCGATCGCGTCGACCACGGCGTCCCGCGCGGCCTCGGTGTCGTCCGTCTCGATGTAGACCTCGAAGCGGTTGCACGTGGGGAGCACCACCGCGCCGGCGACGGCGCCGTGAGCGTCGATCAGCTCCGAGGCGAGCGTGTCCGCACCGACCTGCAGCTGCTCGAGCACGGCGAGCTCACGGTTGCGGTGCGAGGCGACAAGGGACAGGAAGGACACGGCCTCAATTCTGACACGGGACCCCGACAAGGCAGAATCGAGGTCATGTCTTCGCTGCCCGCCGCCCATCCGCTCGCCACCGGCGCCGTCGCCGACGCGCCCCTCCTCGCCGCGCTCCGCGGCGAGACGCCCGCGCATCGTCCCGTCTGGTTCATGCGTCAGGCGGGCCGCTCGCTGCCCGAGTACCTGGAGGTCCGCAAGGGCACCACCATGCTCGAGTCGTGCCTCGACCCCGCGCTCGCGGCGGAGATCACGCTGCAGCCCGTGCGGCGCTACGGCGTCGACGCCGGCATCTTCTTCTCGGACATCGTGGTGCCCATGAAGGTCGCTGGCGTGGGCGTCGAGATCGCCCCCGGCGTGGGCCCCGTGTTCGCGCGCCCGATCCGCGCGATGGAGGACGTCGAGGCGCTCCCGTCGCTCGGTGAGGAGGGCGACCGCGGCACGTTCGACGCCGGGCTCGACGCCATCCGCGAGGCCGTGCGGCTCACGGTGGACCAGCTGGGCGGGACGCCCCTCATCGGCTTCGCGGGTGCGCCGTTCACCCTCGCCGCCTACATGGTCGAGGGACGTCCGTCGCGCGACCACCTGGGCGCGCGCCGCCTCATGATCGAGGCCCCCGAGGTCTGGGAGGCGCTCACCGCCTGGACCTCGAAGGCCGCGGGGCTGTTCCTGCGCGCGCAGGTCCTCGCGGGCGCCTCCGCCGTGCAGCTGTTCGACTCATGGGCGGGCTCGCTCGCACCCGCGGACTACGTCGCGCACTGCCAGGCCGGATCGGCCGCGGCGCTCTCCGCGGTCGCGGACCTCCCGGTCCCGCGCATCCACTTCGCGGCCCACGGCTCGCACCTGCTGCGCCCCATGGCCGATGCCGGCGCGACCGCCATGGGCGTCGACTACCGCCTGCCGCTCGACGAGGCCAACCGCATCCTCGGGGGTGCCTACCCGCTCCAGGGCAACATCGACCCCGCACGCCTGACCGCGCCCGCCGACGTGCTCGAGGCGCATGTGCTCGACGTCCTCGCGCGCGGTGCCGAGGCGCCCGGCCACGTGGTCAACCTGGGCCACGGCGTGCCGCCCGAGACGGACCCCGACGTGCTCCACCGCATCGTCGACCTGGTCCACGCGCGTGGCTGAACGCGTCCTCGTCGTCGGCGGGGGCATCGCGGGGCTTCTCGCCGCGCGGCGCCACGCGCGTCGCGGCGCCGTGGTCACGGTGCTCGAGTCCGGCCCCGGCTGGGGTGGACGCGTGAGCCCGGTGCGCGTCGCGGGGCTCACCCTCGATGCGGGTGCGGAGTCGTTCGCGACACGGACGCCCGCCGTGGAGGCTCTTGTCCGCGAGCTCGGGTTGGGCGGTTCGCTCGTGGCGCCCACGCGAGCGCCCGCCTGGGTGGTGACGCCCGACCGCTCCTATCCGCTGCCCACCACGGGCTGGCTCGGCATCCCCACCCGGCCGCTGCACCACGAGGTGCGCCGCATCATCGGCTGGGGAGCCGCGGCCGAGGCCGCGCTCGAGCGCTCGCGCCCGCTCGGCGAGGTCGCGGACGATGCGACGGTCGGGTCGCTCGTGCGGGCGCGTCTGGGCGTGCGTGTCGCGGACCTCCTGGTCGCTCCGGTCCTCCAGGGTGTGTACTCGCGACCGCTCGACGAGCTCCCGCTCGCAGCGATCGACCCCACGCTGCCGCAGCAGCTGCGGGACGCGGGGAGCCTGCTCGCGCTCGCGGAGCGGCGGCGGCGCCTCGCACCGGCTGGTTCCGCGGTGCTCGGGCTCGAGGGAGGCGTGTGGAGGATCACCGCGGCGCTCGCGGACTCCGCTCGCGAGGCCGGCGTCCGGCTCGTGGTCGCGACGTCGGCGGATTCGGCGCAGCGGCGCGACGGGGCGTGGCACGTGCATGCCGGTGGCGGCACGCTCGTCGCGGACACGCTCGTGCTCGCGGTGCCCCAGCCCGAGGCGCAGCGGCTGGTCCCGGAGCTTCTCGTGCCCCCCGCGGGCCGCACCGTCGCGCTCGCGACCCTGGTGCTGCGTGCGCCCGAGCTCGACGGCGCGCCGCGCGGCACAGGCGTGCTGGCGCTCGGCGGGGTGACGCGCGCGAAGGCGCTCACGCATGCGACGGCGAAGTGGCGATGGCTGCGTCGGCGTGCGGACGGCAGGCACGTGGTCCGGTTGTCGTATGCGGTGACCGACCCCGACGAGGACCTGCTCGCGTGCGCGCTCGCGGACGCGAACCGGCTGCTGGGGGTCGACCTCCCCCCGGACCGCGTGCTGGCGTCCACCCTGGTGGAGTGGCCCGACGCGTCGCCCGGTGCGGTGCGCGACCGACGCCCGCTGCCCGGCCTCGAGCTGGTCGGCGCAGCCGCGGGGCTCTCCGGTCTGGCCTCGATCGCGGGCGCGGAGACACCCGGGACCTAGGTCCCAGCGATTTCCCACGTGCGCGGATCCATCGGAAGATGGTGCGCATGACCGAGACTCACGATGGATTCACGCTGTTCGCCGTCCTCGACGGGCTCCTCGACGCCCCGGACGAGGACCTTGCCGAGGTGGTCGAGCACTTCGACGCCGCGGTGGCCGACATGGCCGACCAGGAGGTGGTCCTGCGCGGCATCTACGACGTCTCAGGCCTGCGTGCCGACGGCACCGTGATGCTGTGGCTGCACGGTCCTCGGCTCGAGGACCTCCAGCTGGCGCTGCGCGAGCTGCGCGCCACCGAGCTGCTGGCGGAGACGACCCTCACGTGGTCGGCCGCCGGGGTCCACCGCGACGCCGAGTTCAACAAGCGCCACGTGCCCGGCTTCCTGCGCGGCGAGCACCCCCGCAACTGGCTGACCGTCTACCCGTTCGTGCGGTCCTACGAGTGGTACCTGCTGCCCGAGGAGGAGCGCTCCGCGATGCTGCGCGACCACGGCATGAAGGGCGCCGCATTCAAGGGCGTGGTCGCCAACACCGTCGCCGCCTTCGCGCTGGGCGACTACGAGTGGCTGCTGCCCATGGAGGCCGACGAGGTCACGGACCTGGTCGACATGATGCGCGAGCTGCGCTACACCGAGGCCCGCCGCCACGTGCGCGAGGAGCTCCCGTTCTACACCGGTCGCCGTGTGACGACCGCCGAGGCCGTGGAGGTGCTCGCGTCATGACCCAGCCGCTCGCCGCATCGTCCCGCGTCCTCGACGCGACCACGTACGACGCGATCCTGCTCGCCGGCTTCGGCGGGCCCGAGGGCCAGGAGGACGTCATCCCGTACCTGCGCAACGTCACGCGCGGCCGCGGCATCCCGGACGAGCGCCTCGAGGAGGTCTCGCACCACTACCGGCACTTCGGCGGCATCAGCCCGATCAACCAGCAGAACCGCGACCTCAAGGCCGCGCTCGAGGCCGAGATCGCGAAGCGCGGGCTCGGGCTCCCGATCTACTGGGGCAACCGCTTCTGGGCGCCGTACCTCGGTGACGCGCTCCAGGAGATCCACGCCGACGGCCACCGCAAGGTGCTGGTGCTGGTCACCACCGCGTTCTCCAGCTACTCGGGTTGCCGCGCGTACCGCGAGGACCTCGCGGAGGCGCTTCAGCAGACGGGCCTCGAGGGCGAGCTCGAGCTCGACAAGGTGCGCCAGTACTTCGACCACCCCGGGTTCGTGAACCCCAACGTCGAGGCGGTGCGCGCGGGCCTCGCGTCGCTGCGCGAGCAGGGCCTGCTCGAGGGCGCCCACGTGATGTTCGCGACCCACTCGATCCCGAGCGCGGCGGCGGACGCCTCCGGCCCGCGCGAGGCGCTCCCGTCGGGCGACGATGTCCCGACGGGCGGCGGCGAGGAGTGGTTCGCCGGCGGCGGCTGGTACGTCGCCCAGCAGCGTGCCGTCGCGACGCTCGTCATGGACCGTGTCGCCGAGGAGTTCCCCGGCATGCCGTGGAGCCTGGTGTTCCAGTCGCGCTCCGGCTCGCCCGAGATCCCGTGGCTCGAGCCCGACATCAACGATGCGATCGAGGCGCTGCCCGAGTCCGTCAAGGGGCTGGTGATCTCGCCCATCGGGTTCGTGTCCGACCACATGGAGGTCGTGTGGGACCTCGACAACGAGGCGGTCGAGACGTGCCAGGGACGCGGCATCGTGCCCGTGCGCGTGCCGACCGTGGGCGTCGACCCGGCGTTCGTCGCGGGGCTCGTGGACCTCATCGAGGAGCGGCACGTCGCGCCGGGCGGGACCCCGCGCGAGCGCGAGGCGCTCACCGACCTCGGCCCGTGGCAGGACGTGTGCCCCACGGACTGCTGCGTGAGCCGCCTGAAGAAGGACACCATCGCGAGCGCCTGACACCCGACACCGTCCCGACACTGGGAACGGATCTCGCGGCGACACGCCGCGGGCACGGGCACGATGCGCGGGTGACCCCGGCGTGTCGTGCCCGATTCCGTTCCTGCTGTCATGCTCCGTCGCGATCCGGGCGGATCGGATAACGCAACGGTGTTGTTGCATTAATCGCTCGATGGCCTCTACAGTGGGCGCAGACCGCGGCGCCCGCCGCGCCTGACGCCCTGGAGCCGCCATGACGATGACCCGCGAGGCACTCACCGACGTCGCCGCGATCGCCGGCGCCGCTCCGTTGTCGCAGATGCGGCTCGCGACCACGCACGGCAACTCCGTGGTGATCGGCGAGCACCCTGCGGGCGCGATGTGCGTGGACGGGTTCCGCCGTCTCATGGCCGCGTGGGTCGAGGGCTACGAGCCCCACGTCGAGTCCGTCGACTTCGTCGGCGCGACGTACACGGGTGGGCTGCTCTCGTGCGGCGGCATGCACTACTTCGCGACGCGCCTGAGCGCGCAGGAGACCGCGGACTGCCTGCGCCAGCGCGGGGACTGGCCGGAGGAGGCGCATGCGGTGGTGCGCGAGGACCTGCTGCTCGATGTGAGCGTGGTCCAGGTGCTCTCCGCGGAGCTCGACGACGTCACGCTCGAGGAGGCCGCGCGCGAGGCCCAGGCCGCGTGCCTGGTCGAGGAGCTGTGCCGCGAGGTGTCCGCGGCGTAGACGTCCTCCCGGCACTGGGACGGTCGGGGAGGGCACGCGAAGGGCCCCGGGGGAGACCCCGGGGCCCTTCGTCATGCCTGCCCCACCCCGACACTCCCCACGGATCTCGAGGCGACACGCCGGCGGAACCGGCGCATCGTCCCCGTGGACCCGGCGTGTCGCGCCGAACTCCGTTGTGGCTGTCAGGAGGGGGCGGCTAGGAGCGCGCAGCCTCCTCGAACGCGCGGCGGGGCTCGTGGATCCGGCCCATCGACACCAGGTCGCGGCGGAAGAACACGGCCGTCGCCCAGTCGATCGCCACGCGTGCCTTGCGGTTGAACGTGGGGATCGCCATGAGGTGGTACGTGCGGTGCATGAACCAGGCCGGCCAGCCGCGGAGCTTGAAGCCCATGGTGGTCGCGACGCCCTTGTTGAGGCCCAGCGAGGCCACCACGCCCAGGTGCTTGTGCTTGTACTGCGTGAGCGTCTCGCCCTTGAGCGACCGCGCGATGTTGGCGCCGAGGTGCTTCGCCTGGCGCACCGCGTGCTGCGCGGACGGGGCGCACCAGTCGCCCTCGTCCTCGACCAGGTTGGGGACCTGCGCGCAGTCGCCTGCGGCCCATGCGCCGCCGATCGGCTCGCCGGAGTCGTCGATCACCTGGAGGGTCGCGGCCGTGTTGACATGACCGCGCGGGCCGAGCGGCAGGTCCGAGGTCGCGAGCACCGGCGACGGCTTCACGCCTGCGGTCCACACGAGCGTGTCCGCCTCGAACGACTCGCCGTTGGAGAGCACGATGTGCCCGTCGATGCAGCTGTCGAGGCGGGTCTCGAGCAGCACCCGCATGCCGCGGCGCTCGAGCTCCTCGACGGTGTAGCCGCCCATCTCGGGGCCCATCTCGGGGAGGATGCGCGGCGCGGCCTCGACCATGACGAAGTTGAGGTCGTCGCGCGAGAGCTCGGGGTAGTACCGCAGGGCGGCCTTCGCCATGTCCTCGGTCTCCGCGAAGGCCTCGACGCCCGCAAAGCCGCCGCCGACGAACACGAAGGTGAGGAGCTTGCGGCGCAGATCCTCGTCATCGGTGGTCGCGGCGCGCGCGATGCGGCCGAGGACGCGGTTGCGCAGGCTGATGGCCTCCTCGACGTACTTGAAGCCGATGCCGAACTCGGCCAGGCCGGGGATGGGCAGGGTGCGGGACACGGCGCCGAGCGCGATCACGATCTCGTCGTAGTCGAGCTCCATGACCTCGCCGAGGTCCGTGGTCGCGGTGACGCGCCGCGAGGCATGGTCGATGCCCTCGACCTTGCCCTGCAGGATGCGCGCGCCGGCGAGCTCGCGACGCAGCGGCACCACAGCGTGACGCGGCTCGATCGAGCCGGCGCCGACCTCGGGCAGGAAGGGCGCATAGGTCATGTACGGACGGCGGTCGAGGACGGTGACCTCGACGCGGTCGGACGCCTTCCGCATCAGGGTGAGGGCGGTGTAGAGGCCGACGTAGCCTCCGCCCAGGATGAGGACACGAGTGCGTGACATGGTGACACCTCCAGCGAGGGGAACCACGGGCGCCGGTGCGCTGTTCCCGCATCGGCCGTCCCGCGGCCGTGCGATCAGAACGCCACGAGTTTACGCGACGCGCGTGAGGTCACGCGCGTGAGGTCAGCGGCCCACCATGGTGGTGACGTCGAGCAGCTCGTCGAGCTGCGCCTCGGTGATCTCGCCGCGCTCGACGAAGCCGAGGTCGATGGTGGCCTCGCGCACCGTTAGGCCGGCCTTCACGGAGTGCTTGGCGATCTTCGCGGCGTTCTCGTAGCCGATCACCCGGTTGAGAGGGGTCACGATGCTGGGGCTGGCCTCCGCGAGGCGGCGCGCCTTGTCGACGTTCGCGACGATCCCCACCACCGTGCGGTCCGCGAGCACCCGGCTCGCGTTCGCGAGCAGGCGCGTGGACTCGAGCGTGCCGAGGGCCATCACCGGGATCTGCACGTTGAGCTCGAACGCGCCCGACGCACCGGCCCACGCGACCGTCGCGTCGTTGCCCACCACGCGGGCGCAGACCATGAGGACGGCCTCGGGAACCACGGGGTTGACCTTGCCGGGCATGATCGAGGAGCCCGGCTGGAGGTCGGGGAGCTGGATCTCGCCCAGGCCGGTGTTCGGTCCGGAGCCCATCCATCGCAGGTCGTTGCAGATCTTGGTCAGCGACACCGCGATGGTGCGCAGCGCGCCGGAGACCTCGACCAGGCCGTCGCGAGCGGATTGCGCCTCGAAGTGGTTGCGCGCCTCCGTGATGGGCAGCCCGGTGTCCTCGGCGAGCAGCGCGATCACCCGCTGCGGGAAGCCCTCGGGCGTGTTGATGCCGGTGCCGACCGCGGTGCCGCCCAGCGGCACCTCGGCCACCCGCGGAAGCGCGACCAGCAGGCGCTCGACGCCGTAGCGGATCGCGGCGGCGTAGCCGGAGAACTCCTGGCCCAGCGTCACGGGCGTCGCGTCCATGAGGTGCGTGCGACCCGACTTGTAGACGTCGGCGAACTCGTCGGCCTTCGTCTCGAGGGACGTGGCCAGGTGCTCGAGCGCGGGGATGAGGTCGCCCACGAGCGAGGCCGTCGCCGCGACGTGCACCGAGGTGGGGAACACGTCGTTCGAGGACTGCGACGCGTTGACGTGGTCGTTCGGGTGGACGTCGCGGCCCAGCGCGCGGGTCGCGAGCGTCGCGATGACCTCGTTGGTGTTCATGTTCGAGGACGTGCCGGAGCCCGTCTGGAAGACGTCGACCGGGAAGTGCTCGTCGTGCTGACCGGAGGCGACGGCGTCGGCCGCGCCGACGATCGCGTCGGCGATGTCCTGGTCGAGCACCCCGAGCTCCGCGTTGGCGCGGGCGGCGGCCTTCTTCACGCGGGCGAGCGCCTCGATGTGGCGGCGCTCGAGCGTGGTCCCCGAGATGGGGAAGTTCTCGACGGCGCGCTGCGTCTGCGCGCGGTAGAGGGCGTCGGCGGGGACCCGGACCTCGCCCATGGTGTCGTGCTCGATGCGGAACTCCGTTGTCATGGCGCCCAGTGTGGCACGACGCCACGGGACCTCGGTCCCACCTCGCCGCGGATCGCACACGATCCTTGAGGGACCGTGCGCGCCGCCTCAGAAGCCGAGCTCGTCGGCGGTGGGAGGGTTCGCCCCGGGACGCGAGCAGGTGAGGGCGCCGATGCGCACGCAGCGCTCGAGGATCGCGGTCACCGTCGCGTCGTCGACCTCCCGCAACGCCGCACGCTGCGCGCCTCCCAGGAGACCCGCGGTCCACAGCCCGTCGATCAGCCCGGACATGAACGAGTCGCCCGCGCCGACCGTGTCCGCGACGGATACGGGGACGCCGGGCGCATGGATCTCGCGACCGTCGTGGAGGTATGCGCTCGCCCCGTCCGCGCCGCGGGTGACCACGACCACGGCGGGGCCCATCCGGGCCCAGGCGCGTGCCGCATCGTCCACGTCGCCGCCGGTGAGCCACGCGAGGTCCTCGTCGGAGGCCTTGACGACGTCGGCGATCCTCACGAACCTCTCGGTCGCCGCGCGAGCCGCGGAGGGCTCTCCCATGAGCGTCGGACGGGCGTTCGGGTCGTACGTGAACGTCGCGCCGTGGCGCAGGGCCCGCACCACCTTCAGCACGTCGCTCGCCCCGGGCTCGAGGACCGCGGCGATCGAGCCGGTGTGGACCGCGAGCGGCGCGTTGCGCAGGCGCACGCCGGGGGAGAGGTGCCAGTCGATCGCGAAGTCGTAGGTCGCGGAGCCGTCCGCGCCGATGCTGGCCGTCGCGACCGAGGTCGCGCCCGGACCCGCGGAGCCGGGGGTCAGACGGACGCCGGCGTCCTGCAGGTGGTCGGCGACCAGCACGCCATGGGGGTCGAGCCCGAGGTGCGTGAGGAGGTCCGCCGCGCGGCCCAGCTTCGCGAGGCCGAGCGCGACGTTGGCCGGGGAGCCTCCGGGGTGGGTCTCGGTCCCTTCCGGGCGGACGACCACATCGACCAGGGCCTCGCCGATCACCAGGACGTGGTCGGTCATCGGTCGGCCTCCTCGTCCTCCTCCGCGGGCACGATGCCGACGATGCCCGCGTCGGACGCCTCGCCGTCGTCCCCCGCCTCAGCGATGCGGGCGTAGGCGCCGTCGAGCAGCGCCTGGCAGCGCGCGGCGAGCGCCTCGCCCCGCTCCCAGAGGCCCAGGGAGTCCTCGAGGGTCGCGCTGCCGCCCTCGAGGCGGGCGACGATCGAGATGAGCTCGTCCCTCGCCTCCTCGTACGACAGCGACTCGACAGGGCGCTCGGAAGGTGCGGCGGCGTTGCTCATGCCGACCACGCTACCGGGCGGCCTCTCAAGAACTTCGCGGTTGGTGCCGAGAACGTCGTCATACCCGGGACATACGGCCCTCTCATGGGGTACGTTCCCGGAACAACACGATGAGGTGGACATGTTCAGCGACTCCAACGCACAGCAGACGGCCCGACAGAGCGCGCTCAAGGCGATCCCCGACGGGGTCACCGACGGCGAGCTCGCCTCGCTCGCCCGCTCGCCCGAGGTCAAGGTCCGTGCTGCCGTCGCCGCGCACGCGGGCACGCCCCTCATGACGCTGCTCAAGCTCGCCGAGGACTCGGCAGCGGATGTCCGCATCGGCCTCGCGCGCAACCGTCGCGAGTCGATCCCGCTCGAGGTCCGCGAGGACCTCGCGAAGGACAAGAACGTCGACGTCATCTACGCGCTCATCGAGAACCCCGCCGTGCCGGAGTCGCTCATCGCGAAGCTCGGCCGCCAGCTGCACAAGGAGTACGCCAAGGCCGCGCGCTCCCGCAGCGCCGCCGTCAAGGCAGGCACGTGGAAGGCTCCCGAGGCCGCCGTCCCGGCGCCCGCGGCACCGGCCGCCGCCGCAGCCTCGGCAGCGCAGATCCCCGCGTTCCCGCCCACGGTCCAGGCGCCGCGCCGCACGGAGACCACCGCGCCGCACAACAACGCCTCCCGGGCCGACGCGCTCGACGTTCTGCTCGGCAACAACAAGCGCTGAGAGGACCCCGCCGGTCAGCGCGCGGTGGCCTCGATATCGCCACGCGCGACACGGATGCGCAGCGCGTCGCCCGCGCTCACCTGTGCGGCGTCGCGGATCACGCCGCCCTCGGGCGTGCGCACCACGGCGAAGCCGCGCTCCAGGGTGCTGAGCGGGCTGAGCGCGCGCAACGACGCCGTGAGCTCGCGCGTGGACGCGCCGGCGCGGTCGAGCACGCCCGTCATCGCACGGGTCGAGCGCTCGCGGCCCCGCGCGACCGCCTCTGCGTAGGGCGCGAGCATCGCCTCGGGACGCGCGAGGACCGGGCGCGAGCGCATGGTGCGCAGGCCGAGCATCTCGCGCGCCACGTGACGCTCGACCGCCGCGGCCATCGTCCGCCGCGCGCGTGCGAGGCCCTGGGCCTCCGCGGCGGCATCGGGGACGATGCGCTTGCCGGCATCGGTGGGCGTCGAGGCGCGGTAGTCCGCGACCAGGTCGAGCAGCGGCGAGTCCTTCTCATGCCCGATCGCGCTCACCAGGGGCGTCTCGCAGGCCGCGGCGGCACGGACCAGCGCCTCGTCGCTGAACGGCAGGAGGTCCTCGAAGGACCCGCCGCCGCGCGCGACCACGATGACGTCGATGTCGGGCACCGAGTCGAGCTCGCGGATCGCCGCAGTGGTCTCCGGGACCGCGCGGGGTCCCTGGACGGTGACGCGGCGGATCTCGAAGTGCACGCCGGGCCACCGCCGGGTCGCGTTCTCCACCACGTCGTGCTCCGCGTCGCCCTGCGTCGCGCACACCAGGCCGACCGTCCTCGGGATGAACGGGAGCGGGACCTTGCGGTCGAGGTCGAACAGGCCCTCGCGGGCGAGCGCCTCCTTGAGCGCCTCGAGGCGCGCGAGCAGGTCGCCGAGCCCCACCTGCCGCACCTCGCGCCCCGCGAGCTGCAGGGAGCCGGAGCGCGTCCACCACTCGGGCTTGGCGTGGATGACCACGCGGGTGCCGTCCACCAGGTCGATGCCGAGAGCCTCGGCCTCGCGTGCGGGCAGCGTCGCGCTGATCGACATGTTCTCGTCCGTGTCGCGCAGCGTGAGGAACACCAGGTGTCGCCAGCGCTTGACGTTGAGCACCTGTCCCTCGACCCACACGGCGGGCAGGCGCGAGATGAAGTCGCCGATCTTGGGGGAGAGGTGACGGACGGGCCACGGCCGTTCGGCCGACGTCTCGCCGGCGGTGGCGGGCAGGCTGTGGGGCGCGGGGCTCTCGGTCACGGGCCTCAGCCTGCCACGTAGGATGGAGCGCATGCCTGACACCCCCACCAAGCGCGTCCTGCTGGCTGCGCCGCGAGGCTACTGCGCGGGCGTGGACCGCGCGGTCATCGCGGTCGAGAAGGCGCTCGAGCTGCACGGCGCACCTATCTATGTGCGCAAGGAGATCGTCCACAACAAGTACGTGGTGGAGACGCTCTCCGAGCGGGGCGCGATCTTCGTCGACGAGACCGACGACGTGCCCGAGGGCGCGCGCGTCGTGTTCTCCGCGCACGGGGTCTCGCCCGCGGTGCGCGAGGCCGCCGATGCGCGCAACCTGCTGACCATCGACGCGACGTGCCCGTTGGTGACCAAGGTGCACAAGGAGGCCATCCGCTTCGCTCGCGATGAACGGACCATCCTGCTCATCGGCCACACCGGGCACGAGGAGGTCGAGGGGACCGCCGGCGAGGCCCCCGATCACACGATCGTGGTCAACTCGCCCGACGACGTCGACGGGCTCGAGGTCCCGGACCCCGAGAACGTGGTGTGGCTGTCGCAGACCACCCTGTCGGTCGACGAGACGATGGAGACGGTGCGCCGCCTGCGTGAGCGCTTCCCTGCGCTCCAGGACCCGCCGAGCGACGACATCTGCTACGCCACCCAGAACCGCCAGGTGGCGGTCAAGAAGTTGGCCCCCGAGTGCGATCTGGTGGTCGTGGTCGGGTCCGCGAACTCGTCCAACTCGGTCCGTCTGGTCGAGGTGGCGCTCCAGTCGGGGGCGCGCGCCTCGTTCCGCGTCGACCGTGCGACCGAGATCCGCGACGAGTGGTTCGACGGCGTCACGACCGTGGGTGTGACCTCCGGGGCGTCGGTGCCTGAGATCCTCGTGCGCGACGTGCTGGAGGACCTCGCGCACCGGGGCTACGAGACCGTCGAGGAGGTCCGCACCGCCACGGAGGACCTCATGTTCTCCCTGCCGCGCGAGATCCGCGCCGACCTCAAGGCCAAGGAGGCCGAGCGCGCCGTCCGGGCGTGACCTCGATCCGGGTCAGCGGCGGTCGAGCAGCTCGCCCTGCTCCTCGAGCGGGACGTCGGCCGCGGTGATCTCGCGCACCTCGGTGTCGATCTGCGTGGCCGCGAACTCACCGTCGAGCTGCTGGAGCGAGCCCATGCGGCGGGCGGAGGGCAGCACGCGCCGCTCGAACGCGCCGATGGTGTCGTTGTAGGCCTTGCTCGCCGAGTCGAGCTGCTTGCCGAGCCTCCCGAGGTGCCCGCCCATGGTGGTGAGGCGCTCGTAGAGCTCGCGTCCGGTGGTCAGCACCTGCTGCGCGTTCTCCGCCAGCGCCGTCTCGCGCCACGCGTGCGCGATGGTGCGCAGCAGCGCGACGAGCGTGGTCGGGGTCGCGATCACCACGCCCTGCTCCCATGCCCACTCCTGCAGGCGCGGATCCCTTTCGAGGGCGAGCTGGAGGAACGACTCCGCGGGCATGAACAGCACCACGAACTCGAGGCGCGAGTCGACCTGGCTGGTGTACGCCTTGCCCTTGAGCTCCTGGACACGCTTGCGCACGGCGTCGACATGGCGGTCGAGCGTCACGTCCCTGTCGATCGACTCGTCGTCGAGGTCGAGGATCGCGTCGAAGGGGGTCTTGGCGTCGACCACCACGGTCCTCCCGCCCGCGAGGTGGACGAGCATGTCGGGACGCAGCCTCCGTCCCTCCTCATCGGTGTCGGTCGCCTGCTCCACGAAGTCGACGTGGTGCACCAGCCCGGCGACCTCGACCACGCGCCTCAGGTGGAGCTCGCCCCAGCGGCCGCGCACCTCGGGCCGGCGAAGCGCGGTCCGCAGGCCCGCCGTCTCGCGGCCCACCTTGTCGGACGCGGCCATGAGGGCCCGCACCTGCTCGGTGAGCCGAGCCTCGGTCGCGAGGCGCGCCTTGTCCGCCTCCCCGGTGGACCGCTTCACCTCGTCGAGCGCGCGCGCCATCGGGTCGACCAGGCGCCGCATCGTCTCCTCGCGCCTCTGCGCCTCCGCGCTCTGCGCGTTGCGCTCGGCCGCGAGCCGACGCTCCTGCGTCTCCGCGAGGGTGCGGGCGGCATCGGCCGCCAGCACCCGGAACTGATCACGCATCGTCTCCTGGTCGGCGGCAGCCCGTGCCTCGCGGGCCTCCGCTGCGCGCAGGCCCGCGCGAGCCTCCGCGAGCTCGGCGCGGAGCCCGCCGCTCTTGGCGACCATGAGCGCGGCCCCCAGCGCGACGCCGACGGCGAGTGACAGGACAGCGATGAGGATCTCGGTCATGGCGCAAGCATCGCAGGGGCCTCTGACATCGAGGGGTGAGACTGCTTGACCGAATCATCCCGAATGTCATGTGATGGACCCGACACATGTCTCGCATGGTGAGACAGGTGGTTACTGTTTGGTCACGAAAGGGGGGCAATTCAGCCGGAGAAACACTCCGGTAATCAGAGATTGTTTAGCCTGTCCGGGTTGCACGTCATCAGCGTGCATCCGAGTCGCCGCTCCGACACCCCGGTCCGGCGCCTATCCAAGCCCGCCGCTCGGCGGGCGCACGTAGGAGGAAAAGTGAAGTTCAGCAAGTCCGTGATCGGCGGTGCGGCCCTCGCCTCGGCGTCCGCGCTCGTCCTGGTCGGCTGCTCGCCTGAGGGCTCCGAGTCCGACTCGACCGCGACGGCGGGCGACTCGGCCTCGACCGGCGCCGCCATCATCAAGACCAACGGCTCCGAGCCGATGAACCCGCTCATCCCGGTCGCGACCAACGAGACCGGCGGCGGCAAGATCATCGACGCCCTGTTCGCGGGCCTCGTGTACTACGACGCCACCGGCGCCGCGCACAACGAGGTCGCCGAGTCCATCGAGACCGACGACTCCCAGACCTTCACCGTCACGCTCAAGGACGGCTGGACCTTCACCGACGGCACGCCCGTCACCGCGAGCTCCTTCGTGGACGCCTGGAACTGGGGCGCCGACCCGGCGAACTCGGCCACCGCGCTCAACAGCTACTTCTTCGAGCAGATCGAGGGCTTCGACGGCTACAACGCCGAGGAGGGCGCCTCCAACCCCGAGATGTCCGGCCTCAAGGTCATCGACGACTCGACCTTCACGATCACGCTGAACGCGCCGAACTCGGAGTTCCCGCTCGCGCTCGGCTACTCGGCCTTCTACCCGCTGCCCGAGTCCTTCTTCGCGGACCCGGAGGCCTTCGGCAAGGCCCCCATCGGCAACGGCATCTACACGCTCGCCTCGGCGGACGACTGGAAGCACGACGTCCAGATCGACCTCTCGGTGAACGACTCGTACTCCGGTGAGCGCGAGGTCATGAACGACGGCCTCTCGATCATCTTCTACGCGTCGCAGGACGCCGCCTACGCGGACCTCCTCGCCAACAACGTCGACGTGATCGACGGCATCCCGGACGCGAACCTCGCGACCTTCGGCGACGACCTCGGCGACCGCGCGGTCAACCAGCCCGCCGCGATCTTCCAGTCCTTCACCATCCCGCAGAACCTCGAGCACTTCTCGGGCGAGGAGGGCAACCTCCGCCGCCAGGCGATCTCGATGGCGATCAACCGCGAGGAGATCACGAACGTGATCTTCCAGGACACCCGTACGCCGGCCTCCGACTTCACGTCGCCGGTCATCGACGGCTGGTCGGACTCGATCCCCGGCTCCGAGGTCCTCGCCTACGACCCCGAGAAGGCGGTCGAGCTGTGGGCCGAGGCCGACGCGATCTCGCCCTGGTCGGGCACCTTCTCGATCGGTTACAACTCCGACGGTGGTCACCAGACCTGGGTCGAGGCTGTCACCAACTCGATCGAGAACACCCTCGGCATCGACGCGTCGGGCCTGCCCTACGCGACCTTCGCCGACTTCCGCACCGACGTGACGAACCGCACCATCGCGGGCGCGTTCCGTACCGGCTGGCAGGCGGACTACCCGTCGCTCGAGAACTTCCTCGGCCCGATCTACTACACGGGCGCCGGCTCGAACGACGGCGACTACTCGTCGGAGGAGTTCGACACCCTGATCGACGAGGGCAAGACCGCCTCGACGCCTGAGGACGCCATCGCGAAGTTCCAGGAGGCGCAGGAGGTCCTGTTCACGGACCTGCCGGCCATCCCGCTCTGGTACTCCAACGTGACCGGTGGCTACGCCGAGACCGTCGACAACGTCCAGTTCGACTGGCACTCGGTCCCGCTGTTCTACGAGATCACCAAGAAGTAAGCACCGCCTTTGCCCGCCTCGCGACCGCGAGGCGGGCGAAGTGCGTCTGTCCTCGAGGCCCCGTCGGGCGTGACCTTGCTCACGCCGGACGGGGCCTCGAGCGCGGCTATCCTCACCGTGGGGACGGATGCACTCGGCACTCAGAGTAGAATCGGCCACCATATGTTCCAGACGAAGCACATCCGAGGAGCGCGCCCATGCTGATGTATGTGGTCCGCCGCCTCCTCCAGGCGGTCCCGGTCGTGATCGGCACCACCTTCCTGATCTATTTCATGGTCTTCTCCATGCCGGGAGACCCGATCCTCGCGATGTTCGGCGACAAGACGCCGAGCCCCGCGGTGTACGACGCGCTGGCGGCCCAGTACCACCTGGACCAGCCGTTCATCGTGCAGTACGGGCTCTACATGAAGGATCTGTTCACGGGAAACCTGGGCACGACCTTCTCGGGTGAGGACGTGGGCACCGTGCTCGCGCGCACCTTCCCGGTCACGCTGAAGCTCGCAGCCATGGCGATCGCCTTCGAGTTCATCACCGCGGTGGTGCTCGGTCTGTTCGCCGGCCTCCGCAAGGGCAAGCTGTTCGACAACATCACGCTCGTGATCGGCCTCATCCTGATGTCGGTGCCGATCTTCGTGCTCTGCTTCATCGCCCAGTACTTCGTGGCGATCAAGTGGGGCTGGGCCTCGCCGACAGTCGGCGCGGATACGAGCTTCGCGAACATGCTCCTCCCCGCCATCGTGCTCGCGCTGAGCCTGTTCACCACGTCGATGCGCCTGATGCGCGGCACCGTGATCGACACGCGCAGCCGCGACTGGGTCCGCACCGCGTACGCGAAGGGCCTTCCCGCGCGCCGCGTGATCCCCGTGCACGTGCTGCGCAACTCGCTCATCCCCGTCGTCACCAACTCGGCCGCCAACTTCGGCGTGCTGATGGTGGGCGCGACGGTGACCGAGGGAATCTTCAACGTGCCCGGCGTCGGCAACACGCTGTACCAGGCGATCATCCGAGGCGAGGGGCCCACGGTCGTGAGCTTCGTGACCGTGATGGTGCTGGCCTACGTGGCCATCAACATCCTGGTCGACCTGCTGTACGCCGTTCTTGACCCGAGGATCCGTTATGCCTAAGCCCGAGCACTACGTCGCACCGTTCGACGAGAACGAGATGGCCGAGGTCGACAAGGTCAAGCTCGACGAGAAGCCCTCGAACCTGTGGCGCGACGCATGGCGTTCGCTCCGCCGTCGCCCGCTGTTCTACATCTCGCTCGCCGCGGTGTTCGTCATCCTCCTGATGGCGCTGTTCCCCTCGCTGTTCACGGACGTGTCGCCCGACAAGGGCTGCCTCCTGGTCGACTCGAACGGCGGCCCGACCGAGGGCCACCCGATGGGCTTCACGCGTCTGGGCTGCGACGTCTACTCCCGCGTCGTGTGGGGTGCGCGCACCTCGCTCGCCGTCGGTCTGCTCGCCACCCTGATCTCCGGTGTCCTCGGAGTCGTCATGGGCGCGCTCGCCGGCTTCTACGGCGGCTGGGTCGACTCGGTCCTGTCCCGCCTCGGCGACATCTTCTTCTCGATCCCCTACATCCTCGCGGCCGTCGTGATCATGACGACCTTCTCGGACTACCGCAACGTCCTCACGCTCGCCTTCGCGATCGGTGGATTCGCGTGGGCCTCGCTGGCCCGCATCCTGCGGTCCGAGATCCTGCGTGTGAAGTCCGGGGACTTCGTGATGGCGTCCACGGCGACGGGGCGGACCAAGTTCGGCACGCTCATCTCGCACGTGCTGCCCAACTCGATCACGCCTGTCATCGTGTACCTCACGCTCTCGCTCGGCGGTGCGATCGTCGCGGAGGCCACCCTGAGCTTCCTCGGTGTGGGCCTCGGCCCGGACGTCATGTCCTGGGGTAACGACATCAGCGCGGCGCAGACCAGCATCCGTACCGCTCCGATGACCCTGATCTGGCCGTCGATCTTCCTCACCGTGACCGTCCTCGCCTTCATCACGCTCGGCGAGCTCGTGCGCGACGCCCTCGACCCGAAGGCGAGGGCCCGCGGATGACCCAGGAGACCACCCCCGTGACCGACAGCACCGAGCCCCTCGTCTCCATCAAGGACCTCGAGATCGGCTTCCAGACCGGAAACGGCTTCGTCCAGGCGGTGAAGGGCGTCTCGTTCGACATCTTCCCGGGCGAGACCGTCGCGATCGTCGGCGAGTCGGGCTCCGGCAAGTCGACCACCGCGACCGGCATCATCGACCTGCTCCCGAGCAACGGCCGCATCACCGGCGGCTCCGTCATGTTCGGTGGCAAGGACCTCACCAAGGCCTCCAAGAAGGAGATCGTCGAGGTTCGTGGACGCGAGATCGGCTACGTCCCGCAGGACCCGATGTCCAACCTCAACCCGGTCTGGAACGTCGGCTTCCAGGTCCGTGAGGCCGTTCTCGCCAACAACATGGCGAAGAACAAGAAGGACGCGGACAAGCGTGCGATCGAGGTGCTCCAGGAGGCCGGTCTGGCCGACGCCGAGCGCCGCATGAAGCAGTTCCCGCACCAGTTCTCGGGCGGTATGCGCCAGCGCGTGCTCATCGGCATCGGTCTGGCCGCGGACCCGAAGCTGCTCATCGCGGACGAGCCCACCTCGGCGCTCGACGTGACGGTGCAGCGCGTGATCCTCGACCACCTCGAGTCGCTCACCCGTGAGAAGAACACGGCGCTGCTGCTCATCACGCACGATCTGGGCCTCGCCGCCGAGCGCGCGTCCAAGGTCATCGTGATGTACCAGGGCAAGATCGCCGAGGCCGGCCCGAGCCTCGAGATCCTCCAGAACCCGCAGCACCCGTACACGAAGCGCCTCATCGCGGCGGCCCCGAGCCTCGCGTCGCAGCGCCTCAAGTCGACCAAGGTGTCGGTGGCGGAGGCCCCGCAGGGCGAGGAGATCGACCTGGTCGCCGCCTCGGCGCACCGCCACGCGGTGGTCGACAAGGCCGATCACGCCGGCGCGCCGGCGATCGAGGTGAAGGACCTGACAAAGGTCTTCTCGATCCGCAAGGGCGGCTTCCGCTCGGAGCCGTTCACGGCCGTCGACAAGGTCAGCTTCCAGGTGCCGCGCGGCACCACGATGGCGCTGGTGGGCGAGTCCGGCTCGGGCAAGTCCACCGTGGCCAAGATGGTGCTCGGGCTCGAGACCGCGACCGAGGGCGAGATCCTCATCGCGGGCAAGGACGCGACCGCGCTCGACCGTGCGGAGATGCTCGAGCACCGCCGCCGGATGCAGCCGGTGTTCCAGGATCCGTACGGCTCCCTGGACCCGATGCGCTCGATCGGTGCGATCATCCGTGAGCCGCTCGACGTGCACAAGGTGGGCGACAAGAAGTCCCGCCAGCAGCGCGTCAACGAGGTGCTCGACGAGGTCGCGCTGCCGCGCATGATCGCGTCGCGCTACCCGAACGAGCTCTCGGGCGGCCAGCGCCAGCGCGTGGCGATCGCCCGTGCCCTCGCGCTCAAGCCCGACGTGGTCATCCTCGACGAGGCGGTCTCCGCCCTCGATGTGCTGGTCCAGGCGCAGGTGCTGCAGCTCCTCGCCGACCTGCAGGAGGAGCTGGGCCTCACGTACCTCTTCATCACCCACGACCTCGCGGTCGTGCGCGTCGTCGCTGACGACGTGGCGGTGATGGAGCGGGGCAAGATCGTCGAGAAGGGCAGCGTGGAGGAGATCTTCGCCAACGCGAAGACCGAGTACACGCAGAAGCTGCTCGACGCCATCCCCGGCGCGAACATCCCGCTCGGCGCGTAAGCACCGAGACAGCACAGGGCCCCGGCTCTCCCGCAAGGGAGGCCGGGGCCCTGTGCGTGCGGCGGGTCAGCGTCGCGTGCGAAAGTGGTGCCTCACTGTCGCTTCTGGCGGATCTACGCCTCGCAGTGGTAGCGCCTAGTCGCTCCGGCGGCGGCGCGACTGGCGACCGCTACTCGGGCGCGGGGATGTCGAGCTCCGCCAACGGATCGTCATCGTCGAAGGGCGGTGCCTCGCCGACCACCTCGGTGGCGGGACGGATCTTGTCCAGGTCCTTCTGCTCGCGCAGGTGCGCGGCGCCCTGGTTGAACAGCTCCTCGAAGCTCACGTGCCCAGCCTAGGCGGGTCACGCATCGTCCCGACAGGCGGCGGGACCTGCCGCCGGTAGACTTGTCGCCCGTGGCACTCACTATCGGAATCGTCGGTCTCCCCAACGTCGGCAAGTCGACGCTCTTCAACGCCCTCACCCGCGCAGAGGTCCTCGCCGCGAACTACCCGTTCGCGACGATCGAGCCCAACGTCGGCGTGGTCCCGCTGCCGGACGCGCGCCTCGGCCAGCTCGCCGAGGTCTTCGGCTCCGAGCGCGAGGTTCCCGCGACGGTCTCGTTCGTGGACATCGCGGGCATCGTCAAGGGCGCATCCGAGGGCGAGGGCCTGGGCAACGCGTTCCTCGCGAACATCCGCGAGGCGGACGCGATCTGCCAGATGACCCGCGGCTTCGAGGACCCCGACGTCATCCACGTCGACGGCAAGGTCGACGCGGCGTCCGACATCGAGACCATCAACACCGAGCTGATCCTCGCGGACCTCCAGACGGTCGAGAAGGCCATCCCGCGCCTCGAGAAGGAGGTGCGCGCCAAGAAGGCGGACCCGAACTTCCTCGCCGCCGTCCAGGCCGCCAAGGAGATCCTCGAGTCCGGCAAGGCGCTCAGCGCCGGCGCCCCCGCCGCCAAGCTGGACCTCGCGGACGTGAAGGAGCTCAACCTCCTCACCGCCAAGCCGTTCATCTACGTCTTCAACGTGGACGATGCGGTCCTCGCCGACGACTCCAAGAAGGCCGCCCTCGCGGCGCAGGTCGCGCCGGCCGAGGCGATCTTCCTCGACGCGAAGTTCGAGGCCGAGCTCGTGGAGCTCACCGAGGAGGAGGCCCGCGAGATGCTCGCGGAGAACGGCCAGGACGAGTCCGGTCTGGACCAGCTCGCGCGCGTCGGCTTCGACACGCTCGGCCTGCAGACCTACCTCACCGCCGGCCCCAAGGAGGCCCGCGCGTGGACCATCCACAAGGGTTGGACCGCCCCGCAGGCGGCCGGCGTGATCCACACCGACTTCGAGCGCGGCTTCATCAAGGCTGAGGTGGTCCACTTCCACGACCTGCTCGAGACCGGCTCGATGTCCGAGGCGAAGGCCAAGGGCAAGGTCCGCATCGAGGGCAAGGACTACGTCATGCAGGACGGCGACGTGGTGGAGTTCAGGTTCAACGTCTAGTTCCCGTTCAACCTCTGGCCGCTGATCCGAGGCAGGTGCTCGGGTCGACTCTCCGGGCAGTCGCCGAGCGCGCTGGTTTCGCGCGACACCCAGATGCAGAGTGGGGCTCTGCGATGGGCCTCTACGCGGTGGGTTGGAGCGCGCCGAAGCTTCGGCGGAGGAGTTCCACGGAGCTCTCGACGGCATCGGCCTCCGCCCACGCGGTGAGGGCGATGTCGAAGCAGGCGAGGGAGGCCTGGACGATGGCCTCGGCGCGCAGTTCCCGGTAGTTGCCTTCGAGGCGTTCGGCGACGATGGGTGTGAGCAGGCGGGCCCACAGCAGGTGCTTCTCTAGGTTCCTGGCTCGCAGCGCCGGGGTGCTGCCGAGGACCCGCATCGCCTTCCTGCCCTGTGCCTCGTTCCGGCTCGGGCTCAGGAGCAGCGCCTCGTAGGACGCGAGGAGCGCATCCCAGATGGGTTCCTCGGAGGGGCGGGACGCGAGCTGATCTCGAACGTGCTCGCCCCAGCCGGCAGGATCGCCGATCACAGTGTCTTCTTTCGCGGGGAAGTATCGGTGCACGCTACGTGGCGAGACGCCGACCGCGGCGGCGATCTGCTCGACGGTGACGTTGTCGAACCCCTGCTCATCGAAGAGGTCCACCGCGACCTCGGAGATGCGTGCACGCACGGCGTCGCGCGCGATCGCGCGCATGCCTCCGGGCTTGGTGACCTCGCTCATAGATCCATCATAGCGCGCCACAAGTGTCAGAGACAGACAGATCAGGCGTATTCTGTCGTAAAGTCACACGAGAAGGGACACCCCATGGAACAGCGCATCCTCGGCCGTCAGGGCCTCACCGTCTCAGCTATCGGCTATGGCGCGATGGGTACCGCAGTCGGCTACGGCCCGAGCGACGACACCGAGTCCATCGCTGCGATCCGCGGCGCGCACGACCTCGGCGTCACGCACTTCGACACCGCCGAGATGTACGGGTGGGGCGTCGGCGAGCAGCTCCTCGGTGCGGCCCTCGCGCCCATCCGCGAGCAGGTCACCATTGCCACCAAGTTCGGCTTCACGCCCACGTATGCCCCCAACTCGCAGCCCGACCACGTCCGCAACGTGGTCGACAACAGCCTGCGCAACCTCGGTGTCGACCACATCGACGTGCTCTACCAGCACGTCCACGACCCGGCCGTGCCCGTCGAGGACGTCGTGGGCGTGATGAAGGAGTACGTCGACGCCGGCAAGGTGAGGTACCTCGGCCTGTCCAACACGACGCCCGACAACGTGCGGCGCGCACACACCGTCCACCCGATCTCGGTGCTCCAGACCGAGTACTCGATCTTCGCCCGCCAGTCCGAGGCTTTCCTGCCCGTGCTCGAGGAGCTCGGCATCGGCCTCGTCGCCTACTCGCCGCTCGCGCGCGGCTTCCTCTCCGGCGCGGTCCAGCCCCGCTCCGCCTACGACGCGACCGACTTCCGCCAGCGCATCCCGTACTGGGCCCCCGAGCACTACGACGCCAACGTCGCCATCGTCGAGGCGCTCACCGCGCTCGCCGAAGACAAGGGTGCGACCCTCGCGCAGCTCGCCATCGCCTGGCTGCTCGCGCAGCGGGACTACATCGTCCCCATCCCCGGCTCGCGCAACCCTGCACGCGTCGCGCAGAACATCGCCTCCGCAAGCATCGTCCTGACCGACGCTGACCTCGCGCGCATCGCTGAGATTGCACCCGACGGAGGAGTGGTCGCGGGACGCTGATCCTGGCTCCGACGTGACGGGCGGGTACCTCGAGCGGTGCGACGTTCGAGGTGCCCGCTTCCTTCGTTCGCGAGGCGTCACAGGGTGGTCGGCTACGGAACGCGGTCGAGTTCAGGTTCAACGTCTAGAGCCGACCTGAGCACGGCCTTCGGCTGCGGCAGGGCCCTCCGGCTGACACATGAGTGCCGGCACACGCACGTGTGCGGGCATCCATGTGTCAGCAGGGTCCGCCCGGATGGGGTCAGGCGGCTCAGGCGAGATCGAGCCGCCGGACCCGAGTGCGGCCGCTCGCCAGCGCCTCGCACGCTGCCGAGCGCAGATCCTGGCGGACGTCTCGAGGGTCCGCCATGCAGCGCGCCCTGCGCGGAGCCGTTCCGCTCCGGTCGGCCGCTCAAGGCCTGCCTGGCTTCGGACCGCGGTCCCTTCAGGCCCAGCGTGGAGCGCTGCCCAGAGCCGCAGGCGCGACCAGGGGGAAGTGGCTCAGGATCTCCTCGCCGGTGTCCATGGTGCGCTGCGAGCGCCCGATCGGGAACCGCATCGGCGCATGGGTCCGGTTGGGGATGACGTGACCCGCGTCGCGCTGGATCACCAGCCGGACGTCGTTCCAGTCGTGCTGGGTGACGCCGTCCCGTACGGTCTCCCGCGGCGCGCCGCCTCCGGCGAGGGCCTCCGCGGTCTCGCGGGCCGAGCGGACGATGCCGTGGCTGGTGCCGAGAAGCCGTGCCTCGCCGCCGCCGACCGGGACGATCGGGTCGGCATCGCCGTGAAGGACGAGCGTGCGGAGCGGGGCCGTCGCGTGCCGGCGCTCGAGGGGCCCCTCGTCGACCTGCATCCCCGCGGCGATGACGACGAGGCCCGAGACGAGCCGGCTGTGCTCGCGTGCGAACCGCTGCGCCATCCAGCCGCCGTTGGAGAACCCGACAACAAGGGCCGGGCGACCGAAGCCCTCGACCACCGCGGCGATGAAGGCCGCGTCGTCCACGTCTGCCTTGCCGGCGCCGTTCGACCGTCGCGTGGGGGAGTCGTTCCATGACCGGCGGTAGCCGTCGAGATAGACGAGGTCCGCGCCGACCTTCTCGGCGAGGCGGTCGAGGCTGCGCCCGCTGAACCTGCGCATCGTCGGTCCCTGCTGGCCGGTGCCGTGGAGCGCGACGATGAGCGGCGTGCCGGGGCGCGGCGACGACGGTGCGACATGGTGGTAGGTCCGGCGACGGCCGCCTGCCTCGATCGTGTGCTTCTTCATTCCCTGGCTCCTTCAGAAGGCATAAGCGGATTCTCTATCCGCTAAGACGCTAGCACGTAAACGGATGATTCATCCACTAAAGTGGAGCGCATGGCCGCATCGACGAAGCTGAGGAAGGACGCCGCGCTCAACCGTGCGCGGATCGTGGAGGTTGCCGAGACCTACCTCGAGAGCGGTCGTCAGCTGCAGCTCAACGACATCGCACGCGAGGCCGGCGTCGGTGTCGCGACCGTCTACCGGCACTTCCCGACGCCCGAGGCGCTGCTCGAGCACCTCGCTCGCCCGAGGATGGAGGAGCTCGAGGCCGCGGGACTCGTTGCGCTCGAGTCGGGCGACCTCTGGCGGGGGCTCGAGGGCTTCCTGCGGCTGGGGCTCCAGGCGCAGCTCGCCGATCCGGCGCTGGCTGCCGTGCTCGCCGCGCCCGAGCATGCGGACGCGCGCACCGTGGAGCTGGTCGCGTCCCTCAACTCGATCGCGATGCGGCTCGTCGCTCGCGTGAAGGCGGAGGGATACCTGGTTGAAGGGCTGGAGGGCGCCGACCTGTTCCCCCTGATGTGCGGCGTGGCCTATGCGGCACGGCTCGGGCTGGCCGCCGATCCGCACGATGCGGGGCTGGCCGATCGCTTCCTGGACGCGCTGCTCCTGGGTGTGCGGGTGCGCTGACCTGTGCGGACGGTGGCGCGGCGAGCCGCAGTCGCTGCTCGGCTGCGGCGTGCGGTCGAGCTCCGTTCCACCGTCCGACCCCGTCGGTGTCCCGCGGGGACGAGCGGCCGCCGGCGAGCCCGGCAGCACCGGAGCCCCGGTAGGGTCCCTCCATGCCCATCACCGTCCGCTCGGCGACCAGGGCCGATGCGCCCGCGATCGCTCGCGTGCACCTGGTCAGCCACCGGGAGGCGTACGTCGAGCCCGGGCTCGTGAGCGGCGACCTCGTCGAGGGATGGACTCTGGCGGACCGCACCATCAGATGGGCCACCAACCTCGCGGTCGCCGAGGGTGCGCTCGCGCCCGCCGACGGGCTGCCTCGCATGGCGATCCACGTGGCCGAGGTCGCGGGTCGGGTGGTCGGCTGGGCGAGCACGAGCGCCGGCCGTGACCTGGAACCGCCGCGCGGCATCGAGCTCGAGGGCCTGTACGCGTTGGCCGAGGTCCACGGCACCGGCGTCGGGCAGGCGCTCCTCGATGCGGCGATCGGCGATCGCCCGGCATACCTATGGGCGCTCGAGACCAATCCGAGGGCGCATGCCTTCTACCGGCGGAACGGATTCGAGCTCGACGGGCTCAAGAAGCCCGGTGGCCGTTGGCCGGTGGCGCTGGTGCGGCTCGTACGCTAGCGAGCCGCGACGGCCTCAGATGCCGATCAGCATCCGCATCAGGCGCTCCCCCAGGAGGGCGATCAGCAAGAATCCGACCCCGAGCGCGATCGTGAGCTTGAGCGCGAGCGGCGACCGCATCCGCGGTCCGACGCGTCGCCCGGGTTCGGCGACGTCGCCGAGCGGCACCAGCTCCCGCACCCGGGCGTCCAGGCGGTCGTCGTAGTAGCCGTCCGTCTGGTCCCACGTGAGGGTGCCGACAGTGGCGTACAGGCGGCCGATCCGGTCCCACACCGCGACGTCGCTGAGATCCCATCCCCGAGGCTGGTAGATGAACAGGTGATCGTCACGGATCTCGACGTCGAGGTCCCCCGCCTCGTCGATCAGCAGCGCCATGAGCGCGGGGGAGAGCACGTAGAGGGCGTCACGCTCGTATCCTTCCGGCACGTAGAGGCGGAAGCGGTCGGCGAACTCGCCGCCCAGGTCGAACGCTCGGTCGCCTCGCCAGCGGCCGCGGAACAGCCGGTTCAGCAGGTCCTCGTTCCCTGGGGCGTCGAGCACGATGTGCGGAAGCCGCCTTGCAAGGCGCACCGCGAGGTATCCGACGTCGATGGCGTCGAGCGGGATCGTCTGGGTACTGTACGACGCGTAGGGGATGCCGAGGAACCGCCCCGAGCGGCTCGAGCTGGTCGTGCCGCCGCGCAGACGGCCCACCTCCCATCCCGCTCCACGGATCACGTCGTGGGGTGCTCCCTGGAACAGCTGCTCGCCGCCGGTGCTGGCGGGCATCGTGGCCGTCTCCAGGTGCTGCCATCCGTTGGCGGCGGCGAAGCCTGCAAGATCACCCCTGGAAAGCGCCTCGATCCCGTTCATGGTCGTCACCGTAGCGGGCGGCCGCGCCGGCCCGGCGCCCGACACGACGCGCGCCGTCCTAGGCTCGAGCCATGAGCGACACCCTGCCCCCGTGCCCCGAATGCGCCAGCGAGTTCGCATATGAGGACGGTGCGCTCCTCGTCTGCCCCATGTGCGGCCACGAGTGGTCGCCGGTCGCGGGCGACGATGCGCCGGGAGACGCGGTCCGCGTCATCAAGGATGCGGTGGGCAACGTCCTCGCGGACGGCGACACGGTGACGGTGATCAAGGACCTCAAGGTCAAGGGCTCCGCCCAGCCGATCAAGGTAGGGACCAAGGTGCGCGGCATCCGTCTGGTCGACGGCGTGGGCGACCACGACATCGACTGCACGGTCCCCGGGTTCGGTCCCATGCAGCTGAAGTCCTCGGTGGTGAAGAAGGCCTGAGCCGCTACCTTGGACCCGTGACCGAGAGATCGCTCAGCTTCGGCAAGGCCGCGTCCGACTACGCGAAGGGCCGTCCCGGGTACCCGCTCCAGTCCGTCGACTGGCTGCTCGAGGGCGTGAGCGGCAGGGTCCTCGACCTGGGCGCCGGCACGGGCAAGCTCACCGAGTCCATCCTCCGTTGCCGCCACGCCGAGGTGGTCGCGGTGGACCCCGACCCCGTCATGCTCGCCACGCTCGAGGCCCACGTGCCGCGCGTCCCGACCTTCCGGGGCACCGCGGAGGAGATCCCGCTCGACGACGCGAGCGTCGACGCCGTGGTCATGGGGCAGGCCTGGCATTGGGTCGAGCCGGAGGCTGCGGCGAAGGAGATCGCCCGCGTCCTCGCCCCCGGAGGCGTGCTCGGCCTCATCTGGAACATCCGCAACGAGCGCAGCGACTGGGTGTCGGCGCTCACGCGCGTGATCGGGCACTCGTCCGCGGAGACGATGATCGCGGCGGGACCTCCGCGGGTCCCCGCGCCGTTCGGCCCCTTGGAGATCAACGAGCTCACGTGGAAGCGGCCCGTCACCGCCGAGGGCCTTCGCGCGCTCGTGCACTCGCGCAGCAGCTACATCACGGCGTCGGACGCCTTCCGCACCGACCTCGACGTCGCGCTCGAGCACCTCATCGCCCGCACGCCCGAGCTCGCCGATGGAGGCGAGTACCGGATGCCGTACGTCACGCATTCGTTCCGCGCGCGCATCGCGGAGCAAGGCGCGTGACGCGAGAGCTCATCTCCTCCGGCGGCCCCTGGGAGGACCAGGTCGCCTACTCCCGCGCCGTGGTCCAGGGAGACTGGTGCTTCGTGTCCGGCACCACCAGCACCGCGAGCCCCGCTCCTGCCGCGCAGGCCGATGCGGCGCTCGCGACCATCTCTGCCGCCCTCGAGGAGGGCGGCTTCTCCATGGCAGACGTGGTGCGCGTCCGGTACCTCCTTCCCGATGCCGCCGACTTCGAGGAGTGCTGGCCGGTGCTGCGCCGTTGGTTCGGAGAGGTGCGGCCCGCCGCGACGATGCAGCAGGGCGGCCTGATCGACCCGGCCATGAGGATCGAGATCGAGGTCACGGCATACCGGGGCTGAGTCGTGCGCCGCGCTAGTCTCGGCTTCCCAGCGCAGTCGGAGGAGACAGCATGATCGACGTCGTCGAGGCGGGCATCGCGGAGCTCCGCTCCGCGCTCGAGGAGGGCCGGGCCACCAGCGAGGAGCTGGTGATCGCGTACCAGGCGCGTATCGAGGCCTACGACCGCCCCGGCACCGCCACCGCGCTCAACGCGATCGTGGTCGAGAACCCCGAGGCGCGCGCCGAGGCGCGCGAGTCCGATGCACGCCGCGCCAGGGGAGAGGCCCGGGGTCCGCTCGAGGGCATCCCCTACACCGCGAAGGACTCCTACCTGGTCGAGGGCCTCACGGCGGCGGCCGGTAGCCCTGCCTTCGCGGACCTGGTCGCACAGCGCGACGCCTTCACCATCGAGCGGCTGCGCGCGGCCGGTGCGATCTGCCTGGGGCTCACGAACATGCCGCCCATGGCCAACGGAGGCATGCAGCGCGGCGTCTACGGCCGCGCCGAGAGCCCCTACAACGCGGCGTACCTCACGGCGCCGTTCGGCTCAGGATCCTCGAACGGCTCCGGCACCGCGACCGCCGCGAGCCTCGCGGCCTTCGGGCTGGGGGAGGAGACGTGGTCGTCGGGCCGTGGGCCCGCCTCGAACAACGCCCTGTGCGCGTACACCCCCAGCCGGGGCGTGATCTCGGTGCGCGGGAACTGGCCGCTCGTGCCCACGATGGACGTGGTGGTGCCCCACACGCGCACCATGGCGGATCTGCTGGAGGTGCTCGACGTCATCGTCGCGGACGACCCGGACGTGCGCGGCGACCTGTGGCGCGCCCAGCCGTGGATCGCGATCCCCGCCGCGTCCGCGCATCGTGCCCCCTCCTACCCGGCGCTCGCGGAGGGCGCGCGCGACTCGCTCGCGGGCGCCCGCATCGGCGTGCCCCTCATGTACCTCGGCGCGGACCCGGAGGCGGGGACCCACCCCGAGGGCGGCATCGGCGGCCCTACCGGCACGCGCATCGTCCCGCGTCCTTCCGAGCTCGAGCTGTGGGAGGCCGCGCGGCGCGACCTCGAGGCCGCGGGCGCGACCGTGGTCGAGGTCGACCTCCCGATGATCAGCAACTACGAGGGCGACCGTCCCGGTGCTCCGACCATCGCGACCCGGGGGCTGGTGTCCCCGGAGTACCTCCGACGCGAGATCGTCGACCTCTCGGCGTGGGCGTGGGACGACTTCCTGCGAGCCAACGGCGACCCGGAGCTCCCCGATCTCGCGCACGTCGACGGCGCGGCGATCTTCCCGCATCCCGAGGGCGCGCTTCCGGACCGCTACACGGGCTTCGACGACGACATCGCCGTCTACCCCGATGTGGTCCGCGCGGGCCTGCCGGAGAGGTTCGAGGACATCCCCGAGCTCGAGGGAGGCCTGCGCGGGCTCGAGGAGACCCGCCGCCTCGACCTCGAGGAGTGGATGGACGGGCTCGGGCTCGACGCGATCGTGTTCCCCGCGGTCGCGGACGTCGGCGCGGCCGACATGGACGCGGACCCCGAGAGCGCGGACGCCGGCTGGCGCAACGGCGTCTGGGTCGCGAACGGCAACCTGGCGATCCGCCACCTGGGCGTGCCCACGGTGACGGTCCCCATGGGGACGATGCGCGACATCGGGATGCCCGTCGGGCTCACCTTCGCGGGGCGCGGCTGGGACGACCTGCGGCTGCTGCGCCTGGCCGCCGGCTTCGAGGCCACGCAAGGCGAAGGCGCGGGGCGGCGGAGGGAGGAGCCTCCGCGTACCCCGCGCCTCTAGCGCGAAGGGTCCCGGCCGGAGGTAGCGCTCCGGCCGGGACCCCGCCTCTGCCCGATCCCCCTCAGTCGAGCGAGTCGATGGCGCCGCGCATCACCGTGAGCTGCTCGCGCACCTCGACGGGGACCTTGGCGCCGTAGGAGTCCAGGAAGGCCGCGGCATCGTCCGCCTCGGCGGTGAGCGCGGCCTTGTCGAGGCCGAACAGCGCGGACCACTGCTCGTCGGAGACCCCGGCCGCGGCGTGGTCGATCGCGCCGTCCTCGGGGACCAGGCCGAACGGGCTGGTGGCGGCGCCCGTGCGGCCCTCGATGCGGTCGAGCATCCAGGCCAGCGCGTGGATGTTCTCGCCGAAGCCGGGCCAGAGGAACGTGCCGTCCGCGTCCTTGCGGAACCAGTTGACCTGGAAGATCGCCGGGGCCCCGCCCGCCGCCTGCGCCTTCTTGCCGACCTCGAGCCAGTGCTGCCAGTGGTCGGTCATGTGGACGCCGCAGAAGGGCAGCATCGCGAAGGGGTCGCGGCGGAGCTCGCCGACCGTGCCCTCCGCGGCGGCGGTGCGCTCGGACGCGAGGGTCGCGCCCATGAACACGCCGTGCTCCCAGGAGGACGCCTGCGACACGAGCGGCACGTTGGTGGCGCGACGTCCGCCGAAGATGATCGCGTCGAGCGTCACGCCTGCCGGGTCGTCCCAGTCGTCGGAGATGGTGGGGCACTGCGCCGCGGAGACGGTGAAGCGCGAGTTCGGGTGCGCCGCCGGTCGTCCCGCGTCCGGGGTCCAGTCCTGGCCCAGCCAGTCCGTGAGGTGCGCGGGGGTCTCCTCAGTCATGCCTTCCCACCACACGTCGCCGTCGTCGGTGAGCGCGACGTTGGTGAACACCACGTCGTGCGTCAGGGTGTCCATCGCGACCGGGTTGGTGCCGCGGCCGGTGCCGGGGGCGACCCCGAAGAACCCGGCCTCGGGGTTGATCGCGCGCAGCCGTCCGTCGGGCCCGGGTGCGATCCACGCGATGTCGTCGCCCAGGGTCTCGACCTTCCAGCCCGGGAGCGTGGGCTGCAGCATGGCGAAGTTGGTCTTGCCGCATGCGCTCGGGAATGCGGCGGCCACGTGGAAGACCCGCCCGCGCGGGTTGGTGACCTTGAGCAGCAGCATGTGGGCGGCGAGCCAGCCCTCGTCCTGACCGATCGCGCTCGCGATACGGAGGGCGAAGGCCTTCTTCGCGAGGATCGCGTTGCCGCCGTACGCGCTTCCGTGGGACCAGACCTCGCGGGACTCGGGGAAGTGCGAGATGTACTTGATGGGGTTGCACGGCCACGGGACGTCGGCCTTGCCGGGCGGGAGGGGGGCCCCGACCGTGTGCGCGCACTTGACCCACTCGGTGTCGGGGCCGATCTCAGCGAGGGCCGCGTGGCCCATGCGCGTCATCGTGCCCATCGACACCACCACGTACGGCGAGTCCGTCACCTGCACGCCGTAGCGCGTGAGCGGGCCGCCGATGGGTCCCATCGCGAACGGCATCACGTACATGGTGCGGCCCGTCATCGCGCCGCGGAACAGGCCGTGCAGGGTCTCGCGCATCGCGGCCGGCGGCACCCAGTTGTTGGTGGGCCCGGCGTCCTCCTCCTTCTCGGAGCAGATGAACGTGCGCGACTCGACGCGAGCGACGTCCTCGGGGTTCGAGCGCGCGAGGTAGCTGCCGGGGCGCTTGTCCTGGTCCAGCGCGACCAGCGTGCCGGCATCGACCATGTCGCGGATCAGCCGCGCCCGCTCGGGCTGCGATCCGTCGCACCAGACCACCTCGTCCGGGGTCGCGTGGAGGGCGAGGCGCTCGACCCACGCGACGATGCGGGAGTCTGCGCCGTCGGGGGACGTGACGGTGACGGGGGCGGTGTTCTCGCGGAGCGGCTGGTCGATGATCGCCATGGTTCTTCCTTGGAACTCGGGGATGGGGACCGGCGTGAAACTTGGTGCCTGCTCTCGACACTATGGGGCTGTGATCGGGTCTTGGCGGCAGATTGCGCGTGAAGATTGGCGATTCTTTCGCTAACGTGAATTCCATGCCGGATCTCTCCACCCTGGGGCGCCGCGTGCGCCACTTCCGCACCCAGGCGGGGCTCACGCTCGACCGGCTCGGGCGCGACGTCGATGTCGCTCCCAGCCAGCTCTCGCTCATCGAGAACGGCCGCCGCGAGCCGCGCATCACCCTCCTCACCGCGATCGCGACGCGGCTGGGCGTCACGGTGGGGGACCTGCTCGATGAGGCGCCTCCGAGCCCGCGTGCCGCTCTCGAGATCGCCCTCGAGCGCGCGCAGGGGGGCTCCGCGTACCGCGAGCTCGGGCTGCCGGAGCTGCGCCCCACGCGCTCCATGCCCGACGATGTGCTGCGCACGTTGGTGGGCCTTCATCGCGAGCTCGACCGCCGGGCGCGCCAGGCGATCGCGACGCCCGAGGAGGCGCGGCGTGCGAACACGCGCCAGCGCCTGCGCATGGAGGCGGTCGACAACCACGTGCCCGAGATCGAGGCGCTCGCCTCCGAGGACGTGGCGGCCGTCGGGCACGCGGGTGGCGCGCTCACGCACCGCTCCGTGAGCCTCATGGCGGAGCGGCTGGGTCTGAGCATCGTCCACGCGGACGACCTCCCGCACTCGGCGCGCTGCGTCCTGGACCTCGAGAGCGGCCGCATCTACATCCCGCCGGCATCCATCCCGGGCGGGCACGGGCTGCGCTCGCTCGCGCTCCAGGCCATGGCGCACATCCGGCTGGGGCATGGGGAGCCGCAGGACTACGCGGACTTCCTGCGCCAGCGCCAGGACGCGAGCTACTACGCCGCGGCCTGCCTCATGCCCGAGACCGCCGCGGTCGCGTTCCTCGAGAGCGCCAAGCGCGCGCGCGACATCGCGATCGAGGACTTCCGCGACGCCTTCGGGGTGACCCATGAGGCCGCGGCGCTGCGCTTCTCCAACCTCGCGACCGTGCACCTGGGCATCCGCCTGCACTTCCTGCGCGCGGGCGGAGACGGCGCGCTCGTGCGCGCCTACGAGAACGACGGGCTGCCGCTTCCCGTCGACGTCACCGGCGCCGCGGAGGGGCAGATCCTGTGCCGCTACTGGAGCGCACGTCGCGCCTTCGCCCGCACCACGCGCACCACGGAGTACTTCCAGTACACGGACACCCCGGTCGGCACGTTCTTCGAGGCGACCCAGACGGGCACCACCGAGGCGGAGGAGTTCTCGATCACCCTCGGCGTCCCCTTCGAGGAGTCGCGGTGGTTCCGCGGCAGGGAGACCCAGAACCGCGCGGCGTCACGGTGCCCCGACCTCAGCTGCTGCCGCCGCCCCGACGCGGAGAGCGCCGAGCGCTGGGGCGGCCGTGCGTGGGCGAGCGCGCGCGTGCACGCCCACATCTTCTCGCCGCTGCCGCAGGGGACCTACCCCGGGGTCGACGACCGCGAGCTGTACGAGTTCCTCGAGTCGCACGCGGGCGAGCCCCGCTAGCGTTCAGCCGAACAGGCCCCACGCGGCGGCCGCGGTCGCGACCGCGACCACGGCGATCCCGATCCAGTCGGGCCGTCGCACCACCGACGGGCCGTCGCCGATCGGTGCGTCCGGGTGGTCGGCCTTCCATGCGGACGATGCGGCGTGGACCATCGCCGCCGCGTCGCCGGAGGGCGTGCCCAGGCGGTCGCCCGCGCGACCGTACTGCGCCTTCTCGTCGCCGCGCGCGTGCTGCGCCCCGCGCTGCGCTGCCCGCACCTGGGCGGTGTTGGGCGCCGGCGCCGCGAACGCGCCGATCTTGAGCCCGTCGTCGCCGACCAGCTCGAGCGACCAGCGGGTCTCGAGGTCTGCGAGGCGCGCGTAGTCCACGGTCGCGATCTGCAGCATGTTGCGGACCTCGACGTGGTCCCCACGGGTGGTGACACGGGGGCGGAGGAAGGCCGCGTAGCCGAACAGCGCGGCGCCCGTGCCGAGCCCCAGGCCGCCGGTGGCGTAGCCGAACCCGACGGTGGCCACGTGGATGGTCGCGACAGCGACGCCGAGCGCCACGGCGCCCCAGCCCCAGATCACGGACGAGCGCGCGCGGAAGGTCTGCATGCGTTCATCGTCCCACGGGGAGGCCGCGGCGCCGGGTGGTCAGTCCTCGGACTGCCGCGCGCGGAACGCGGCCTGCGCCGCGCGGTTGGTGCAGGTGACCGTGCAGTACTTGCGCGAGCGGTTGCGGCTGAGGTCCAGCACCACGCCCTCGCAGTCGTCCATCGCGCAGCGCGAGAAGCGCTGGAGCTCGTGGCTGCGGATCACGTCGATCATCGCCATGGCCGTCTCCACCAGGATCCTCACATGCAGCGGCTGGTCGTCGGAGGTCGCGTGGATGTGCCAGTCGACCTCGCCGTGGCGGACCAGCTGGGGGAGCGCGTGCTGCTCGGCCAGGATCGCGTTGATCTGCGGCACCGCATCGTCCCTGCTTGCGAGGAACAGGTGACGCAGCGGTGTGCGGATCGCGCGCACGGGCTCGAGGTCGTCTGATGTGGGGCGCCGGCCCGTGTAGCCGAACCGGTCGAAGAACTCGACGAGCTCGTCGAGCGACGTGAGCGTGTCGGGCTCGAGCTCGGAGTTGGACAGGAAGACGCCCGACTCGAGGGCCTCGGCCGTGTCATGTGCGAACGTCATTTTGACACATTACCAAACGCCGGATTAGAGTCATGAGCCATGACCGCTTTGACTCATGACGCTGCGCGCGTCAACCGCGCGCAGGGCCTGGGCTTCGCGCTGCTCTCCGCCGCCTCCTTCGGACTCTCGGGCAGCCTCGCCCGCGGCCTCATGGACGCGGGGTGGACCGCCGGTGCCGCCACGCTCGTCCGCGTCGCGATCGCCGCGGTCGTGCTGACCGTCCCTGCGCTGATCGCCCTGCGCGGCCGCTGGTCGCTGCTGCGCCGCGCCGCGGGCACCGTCATCGCGTACGGCGCGTTCGCGGTCGCGGGAGCGCAGTTGTTCTACTTCTTCGCGGTCGGGCACCTCGACGTGGGTGTCGCCCTCCTCATCGAGTACCTCTCGCCCATCGTGGTGGTCGGCTACCTGTGGGCGACCCGCGGGCACAAGCCCGGGCGCCTCACCCTGCTCGGCGCCGTCGTCGCCATGTCCGGTCTGGTGCTGCTGCTCGATCTCATCGGCGGCGCGGCCGAGGTCAGCCTGGTGGGCATCGGCTGGGCGCTCGGCGCGATGGTCGGCGCGTCCGTCTACTTTGTCATCTCCGGCTCGACGTCGACCGGCCTGCCTCCCGTGACCCTCGCCTGGGGCGGCCTCATGGTGGCCGCCGCGATCCTCGGCATCGCCGCCGCCACCGGCGTGCTCCCCGTGGTGTTCGCCACGCGGACCGTGCACCTGGTCCCGGGTGACATGCCGTGGTGGGTCGCGGTGCTGCTGCTCGGCATCATCACCTCCGCCGTCGCGTACGTGGTGGGCATCGCGGCCACGCGCCGCCTGGGCGCGCGTCTGGGATCCTTCATCGCCCTCACCGAGGTGCTCGCGGCCGCGCTCTTCGCGTGGGCGCTCGTGGGCCAGGCCCCCGCCCCGATCCAGATCGCCGGCGCGGCGCTCGTCCTCGCGGGCGTGGTGCTGGTCAAGCTCGGCGAGCCCGACGAGGGCCTGGCCGTGGCGCCCGAGGCCGCGCTCCCCGGAGCCGATGTGGTCCCGGACACGGTCCCCGCCGGCATCGTCGACGAGGTCGCCCGCGCATCGTCCTCGGAGGAGGAGCCCGCGACGTCGGAGGCCGCCGAGCGCGCGTGAGCCCCGTGCACCGGTAGAATGGCCCGGCGGTCCATGTCGGACCGTTCTCCCCCCTCCACACGGAATCGAGTTCCCGCATGCCTTTGCGCTCCGATCTGCGCAACGTCGCCATCGTCGCCCACGTCGACCACGGCAAGACCACCCTCGTCGACGCCATGCTCGTCCAGGGCGGCGCCTACGGCGACCACGCCCACGTCGAGGACCGCGCGATGGACTCCGGCGACCTCGAGCGTGAGAAGGGCATCACGATCCTCGCGAAGAACACCGCCATCCGTTACACGGGTGAGGCGGCTCCCGAGGGCGGCGCGACCATCAACGTCATCGACACCCCGGGCCACGCCGACTTCGGCGGCGAGGTCGAGCGCGGCCTTTCGATGGTCGACGGCGTCGTGCTGCTCGTCGACGCGTCCGAGGGCCCGCTCCCGCAGACCCGCTTCGTGCTCCGCAAGGCGCTCGCGGCGAAGCTCCCCGTGATCATCGTTGTCAACAAGGTCGACCGCCCCGACTCCCGCATCGAGGAGGTCGTCGAGGAGACCCACGACCTGCTGCTCGGCCTCGCGTCCGACCTCGAGGACGAGGTCCCGGACCTCGACGTCGACGCGCTGCTCGAGGTGCCCGTCATCTACGCGTCGGCCAAGGCCGGCATCGCGTCGCTGACCCAGCCTGCCGACGGCACGCTCCCCGAGGGCGACTCCGTGGAGCCGCTGTTCAAGGTCATCATGGAGCGCATCCCCGCGCCCTCGTACGAGGAGGGCCACCCGCTCCAGGCGCACGTGACCAACCTCGACGCGTCGCCGTTCCTCGGCCGCCTCGCGCTCCTGCGCGTCTTCAACGGCGAGATCCGCAAGGGCCAGCAGGTCGCGTGGGCCCGCAAGGACGGCACCACCAAGCAGGTGAAGATCACCGAGCTGCTCGAGACCAAGGGCCTCGAGCGCGTCCCGGCCGAGTCCGCCAAGGCCGGCGACATCGTCGCCGTCGCGGGCATCGAGGACATCACCATCGGCGAGACCCTCACCGACCTCGAGGACCCCCGTCCGCTGCCGCTCATCTCGGTCGACGACCCGGCCATCTCGATGACCATCGGCATCAACACGTCGCCGCTCGCCGGTCGCGTCAAGGGTGCGAAGGTCACCGCGCGCCAGGTCAAGGACCGCCTCGACAAGGAGCTCATCGGCAACGTGTCGATCCGCGTGCTCCCCACCGACCGCCCCGACTCGTGGGAGGTCCAGGGCCGTGGCGAGCTCGCGCTCGCGATCCTGGTCGAGCAGATGCGCCGCGAGGGCTACGAGCTCACCGTCGGCAAGCCGCAGGTGGTCACCAAGGAGATCGACGGCAAGCTCAACGAGCCGATGGAGCACATGACCATCGACGTGCCCGAGGAGCACCTCGGCGCCGTCACGCAGCTCCTCGCCTCGCGCAAGGGCCGCATGGAGTCGATGTCCAACCACGGCACCGGCTGGGTCCGCATGGAGTTCATCGTCCCGGCGCGCGGCCTCATCGGCTTCCGCAGCCAGTTCCTGACCGACACGCGCGGCACCGGCATCGCCTCCTCCATCGCGCACGGCTACGAGCCGTGGGCCGGCGCCATCGAGTACCGCACCAACGGCTCGCTGGTCGCGGACCGCGCGGGCGCGGTCACCTCGAACGCGCTCATGGCGCTCCAGGACCGCGGCACCTTCTTCGTGGGTCCCACCGAGGACACCTACGAGGGCATGGTGATCGGCGAGAACTCGCGCAACGAGGACATGGACGTCAACATCACCAAGGAGAAGAAGCTCAACAACATCCGCTCGTCGACGGCGGAGGAGCTCGAGCGTCTGGCCCCGCCGCGCCGCCTCACCCTCGAGGAGTCCCTCGAGTTCGCGCGCGAGGACGAGTGCGTCGAGGTGACCCCGGAGAAGGTGCGCATCCGCAAGGTGATCCTCGACGCGACCGAGCGCGCACGCGCCGCGTCGCGTCTCAAGCGCCAGAACGCCTGAGCCTTCGCCCTACGATGGGCGGCATGGCTCGCATCGTCTCGTCCTGTCTGGCGATCGCGCTCATGGGCGCGCTCGTCGCGCTCGTCGGCGCCGGATCGCACCGCGCCTACGGCTGGTTCGGGGCGGCGGCGTGCCTGCTGCTCGTCGCAGCGGCGAGCATGTTCTCGCGCGCGTGGCGCGGCTTCCTGGGCCTGGGCGTCTTCGCGTTCCCGTGGGTGGCGCTGACCACCCTCCTGTCGACCGCGGGGCCCGGCGGGTCCGCGCCGCTGATCGTCGCCGACGCCCACGGCCTCACGTGGGTGTACGGCGGCGCCGCGGTGATCGTGGTGGTGGGGCTGCTGCCGCGGCGGCTGCTCGTCGGCGTCGAGGAGGCGGCCGCATGAGCGACCGCTACGACGACGAGCCGGTCGACGAGGTCGAGCAGGAGCAGATGGACCTCGGCGACGACGTCGAGGCCGATGACGTCGGCACCGACGAGCGCGAGCCTGACGCCGAGCCCGAGGACGATGCCGACGTCGAGGACGTCGAGCCCGAGCCCGAGCCCGAGCCCGAGGCTGAGCTCGAGGATGACGAGCCCGAGCTCGACGAGGCGCAGGCGGAGATCGACGCCGATCTCGACGGCGACGAGCCCGCAGAGGCCGAGGCCGTCGAGCCCGAGCCTGAGACCGTCCCCGCATTCCTCGCCGAGGCCCCGGTCGAGCCGGATCCCGACGACCAGCCCACCGTGGTCCTTCCTGCGGTGCCCGCTGCGGAGGAGGCACCCGTCGATCACGTCGAGGAGACCGCCATCGTCGCGCCCGTCACCGATGAGCCCGCCGCCGCCGCTGCCGCCGTCGACGTGCATGAGGACGCTCCGCGCCGCCGCGCGCACTGGGGCCGCTGGACCGTGCTGCTCCTGGTGGTGCTGCTCGCGGGCGGCTACACGGCCGCTGCGTACTACGCGGCGGACCGCATCCCGGCGGGCACCACGGTGCTCGGCATCGACGTCGGCGGCCTCGATCGCGAGCAGGCGGTCGCCGCGCTCAAGCCCACGGTCGACGAGCTCAACTCCACCCCCGTGGTGGTGACCGCCGAGGACCGTGAGGCCAGCATCGACCCCAAGGACTCCGGCCTGGTGGCGAGCGCCGGTGCGACGGTCGACGACCTCATCGGGTTCAGCCTGTCGCCCTACGACATCCTGCGCTCGTTCACCGGTCGCGGGGTCGAGGTCGACATCGTCACGGTGGTCCACGAGGACGCGCTCGTCGACGCGATCGACGGCACGCGCGACGCGCTGGAGATCGACGGTCAGGACGCCTCGGTCGAGATCTCCCAGACCGGGGCGAGCTCCACGCCGTCCGTGGATGGCCTCGGGATCGATCCCGAGGCGACGGCCGAGGGCCTCGGCGATGCCTGGCCGGTGGAGACGTACGCGGCCGTGACGGTCGCCAAGCCGGCCGCCGTCAGCACCGAGACGGCGGACGAGTTCGTCGACGAGCTCAACTCCGAGGTGCTGGTGGGCGACATCGCCCTGACGGGGCCGAACGGCGACGCCACGGTGACGGCCGAGCAGCTCACGCGCCTCGGGTCGATCGAGTCGGGCGACGGCACGTTCACGTACGTGGTCGACGGGTCGACCCTCGCGAGCGAGCTCGAGGCCGTGGACCCGGGCCTGGTGAGCGAGCCCACCTCCGCATCGTTCTCCTTCACCGCGGACCACAAGATCAAGATCAAGAAGTCGACGCCTGGCCGGGCGATCGACCGCACCGCGCTCGGCGAGGCCGTCGTCGCGGCCGCGTACACCCCGGAGCGCTCCGGGGAGCTGCCGTACGCCGACACCGAGGCCACCGTCACGAGCGACGACCTGGGTGTGGCCGACTTCAAGAAGAAGGTGTCGTCGTTCGACACCCCGCTCACCGCCGAGCCCATCCGCACCAAGAACCTGGTGCGTGGCGCGGAGATGGTCACGGGCACGGTCGTGAAGCCGGACGAGACGTTCTCGCTGATCGAGGCGCTCAGCCCCATCACCGAGGCCAACGGCTACTATCCGGCGCACATCATCTCGGGCGGCGTGCTCATCAACGGCATCGGCGGCGGTCTGTCCCAGATGGCCACCACGTCCTACAACGCCGCGTACTTCGCGGGGCTCGAGGACGTCGAGCATCGTCCGCACACCAAGTGGTTCGACCGCTACCCGGCGGGCCGCGAGGCGACCATCTACGTCGGTCAGCTCGACATGCGGTTCAAGAACAACACGCCGTACGCGCTCGTGCTGAACTCGTACGTCGAGAACAACCGCCTGTACGTCGACATCTGGTCCACGCCGTACTACACGGTGAAGACCTACGCGTCGGAGAAGACCAACTTCGTGCAGCCCGAGCAGATCGAGTCGGACCGCTCGGGGTGCATCTCGACCGTCAACGGCAACCCGGGCTTCACCATCACCAACACGCGCGAGGTCTTCCTCGACGGCGAGCAGGTGGACAAGTCCTCGTACACGTGGACGTACGTGCCGGACAACGGCGTCACCTGCACGTCGAGCTGACCTGCACGACGCCCCTGGTCCGGGTCCTCTCCGACCCCTGGCGGGCATGCCCGTCCCCGGCGGTATGATGGCCGCGACCCCCGTAGAAACCAGCTTGGAGGAGGCGCAGTGACCTACGTCATCGCTCTGCCGTGTGTCGACGTCAAGGACAAGGCATGCATCGATGAGTGTCCGGTGGACTGCATCTACGAGGGTGAGCGCATGCTCTACATCCACCCGGACGAGTGCGTCGACTGCGGCGCCTGCGAGCCGGTGTGCCCCGTGGAGGCCATCTACTACGAGGACGACGTCCCGGACAAGTGGGCCGAGTACTACAACGCCAACGTCGAGTTCTTCTCGGAGATCGGCTCTCCGGGCGGTGCCGCGAAGATGGGTCTGATCGAGCACGACCACGACCTCATCAAGTCGCTGGCACCCCAGAACGGCTGACCCGGGCGCATGGGCCTCAGCCCTCGCTCCCTGCCCGACTTCCCGTGGGACTCGCTCGCGCCCTACAAGGCGCGGGCCGTCGCGCACCCTGACGGGCTGGTGGACCTCTCGGTCGGCACGCCGGTGGACCCGACGCCGGCCGTGATCCGCGACGCGCTCGCGGCAGCGGCCGATGCGCCGGGCTACCCGACGACGCACGGCACCGCCGCGCTGCGCGAGGCGGTCGCCGGATGGTTCGACCGTCGGCGCGGCGCCCCCGGCGTCGACCCGGCGGCAGTGCTGCCGACCGTGGGATCCAAGGAGCTCGTCGCGACGCTCGCGGCGTACCTGGGCCTCGGCGCGGGCGACGTGGTGGTGCATCCCGCCGCCGCGTACCCCACGTACGACGTCGGCGCGCGGCTGGTGGGCGCCACGGCGCTCGCGACGGACGATGTCGACGCGTGGCGCGGCAACCCCGCGGTGAAGCTCGTGTGGGTCAACTCGCCGTCGAACCCCACCGGGCGCGTCGCGAGCGTCGAGGAGCTCGCCGCCGTGGTCGCCGCGGCGCGCGAGATCGGTGCGCTCGTGGCGTCGGACGAGTGCTACGCCGAGCTGTCGTGGACCGATGAGCCCGTGCCGTCGATCCTCGACCCGCGGGTCTGCGGTGGCAGCCACGAGGGCGTGCTCGCGGTCTACTCGCTCTCGAAGCAGTCCAACCTGGCCGGATACCGCGCGGCGTTCGTGGCGGGTGATCCGGCTGTCATCGCGGCCCTCCTCGAGGTCCGCAAGCACGCCGGGCTCATCGTGCCCGCGCCGGTGCAGGCCGCCATGACCGTCGCGCTGGGGGACGACGCCCACGTGGCGGAGCAGAAGGAGCGCTACCGCGCCCGCCGTGACATGCTGCTGCCGGCGGTCCAGGAGGCGGGCTTCCGCATCGACCACTCCGACGCGGGCCTGTACCTCTGGGCCACTCGCGACGAGGACTGCTGGGACACGTTGGAGCTCCTCTCCGGGCTCGGGATCCTCGCGGCTCCGGGCGCGTTCTACGGTGAGGCGGCACGCCGGCACGTGCGTATCGCGCTCACGGCGAGCGATACCGGAGTGTCTTCTGCATCTAGTAGGCTCGCAAAACGCGAGTAAACCGGCTCTCAAACAATGGGCTCCGGTGGCAGGGGTTTTCGAAGGGGAGAACATGGCGCATGTGGTGGACGCAAGGCTGACGGTCGATGGAGGCACGCGGGAGCTCCCGCTCGAGCGCGCGACCATCGGCAACGACGGCATGTCCGTCGCGACGCTGCTGCGCGACACCGGGCTGGTGACCGTCGACCCGGGCTTCATGAACACCGCCTCGTGCGAGAGCGCGATCACGTACATCGACGGTGACAACGGCATCCTCCGCTACCGCGGCTACCCGATCGAGCAGCTCGCCGAGCACTCGACGTTCCTCGAGGTCGCGTACCTGCTCATCCACGGCGAGCTTCCCAGCGAGGACCAGCTCGCGGCGCTCAACAACCGCGTGTCCCGTCACATGCACGTGCACGAGGGCATCAAGTCGTTCCTCGGGGCCTTCCCGCGCGATGCCCACCCCATGGCCGTGCTGTCCGGCGCGATCAGCGCGCTCAGCACGTTCTACCCCGAGTCGATCGGCCGCTCTCCCGAGGAGATCGAGCTCGCGACCGTGCTGCTCCTCGCGAAGTCGGCGACCGTCATCTCGTACCTCCAGCGACGCGCCGGCGGCGGCGACCTCATCGAGCCGCGCCGCGGCGGCCACTACGTCGACGAGTTCCTGCGCATCGCCTTCTCGCCCGCCTCCGGCGACATCGACATGGATCCCGCCGTGCGCCGCGCGGTGGACGTCCTGCTCATCCTGCACGCGGACCACGAGCAGAACTGCTCGACCTCGACCGTGCGCATCGTGGGCTCCTCGCACGCGAACATCTACGCATCCGTCGCGGCCGGTGTCGGCGCCCTCTCCGGGCCTCTCCACGGCGGCGCGAACGAGGCCGCGCTGCGCATGTTCGACCAGATCAAGGAGTCGGGCGACACGGTTGAGCAGTTCGTCGCCAAGGTCAAGGACAAGGCCGAGGGCGCGCGGCTCATGGGCTTCGGCCACCGCGTCTACAAGTCCTACGACCCCCGCGGCGCGGTGGTGAAGAAGCTCGCGGACGAGCTCCTGACCTCGCTCGGAGGCTCAGACGAGACGTTCCAGATGGCGCAGCGCCTCGAGGAGATCGCGCTGTCGGACGAGTACTTCATCGAGCGCAAGCTCTATCCCAACGTCGACTTCTACACGGGGCTGCTGTACTCGGCCATGGGCTTCCCCACGACCATGTTCACCCCGCTGTTCGCCCTGGGTCGCATGCCGGGCTGGATCGCGCACTACCGCGAGATGCTCGCGGACCCGCGCACCAAGATCGGCCGTCCGCGCCAGATCTACACGGGCGAGGTCGAGCGGGACTATGTGCCCATGCGGGAGCGCGACACCCCGTGATATGACGCAGGGAGAACCATCCGGTGGAGAACCGGGAGGGGGATCCCATGCCCATCGATGACGAGGCGCTACGGCGCGAGGCGAAGAGGCGCGTCGAGGCGCGCAACGGCTTCTACTGGTACCTGGTGGTCTGCCTGGTGGTCTGGGGCATCCTCACCTTCGTCTGGTGGATGAGCGGCGGGGGCTACTTCTGGCCCGCGTGGGCGATGCTCGGCATGGGGATCGCGCTCGTGTTCACCGCCGCCGCGGCGTTCCTGCCCGGCGCGGGCCGGCCCAGCGAGGACAGGATCGAGCGCGAGTACCGCAAGCTCAAGGGCCAGGCGGGGCCGGGTCAGCCCTGAGGGGCGGTGAGCGGCAGCAGCCGCACCGCGACGCCCAGGGACGATGCGGGCGCGGCCACAGGCGTGAGGCCGGTGCCGCGCTCCCACCCGTCGGCGCGGTTCGCGACGGCCTCGACCGACTCCGTCCCCGCCACCGCGACCGCCCACGCGGCCACCGCATCCCTCGCTGCCTGCGTGCCGTCGGCGGGTACCACGTCGATCCAGATCGCGTCCTCGTCGGAGGTGAGCGGCCGCACGGCGTACGCGCCGTCGCCGAAGTCGCGCTCGAGCCGCTCGACGAATGCCGCCGTGGTGGTCCCCGGTCCGGCGGCCACGTCGCAGTCGACCGCCACCGCGCCGGAGTGGCCGCGCAGCGCGGACGCCCAGAGCCGTGCGCCCGCCTCACGGGTCGCGTAGGCGTCGGGGAAGGCAGAGCGCTGCACGGTCTGCGCCGCGACCGTCACCTCCATGTCCTGCCACCCGCGCACCTTCACGAGCGCCGCGTAGAAGGTGTCCGCCGAGTAGTAAGGGTCCATGATCTGCTCGACGCTGCCCCAGCCCTGCGACGGCCGCTGCTGGAACAGCCCGATCGAGTCGCGGTCCCCGTAGTCGATGTTCACCAGGCTCGACTCCTGCATCGCGGTGGCGATGCCGATGGTCGCGCCGCGCGCGGGCAGGCCCAGGCGTGCGGAGGCCGCGGAGATGAGCGCGGCGTTGCCCGCCTGCTCTGCCGAGAGGGTCGCCGTCGCGCCGTCGAGCGCCACGGTGCAGGAGCCGCTCGGCTCCCCCCGGTCAGGGTGCACCGCGAGCGTGTACATGCCGTACACCGCCGCGCCGCCCGCCACGGAGAGCACCGTGAGCGCGGCGAGCGAGCGCCGCGTGCTCATCTCAGTTCGCGTGGAGGGCGGAGTTGAGCTCGATGCCCTTGCCCTCGCGCGCGACGGCCTCGATCACGCCCGTGACCGAGTTGCGCCAGAACATGATGCCGTCCTGCCCGGAGAGCTCGCGCGCCTTCACGACGACGGGGTTGCCGTCCTCGTCCGTGCGGCCCTTGAGCGTGACCTTGGTGCCGGCCGTGATGTAGAGGCCGGCCTCGACCACGCAGTCCTCGCCGAGCGCGATGCCCACGCCGGCGTTGGCGCCCAGGAGCGAGCGTGCGCCGATCGAGACGACCTCCTTGCCGCCTCCCGACAGCGTGCCCATGATCGACGCGCCGCCACCGATGTCGGCGCCGTCGTGGACCACCACGCCCGCCGAGATGCGGCCCTCGACCATCGAGTGGCCGAGCGTACCGGCGTTGAAGTTCACGAAGCCCTCGTGCATCACGGTGGTGCCCTCCGCGAGGTGGGCGCCCAGCCGGACGCGGTCCGCGTCGGCGATGCGGACGCCCGTGGGGACCACGTAGTCGACCATGCGCGGGAAGCGGTCGATGCCGTACACGGTGAGCTGCTTGCCGAACGCGCGGTACCGGAGGCGGACCTGCTCGAAGCCCTCGATCGCGCAGGGGCCGTCGGACGTCCACACGGCGTTGGTGAGCGCACCGAAGATGCCGTCCAGGTTGAGCCCGTGGGGCTGCACCAGGCGGTGGCTGAGCAGGTGGAGGCGCAGGTAGGCGTCCTCGACCGACGCGGGGGCCTCGTCGAGGTCGATCACGGTCCGGACCACCTTGACCACCACGTCGCGGAGGTCGTCCGTGCGCTCGGCGGCCTTGAGCTGCGCCGGGGCGTCGTCGCGGGCCTTCGGCTCCCCGAGCGCCGGCGAGGGGTACCAGGCGTCGAGCACGGTGCCGTTGTTGTCGATGGTCGCGAGGCCGAATCCGAAGGCGGGTCGAGTCATGGATCCAGGGTAGTTCAGGCGCGCCGCGCCTCTCGCGCGCCGTCGGGCCTCCGAGGGTCCCGGCGGGACATGAGGGCCGGATCCGGGCCAGAACGCGCCTGCATGTCCCGCCAGGGGGCGTGCGGCGCGCGGATAGGCTGACGCCATGACGCACCTCGACCTGACCGCCCCCGTGGAAGAGCTCGCGAAGGCCCTGGTGGACATCCCGTCGGTCTCCGGCAACGAAGACCGCATCGCGGATGCCGTCGAGGCCGCCCTCGCGCCGCTCGCGCACCTCGACGTGATCCGCCTGGGCAACGCGATCGTCGCCCGCACGGACCTGGGCCGCGCCGAGCGCGTGGTGATCGCCGGGCACCTCGACACCGTGCCCATCAAGGGCAACGTCCCGGGGGAGTGGTCCGTGGACGGGGAGCTCGTGGGACGCGGCTCCGTCGACATGAAGGCGGGCGTCGCGGTCCAGCTCTCGCTGGCCGCCGCGCTCGATGCGCCCACGCGGGACATCACCTGGGTGTTCTACGACCAGGAGGAGGTCGAGGCGGTGCGCAACGGGCTCGGCCGCGTCGCACGGGAGCGCCCCGACCTGGTCGCGGGCGACTTCGCGGTGCTGTGCGAGCCCACGTCCGGCGTCATCGAGGGCGGGTGCAACGGGACGATGCGCGCCGAGGTCCGCATCCCGGGACGCGCCGCGCACAGCGCACGGGCGTGGAAGGGCGAGAACGCGATCCATCGCGCGGCACCGCTGCTCGCCGCGCTCGCCGCCTACGAGGCGGAGACGATCCTGGTGGACGGGCTCGAGTACCGCGAGGGCATCAACGCCGTCGGCATCGCTGGCGGCATCGCGGGCAACGTGATCCCGGACGAGTGCATCGTCACCATCAACTACCGCTTCGCGCCGAGCTGGACGCTCAAGCAGGCGCAGGAGCGGCTCGAGGGCCTGGTCGCATCCGCGGGGCTCGACCGCTACGCGCTGACCTACACCGACCTGTCCGGCGCCGCCCGTCCCGGCCTGGACGCCCCGCTCGCCGCATCGTTCGCGGCTTCGGTGGCGGCGACGGGGGTCGAGGCGCCGCGCGCGAAGCAGGGCTGGACGGATGTCGCCCGCTTCGGCGAGCTGGGGATCCCCGCGGTGAACTACGGCCCCGGCGACCCCGAGCTCGCGCACGCAGACGACGAGCGCTGCCCCGTGTCCGACATCCGCAACTGCCGTGCGGGTCTGGAGGCATGGCTGACGTCCTGAGGAGGACAGATGAAGGAGTACCGCAAGGGTCCCGTCGTGCTGAGGGGACGCAACGTGCCGACGACGTCGACCTCGGAGCGTCTGCTCGACGAGCGCAACCGCGCGGACTGGGTCCATGGCGACCCATGGCGCGTGCTCCGCATCCAGTCCGAGTTCGTCGAGGGCTTCGGCGCCCTCGCCGAGCTGGGCCCCGCGATCACCGTCTACGGCTCGGCGCGCTCGGCGCCCGACTCGCCGGAGTACGTGGCCGGCGTCGAGGTGGGGCGGCTGCTGGTCGAGTCGGGTCACGCGGTCATCACGGGCGGCGGCCCGGGTTGCATGGAGGCGGCGAACAAGGGCGCGTCCGAGGCGGGCGGCGTCTCCGTGGGCCTCGGCATCGAGCTCCCTCACGAGCAGGGCATGAACGAGTACATCAACCTCGGCATCCACTTCCGCTACTTCTTCGTGCGCAAGACCATGTTCGTGAAGTACTCCCAGGGCTTCATCGCGCTGCCGGGAGGGTTCGGCACGCTCGACGAGCTGTTCGAGTGCCTGACGCTGGTCCAGACCCGCACCGTGAGGCGGTTCCCCATCGTCCTGCTCGGCAGCGACTACTGGGGCGGGCTCGTCACCTGGCTGCGTCGCTCCGTCGCGCATGAGGGCAAGGTCGCGCCCCACGACCTGGACCTGCTCCGCATCACCGACTCGCCCGAGGAGGCCGTAAGGCTCGCCACCGCGCCGCATCGCGAGGTCTGAGCCGGGGTGCGACACGGGGGAGGGATTTGGGAACGGTCTGAGGCCCGCAGTAGAATCAGGGGCAACGCCGCGACGGACGGCGTGCGACGCATCTGAGGAGAACAAGACGATGGCTGCAATGAAGCCCCGCACCGGTGACGGCCCTATGGAGGTCGTGAAGGAGGGTCGCAGCTACGTCATGCGGGTCCCGCTCGAGGGCGGCGGCCGCCTCGTGGTCGAGATCACCGCCGACGAGGTCAAGGCGCTCGGCGACGCGCTCCACGCGGCGATCCAGTAGGCAACCGCCGCAGCTTCACGCTTCCGCGACCCCGGCATCGTCCTTCGACGGCGCCGGGGTCGTGTCATTCCTTGACGGCGGCCAGCAGGCCGTCGCCCGCGTCGAGCAGCGCGATGGTGAGGCGCTCGTCCTCGCGGACGGCCTTGAGCGTCTCGCGCACCGCGGTCGTGTCCTTGTCGCGCTGCGCCGGGTCCGGGACGCGCCCGTGCCACAGGGCGTTGTCGATGAGCAGCAGGCCGCCCGAGCGCAGCAGCCGCATCGCGTGCTCGAGGTATGCGGGGTACTCGGACTTCCGTGCGTCGATGAGGACGATGTCGTACCCGCCGTCCGTGAGCCGCGGGAGCACGTCGAGCGCACGGCCCGTGATCATGCGGGCCCGTTCCGGCGCGAAGCCGGCCGCGGCGATGGTGCGCCGCGCCGCCTTGTGGTGCTCCGGCTCGACGTCGATCGTGGTGACCACGCCGCCGGGCGCCATGCCGCGCAGCAGGTACGTGAGCGAGACCCCCGCACCCGTGCCGATCTCCACGGCCGTGGTGGCCTTCATCGCCTTCGCGAGCACCTGGATCGCGCGCGAGGCTCCGGGGAGGACGGGCACGCAGCCCAGCTCGTCGGCGACGTCGCGCGCCTCGAGGACCACGCGATCCTCCTCGACGAAGTCCTCGGCATACGCCCAGTTCGCTGCCTCGATGCTCATGACGCCTCCCTCACGGGGTCAGCCTAGCCGCACGGTCCCAGCGAACTCTCAGGTGCGCGTGGGAACATGGACGTATCAGGACCCGTTGTAGCAAGGGAAGCCATGAGGGGAGCACGATGACCGAGACCGCCGTCCCGGCCGAGACGATCACCCCTGCCGCCGCGCCCGAGCTCACCTGGGAGAGCATCGTCGCCCAGCACTCGGCCCGCGTGTACCGGCTCGCGTACCACCTCACCGGCAACCAGCACGATGCCGAGGACCTCACGCAGGACGTCTTCGTCCGCGTCTTCAACTCGCTGTCGCAGTACAAGCCCGGCACCTTCGAGGGCTGGCTGCACCGCATCACCACCAACCTGTTCCTCGACCGCATGCGTCGCAAGAAGCGCATCCGCTTCGACTTCATGGCGGACGACGACGCGGCCGTGGCGACGTCCGACAGCTTCGACCGCCACGAGCGCTCGGGTCAGCCCGAGGACGCCTTCGACATGGCGAACCTGGGCGACGACATTATCGAGGCGCTTGCCGACCTCCCGCCGGAGTACCGCGCGGCCGTGGTCCTGAGCGACATCGAGGGCCTGTCCTACGAGGAGATCGCCGCGACGCTCGGCATTAAGATGGGCACGGTCCGCTCGCGCCTGTCCCGGGCCCGTGCGCGCCTGCGCCAGTCGCTCGCCCACCGCGCTCCCATGCGAGGTGGCGCGTGACAGGACGGCACCTGGGCGAGCGGATCCACGACCTCCTGGACAACCGGCTGCCCCGCGAGGCGGCCGCCGATGCGATGCGTCACCTCGACGCGTGCGACGAGTGCACGCAGCGCTGGAGCGAGCTGCGCGCCGCGCGCGAGGCGCTGCACTCGTCCGAGGCCGGCATCGACATGACCTTCGCTCGCCGTCTGCTGGACCGCGAGCACATGGCCCAGGTCGCGTCCCACGAGACGCGCCGCGACGCTCGCGCCGCGCGCGGCCGCGACCGGCGCCCCGTGGTGCTGTCGCTGTCGGTCACCCTGCTCCTGGTCGCCGTGCTCGGCGCCGCGTACGTCGCGGGCGAGCCTGACGACATCGATCCTGGCATCACGGCCTCATCCGAGACCGGAATGCTCAGCGTCGCCCGGATGGACTCCAGCACCATGCGTGGCTGGGTCCCGACGGACGGCTGGATCCACCCGGATTGGCAGTCGAGTGGATTCGAACCCGTGGAGGCCTCGGTACGGGAGACGCCCCAGGGCGCTCGCGTGCTCGCCTACACCCTGCTCTCGGACATCGAGCCTGTGCTCGTCCTCGAGCAGCAGGGAAGGCTTGCGGAGGAGCGTGTGGCCGATCTGCCGCGCACCACCACCGAGGGCCTCGACGGTTATGTGGTCGGCACCGACCCGACTCGCATCGTCTGGCAGACGGGCGACGTCGTGGTGCTCCTCTCGTGCGAGTGCGCCGAGGAGACCCTCGAGGAGGTCGCCACCGCGTTCCCGGAGGACGACGAGCCCGGCTTCGTCGACCAGATCATCGCCGGTCTGGGCGTCTTCGGCGACGCCCTCACCGGTCGCTAGCCCGATAGGGGAGACACCCGCATGACCGACAACCCGTTCGCGCCCCCGCGCGACGACTCCGGCTCGTCCTCCGAGCCGACTGCCAACCAGGACCAGGCCGCCACCGTGCGTGTGGAGGACTCCGAGCCCGCGTCGGCGCACGACGCGCCTGCCATCAACGACACCGTCGAGCTCACGCCGGCCTACGTCCCCGCGGCGACCGTCGCCGCCCCCGCGCAGCCGGCCGCGCCGCCGGCTCCGACGATCGACCCGGTCTTCGCGCCCCCGCATGAGCCGCCGACCGACGCCCCCTCGGAGGCAGGCGCCGCGCCCGAGAGGCGCCGCGGCCTCGGCGGCGGCGCCATCGCCGCCCTCGTCGTCGGCTCGCTCGTGCTCGCCGCGGGTGCCGGCTTCGGCGGAGCGTGGGCGTACGACTCGTTCGTCGCCGACTCCTCGTCCTCGACCGGCACGGCGTCGACGTCGACCGGCTCGACCCTGCCGACCTCGAGCAGCTCGACCATCTCGAGCACGGATGAGAACACCGTCGCGGCGATCGCGTCCGCGGTGATGCCGTCCGTGGTCTCGATCGAGAACATCCAGAACGGCCAGGAGGCCGCGGAGGGCTCGGGCTTCATCATCCGTGAGGACGGCTACATCCTCACCAACAACCACGTGGTCGAGGGCTCGGACAACGACACCGTGACGGTCGTCATGAGCGACGGGACCGAGTACGACGGCAGCGTCGTCGGCGCGACCGCGGACTACGACCTCGCCGTGGTGAAGATCGACAAGGACGGCCTCACGCCGCTCGTCCTCGGCGACTCCGACGAGCTCGTGGTCGGCGACGACGTCATCGCGGTCGGCTCGCCGCTGGGCCTCGAGTCCACCGTCACCACCGGCATCGTCTCCGCGCTCCACCGTCCCGTGACGGCCGGCGACACCGGCTCGACCGCGTTCATCGACGCGATCCAGACCGACGCGGCCATCAACCCGGGGAACTCCGGCGGTCCGCTCATCAACTCGTCCGGCGAGGTGATCGGCATCAACTCGGCCATCGCGTCGCTCGGCACCTCCTCCGAGACGGCCGGCTCCGTGGGCCTGGGCTTCGCGATCACGTCGAACCAGGCGCGTCGCACCGCCGAGGAGATCATCGCGACCGGCGAGGCCACGTACCCGATGATCGGTGTGAGCCTCGACAGCACGTACACCGGCGAGGGCATCAAGGTGGCGGACGTCACCGGCGGCGTGGTCGCGGGCGGCCCCGCCGACGAGGCGGGCATCGAGCCCGGCGACATCATCACCGCGATCGACGGCCGTCCCATCACCCGTTCCGACGAGCTCATCGTCGCGATCCGTGCCAAGGCACCCGGCGACACGGTCAGCCTCACGGTCACGACCGGGGACGACGAGCGCGAGGTGTCGGTGACGCTCGTGGCCAACACCGAGGTGACCTTCGAGGACAGCTCGGAGGAGGACACGCAGCAGAACCAGGACCAGGAGGACGGCGGGCTTGGCGGCCGTCTCTTCCCGGAGCCGTCAGAATAGGCGCATGCTCGATATCAACGGCGGGGAGCTCCTCATCCTCGTGCTGGTCGCCATCGTGGTGATCGGACCCGAGAGGATGCCGGAGTACGCGAAGCAGCTGCGCGGCCTCGTGGTGCGCGGCAGGGACATGTTCCAGTCGAGCAAGGCGACGCTCAAGGCCGAGGTCGGGAACGACGTCGACTGGTCGCAGCTCGACCCCCGCCAGTACGACCCGCGGCGCATCGTCCGCGAGGCGCTCAACGAGCCGTCGCCGTCCATCAGGACGGCGACGGCTCGTCGTCTTCCCGACGCCCCTCCCGGGGAGGCGCCCTTCGACACCGAGGCCACCTGACGCCTCGTCTCCCTCCCCCCTGACAGCCGCAACGGAGTTCGCCGCGACATGCCGATGAGGGAGCACGATGCGGGCCGTCGGCCCCGCGTGGCGCGCGGAGATCCGTTCGCACCGTCGGAGGGTGGGGGTGCGGCGATGCGCGCATTGTTTGGAACAATGACCCCATGACACGTGTGTTCTCGGGCATGCAGCCCACCTCCGACTCCCTGCACCTCGGCAACTACCTGGGCGCGCTGGTCGAGTGGGTGAAGCTCCAGGACACCCACCACGCGATCTACTCCGTGGTGGACCTCCACGCGCTCACCACCGGGCCGGACCCGGAGCTCCTGCGGGCGCGGACGCGCCGCACCGCGGCGCAGTACCTCGCGGCGGGCGTCGACCCCGAGCGCTCGCTGTGCTTCGTGCAGTCGCACGTGCCGCAGCACGCGGAGCTCGCGTGGGTGCTGTCGACCTTCACCGGCATGGGCGAGGCGTCCCGCATGACGCAGTTCAAGGACAAGGCCCAGAAGACGGGCGAGTCCGGCGCGAACGTGGGCCTGTTCACGTATCCCATCCTCATGGCCGCGGACATCCTGCTGTACGACGCGGATGTGGTCCCCGTGGGCGAGGACCAGCGCCAGCACCTCGAGCTCTCGCGCAACCTGGCGGAGCGCCTCAACACGCGCCTGGGGGAGGGGACCGTGGTGGTCCCGGAGCCCCACATCGTCAAGGAGACCGCGAAGATCTACGACCTGGTCGAGCCGACCAGGAAGATGTCGAAGTCGAACGGCAACCCCAAGGGCGTCATCGAGATGCTCGACGACCCGAAGAAGGTCGCGAAGAACATCAAGGCGGCGACCACGGACTCCGACACCGTGATCGCGTTCGATCGCGAGGCGAAGGCCGGCGTGTCGAACCTCCTCACCATCTACTCGGCGCTCACCGGCCAGTCGGTCGCCTCGCTCGTGGCGGACTACGAGGGGAAGATGTACGGCCACCTCAAGGTTGACCTCGCCGAGGTGGTGGTGGAGTACCTGACCCCGTTCCACGACGCCGCGATGGACTGGATCGAGTCGCCGGAGAAGCTCGATGCGGTGCTCGCGGACGGCGCGGCCAAGGCATCCGCCCTCGCCCAGACGACGCTGGACCGCATTTACGACAGACTGGGACTGCTGCCCCCGTTGCACCGCTGACACGCCGAGGAGCCCGATGACCACCACCGACGTCAAGGCCAAGGCCACCGAGGTCGTGAAGCGTGGCAAGGGCTACAAGGAGTGGTGGGACGGCTCGTCCTGGGGGCGGGGGCTCAAGCGCTTCTCCATCCAGAACGGGCCCGTGCTGTCCGCCGGGATCGCGTACTTCACGCTGGCGTCGGTGACGGCCGGCCTGGTGGTCGCGACGACGCTCGCGACGGTGTTCCTCGCCAACAACGACGAGCTCCGCGCGGAGCTGGTGGACTACCTCGCGAATGCGGTCCCCGGGCTCATCTCCGAGGACGGCCAGAGCGGCATCATCAAGCCGGACGACCTCGGCTCGGGCTCCGCGACCTCGATCGCCGGCATCGTCGGCGTCATCTCCTTCCTGATCCTGATCAACACCGCGACCAAGTTCATCCGCGGGCTGCGGACCTCGACGCGCACCATGCTCGGCAAGGAGATGGCCTCGCCGGTGCTCGGGAAGCTGCGCGACGTCGGCGGGCTGTTCGCGCTCGTCGTCATCGCGCTGGTGGGCGTCACCATCCAGGTGGTCGCGTCCAGCGCGGCGAGGACCATCGCGGATGCCGTCGGCATCACGGTGCCCGCCTGGGAGATCAGGCTCATCGGATACGGCGCGGGCGTGATCGCGGACATGCTGTACGTCGCCCTGGTGCTCATGCTGCTGGGCGGCGCGCGCCTGTCGTGGCGGGTGCTGTGGGTGATCGTGCTCGCCGCGCTCGCGATCGGGGTGCTGCGGCTCGGGGTGTCGTTCATCGTGGGAGGCTCGAGCAAGAACGCGGCGCTCGGCGCCTCGGCGGCAGTGATCACGCTCATGGTGTTCGTCGACTACGTCAACCGCATCATCCTCATGTGCGCCGCATGGCTCGGCGCGCATGACGCCGAGCACCACGAGGGCCAGTTCCACGCCGACAGCGTCGAGCCGGCGACGGTGGTGGTCGAGGGGCCGCGGCGGCACGGGACCCCGGTGACCACCGCGCGCGCGACCGTGCGCAACCCGGACGCGCCGGACGACTGAGCCTCGCCCGGGCGGCCCCCACCGGAAGTGGTGGATGGTGGTCGGTTCTCGCGGGTCTTGGCGCCGCAGTGGTCGATCGCAGTCGCTTCCCGCCGGTCAGGCGGGCACACGGCCCTGGGCGGCCCACGCGGTTGCGGTCATCACGATCTCGCCTCCGGCCCGGGCAACGATGCGCTCGCGGAGGCGCGCCTCCAGATCGGCACGGCGTGCCGGCGGAAGGCCCGCGACGTAGGACGGCGCGGGCCCCTGACCCCCGAGGAACGGCGCCCAGTACTCGTCGAACGAGGCGAACCCTGTCTCCATCCGCAGCGCGTGGCCCTCGACCTCGACCAGGCCCGCGTCCCGGAAGGCGGATGCGAGCGCGCCCGGCGCGCACAAGGGGAACCGCCGCGCCTCGTCGAGCTCCGCCGCCGCAGGGTCAAGCGCGACCGCGGCATCCCAGAACGCACGCAGCAGCTCCATCCCGCCCGCGTAGTCCCACACGTAGGCGGCGATCCGGCCGCCGGTCGCGGTCACCCGACGCATCTCGGCGAGCGCCCGGGCGGGATCGGGGACGAAGTTGAGCGCGATCGCGCTCACGCACACGTCGAAGGAGCGGTCCCGGTAGGGCAGCAGCTCGGCGTCGCCCACCTCGAACGTGGCGGACGGGATCCCGTGGCGCGCCGCCGCGACGAACGCCTCGGACGGATCGATGCCGACCACGAGCGCGGGATGGCACGCATCGAGCACCGCCGAGGCGAGCGCGCCGGTCCCGCAGCCGACGTCGAGCCACCGGGCGCCGGGGGCCGCGTCGAGCCAGGCCAGGAACGGGGGCGCGAGCCGACGGCTCCAGCGGCCCATGTACCGCTCGTAGAGCTCACCCGCGTCCCAGGTGTCCACCGTTCGACTCTAGGCCGGGTCCGCGCGATCTGCGCGGCTCGGCCGCACCGATCCGCGGTTCCGCCGCATGCTCCCCGGCGTGTCGTCGGCGAGTCGCGCCACGGGCCACGGATCGCCCGCTGCGCCGCCTCACCGTGCGGTGGAGCCGGCGACGCAGCGGGCGGGAGGCTCTAGATCTCTCCCGTGGTGAGCGCGTGCTTGACCTCGGAGATCGCCTTGGTGACCTCGATGCCGCGCGGGCAGGCCTCGGTGCAGTTGAAGGCGGTGCGGCACTTCCAGACGCCCGCCTTGTCGTTGAGGATCTCGAGGCGGTCCCACTGGCCCTCGTCGCGCGAGTCGAAGATGAACCGATGCGCGCCCACGATGGCCTGGGGGCCGAAGTACTGGCCGTCGGTCCAGAACACCGGGCAGGACGTGGTGCACGCGGCGCACATGATGCACTTGGTCGTGTCGTCGAAGCGCTGGCGCTCCTCGGGCGACTGCAGCCGCTCGCGCGTGGGCGCGCTCCCCGTGGTCATGAGGAACGGCATGATCTCGCGGTAGGAGGCGAAGAACGGCTCCATGTCCACGATGAGGTCCTTCTCGACCGGAAGGCCCTTGATGGGCTCGACGATGATCGGCTTGGCCGGGTTGAGGTCCTTGAGCAGCGTCTTGCACGCGAGGCGGTTGCGCGCGTTGATCCGCATCGCGTCCGAGCCGCACACGCCGTGCGCGCACGAGCGGCGGAACGCGAGCGAGCCGTCCTGCTCCCACTTGATCTTGTGGAGCGCGTCGAGCACGCGGTCGGTCGCGTGCGCCTCGACCTGGAACTCCTGCCAGTACTGCTCGCCCGGCGCGTGCTCATCCGAGCCCTCGGGCTTGGAGCGCAGGATGCGCAGCGTGACCTGCATGGCCTTGACCTCGCCGACAGCGGGGGACTCGGCGGTCGCCGTCATCAGTACTTCCTCTCCATCGGCTGGTACTTGGTCACCACCACAGGCTTGGTGTCCAGGCGGACCCCCTCACCCGTCGCGTACGCCATGGTGTGGTGCATGAACTTCTCATCGTCGCGCGTGGGGAAGTCCTCGCGGTAGTGGCCGCCGCGCGACTCCTGACGGGCGAGCGCTCCCGCGACCACCACCTCGGCGATCTCGAGCAGGAAGCCCAGCTCGATCGCCTCGAGGAGATCCGTGTTGAAGCGCTGGCCACGGTCGTGGATGGCGACGTCCTTGTAGCGCTCCTTGAGCTCGGCGACCACGCGGGTCGCCTCCTCGAGGGAGGCGGCGTCGCGGAACACCTGCACGTTGCGGTCCATCGTCTCCTGGAGCGCCTTGCGGACCTCCGCGACGCGCTCCGTGCCGGAACCGCCCACGGTCGCCAGCAGGCGGGTGACGATGCCCTCGACCCGGGCCGCCGCATCGTCCGGGAAGGCCGCGGCCTCCGCGGTCGCGACGGCGTGCTCCGCGGCGGCGATGCCGGCGCGGCGGCCGAAGACGTTGATGTCGAGCAGCGAGTTGGTGCCCAGGCGGTTGGCGCCGTGCACGGAGACGCATGCGCACTCGCCGGCGGCATAGAGGCCCTTGACGGTGTCGGTGTTGTTGCGCAGCACCTCGCCTTGCACCGTGGTGGGGATGCCGCCCATCGCGTAGTGGGCGGTCGGGTAGACCGGTACGGGCTCGGTGTACGGCTCGACGCCCAGGTAGGTGCGCGCGAACTCGGTGATGTCCGGGAGCTTCTCGTCGATATGCGCCGGCTCGAGGTGCGTGAGGTCCAGGAGGACGTAGTCCTTGTGAGGCCCGGCGCCGCGGCCCTCGCGCACCTCGTTGGCCATCGCGCGGGCGACCATGTCGCGAGGGGCGAGGTCCTTGATGGTGGGGGCGTAGCGCTCCATGAACCGCTCGCCCTCGGAGTTGCGCAGGATGCCGCCCTCGCCGCGCGCGGCCTCGGACAGCAGGATCCCGAGCCCCGCGAGGCCCGTCGGGTGGAACTGGAAGAACTCCATGTCCTCGAGCGGCAGGCCGGCGCCCAGCGCGATGCCCATGCCGTCGCCCGTGAGCGTGTGCGCGTTGGAGGTGGTCTTGAACACCTTGCCCGCGCCGCCGGTCGCGAAGATCACCGACTTGGCACGGAACGTGTGGATCTCGCCCGTCGACAGCTCGAGCGCGACCACGCCCGCGACCGAGACGTCCTCGCCCGGCGCCGCGGCCTGCGGGTCCTTGTCGAGGATCAGGTCGAGCACGTAGTACTCGTTGAAGAACTCGACCTCCTGCTTGATGCACTGCTGGTACAGCGTCTGGAGGATCATGTGACCGGTGCGGTCCGCGGAGTAGCAGGCGCGACGCACCGCGGCCTCGCCGTGGTTGCGCGTGTGGCCACCGAAGCGGCGCTGGTCCACCTTGCCGTCGGGCGTGCGGTTGAACGGCAGGCCCATCTTCTCGAGGTCGAGCACCGCGTCGATCGCCTCGTTGCACAGGATCTCCGCCGCGTCCTGGTCCACCAGGTAGTCGCCGCCCTTGATGGTGTCGAAGACGTGCCACTCGGCGTTGTCGTCCTCGACGTTGGCGAGCGCCGCGGCCATGCCGCCCTGCGCCGCGCCCGTGTGCGAGCGGGTGGGGTACAGCTTGGTCAGCACGGCCGTGCGGGCGCGCTGCGAGCTCTCGAGGGCGGCACGCATGCCGGCGCCGCCGGCGCCGACGATGACGACGTCGTACTCGTGGTGGGTCATCGGACATCCTCACAGAAGCTGGGGAGCAGGGACAGATCGGCATCCACGGGGCACGGGTCGAAGGTCCAGATCACCAGCGAGCCCAGGACGATGATGCCGATCACGGCGACGCCGAGCGCGCCGTGCAGGAGCTTCTTCAGCCACGCCCGGTGCGCGTAGTCGTTGATGAGCAGGCGCATGCCGTTGCCGCCGTGCAGCATCGCGAGCGCGAGCATGAGGAAGTCCCACCACTGCCACAGCGGCGCGGCCCACTTGCCCGCCACGAACGCGAAGTCGATCTGGCTGATGCCGTCGCCCGTCATGAGGTTCACGAACAGGTGCGTGAGGATGAGGACCACCAGGATCGGGCCGGAGATGCGCATGAAGCGCCACGACCACTGCTCGGCTCCGGGCCGCACGCGGCCCGACCGGATCCGGGGCTCCTTGATCTTGGGCCCGGGGACGAACTCGGGGGACGATGCGGTCACCAGGCACCTCCGAAGACGTGGCCGAGGTGGCGGGGCAGGAAGCCGGCCATGAGCACCACGAAGATGATCCACACGGCCCACACGAGCTGCTTCTGGTGGCGCAGCGCCCACGTGGAGTGGTCGACCGCGATGATCCGCAGGCCGTTGAAGGCGTGGAGGATGATCGCCGCGACCAGTCCGGCCTCGACCAGGCCGTAGATCGGGGTCTTGTAGCTGCCGATCACGTCGTTGTAGGCCTCGGGGGAGACGCGCACCAGGGTGGTGTCCAGGACGTGGATGAGCAGGAAGAAGAAGATGGCCACTCCGGTGACACGGTGGACCACCCACATCCACATGCCTTCATGGCCTCGGTACAACGTCGTCGGTGACACAGGACTCCTCACAGCACTTCTCCGGGCTTGCCTCGCATCCTAGTGTGGTCGCCATGAATGAATCGACCATGGGGGGCCTGATCGTGTCGGACATCGTGCATGATTTCATCACCGTCATCCCGGCCGGAGGGGTGGGCTCGCGGCTGTGGCCCCTGTCCCAGCCGCATCGTCCCAAGTTCCTGCTCGACCTCCTGGGCACCGGCGCCACGCTGATCCAGGACACGGTCGCCCGCGTGAGCCCGCTTTCCGAGCGCGTGGTCATCGTCACCGGTGAGCGGCACGCGCCTGCGGTCGCGGCGCAGGTGCCGCAGGTGCCCGCCGCGAACCTGGTGACGGAGCCCAGCCCGCGCGACTCGATGGCGGCCATCGCGCTCGCGGCCGCGCTCATCGAGCAGCGGTGGGGGCCGCGCGTCATGGGCTCGTTCGCGGCCGACCACGTGATCCCTGACGCCGAGATGTTCCGGGCGACCGTCCGCGAGGCCGCGCGCGTCGCCGCGACCGGCAAGGTGGTGGTCATCGGCATCACGCCCACCGAGCCCTCGACGGCGTTCGGCTACATCGAGATGGGAGAGGTGCTCGACGGTGACGCGCGCCACGTGGTCGCGTTCACCGAGAAGCCCGACGCGGAGACCGCCGCCGGCATGCTCGCCCGCGGCGGCTTCGCGTGGAACGCCGGCATGTTCGTCATGCGTACCGACGTGCTCCTGGGCCACCTCGACAGGCTGCAGCCCGCGCTGGCCGACGGCGTGCGCGAGATCGCTGCTGCCTGGGACGGGCCCGAGCGCACCGAGGTGCTCGCGCGCGTGTGGCCCACGCTCACCAGGATCGCGATCGACCACGCGATCGCGGAGCCCGTCGCCGCGGAGGGCGGGGTGGCCGTGGTGCCCGCCTCCTTCGAGTGGCACGACGTCGGCGACTTCGACTCGCTCGCCGAGCTCTCCGGCGCCGTCGCCATCGGCCGCGACGCCCCGGTCGCGATGGTCGGCGCGAGCGCGCCGCTCGTCGTCGGCGGCACCAAGCCCGTGGTCGTCGTGGGGGTGGACGATGCCGTGGTCGTCGAGTCGGACGAGGCGATCCTGGTCACCGTGCGCTCAGCGGCGCAGCGCGTGAAGGATGCGGCGGGGGCCCTGTCTGAGGCCTGAACGTTGCGGAATCGTAGCCGCGGCGCAATGAAGCCTTCACTTTCCGTAACATTGCGGCCGTACGATGACCCGTACGCCAGCCCGGTGGCAGCCGGGCGGATATCGAACAGAGGGAATCACCTGATGAAGAACATCATCCGTGTGGGTGCGGTCGCCGCCGTGTCGGCGCTGACCCTTGCCGCGTGCGCCTCGGCGCCCGAGGACGAGACGACCACGCCGGGCGCGACCGCGGACTCCACCGCGACCGCCACCGCCGAGGCGCCGGCCGAGACCGTCGACTTCAAGGCCTGCATGGTCTCGGACTCGGGCGGCTTCGACGACAAGTCCTTCAACCAGTCCGGCTACGAGGGCCTGACCCGCGCGGAGTCCGAGCTCGGCATCGAGATCGCCTCCGCCGAGTCGACCACCGAGGCCGACTTCCTGCCCAACATCGAGGCGCAGGTCGCCGCGGGCTGCGACCTGATCATCACCGTCGGCTTCCTGCTCTCGGGCGCGACCGTCGAGGCCGCGATCGCGAACCCCGACGTCAACTTCGCGATCATCGACGACCTCGCCGACAACGACTACAACGGTGAGACCGACGCCCCGAACATCAAGCCGATCACGTTCGACACCGACGAGGCCTCGTTCCTCGCGGGCTACGCGGCCGCGGGCGCCTCGGCGTCGGGCACGCTGTCGACCTTCGGTGGCATGAACATCCCGTCGGTCACCATCTTCATGGACGGCTTCCTCGCGGGCGCCGAGTACTACAACGAGGAGATGGGCGGCGACGTCAAGGTCCTCGGCTGGGACGGCACCGACGGTCAGTTCACCGGTGACTTCTCCGACCAGTCGAAGGGTCAGAACGTCACGGAGGAGTTCCTGAGCCAGGGCGCCGACGTGGTCATGCCCGTCGCGGGCCCCGTGGGCCTCGGTGCCGCCGCCGCCGTGAAGTCGGCCGGCGACGCGTGGCTGATCGGTGTGGACTCCGACTGGACCGTCACCACCGACTACGCGGACATCGTCCTCACCTCGGTGCTCAAGAACATCGGCAACTCGGTGTTCGACACCATCGCCGAGACCGTCGACTCCGGCTTCTCGGCGACCCCGTACCTGGGCACGCTCGAGAACGAGGGCGTGGGCGTCGCGGACTTCGCCGAGGGCGTCGTGCCCGAGGAGGTCCTCGCGAACCTCGACACGATCAAGGCCGGCATCATCGACGGCTCGATCTCGGTCGACGTCTCCTAAGACAGCGCATCATTCGGGGGCGCGCCGTGGGCCTTGCCTGCGGCGCGCCCCTCGCTGTCTCCGCTAGTAGGCTCGGTGAAGTCCGGGCAAAGACGTGGGAGGACCCCAGTGAAACTCGAGCTTCGCGGCATCACCAAGCGCTTCGGAGACTTCACCGCGAACGACCGCATCGACCTGCTCGTCGAGCCGGGCACGGTTCACGCCCTGCTCGGGGAGAACGGCGCAGGCAAGTCGACGCTCATGAACGTGCTGTTCGGGTTGTACGACGCCGACGAGGGCGAGGTGCTGCTCGATGACGCGCCCGTGGTCTTCGCCGGCCCAGGCGATGCGATGAACGCAGGCATCGGCATGGTGCACCAGCACTTCATGCTGGTGCACCCCTTCACCGTGGCCGAGAACGTGATGCTCGGGCACGAGGACGTGCGCGGCCCCGCGAAGCTGCTCGACCTGGACGCCGCCCGTGCCAAGGTCCGCGAGATCTCGGACCGGTTCAACTTCAACGTCGACCCGGACGCGGTCATCGAGGACCTCCCGGTCGGCGCCCAGCAGCGCGTCGAGATCATCAAGGCGCTCTCGCGCGACGCCTCCATCCTCATCCTCGACGAGCCCACCGCCGTGCTCACGCCGCAGGAGACCGACGAGCTGCTCGGCATCGTCAAGGACCTCAGCGCCGCCGGCACCTCGGTGGTGCTCATCACCCACAAGCTCCGCGAGGTCCAGGCCGTCGCCGACACCATCACGGTGATCCGACGCGGCAAGGTGGTCGGCAGCGCCGAGCCCACCGCTTCTCAGGAGGAGCTCGCCTCCCTCATGGTCGGTCGCGCCGTGTCGATGCTCGTCGACAAGGCGCCCGCCGAGCCGGGCGCGACGATGCTCACGGTCGAGGGCCTCACGGTGGTCGACGAGGCGGAGATCGTCCAGCTCGACGGCGTCTCATTCGAGGTCAGGGCAGGCGAGATCCTCGCGATCGCGGGCGTCCAGGGCAACGGCCAGACCGAGCTCACCGAGGCGCTGATCGGGGTGGTGAACGCCGATGCGGGCCGGGCGGTGCTCGACGGCGAGGTCATCACGGGCAAGTCCATCAAGGACGTGCTCCACAGCGGCATCGGCTTCGTCCCCGAGGACCGCACCGAGGACGGCATCGTCGCGACCATGACGATCGCGAACAACCTCATCCTCGACGTGCACGACAAGGAGCCGTACGCCAAGGGCCTCGCGCTCCAGCCGAAGGTGATCGCGGATGAGGCGCGCAAGCACGTGGAGCAGTTCGACGTCCGCGCGACGTCCATCGAGCAGACCGCGGGCTCGCTCTCGGGCGGCAACCAGCAGAAGGTGGTGCTCGCGCGCGAGCTGTCGCGCCCGCTCAAGCTGCTCATCGCCTCGAACCCGACCCGCGGACTCGACGTGGGCTCGATCGAGTTCGTCCACAAGCGCATCGTCGCCGAGCGCGACGCCGGCGCCGCCGTGATCATCGTCAGCGCCGAGCTCGACGAGGTGGTCGCGCTCGCGGACAGGATCGCCGTCATGTACCACGGGAGGATCGTCGGCATCGTGCCGCCCGAGACCGACCGCGACACGCTGGGCCTCATGATGGCCGGCGCGCACCAGGAGGAGGTCGCGTGAGCGAGCAGGGCCAGACCACCGAGGCGGCACCCGAGGAGGAGGCGCCCCAGGAGAGCCGGTCGCGGCAGGTCCTGAGGGAGATCGCCGAGAGCTCCAGCATGGTCGTCTTCATGGCGATCGTGGCGTCGATGCTCATCGGCGGCGTGCTCATCATCTTCGCCGATGAGGCGGTGCGCGACTCGGCGGGGTACTTCTTCTCGCGGCCGTCCGACACCTTCTCCGCGATCGGCGACGCGCTCGGTTCGGCGTACTCCGCGATGTTCAACGGCGCGGTGCTCAACCTCGAGGCGGAGTCCTTCGCGGCGACCATCAAGCCGTTCACGCAGACGCTCACCATGGCGACGCCGCTGATCTTCGCGGGACTGGGCCTCGGGCTCGGCTTCCGGGCGGGCCTGTTCAACATCGGTGCCCAGGGCCAGATCCTCATGGGCGCGACGGTGGGCGGGTACATCGGATTCGCGTGGGACCTCCCGGTGGGGCTCCACCTGCTGCTCGCGGTCCTCGGATGCGCGCTCGGCGGCGCGCTGTGGGGCTTCATCCCCGGCGTGCTCAAGGCGAAGCGAGGCGCGCACGAGGTGATCGTGACGATCATGCTCAACTACGTCGCGCTCTACCTGGTCGCGTGGCTGCTTTCGCTCGACGCGTTCCAGCGCGAGGGCAGCGACAACCCGATCTCGCCGGTGGTCGCGGAGACCGCGCAGTACCCCAAGATCCTGGGCGTGCAGTTCAACCTCCACCTCGGCTTCGTGGTCGCGCTGCTCTGCGCCGCCGGCGTGTGGTGGCTCATGGAGCGCTCGACGCTCGGATTCCGCCTGCGTGCCGTGGGCGCGAACCCCAGCGCCGCGCGCACGGCCGGCATGAGCATCGGCGCCGCGACCATCATCACCATGGTGATCGCGGGTGCCCTCGCCGGTCTCGCCGGCTCCGCGCCGGTGCTCGGCACGCAGAAGTTCCTCACCGACTCCGTCGCCGGGTCGCTCGGCTTCGACGCCATCACCGTGGCGCTGCTCGGACGCTCGCGACCGCTCGGCATCGTGCTCGCGGCGATCCTGTTCGGCGGCCTCCAGGCCTCCGGCCCGTCGCTGCAGGTCAACGCCGGCCTGCCGGTGGACATCGTCGTCGTCATCCAGGCGCTCATCGTGCTGTTCATCGCCGCACCCCCGCTGGTGCGTGCGATGTTCCGACTGCCCGCTCCCGCTCACGAGAAGGAGGTGGCGGCATGACCGCGACCGTCGCCGACGCCCCCGCCGCACCGGCCCCGAGCGTGCTGATCCCGCCCAAGAAGTTCGGACCGTCGATCGCGCTGGGCGTGATCGCGCTGCTGTCCCTGGTGATCTTCGGGCTCGGGACGGCGTCCGGCGCCTCGACCACCTTCGTGGTGGCGCGCAGCACCGACTTCGTCCACCTCCCCACGTACACCGCGCCGTCGCGGCTCGCCGCGATCCTGCTCTCGCTGGTGGGCCTCGGTCTCGCCGGCTGGGCCGCGTACCGTGCGAACCAGCACCGCAAGGTCGGGATCTGGCTGCCGGTGGTCTACGGCATGGCGATCATGGGCGCGCTGCTCACGTGGGCCGGGGCCGGGCGCGATGCCACCAGCATCCAGATCACGGGCCTCCTCACCAGCTCGCTGTTCCTGGCGGTGCCGCTCGTCTTCGGCGCCCTCGCCGGCACCCTGTGCGAGCGCTCGGGCATCATCAACATCGCGATCGAGGGTCAGCTGCTGGCCGGCGCGTTCCTCGCGGCGCTGGTGGCGTCGATGGTCGGCAACGCCTATGTGGGCCTCATCGCGGCGCCCATCGCGGGTGCGCTGGTGGGCCTGCTGCTCGCGATCTTCGCGACCAAGTACTGGGTCAACCAGATCGTCGTGGGCGTGGTGCTCAACATGCTGGTCGTGGGACTCACCAGCTTCTTCTTCTCCACCGTGATGACGGAGAACGGCGACCTCAACCAGGCGCTCGGCATGGCCAAGCTGCCCATCCCGCTGCTGTCGTCCATCCCCGTCCTGGGCCCGGTGCTGTTCAACCAGAACCTGCTGGTCTACATCCTGTACGTGACCGTCGCGGTCCTGCAGGTGATGCTGTTCAAGTCGCGCTGGGGCCTGCGCGTCCGCGCCGTCGGCGAGCACCCGAAGGCCGCCGACACGGTGGGCATCAACGTCAACCGCACGCGCGTGCGCAACACGGTGCTCGGCGGCGCGATCGCGGGCCTGGGCGGCGCGTTCTTCACCGTCGCCTCGGGCCTGGCGTTCGGCAAGGAGATGACGTCGGGCAAGGGCTACATCGCGCTCGCCGCGATGATCCTCGGCCGGTGGAGCCCGCGCGGCGCCCTTGCCGCCGCGCTGCTCTTCGGCTTCGCGGACGCGCTGCGCGCGCAGCTCGGCGCGATCGGCTCGCCCATCCCGTCGCAGTTCCTGGCGATGTTCCCGTACATCGCGACCATCTTCGCCGTCGCCGGCCTGGTGGGGCACGCGCGCCCGCCGGCCGCCGAGGGCATCCCGTACAAGAAGTAGGACCATGGACGTCGACTGGGACATGCTCCGCGCACGCGCGAGGCAGGCGAGCGAGCGCGCGTACGTGCCGTACTCCAAGTACCGGGTGGGCGCCGCCGCGCTGACGGACACCGGCGAGGTGGTCACCGGCGCGAACGTCGAGAACGCGAGCTACGGCCTGACGCTGTGCGCCGAGTGCGCGCTGGTGTCGAAGCTCCACACGGACGCGCTCGGAAGCCGCCTGGTGGCGTTCGCGTGCGTCGACGCGGCGGGTGCGCCGCTGCAGCCGTGCGGCCGATGCCGCCAGCTGCTGTACGAGTTCGGGGGACCGGGGCTGCTCATCGACGGCCCCGACCGCACCCTGACCCTGGACGATCTTCTTCCGTGGGCCTTCGGGCCCCAGCACCTCGAGGAGGGCTGAATGGCCGAGCGCCACGACGCCGTCGACGTCATCCGCGTCAAGCGGGACGGCGGCACCCTGTCCCACGACCAGATCGACTGGGTGGTCGACGCCTACACGCGCGGCGTGGTCGCCGACGAGCAGATGAGCTCGCTCGCGATGGCGATCCTCCAGCGCGGCATGTCGCGCGAGGAGATCGCGCGCTGGACCGCGGCGATGATCGCGACCGGCGAGCGGCTCGACTTCTCAGGCCTGTCGCGTCCCACGGCCGACAAGCACTCGACGGGCGGCGTGGGGGACAAGATCACGCTCCCGCTCGCGCCGCTGGTCGCCGCATGCGGTGTCGCGGTGCCCCAGCTGTCCGGGCGTGGCCTGGGCCACACGGGAGGCACGCTCGACAAGCTCGAGTCCATCCCCGGGTGGCGCGCGGACGTCTCCAACGAGGAGATGCTGCGCCAGCTCGAGGATGTGGGCGCCGTGATCTGCGCGGCCGGGTCGGGTCTCGCGCCCGCCGACAAGAAGCTGTACGCGCTGCGCGACGTCACCGGGACGGTCGAGGCCATCCCGCTCATCGCATCGTCCATCATGTCCAAGAAGATCGCGGAGGGCACCGGCGTGCTGGTGCTCGACGTCAAGGTCGGCACGGGCGCCTTCATGAAGGACATCGACCAGGCGCGCGAGCTCGCGCGGACCATGGTCGACCTGGGCACCGACGCGGGCGTGGTGACGTCTGCGCTGCTCACGGACATGTCGACCCCGCTGGGCCGCGGCATCGGCAACGGGCTCGAGGTGACGGAGTCGCTCGAGGTGCTCGCCGGTGGCGGGCCCGCGGACGTAGTCGAGCTCACCGTCGCGCTGGCGCGGGAGATGCTCGCGGGTGCGGGCGTCACCGACATCGACCCGGCCGACGCGCTCCGCGACGGACGGGCCATGGACGCGTGGCGGCGCATGATCGCGGCACAGGGCGGCGATGTGGATGCCGTCATGCCGGAGGCCCCGCATGTCGAGGAGGTCCGCGCGGACCGCGACGGCGTCATCACGCGCATGGACGCGCTCGGCGTGGGCGTCGCGGCGTGGCGCCTGGGCGCCGGTCGTGCACGCAAGGAGGACCCGGTCCAGGTGTCCGCGGGCGTCTACCTGCACAAGGTGGTCGGCGACACGGTCAAGGAGGGCGACGTCATCATGACGCTGCACACCGAGACCGAGGACCGGATGCCGCGCGGCATCGCGGCGCTGGCCGAGGCGTGCGACGGCGCCGGCACGCTCGACATCACGCCGGGCGGCTCCGCGACGCGCGAGATCATCCTGGACTCCGTGGGAGCGAAGACGGTCTGATGGCCTGGACGCTCACCTCCGCCGTGGCCCGCATCGCGGGCCTCGTGGGGGTGTCGGAGCGACGTCCCGCGGAGGAGCCGGCCACGACCGACCCCCTGTTCGTGCGCGCCTTCCAGCGCGCGGTGGACCGCGCATCGGCCGCCGATGCCAAGGCGCTCGGCGTCGCGCGGGACCAGATGGGGGACGATGCGCCCGTCCTGTTCCGCGCGGTGGCGTCAGGGGCGCCCGTCTCCGCGATCGCGGCGCTCGCCGCCGCGTGGGAGACGCTCGACCCGGAGGCACGCGAGGCCGTCGGGAACCCGGTGATGCGGCCGCAGAGCCACCTGCGCTGGGTCCATGTGGAGGCGCGTCAGGTCGACCAGACCACGTGCGGGGCGGCGACCATGGCTGCGATGCTCATGCAGGGCGACCCGTTCGTCGCGTTGTGGGTGGTCACGGGACGCACCCTCGCGGACTACATCCCGCCGGAGGTGCTCGCCGTGATGGCGGAGGACGCCCCCGTGCGCGGGCTGGACGAGCGCTGGAACGCGCTGCAGCGCGTGCTCCATGCGCAGACCACCACGTCGGCCATCGGCCCCGTGGCGTGGCCGCGTTCGCTCGGCACGCCGCCGTGGAAGGTGGACGACCACACCCGGTTCGCGGGGCTGAGGTTCCGCGGCGCGATCGTCGACGACTCGTCCCCGGAGACGCTCGCGCCCGTGCTCTCGCATGCGCGTCGCGCGCTCGCGGACGGGATCCCGGTACCGCTGTACGCCTCGGGGGACTCGTCGCTGGGTCTCGACTCGGTCATCCCCCGCCACGTGGTCCTGCTGGTCGGCGACACGGGCGACGGGTTCCTGGTCTACGAGCCGGGCACGGCGCGCGTGCTGCCGCTCGCGGACGCGGACATGCGACCCGGCGCCGGCAGGCAGGCGGCGCTCGGGAGCTGGTCGCGCGCCTCGTGGGTGGTGCTGCCGGTGCCGCGCCGCGCGTGAGCCGCCGCTCGTGATGCCGGCGCGGGTGCGCCATGACTAGCCTGGGCACATGACCCTCACCGCCGACGAGATCCTCGCCCTTCCCAAGGTCGTGCTCCACGACCACCTCGACGGCGGCCTGCGCCCGTCGACCCTCATCGAGCTCGCCGCGGAGATCGGCCACGAGCTGCCCTCGACCGACCCCGAGGAGCTCGCGCGCCTGTTCAAGGACAACGCCGGCTCCGGCGACCTGGTGCGCTACCTCGAGGCCTTCGCCCACACGACGGCAGTGATGCAGTCCGCGTCCAACCTTCGCCGGGTGGCCAGGGAGGCCGTGCTCGACCTCGCCGCCGACGGGGTCATCTACGCCGAGCTGCGCTACGCGCCCGAGCAGCACGTGTCCGGCGGGCTCTCGCTCCAGGAGGTCGTCGAGGCCGTCCAGTCAGGCATCGAGGAGGGCGTGTCCGAGGCGCTCGAGGCGGGCTTCGCGATCCGTGCCGCGGCGATCCTCGACGCGATGCGCCACCTCGACCGCTCCGTCGAGATCGCCGAGCTCGCGCTCGCGAACCGCGGTCGCTGCTGCGTGGCCTTCGACATCGCCGGGCCCGAGCTGGGCTTCCCTGCGTCGCGCCACCGCGAGGCGTTCGCGCTGCTGCGCGAGCACCACATGCCCGTCACCATCCACGCGGGAGAGGCGGACGGTGCCGAGTCCGTGGGCGAGGCGCTGGGCCTGGGCTCCGCGCGCCGCATCGGCCACGGCGTCCGGATCCATGAGGACATCGAGGGCTTCGGGGGCGAGGAGCTGGTGCTCGGCGTCATCGCGCAGCACGCGCTGGACCTGCAGATCCCTCTCGAGGTGTGCCCGACCTCGAACGTGCAGACGGCCGCCGCATCGTCCATCGCGGACCACCCCATGCACGAGCTGCGCAACCTCGGCTTCGCCGTCACGGTGAACACCGACAACCGCCTGGTCTCGGGCGTCTCCATGTCCTCCGAGTTCGCCGCGCTCGTCGAGGTGGGCTGGGACAAGGAGGACCTGTTCGAGGCGACCCTCGCCGCCGCGTGGGGCGCGTTCCTGCCGTACGACGAGAAGGCGGACCTCGCCGAGCTCGTGATCGAGGGCTACGGCATCGAGCTGTGACGCGCCGTGGGCCCGGCCGTGCTCAGTGCACGAGCTTGAGGCCCACGACGCACGCCACGATCCCGAGGATGAGCCCGATCCGCACCAGGCTGGTGGGCTCCGCGCCCGTCGCCATCGCGTAGCCCACCGTGAGCGTCGCGCCGATGCCGACCCACACCGCGTAGGCGGTACCGGTCGGGAGCACGCGCATCGCCGATGCCAGGCCGCCCATGCTCGCGAGCAGCGCGAGGGCGAAGACGGTCGTGGGAAGCGGCCGGGTGAGGCCGTCGCTGCGACCGAGCGCGGTCGCCCACACGGCCTCGAGGACACCGGACAGGACGAGGATGAACCAGGGCATGACGTGCTCTCCATCGAGACGTCTTGTCGCGGCGCCGGGTACGTCACCTCGTCCGGGCTCCCCTTCGCAGGGCGCTGTGCCCGAGGGTCGCACATGCCCGGGCGGGTGGCAAACCCGCGCGCGGCCTAGGCTGGTCCCATGACTCTCACCCGTGCCGAGCTGGCCCAGTACGTCGACCACACGCTTCTCAAGCCCGAGTCCACCCAGGCGGACGTCGAGGCGCTCATCGCGGAGGGGGCCTCGCTCGGGGTCTTCTCGGTGTGCGTCTCGCCGTCGATGCTGCCCGTGGCCACCCCCGACGGGCTCGCCGTCGCCACGGTGTGCGGCTTCCCTTCGGGCAAGCACCACTCCGCCATCAAGGCTGCCGAGGCGGCGCTCAGCATCGAGCAGGGCGCCGACGAGGTCGACATGGTGATCGACGTCGCCGCCGCGCTCGCGGGCGACTTCGCCGCCGTGGAGGACGACATCGCGGCCGTGCGCGCCGCGGTGCCCGCGGGCAAGATCCTCAAGGTGATCATCGAGTCGGCGGCGCTGACCGATGAGGCGATCGTGGGTGCGTGCCTCGCATCCGAGGCGGCGGGTGCCGACTTCGTGAAGACCTCGACCGGCTTCCACCCCGCGGGCGGCGCCTCCGTGCACGCCGTGACGCTCATGGCGGAGACGGTCGGGGGCCGCCTCGGGATCAAGGCCTCGGGCGGCATCCGCACGTGGGACGACGCGGTCGCCATGATCGAGGCCGGCGCCACCCGTCTGGGCCTGTCCGGCACGGCCGCCGTGCTCGACGGCGGCGAGGCCGCCGGCTCGTACTGAGCGGCTTCACCCCCTCCCCCTGACCTCCCGAAGTGGTAGGTGAGTGTCGGGTTCAGCAGATCGCTGCTCCGCAGTGGTCGACTGTTGTCGCTCAGCCGGCTGGTGATCCACCAGCCGGCTCGGCGGCGCCGCGCCTGCGTGCGACGCGACACTCAGTCACCACTGTGATGCTGCGACCTGTAAGAACCGACCAAGGTCTACCACTTCCACTTCCACTTCCACTTCCACTTCCGCGGGGGCGGGGGCGGGGGCGGGGGCGGGGCTCTCAGATCCCTAGCGCCGCCGTCACATCCGCACGGAGCGCGTCCATGGTCGCCGCGGCGTCGGCCTTGGCTGCCGCCACGTCGTCGCCGGACACCGGCACGACCACCTCGAGGTACGCCTTGACCTTCGGCTCGGTGCCGGAGGGCCGCACGATCACGCGCGCGCCCGACTCCGCCGCAAGGTGCAGGCCCGTGGTCCCCCGCAGGCCGCGGAAGCCCGTCGACATGTCGTCGGTCGCGATCACGGGGGAGCCCGCGAGCGTCGCGGGCGGAGCGCCCATGAGCCGCGCCATGGTCGCGGGGATCTCCGCGAGGTCCGCGTAGCGTGCCGAGACCTGCGACGTCAGGTACACGCCGTAGCGCCGTGCGAGGTCGTCGATCGCGTCGGCCAACGTGCGCCCCTCGGCGAGGAGGTCCGCCACGAAGTCGGCCATGAGCAGCGCCGCGGAGATGCCGTCCTTGTCCCGCACCAGGTCGGGAGCGACGCAGTAGCCCAGCGCCTCCTCGTAGCCGAAGACCATGCGCGGGGTCCGGCCGATCCACTTGAAGCCGGTGAGCGTGTTCGTATGGGCCAGCCCATGCGCCGCGGCGATGGCCCCGAGCTGCTGGGAGGAGACGATCGAGTTCGCGAGCACGTGCGAGCCCGTGGGGGTCTGGGATGCGACCCGCTCGCCCAGCAGCGACCCGACCACGTCGCCGTGGAGCATCGTCCACTGGCCGTCGATCCTCGTCGCGACCGCGCAGCGGTCGGCATCGGGGTCGTTCGCGATCACCAGGGTGGCGTCGACCTTCTCCGCGAGGGCGAGGGCGAGGTCGATCGCGCCCTTCTCCTCCGGGTTGGGGAAGTCGACGGTGGGGAAGTCGGGGTCGGGCTGCGCCTGCTCGAGCACCGTGTCGACGTGCTCGAAGCCGGCGGCCCGCAGCACACGCTCCATGGTGTCGCCGCCCACGCCGTGCAGCGGGGTGAGGACGATGCGCGTCGCCGCGCGGCGCTCCGTGGCCGCCTCGGCCGGCTCGACGAGCCCGACCACCCGGGAGACGTAGTCGTCGACCACGCCCTCGCCCAGCAGCTGCCAGCCCTCGGCGGCACGGGGCACCGATTCGACGGAGGGGACGGCCGCGATCCGGGCGGCGATCTCCGCGTCGTAGGGCGGGACGATCTGCGCGCCCTGGCCCTCGTCGGTGACGATGCGTCCACCCAGGTAGACCTTGTACCCGTTGTCCTGCGGCGGGTTGTGCGAGGCGGTCACCATGACGCCCGCGTCGGCATCCAGCAGCCGCGTCGCGAACGCGAGCACCGGCGTGGGGAGCGTGCGGGGCAGCAGCAGTGCCTCATGGCCCGCGGCGGTCATGACCGCCGCGGTGTCGAGCGCGAAGTCGTGGCTGCCGTGGCGCGCGTCGTAGCCGATGACCACGCGACCGGGTCCATCGACGCCGAGCTCCGCGAGCGCATCGGTCATGTAGCGCGCGAGCCCGGCGGCGGCGCGGATCACCACCGCCCGGTTCATGCGGTGGGGGCCGGCGCCGATGCGTCCGCGCAGTCCGGCGGTGCCGAACTCGAGGAAGCCCCGGAAACGGTCCTCGAGGTCCGCGACGGCCGCGGCGTCGCCGCCGACCGCGGCCTCGAGCACGCCGGCGAGCTCCTCGCGGGTGATGGCGTCAGGGTCGTCCTCGATCCACGCCTCGGCCTTGGCGAGCAGATCCTCCATCACATCTCCCTGACGATCGAGGCGAGCAGCGCGGAGATGCGCGGCCCGGCTGCGGCGCCCGCGTCGAGCACCTCCTGGTGGTCGAGCGTGTCGCCGCCGATGCCCGCCGCGAGGTTGGTGACGAGCGACAGGCCCAGCATCTCGAGGCCCGCCTCGCGGGCCGCGATCGCCTCGAGCACGGTCGACATGCCCACCAGGTTCGCGCCCAGGATCGCGGCCATGCGGACCTCGGCAGGCGTCTCGTACTGCGGGCCGGTGAACTGGGCGTAGATGCCGTCGGGCAGCTCGGGGTCGATGCTGCGCGCGAGATCCCGCAGGCGGGGGGAGTACACCTGGCTCATGTCGACGAACGTCGCGCCCTCGAGCGGGGTCTGTCCCGTGAGGTTGATGTGGTCCTCGAGAACCACCACGGAGCCCGGGCCCACCTCGGGTCGCGTCGAGCCGCAGCCGTTGGTCAGCACCAGCTGCGTGCAGCCCGCTGCCGCCGCCATGCGGATCGCGTGCGCGACCTTCGCGGCGTCGCGCACCTGGTAGTAGTGCTGGCGCGCGCCGAGCACCAGGACGTGCTTGCCCGTGGGAGCGACAAGCGAGCGGAAGACGGGGTGGTGGCCCGGCACCACGTGGGCGTCGAAGCCAGGGATGTCGGTGGCGTCGACGCGCGCCACCTCCTCGCCGATGAGGTCGGCGGCGCCGCCCCATCCGGAGCCCAGGACCAGGGCGATGTCGTGCTTCTCGACGCCGGTGGCGGTGGCGAGGATGGCGGCCGCCTCGGCGGCGAGCTCGGTGGCAGAAGTCATGCGTCGAGCCTAGTCGCGCAGCGCCCTCGACGAGGGCCGGACCGGGAACGATGCGGATCGCGGCGCATCGTCCGCCGTGCGGTTAGATGGGGACATGTCCTCACGCGTCGTCATCGTCGGCGGCGGTCCGGGCGGCTACGAGGCGGCCCTGGTGGCCGCCAAGGCCGGGGCTGATGTGACGCTCGTGGAGCGTCAGGGCCTCGGCGGCAACGCCGTCCTCACCGACGTCGTCCCGTCCAAGACCGTCATCGCCACAGCGGAGTGGCTGACCATCGCGCATCGCGCGCCGGAGCTGGGGATCCGCCGCAGCGACGGCGCGGACCTCGCCTCGTCGCTCACGGTCGACATGGCTCAGGTCAACTCGCGCATCAAGGGCCTGGTGCGCAAGCAGTCGGGCGACATCGCGGCGCGGCTCGAGGCGAGCGGTGTGCGTGTCATCGAGGGCGAGGCCCGGCTCGATGGGCCGCACCGCGTCGCGGTCGGGGGGTCGGTCCTCGAGGCCGACGCCGTCCTGCTCGCCGTGGGAGCCCGCCCGCGCATCGTCCCCGGGTGCGAGCCCGACGGAGAGCGGATCCTCACCTGGACGCAGCTCTACGACCTCACCGAGCTTCCCGAGCACCTCATCGTGGTGGGCTCCGGCGTCACCGGCGCGGAGTTCGCGGGCGCCTACAACCTGCTCGGCAGCCGTGTCACGCTGGTCGCGTCGGGCGACCGGGTGCTCTCGCGCGAGGACCCGGACGCCTCCGCCCATCTCACCGAGGTGTTCCGCGAGCGCGGCATGGCCCTGGTCGGCGGCCGTGCCGCCGCCGTGTCGCGGGACGATGCGGGGGTCCGGGTCACGCTCGAGGACGGCCGGGTGCTCGAGGGCAGCCACGCGCTCATGGCGGTCGGCTCCGTCCCGAACACCGCGGGGATGGGCCTCGAGGAGGCGGGGGTCGAGCTCGACGAGCGCGGGCTGATCCGCGTGGATCGGGTCTCGCGCACCACCGCGCGCGGCGTGTACGCGGCGGGCGACTGCACGGGCGTGCTGCCGCTCGCGAGCGTCGCGGCGACGCAGGGCCGCATCGCGATGGCGCACGCGCTCGGCGATGCGGTGACGCCCATCGACCTGCGGACGGTCGCGTCCAACGTGTTCACCGTGCCCGAGATCGCCTCCGTGGGGGCGTCCGAGGCCGAGCTCGAGGAGCGCGGCCTGTTCTACGAGGTCTCGCGCCTGGACCTCGCGGGCAACCCTCGCGCGAAGATGCTCGGGATCGACGAGGGTTTCGTGAAGATCTTCGGCCACACCGTCACCGGGCAGGTCTTCGGCGCGGTGGTGGTCGGGCCGCGCGCGAGCGAGCACATCTACCCGTTGTCGCTCGCGGTCGCCCAGCACCTCACGGTCGACGATGTCGCGGCTGCCTTCACCGTCTACCCCTCGCTGTCCGGCACCATCTCGGAGGCGGCGCGGCGCCTGCATCGCATCGAGGGCGAGGCGTAGCGCGGCGGCTACTCGTCGGCGCCGCGCGCGAACAGCATCCGCGCGATCATGAGCATCATGACCGCGACGCACGCGGCAAGGATGACGAGGCACCACCACCACGCGACGGCGACGGCCAGCGCGATCGCCACGGCGATGCCGACGGTCCAGAGCACCGCGGTGTAGAGGCCGAACCTGGCCGCCGCGTTGTCGTCGGCGAAGCCGTGGTCCTCGCCCGCGGGCGCCGCGGCGCGGACCCATGCCTTGCCACGGTTCGTCTGCGTCGCGCCGAGCCACGCGAACAGCCCGATCGATGCCAGGGCGAGCACACCGCCGGCGATGGCCGAAGCGACGAGGCCGGTGTCGAGGGCGAAGGCGCCGCCCGCGGCGACCGCCGCGATCGCAGCGAACGTCGCGACGCCCCAGCCGGTCGCCCGCGCTCGCGGCATCGGGTGGTTGACGGTAGTCTCCTGCGCGAGCGCGTCCCCGGTGACGATGCCCAGGGCCACGGCGGAGATCAGGCCGAGGCTGATCACCGCACCTGCGCCGCCGTCGATCCCGCCCGCCGCCGCCGCGATCGCGAGCACCGCGGCAGCGCTTGCGACGACCGACAGCAGCGTGGTCCGGACCACGAAGCCCGGGCGAGGCCGCACCTTGTGGCGCGCGTGCTGCGCCGCCATGGGCTCCGGGGAGGGCGCCGCGGGAGACGTGCCGAGCAGCTCCTCGAGCGGGCCGAGCTCCTCGATCGCGCGGCGGGCCGCGGCGGAAGGCGCGAGCCCGGTGGACTCGAGCTCCACGGTCCGAGCCATGAGGTTGGCGCGGATCTCCTCCTTCAGGTCGCGCGCGTCGGAGGTCATCGCGACGTCCGCGAAGGCCTCGTCGAGCAGACGGTGGATGTCGGTGTTCATGGCTGGTCCTTGACGTCGAGGAGGGTGTCGATGATGCGGCGCGTGGCGATCCACGCGTCGACGCGACCGCGGTACACGGCGCGCCCGGCATCGGTGATGCGGTAGTACTTGCGGCGGCCGCCCTGGGACTCGTCGCCCCAGTACGACTCGACCAGGCCGTCCTTCTCGAGACGGCGGTAGGCGGCGTAGAGCGTCGCCTCCTTGATCTCGTGGTCCCCACCCGTGGCGTCGCGGATGGCCTTATGGATCTCGAAGCCGTAGCTGTCGCCGCGGCGCAGCACGCCGAGCACGATGGTCTCGGTGTTGCCGCGCAGGAGGTCGGCCGCGAACGCATCTGTCTGGGTCACATCAAGTACTGTAACAGATCAAGTACTCGATGTGACATGGCCGTGCTGCGGCTGGGAGCCGGCGACGTGCACCCTGCGAGGTGCCCAGTGCTCGATAACGGTCGATCCGGGCGCTGAGCACCTCGCAGGGCGCGTGGCTAGGTCAGGTCGAGGACCAGGGCGTGGGTCGCGAGGGCCGTCGCGAACGAGGTGCCGGACACGGTGCGCGGCTCGCCATGCGCATCCATCGCGTGCACGTCGACGCCGAGCGCCGTAGCGTCGACACCCTCGGACGCCGACTCGCTCCACGGCTGTCCGTCGGCATCGACGGCGCCGATACCGATGACCGACGCGTAGCGTGCGGGGTAGTCGGGGGCCAGGAAGCGCACGTTCCCGGCCGCCGCGACGATGGGTGTGCCGAGCGCATCGGCCCTCTCGACCGCGGCCTCGAGCGCCGCGCTCCCGCGGCGGCATCCCATGCTGATGGAGACCACATCGACGTCCGCATCAAGCGCGGACTCGATGCCTGCCGCGAGGTCGTCGGCGGTCGCCTCCCGACCGACATCGATGCTGACCACCTCCACGTCCTGAGGAGGCAGCGCCGTACGGTCCTCCGCGACGCCGAGGAGCACCGAGAGCACGAGCGTGCCGTGCTCGCCGGACGCGTGGGCTACCTCCTGGTCGATCGCGTAGCCGGCGAGCTGCGGGGCGTCGACGTTCACCCCGGTGTCGACGAGGCCGACCAAGGTTGGGCCCTGCGGGGCGGACGCGCAGGAGGTCAGGAGCGTCGCCGTTCCCGCCAGGGCACCGGCGACGCTTGCGCGGCGCGCCGCGGTCATGGCCAGTCGAGGGGGCGCGCCTCGAACGACTCGAAGCCGAGCTCCTGGAACGCGCGCTCGTAGAGGGTCCCCGTCGGCGTGGGGGATCCAGGCTCCCGCGGCACCACGCCCGTGGCTGCCCACAGCAGCTCGCGAAGCCACTGGCCGCAACCCCAGACGCGGAAGCCTCCGACGGCGTCGGGGTCGTCGGGCTTGTGCTCCAGGGCGACGACGATGCGCTCGAGGCACTCGAGCTCGTGCGCGAGCACGGTGTCCTCGACCATGTCGGGCCCGTACTCGAGAGGGTCGTAGGGGAACTGGGTGCTCTCGAGGGCATCCTCGAGCTCTTCCTCCGAGGCGTAGGAACGGAGCATGTCGGGGTCGGCGAACGAGTAGACGGTTGCGATGAGTGCGGGATCGACCCACTCGTCGCGCAGGCGTCCCGTGTGCTTCGCGAAGTCGAAAGGCGCGGCACCTCGGGACTCGAGCAGCGCCGAGGCCTCGGCCACTGTCGGTGCATAGGCGATGCCGTGCAGCGCCCGGTGCTCCGCTGCCGCCGCACCGATGGTGTTCTCAGTCATGGCTCTCCCTGATCATGAGGTGCCCCTGCTTCGCGCTAGGCGGGCAAGCCGTAGAACGCGTGCATGTTCGGGCGGTGGCCGTACGGATGATAGTGGCGCAGATACCCGTCGTGGTGAGCGCGGTGCCACTCCGGGAGGTTCGACGGATTCAGCTTCTTCGCCAGGCTCCTCGCGAAGCCCCGCGACGTCGCCCATACGTCCCAGCCCTTCCGTCCCCGTGCGAGCGCCTGCGAGGTCGTGAGGCCCCTCCCGCTGATGTACACCTTGCCGTTCCTGCGCACGGCTGGGTAGTAGTAGCGACGCTGCGCGCTCGACCGCTGTGCGTTCTCCTCGAGGATCTTCGCCACCGCCTTGGCCGTCTCGAGCGCCAGCACGCCCGAGATGACGATCGCCGCGCCGACAGCGAGGTAGTAGAGGGCCGTGCCGAGCGAGATCGCCGCGAACGCGATCGGGATCGCGAACGCGATCGACGGGCTCGCGGCGGCCGAGTCGTAGTGGAGCGCCTCGCCCGTCCCGAGGTCGGTGAGGTCGAACACGGCACGGTCCTCGGTCGACTCCTCGATCTCGACCTCGTAGATGTCGACGGCGCGGATGCCTCCGTCGCCGGTGTCGGACACCGTGAGCGTCCCGCTGCTCGACCCGGGTGCCAGGTCGAGCCGCATCGTGAAGTCGCCGTGGTCCTCGGACGCGGCGACGACCTCGATGCCGTCGAGACCGATGTGGACCGCCTCCGTGTCGAAGCCCTCGTCGGCGAGGCCCTGCTCGACGATCGCCTCCCCGGACATGCCGGCGAACCGGTCGCGTGAAGCGGGCGCATGCGCCGCTGGATCGCGCCCGTGGCCATCGGCGGCGGCCGCCGGAGAAAGCTCGCCGCCTCCTGCCGCGAGCGCCACGAGTGCCATCAAGGCGCCCGAAAGACGAGGTAGAAGCCGCATGATCCCCCCTGGATGATCCGTTGCGGCGACGCTAACCCGGGGTGGTGGAGGGGCTCAACGGGGGCCGTGGAACCTGTGGACAACGCCCGACACTGCCAACGGATCTCGGCACGCCACGCCGACGGAGGGCACCCGTCGCGCCGCGACACGCCGCCGACCCGGGACTCGATCCGTTGCGACTGTCCGGGAGGGAGCTAGGCGAAGAGCTCCTGGCCCACGTACGCGCCCTCGGATCCGAGCACGGACCCCGCGGGGAGGCCCGGCGGCACCGCGAACAGTGCGGAGCCCGTGGTGCGGAGGTACTCGACGGTCATGACGTCGTGGCTCGACAGCGCGTTCTGGATGGGCACGAACTGCTCGCGCGGGTCGCGCACGTACGCGAGGAAGAACAGCCCCGCGTCGAGGCGGCCGAGCGCGTCCGCGCCATCGGTGAAGTTGTAGCCGCGACGAAGCATCATGGCGCCGCCGTTGGCCGACGGGTGCGCGAGCGCGACGTGCGAGTCGGGGCGGATCAGCGGCACATCGTCGCGGCCCGTGACCGTGAAGTCGGGCTCGGTGAACTCCGAGCCGCCGGAGAGCGGCGCGCCGGAGCCCTTGGTGCGGCCCACGGTCGCCTCCTGCTCCTGGAGCGACGTGCGGTCCCAGATCTCGGCGAGGATGCGGATGCGTCGCGCGACCAGGTACGAGCCGCCTGCCATCCAGGACTGGCCGTCGGCGGCGTCGGCCCACACCCATCGGTCCACCAGGTCGGTGTCCTCGGCGCGGAGGTTCGCGGTGCCGTCCTTGAAGCCCATGAAGTTGCGCGGCGTGTCCTGCGCGCGCGTGGTGGAGGAGGTGCGCCCGAAGCCCAGCTGCGCCCACCGGATCGCCGCGTCGCCGAACGCGAGGCGGGACAGGTTGCGGATCGCGTGGACGGCCACCTGGGGATCGTCGGCGCACGCCTGGATGCACAGGTCGCCGCCCACGAACTGCTCGTCGAGCGTGTCCCCGGAGAACTTGGGCAGGTCGATCAGCTGGTCAGGGCGCTTCGACGCGAGCCCGAAGCGCTCGTCGAACAGCCCGGGGCCGAATCCGAAGGTGATGGTGAGGCCGGACGCCGGCAGGCCCAGGGCCTCGCCAGTGTCGTCCGGGGGAGCGGCGTACGCGCCACCCGCGGCGCCCGAGCCGAGCTCCGAGCCGGTCATGAGCCGCGCGGCCGCCTCCGACCACCGTCGCAGGAGCGAGATCACGCGGGCGCGCGAGTCCGTGGTGATGTCGAAGGCCGCGAAGTGCAGGCGGTCCTGCTGCGGCGTGACGATGCCGCTCTGGTGCGCACCGTAGAAGTCGTAGGCGTGGGTCTGCAGGGACGATGCGGTGGCGCGGCCCGCGGCGAAGCCGCCGGCCGTGAGCGCGGCGGCACCCGCCACCGCTCCTGCCGCTCCCAGCGCGGCGCGACGCGACAATCCCGACCGCGCCTGCGCATCGTCCGTCGACGATGCCTGGGACGCGGGAGCGCCCCCGCCCTCCTCGGGAGAGGGGGCGGGGGCGTCCTGGGCGGACGGTACGTCCGTGCGGTCCTGCGTCATGCGGTGAACCTTAGGCGACGGCCGCAGCGGTGAGGCGCGACAGCGGCTCGCCGAGCGCGTCGACGGCGCGTGCGAGCTCCACGATCTGCTCCTCGGTCAGCTCGGTGTAGAGCGCGAAGCCGTCCTCGATGCTGCCGTACTGCGCGAGCAGGTCGTCCAGCTCGGCGAACCGGGAGTCGAGCTCCTCGACCAGGTCCGCGTCGGTCTCGGCGACGATGTCGTGCAGCACGCCGTAGGCGACGGAGGCGCCGTCGACGTTGGCCTGGAAGTCCCACAGGTCGGTGTGCGACCAGATCTCCTCCTCGCCGGTGATCTTGCCGGCGGCGACCTCGTCGAGGAGCTCCTTGGCGCCGTTGCCCACCTGGAACGCGTCGATCGCGAAGTCCTCGGCGTTCACGCGCGCGGCGAGCTCGGCGGTGTCCGCCGCCAGCTTGTCGGCGAGCTCCTGCTTCTCTGCGTCGGTAAGGTCGTAGCCCTCGGCCGGCGGCCACAGGTTCTTCTCGATGCGGTGCCAGCCGGTCCACGACTCGCCCTCCGCGAGGTCGGCCTCGCGCGCATCCATCATCGGGTCGAGGTCGCCGAAGGACTCCGCGACGGGCTCGATGCGCTCCCAGTGGACGCGGGCGTCGGCGTACAGGGCACGCGCCTCGTCGTCGTCGCCGGCGGTGTACGCCGCGAGGAAGGCCTCGGTCTTGTCCTCGAGGGTCTGGATCTGGTCGCGCACGTAGAGCAGGTACTGGTCGCCTGCCGCGGCGAGGCGCTCGGCGTTGTCGCCCGAGAAGATGTCCTCGCCCGAGTCGGTCACGGTGAACGCGGCCTGGATGCCGTCGCCGGTCATGCCGGGCTTGCACTGCGTGATGTAGTCGCCTGCGGGCACCTGCACCACCAGCTGGCGGGTGATGCCGGGGCCGACGTTCTCGACCTCGGAGATGATGCGCAGGCCGTCCGAGGCGAGCAGGTAGAACTCCGTGACGTCGTCGCCGCTGTTGGTGACGTCGAAGACGACGGTGCCGGAGGGCACCTCGGTCGACGCGACCTTGCAGTCGTCGGCGGTGGACTCGACCGCGATCGCCTCGTCATCGGCGGAGGCGTTGGGGACGCACGCGGTCAGCGCGAGCGCCGACAGGACGGCTCCGGAGGCGGCGAGGGGGCGTGCGAGGGCAGGGCGGGGCATGGATGATCCTTCGTCGGGTCGGGAAGAGGGTCGAGCTGGGACGGATGTCAGGCGCCGGCGGCGGCGAGGTCGCGCGGGGTCGCCGGGGTGGCCTGGGTGCGCGGCGGGCCGGAGCGGAACGCCATGCGCACGAACAGCCACATCACCGGCACCACGTAGGCGATCCACGCGACGGCCTCGAGCACGGTCGTCTGCGGCGAGATGTTGAAGATGCCCTTGAGCAGCGTGCCGTGGATCGAGGTGGCCGGCACCGCGCCGGAGATGTCGAAGGCCAGGGTGTTCAGGCCGGGCAGGATGCCGGCCTCCTGGAGGTCGTGCACTCCGTACGCGAGCACGCCGCCCGCGACGACGATGAGGAACACCCCGGTCCACTGGAAGAACACGCGGAGGTTCACCCGCACGGCGCCGCGGTACATGAGGAAGCCGAGCCCGACCGCCGTGGCGATGCCGAGCGAGGCGCCGAGGATGGGTGCCCAGGTCGAGCCGGCGGACGTGATGCCGGCCCACAGGAACAGCGCGGTCTCGAGGCCCTCGCGCCCGACGGCCAGCAGGGCCATCGCGATGATGGCGCCCTTGCCCACCGCGATCGCGTTCTCGAGCGCACCCTCGAGGTGGCCCTTGAGGTGACGGGCGTTGCGGCCCATCCAGAAGATCATCCACGTGATGAGGCCGACGGCGACGATGCTGAGCGCGCCGCCGATCGCCTCCTGCGCCTCGAAGCTCAGCCCCTGGGGGCCGAGCGTGAGGATCGCGCCGAGCCCGATCGAGACGCCAGCGGCGATCCCGACGCCGAACCACACCTGGCGCAGCAGCGCGCGACGGTCGGTCCGGACCAGGTAGGCCACGAGGATGCTGACGACGAGCGCCGCCTCGAGGCCCTCGCGCAGGCCGATGAGGTAGTTGGCGAGCATGGACGCGCCTTCCGGTCGGGGACGGTAAGGCGGCCCTTACCCGTGCTGACGTGAGACTAAGGTCCCTGCGGCGGCAGTGTCAAATATACGGAACAGCACAGTTGCGTAAATGCCTAGGCGCGTCACAAGATGCCTGGTCCGGGCCGTGATGCGTCCCCCGGTCGCCGTGAAAAAAGAAGGGGCGGTCAGGCCTCGGCGTCGACGATGTCGCAGATCGCGGTACCCGCGGAGACTCCCGCGCCGACCGTCGCCGCGAGCGAGCGGACGATGCCGGCCCGGTGCGCGGTGAGCGGCTGCTCCATCTTCATCGCCTCGAGGACCACCACGAGGTCGCCCTCGGCCACCTCGGCGCCGTCCTCGACCGCGACCTTGACGATGGTGCCCTGCATGGGCGAGCTCAGCGTGGTGCCGTTGCTCGTGCCGCGCGCGCCGCCGTTGCCGGACCTGCGCATCGGCCGCCGCCCCGCGGCTCGCGCGCTCGCGCGCCCGGCTCGCGCGAGGTTCGCCGGGAGCACCACCTCGAGCCGCTTGCCGCCGACCTCGACCACCACGCGCTCGGTCGCCTCGGGCTCCTCGTCCTCGCCGTTGACCGACGGGGCGGGCGCCTCCGGCGCGAGCGCGGCGAGGGTCGACGCGAACTCCGACTCGATCCACGTGGTGTAGACGCCGAAGCCCTCGGTGGCCGCGTACGCGGGGGAGTCGAGCACGGCGCGGTGGAACGGGAGCACGGTCGGGATGCCCTCGACGGTCATCTCCGCGAGCGCGCGCCGGGCACGCGCGAGCGCCTGGTCACGCGTGGCGCCGGTGACGATCACCTTGGCGATCATCGAGTCGAAGTTGCCGGAGACGGTGTCGCCCTCGACCACGCCGGCGTCGATGCGCACGCCCGGGCCGGAGGGGAAGCGCAGGGTCGAGATGCGGCCGGGGGCCGGCATGAAGCCCGCGAACGGGTCCTCGCCGTTGATCCTGAACTCGAGCGAGTGCCCGCGGGTCTCGGGGTGGAGGTCCGCGATGGACCCTCCCGCGGCGATGCGGAACTGCTCGAGCACCAGGTCCACGCCGGTGACCTCCTCGGTCACGGGGTGCTCGACCTGGAGGCGCGTGTTGACCTCGAGGAAGCTGATGGTGCCGTCGATGCCCACCAGGAACTCGCAGGTGCCCGCGCCCTGGTAGCCGGCCTCCTTGAGGATCGCCTCGGAGGCCTCGACGAGGCGGGCGTTCTGCTCGTCGGTGAGGAACGGCGCGGGAGCCTCCTCCACGAGCTTCTGGTGGCGTCGCTGGAGCGAGCAGTCGCGCGTCGAGACGACGCGGACGTTGCCGTGCGCATCGGCGAGGCACTGCGTCTCCACGTGGCGCGGCCGGTCGAGGAAGCGCTCGACGAAGCACTCGCCGCGTCCGAACGCGGCGACGGCCTCGCGCGTCGCGGAGTCGAACAGCTCCGGGATCTCCTCGAGGGTGCGGGCGACCTTGAGGCCGCGGCCGCCGCCGCCGAACGCTGCCTTGATCGCGACGGGGAGCCCATGCTCCTGTGCGAACGCGACCACCTCGTCGGCGGTCTCGACAGGGTCGGGGGTGCCGGGCACCAGGGGTGCGCCGGCGCGCTGCGCGATATGGCGCGCGCTGACCTTGTCGCCGAGCCCGTCGATCGCCTCCGGGGAGGGGCCGATCCAGGTGAGGCCCGCATCGATCACCGCGCGGGCGAAGTCGGAGTTCTCCGCGAGGAAGCCGTAGCCGGGGTGGACGGCCTCGGCGCCGGAACGGCGCGCGGCGTCGACGATCTTCGCGATGTCGAGGTACGTCTCGCGTGCGGTCGACCCGCCGAGCGCGTAGGCCTCGTCGGCGAGCGACACATGCGGCGCGGTGCGGTCGGGGTCCGCGTACACGGCGATGGAGCGCAGTCCGGCGTCCGCACACGCGCGGATGATGCGGACGGCGATCTCGCCGCGGTTCGCGATGAGCACGGAGGAGAAGGCTGTCACCCCGAAACCGTAGCGCGGGGTCGCTCGACCTCCCGTGCACGCGGCGGCACCGGGACCTAAGTCTGTGCACGGCTCTAAGTGCATGCCCTGCCGTTTGTGGGATCCCCACAACGACTCGCGGAACGATGCGCCCCTACGGCCCCGTAGGTTGTGCCGGGCCTACAAACCCAGGGGGGTGTGGCGTCAGGCCCGCAGCTCGTGGAACGCCACCCCGAGGTCGCCGAGGAGGTGGCGGAGCAGCGGCAGGCTCACGCCCACGACGCCGTGGTAGTCGCCCTCGATCGCCTCGACGTAGGGGCCGCCGAGGCCGTCGACGGTGAAGGCGCCCGCGACCTTGAGGGGTTCGCCGGTCGCGACGTACGCCTCGATCTCGGCATCGGTGAGGTTCGCGAAGCGCACCGCCGTGGAGGAGGTCGCGCCGAGCGTGCCGCCGGTGCCGCTCTCGCGGTCGTCGACGAGCCAGTGGCCGGTGTGGAGCACGCCGGTGCGGCCGCGCATCGCGCGCCACCGCTCGATCGCGGTCGGAGCGTCCGCGGGCTTGCCGAGGATCTCGCCGTCGAGCTCGAGCATCGAGTCGCAGCCGAGAACGATCGACGCGGTCTCGTACTCGGCGGCCACGTGCTCGGCCTTCGCGCGGGCGAGTGCGAGGACCGCATCGGCCGGGGAGAGCGTCTCGCCGGCGGCCGCCGCGGAGGCGCGTGCCGCGTCGAGCGCCGCGTCCTCGTCGACGTCGCTCACGATGACGTCGGGCTCGACGCCGGCGGAGCGGAGGGTGGACAGGCGTGCGGGGGACTGCGAGGCGAGCAGCAGGGGGACGGGCATGCGGTCGAGCGTAGTTGCTGCGCGCACTGGCGGGACATGGGTGCCGGATCAGCAGGGGATCCTGCACCCATGTCCCGCCAGGGCGCGGGGGAGGGGGCTAGGCCGAGGCGGGCTCGAGGGCCGCGTCGGCGTCCTCCTGCGGCTCCGCGCTCAGCGACTTCTCGCCGCGCGGGAGCGCGATCAGCATGATGAGCGCCGTGATGCCCGCGATGATCGCGGAGATCAGCATCGAGTGCTGGTTCGCTTCCATGAACGCGGCCTGCGCGGCGTGGGCGATCTGCGCTCCGGCGTCGCCCATCTCTGCGCTCACCGCCATCGCGCCCGCGAGCGAGTCCTCGACGATCCCCGAGACCTCTGCGGGGAGCTGCTCCGCGACGGGCGCGATGTTGGACGTGTAGGCGTTCGCGATCATCGAGCCCAGCACCGCGATGCCGAGCGACGCGCCCAGCTCGCGGGTCGTGTCGTTCATCGCGGAGCCCATGCCGGAGCGGTTGCGCGGCACCGAGGACATCAGCATGTTGGTCGCGGGCGTCATGACGAGCGCCATGCCGAGCGTGACGGTGCTCATCGCGAGGAGGAAGTCCCAGTACGAGGGCACCGTGGGCCAGGTGGTCATGAGCAGGAAGCCGCCCGCGATCACCACGAGCCCGGGCACCACGGTCCAGCGGGTGCCGACCTTCTCCACGAGCTTGGGGACCAGCGGGCCCACGACCATCATGGGCAGCATCGACGGGATGAACGCGACCGAGGTGGTGATCTCGTCGTAGCCCATCACCAGCTGGAAGATCTGGGTCATCCCGAAGAACGCGCCCATCATCGCGAAGAACGTCAGCGTCACGGAGATGACGGACAGCGAGAACCGCGAGCGGCGGAACAGGCCCAGGTCGATCATGGGGTGCGCCACGCGCAGCTCCCAGGCGATGAAGAGCAGGAGCGAGGCCGCTCCGGCGACCGCGGCGACCACCGTGAGGGCATCCTCGAAGCCGTGGGACGGGGCCTCCATGATCGTGTAGACGATGCCGGCGAGCGCCACCGTGATGAGGGCGCCGCCCAGCCAGTCGACCGGCGTGCGCTTCTCGTCGACCGACTCGGGCACGATGCGGCCGGTGAGGGGCAGCGCGATCAGGCCGAAGACGGCGCCCAGCAGGAACGCCGCGTGCCAGTCGAAGAAGTGGAGCAGGACGCCGGTGAGCACCGAGCCGAACATCATGCCCACGCCCGCGACGGCCGACCAGATGGCGATCGCCTTGGGGCGCTCCTTCGACGGGAACACCACGTTGACCAGCGACAGCGTGGTGGGCATGACGAGCGCGCCGCCGATCCCCATGAGCGCCCGCGACGCGATGAGCTCGCCGCCGGTCTGCGCGAAGAAGGGGGCGTAGGCGGACGCGACCACGAAGATCGCGAGGCCCGCCATCATCACGCGCTTGCGGCCGTAGCGGTCCGCGATCGCCGCGGCGACGAACAGCAGCGACGCGAACACCAGCGCGAACGCCTCGACCACCCACGTCATCTGGAGCTGGGTGAGCTGGAACTCGACCGCGAGCTCCGGCAGCGCCAGGTTGAGGCTCATGTTCGCGATCATGGCTGTCATGAGCGCGAAGCAGAGCGTGGCGAGGATGGCCCAGCGGCGGCGGTAGGTGGACTCGGCGATGCCCTCGGCGAGGGCGTCCGCGAGGCTCGACGCGGGTGCGGCGGGTGGCTTGGACACAGAGGTCTCCTGGGGGTGGAGGAGGGTGGGGACGTCCCGGCGTCGGGACGTCGGCTACGCTAGTTCACGTGACGCGAACTATCAAGTTCGCCTCACGTGAACTAATGCCGCGGGTGTCGAGGAGGGGCGATGGGGCGGGACGACGCGATCGCAGAGATCCTCGAGCTCCAGCATCGCCTGGTGCGACGGTCGATGCGCGACCACTCCCGCACCCTGGTCGCGGAGGCGCTGACCCCTATCCAGTTCCACCTTCTGGTGTTCCTCCACGGCGCCCCGGGGGTGCCGACGGCGGAGGCCGCCGAGGTCCTCGGAGTGAGGCCCAACATCGCGACGGGGGTGGTGCAGCGGCTCGTGGACCGCGGCTGGATCGAGCGCACCGCGTCCCCCGACGACGCGCGGGTCCGTCTGCTCTCGCTCACCGCTGCCGGGGTCGCGCTCGTGGACGAGGCGACCCGGGAGGCGGAGCGCGGCTTCGTCGCGCACCTCGCGGCGCTGAGCGACGCGCAGATCGGTCAGCTGCGGGAGATCCTCGCGACCATCGTCGCGGACGGAGGAGCGCTCGCCGACCGCGGGGACGCCTGACGTCGCGCGGTCCGGAACCCGCGCGTGCTCCGGCAGGATCCTCCTGACCCTGCATATGATCAAGCAGTCTGAAATAGGCGTGCAGACAGGTACGGATGCGCAAACGGCCTGGCCAGCGCGTCTATAGTGGGATTCGCCGAGGGGATGCGGCGTCTGGGGGTGGGGCATGAGCGATCGCGAGGAGCTTCTCGAAGAGGCCTGCGAGGCGCTGGTGGTGTTCCTGCGCAGATCCGTGCCGTCGCTCGCGGGGACCGTGTCGCACATGGGCCTCACGCTCCACCAGTTCCGTGCGCTCGTGATCCTCTACGCCGAGGACGGGTGCACCACCACGGACCTCGCCGACGCGGTGGGGGTCCATCCGTCGGTCGCGACCGGCATCGTCCAGCGCATGGTGCAGCGCGGGATCTTCGATCGCCACGAGGACCCCGACGACCGCCGCATCCGACGGCTGTCGCTCACCGCGGAGGGTCGCGAGCTCGCGCAGGAGGTGGTGGGCACCGCGCGGGTCCAGCGCCGTGCGCAGCTCGCCGCGCTCGACGATGAGCAGCTGGCGCAGATCCGCGGCGCGCTCGAGACGATGACCGCGGGGCTCGCCGCGACCCGCTCCGCCGTCTGACCGGCGCTCAGCCGGCGAAGGGGCAGCCCGCGCACGCGACCGTGCGTCCCGGCGCGCAGGTGCCGCACGCCGCCCCTGCTCGCATCACGAGGCCCAGGCGCTCGCACTCGGCTGCCGCCGCCTCGGCCAGGTCGACGGGGATGCCCAGGGCACGCGCAGCCGCGCGCGGCGTCTCGCCTCCCGCGAGGCGCTCGACGACCGCGCCTAGGACGCCGCTCACAGGAGCCTCCCGACCTGGAAGACGGCGGCGGCGAGGAGGTACGCCATCGCGAGCTGGGACAGGGCCGCACCGGCGGTCCACCTCCAGCCGAACAGCCGCCGTTGCTCCGCGAGCGTCGCCATGCAGGGCAGGTAGGCGAGCACGAAGACCATGAACGCGAGGCCCGCCGCGCCGGGGGATCCTCCTGATGAGGCCTCGACCGTGGCACGGACCTGATCCTCGAGCGCCACCGCCGAGCCGCCGGCCGGGTCCTCGAGCGCATACGACTGGGCGAGCGCGCCGACGGTGACCTCCTTGGCGGCGACGCCGGACACCAACGATGCCGCGATGTGCCAGTCGTCGAGCCCCAGGGGCGCGAGCACGGGGGCGACCGCCATCGCGGTCGCGCCGTACACGGAGTCCTCGAGGGGGACGTCGGCGAGGTCGTGCCCGCCGCGCACCGGGATGGCCTGGAGCACCCACAGCGCCGCGATCGCGACCATGATGACGCTGCCGGCCTTGCGGACGAACGAGACCGTGCGGGCACGTACGCCCAGCGCGAGGGTGCGCAGGTGCGGCCGCTGGTAGTCGGGAAGCACGATGATGAGCGGCTCGGGGCGTGCGTCGCGCAGCACGGTGCGCCGTGCCACGAGCCCGAACAGCACGACCAGCACGATCGACACCACGTAGATGCCGAACACCACGGTGCCGGCGTGCCGGGGGAAGAAGGTCTCCGCCAGCAGCAGGTAGACCGTCAGCCGCGCGGTGCAGCTGGTGAGCGGCACCAGGAGACCGGTGAGCAGGCGCTGTCGCGCGTGGGGGAGCACCGCGGTCGCGGACAGCGCCGGCACGTTGCACCCGAACCCGACGATCAGCGGGAGCATCGCGCGGCCGTCGAGGCCGACCGCACGCATCGCCCGGTCCGCCACCACCGCGACGCGCGCGAGGTACCCGCTGGACTCGAGCACCGTGACCGACGCGAACATGATCGCCATGAGGGGGATGAACGACGCCACCGCGCCCACACCCGCGACGAGCCCGCCGACCGCGAACGACTCGAGCCAGGCCGGCGCGTGCAGCGTGCCCAGCAGCCACGTGGCCGCCGCCGTGACGGGACCGTCGACCAGCGCGGCCGCGCCATCCATGAGCGGTGCCGCGACGCCGGTGGTCAGCTGGAACACGGCCCACACGACCGCGAGGAACGCCGGGATCCCCGCCCACGGGTTGAGCAGCACCTTGTCGACGCGATCCGACCACGACTCGCGCGCCTCGCCGACGGGGAGCGCGGCATCCGCGATCCCCTCGACCCAGTCGAAGAGCTGCTGGGCGTGCGTGAGCTCGTCCCCGAGCTCGTGGTCGGCGGCCTGGGGCTCGATCCCGGACACGCGCGGAGGCGTCGAGAGCGCGGAGGCGATCGCATCCGCGAGCGCGCGCGTGCCGGCGCCCGTGCGGCCGTCGACCTCGACCACGGGCACCCCGAGCGCGCCCGCGAGCGCGGCGGTGTCGGGGCCGAGCCCGCGCGCCCGTGCGAGGTCGGTCATGGTGAGCGCGGCGACCACGGGCCGGCCGGCACGAGCGACCTGGCCCAGCAGGTAGAGCGAGCGGCTGAGCGCGGTCGCGTCGAGCACCACCACGGCCAGGCCCCGGCGGGGGTCCGCCACGGCATCGGCCGCGACCTGCTCGTCCGGCGAGCGCGCGATGAGCGAGTACGTGCCGGGCAGGTCGACGAGCGTGACGTCGACGCCCTCGACGCGCCACGATCCCTCGGTGAGCGCGACCGTGGTGCCGGGCGCGTTCACCACCCGTTGCCGCGCGCCCGTGATGTGGTTGAACAGCGTCGACTTGCCCACGTTGGGGTTGCCGACCAGGAGGACGGTCGCGGTGCCGAGCGCGGCGTTCATGCGGGCTCCACCTCGATCAGGGCGGACGTGCCACGGTCGATCGCGATGCGTGCCCCGCCGATCGCGATCACCCTCGCGCCCGCCGCGCCGCGGCCCGCAAGGCGCACCCGGGTGCCCGGGCGCAGGCCCATCTCGCGCAGGCGCAGCGCGACGGCGGCGTCAGCGCTGATCGCGCGGATCCGGGCGACGGCACCGGGCTCGAGCATGGTGAGCAGCACCCCACGATGCTAATTCCGCAAGGTGAGGCTTCCCTAAGTCCCTAGGTCCCGGATCCCGCCTCGAGCGGCATGCTCAGCGCGGCGCGTCCCCGGGAGCGATCGTGTCGCGCGCGATCTCGAGCGCCGCCTTCCACGTCGCGGGCAGCTCGCGCGCATAGCCGAGCGCGGTGTCGCGGTGGGCGAGCACCGGGGGGAACGCGCCCTGGGTGTCGAGGCCGACGCTGCGGCACAGCCACATGGCGCGCGGCACGTGGAACTCCTGGGTGCACACGACCACGCTGGCGAGCCCCAGCCGGTCGCGCGCGTTGCGCGCCGAGGCGCGTGTGTCATGCCCCGAGCCGTCCCGGACGAGCGCGTCCGCCGGCACGCCGAGCTCGAGCGCCGTGCGCTCCATCGCCTCGGTCTCGTCGAGCCCCTCGCGGTTGTCGGCGGCGCCCGTGAGCACCAGGAGCGGCACCACGCCGCGGTGGTAGAGCGCGGCGCCGACCTCCACGCGCTGGCGCAGCGCGCGCGACGGGCGTCCGTCGGGGAGGACGCGCGCCCCGAGCACGAGCGCGGCGTCGGCGGGACCGAAGGCCGCCGACGCGGCCGGGTGCATCGTGCTCGCCGCGGCGGCGCGCGCATAGGCCTGAGGCGCGGCGAGTGCCGCGAGGCCCGCCCCGGCAAGAGAGAGAAGACGTGTCACGATGCGCTCACCCCTCCGGCACCCGCCCGCGCGCCAGGTCCAGCACCGACTTCGCGATCGCGGGAACCTCGCGGACATGCCCCATGAGCGTGTGGCGCGTGGGCGTCGGGTCGGGATAGGCGCCCTGCGCGTCGAGCCCGGCCTGCTCGCACAGCCACACCGCGCGGGCCTGATGGAACTGCTGCGTCGCGACGATCACGGAGCCGACGTCGAAGCTCTCGCGCGCACGCATGCACGACGAGTAGGTGTCGAGCCCCAGGGGATCCTCGACGATCGCGTCGGAGGGCACCCCCATGGACTCGGCGAGCGCCCGCATCACCGTGGTCTCTCCGTGGCCGGACGAGTCGTCGCCGTCGCCGCTCATGAGCAGGCCGTCGACCAGCCCCGCCCGGTACAGCTCGACGCCCACCGTCACCCGGTCGAGCAGGAACGGCGAGGGGGAGCCGTCGGCGTACACGCGCGCCCCGAGCACGAGCGCCGCGTCGGCGTGCGCGAACCCCTCGGCCGCGGCCGGTCGCACCGCCGCCGACGTCTCCGCGGTCACGATCACCCAGGGAAGGGCGAGCAGGCTCGGGATCGCGACCAGCGCCGCGACCTTCCAGCGATGCCGCGCATCGATCCGGGTGCGCGCCATGTCAGCGCAGCGAGTGGCGCCAGGCGCCGTCGCCGCGGCCCAGGGGGAGCGGCCCGTGGTGCCCGCGGAGCGTGCGGGACCGGTCCATCCACGCCGAGCGGGGGCTCGCCGGGTCCTCCAGGTCCTCGGCGCTCGACGCCATCGCCGCGGCGGCGGCGACGAGCGCGGCGAGCTCGGCCTCGTCCGGGGTGCCGCGCACCACCCTCAGCCCTGCGGCCTGGCCCACCCCGGCATCGTCCGCGGTCACAGCGGGATGTTCCCGTGCTTCTTGGGCGGGAGCGCGGCGCGCTTGGTGCGCAGGGCGCGCAGGGCCTTGACGATCTCCGCGCGGGTCTCCGAGGGCTCGATCACCGCGTCGACGTAGCCGCGGTCGGCGGCGTCGTAGGGGTTGACGATGCGGTCCTCGTAGTCCTCGACGAGCGCCTGGCGCTCGCCCTCGACGTCGCCGCCCTTGGCCTCGACGTCGGCGAGCGTCCGGCGGTGGAGGATGTTCACGGCGCCGCCCGCGCCCATCACGGCGATCTGCGCCGTGGGCCACGCGAGGTTGACGTCGGCGCCCAGCTGCTTCGACGCCATGACGATGTAGGCGCCGCCGTAGGCCTTGCGCGTGATGACGGTGACCAGCGGGACGGTCGCCTCGGCGTACGCGTAGATGAGCTTCGCGCCACGGCGGATGATGCCCTGGTGCTCCTGGCTCACGCCGGGCAGGAAGCCCGGCACGTCGACGAGCGTGATGATCGGGATGTTGAAGGCGTCGCACGTGCGCACGAAGCGCGCGGCCTTCTCCGAGGCGTTGATGTCGAGCGTGCCGGCCATCTGCATCGGCTGGTTCGCGACGATGCCCACGGAGTGGCCCTCGACATGGCCGAAGCCCACCACCACGTTGGGGGCGAACAGCGGCTGGATCTCGAGGAACTCGCCGTCGTCGACGATCGCCTCGATCAGCGTGTTCATGTCGTACGGCTGGTTGTCGCTGTCAGGGACCAGCGTGTCGAGCGCGAGGTCGGTCTCCGCCGGCTCGAGGTCCGCCTCCGACTCCCACGACGGCGCGTCGGTGAGGTTGTTCTGCGGCAGGAACTGGAGCAGATGCTGGACGTACTCGATCGCGTCGTCCTCGTCCTGCGCGAGGTAATGTGCGACGCCGGACTTGACGTTGTGCGCCTGGCCACCGCCCAGGTCCTCGAACGACACGTTCTCGCCCGTGACGGACTTGATGACGTCGGGACCCGTGATGAACATCTGCGACGTGCCGTCGGCCATCACGATGAAGTCGGTGAGCGCGGGGGAGTACACGGCACCGCCCGCGGACGGCCCGAGGATGATCGAGATCTGCGGGATGACCCCCGAGGCGGCGACGTTGCGCCGGAAGATCTCCGCGAACTGCGTGAGCGCCGCGACGCCCTCCTGGATGCGCGCGCCGCCGCCGTCCGAGATGCCGATGAGCGGCACGCCGGTGCGCAGCGCGAAGTCCTGGATCTTGGCGATCTTCTGGCCGTGGACCTCGCCCAGCGATCCGCCGAAGACCGTGAAGTCCTGGGAGTACACCGCGACCTGGCGTCCGTCGATGGTGCCGTAGCCGGTGACCACGCCGTCGCCGTAGGGGCGGTTCCTGTCGAGACCGAAGTTGCGGCTGCGGTGCCGCGCAAGGCGGTCGAGCTCGGTGAACGAGCCCGCGTCGAGGAGCAGCTCGATGCGCTCGCGGGCGGTCTTCTTCCCGCGCGCGTGCTGCTTCTCCTGCGCCGTGGCCTCGGGAGCGGTGACGGCGGCGTCGACCTTCTTGCGCAGGTCCGCGAGCGCGGACGCGGTCGTCTTGCCGGGCCTCATCGGTGACACTGTTCTCCTTGGGGGTAGGACTGGCCGCTAGCCTAGCCCGGTGAGCACCCCCGGAGCCGATGCGGTCGCCGCGTCGCGCCGCCCGCTGACCGAGGCGGCGCTCGCCTCGCTGGTCCCCGGCACGCTGTCGCGCCTGGTGGTGGTGCCCGCGTCCCCGTCGACGAGCTCCCGCGTGCTCGAGGCCGCGACGCGCGCTCCCGAGGACTGGCCGCACATGTCGGCGCTCCTCGCCGACCACCAGACCGCGGGCCGCGGCCGGGTCGGGCGCTCGTGGGTGACGCCTCAGGGCGCGGCGCTCACCGTGTCGTTCGTGCTGCGTCCCCGCCACATCGCGCGGGAGGACTTCGGCTGGGCGCCGCTCGTGGTGGGTCTCGCGGCGGTCCGCGCGCTGCGAGGACTGGGCGTGGGGGCCTGGCTCAAGTGGCCCAACGACGTGGTGGTCGAGGCAGGAGCGCGGGACATCCCTGGGTGGGGGCGTTGGCGCAAGGCCGTGGGCATCCTGTGCGAGACCACACCGGACGATGCGATCGTCGCCGGGATCGGCATCAACATCTCCCAGGCGCCGGGCGAGCTCCCGGTGCCACACGCCGCCTCGCTCGCGACGCTGGGCGCCACCGCGCTCGACCGCGTGGCCCTGATGCGCGCGCTCGCGGCGGAGCTCAACGGTGCGGTCGCGATGTGGGACGCGGGTGCGCATCCTCGGGCCGAGGTCGAGCGCGTGACCGCGACCCTCGGCTGGGACGTCGCCGTCGACGTCCCGGGCGGGGTGCCGGTCGCGGGCCGTGCGACGGCGCTGACCTCCGAGGGGGCGCTCGTGGTGCGCACCGCCTCGGGTGACGAGCGCATCGTCCTCGCGGGCGACGTCAGGGTGCGGCGGGGCTGACGCCGCCGCCGGTGCGGCAGCGCCCGGCTTGGCCGTCGAGCGCCTCATGCCAGGCAGGATCCCGTGCCTCGAGCGCGCCGTCGGGAGGTCGCGCCACGGTCGCGGGCCGGTAACGGAACGGTCACGGAGAGCCCGTTCCGTCACAGGTTGTGCACGCCAACCGACAGGTTATGCAGGCCAGCGCCGGGCCGCTCCGGCCCGCTGATTGACTCACGTTCAGCACCCGAGGCGCCTCATGCGGCGTCGAGGGCGCGCAGCACCACCGCGCATGGCGCGGAGTCGACCGGCGCCGCCGGTCGATGAGGAGAAACCGATGGAGTCAACGATGACGAAGGGGGCACACGCATGAGGCCCACGCAGATCAAGGGTGTCGCGGCTTTCGCGGGCCTGGGTATCGCGATCACGCTCGCCGGATGCACGGGAAGCTCGTCCGACGACGACGCCAGCCCGTCCGCTGAGACGGCGACCGGCAAGTACACGACCACCGAGATCACCGACGGCACGACGACGTTCGTCAAGGTCGACAACCCGGGTGACGGCCCCGACCTGACCTACGGCGTCGACAGCGGCGTCACCCTCATCGACGAGGAGATCGACGGCGCCACGTACGCGTTCAAGGACATGAACGCCAACGGCACGCTCGACACCTGGGAGGACTGGCGCGTCGACTCGACCGAGCGCGCGGCGGACCTCGCCTCGCAGATGACGATCGAGCAGATCGCCGGTCTGATGCTCTTCAGCTCGCACGAGCGCTCGCCTGCCGACGGCCTGACCGACGCGCAGAAGGAGTACCTCGAGGGCTCGCACCTCCGCGCGGTGCTCAACGCCGCCGGTTCCGACGCCGCCGTCACGGTGCCGTGGGTCAACGAGATGCAGGCCTTCGTCGAGACGCTCGCGACCGACGACGCGGTCTACGTGCCGGTGAACTTCGCGTCCGACCCGCGTTCCGAGGCCGCCACCGGCGGTGTCTACAACGCCGACGGCGCGGACATCTCGCGCTGGCCCTCGAACCTGGGCCTCGCGGCGACGTTCGACGCCTCGTGGACGCAGCAGTTCGGTGAGATGGCCTCCGCGGAGTACCGCGCGCTGGGCATCACCACCGCGCTGTCCCCGCAGATCGACCTCGCCACCGAGCCCCGCTGGCTCCGCGTGGGCGGCACCTTCGGTGAGGACGCCGCGCAGTCGGCCGAGCTCGCCGCCGCCTACACGAGCGGCTTCCAGGGCACCGACGGCGAGTCCGTGTGGGGCGCCGACTCGGTCAACGCGATGATCAAGCACTGGGCCGGCGACGGTCCGGGCGAGGGCGGCCGCGAGTCGCACACCGCGGCGGGCAAGTACGGCGTCTACCCGGGGGACAACCTGGCCGAGCACGTCTCGGTGTTCCAGGGCGCGCTCGACTCGGCGGCCGTGATGACCTCCTACTCGATCTCGCTCGACGCCGACGGCAACGCGCTGTTCGAGGACCGCATGGGCACCGCGTACGACTCGGGCCTCATGTCGATCCTGCGTGAGGACAACTCCTACGAGGGCGTCGTCGTCACCGACTGGGGCGTCATGACCGGTGCCAACGACGAGGGCGCGTTCATCGCGACCGCGTGGGGCGCCGAGGACCTGACCCCGGCCGAGCGCTACGTCCAGGTGCTGAGCACCGGCCACGACATGTTCGGCGGCGTCAACGACGCGACCTTCCTCCTCGAGGGTGCCGACCTGTGGCAGGAGAAGTTCGAGGCCGGCGAGCTCGACGTGGACGCGGAGACCCGCTTCCAGGAGTCGGGTGCGCGCATCCTCAACATGTTCTTCGCGCCCGGCCTGTACGAGTCCGCCTTCCTCGACCCCGAGGAGTCGGCAGAGGTGCTCGCGTCGGCCGACAAGGTCGAGGCCGGCTACAACGCGCAGCTCGCGTCGATCGTCATGCTGAAGAACAACGGCGTGATCGGTGACGGCACCGACTGGTCCGACAAGACGGTCTACATCCCGCAGACCAGCGACAACGGCCTGCCGAGCCTGTTCGGCGAGGCGACCTACAGCCAGGGCCCGGGCCTCGACCTCGACGTCGCGGCTCAGTTCTTCGGCACCGTGGTGACCGACGAGGTCGAGCTGGACGCCGACGGCAAGGTCGTCAGCTACACCACGCCCGACCTGTCCGACGTGGACCTGGTCCTCGTGGGCATGAAGAGCCCCACCACGGGTGCCGTGTTCGGCAACTCCGGCTACGACATGGAGACCGGCGAGTACTACCCGCTGTCGCTCCAGTACCGCGAGTACACCGCCGACGGCGACAACGTCCGCAAGGTCTCGATCTCGGGTGACATCCTCGAGGACGGCACCAAGGAGAACCGCTCGTACTTCGGCAACTCCGTGACCGCCTCCAACGAGGCCGACCTCGACGCCTTCGAGCGTGCGGTCGCCGCGGTCGAGGCATCGGGCAAGGACATCCCGGTCGTCGCCACCCTCAAGGCCACCAACGCGGTCATCCCGGCCGAGTTCGAGGCCGACGCCGACGCGATCCTCGTGAGCTTCGGCACCTCCGACCAGGCCCTGGTCGACGTGGCTGTCGGCAACTACGAGCCCTCGGGCCGTCTGCCGATCCAGTTCCCGGCGAACATGGACACGGTCGAGGCGCAGCAGGAGGACGTCGCGAAGGACATGACCCCGTACACGGACGCCAACGGCAACGCGTACGACTACGGCTTCGGCCTCAACTACTCGGGAGCCATCTCCTAAGTAGGAACGCAGTACCTGGGATGTGGCCGGCGGCGACGCCGTCGGCCACATCCCGCCCCCAGAGGTCCTGTCACGCAGGCGCGTGACCCGGGTTACGGTGGGCGACCCGACCGCGGGAAGGTTCCGCGGCTCGACACCAGTGAGGAGCAACAGAATGAACAAGAAGGTTCAGGCCACCGGCCTCGCGATCCTGCTCGCCGCCACCGGAGCCTTCGGGCTCGCCGGGTGCTCGAGCGACTCGGGCGACGCCGCCGCATCGGGCGATGCCGCCGTGGAGGAGACCACCACGGTGGACGTCGCGGAGGACCTCCAGAACGCGCGTCAGGCCGTGCTCGACGCGCTCGAGGACGACGCATGGGCGCAGGTCATGCTGGCCAGCGACGTCGACGCGCCGACCGTGAAGTACGGCCTCATGGTGATGCCGTTCGTGGCGAGCGACGCCTCGGAGCGCGTCACCGGCACCGTCACCATCAACGACGGCGACAAGTTCGTCATCGAGGCCGACTCGGCCGCCACCGGCCAGACCTGGCAGATCGACCAGGACGGCAACATCACCGAGGTGACCGAGTAGGCGCAAGCCTGCTCCACGCACCGGGAGCGACAGGGGGACGATGCGCACGCGTCGTCCCCCTGTCGCCGCCGCGGCAGGCCGCCGGCTCCATCAGCGCCGCCGCACCCCATGAAGCTGTGAAGGAGACCCTGTAGTGAACGCACGCCCGAGGAAGGACGCCGCTGCCAAGAAGCGGATGTCCAACAAGGCATACCTGTCGATCTGGATCCCTGTTCTGTCGTTCGTGGTCGCGCTGACCATCGTCGCGAACATGGCCCTGATCATCGCGGGCGGCTGGGTCGCCTCGCAGTTCGGCAACGGCACCTACGAGTTCACCAACGCGGAGGAGTCCGCCGGGTGGGACACCTCGTACTACGAGTCCGACTACGCGGACATCGACGAGGTCGACGCCGCGGCCCAGGCCCTGGTCGAGGAGATCGCCGCAGGCGGCATGGTCCTCGCGAAGAACCAGGACGACGCGCTGCCGCTCGACTCCGGTGCGGCCGTCACGATGCTGGGCCGCGCTGCCGCGGACCCGGTGTTCGGCGGCTCGGGCTCCGGCTCGGTCGACACCAACTCGGCCATCACGCCTCGCGTGGGCCTCGAGAACGCCGGCTTCTCGATCAACGACGCGATGTACCAGACCATCGACGCGTACACCGAGGACACCAAGCGCGGCCACATCGAGATGGACCGCCCCGACATCTCGACCTACGACATCGGCGAGCTTCCGGTCGACCAGTACGAGTCGCAGGTCTCGACCTTCGCGGACTACGACGACGCCGCCGTGGTCTTCATCGCCCGTCCGGGCGGCGAGGGCGGCGACCTCACCACCGACATGACCGGTGTGGACGCCAACGCGGTCGAGGGCCAGCACCAGCTCGAGCTGAACCAGGACGAGCGCGACATGATCGCGCTGGCCGAGGAGAGCTTCGAGACCGTGGTCGTCGTGGTCAACGCCTCGACGACCATGGAGCTCGGCGACCTCCAGCAGGACGACGGCGTCGACGCCATCATCCTCGCCGGCTCGCCCGGTGCGACCGGCTTCAACGCGCTCGGCGGCATCCTCTCGGGTGACGTCAACCCCTCGGGCCGCACCACCGACACGTGGGCCGCGGACTTCACGGCAGACCCCACGTTCGTCAACTTCGGCAGCTACTTCTACGAGAACATCGAGGCGCACTACCCGGTCTCCGCGACCGAGTCCGCGACCTCCAACGCGTCGGTCACCACCAACGCGCCGTTCGTCAACTACGCCGAGGGCATCTACGTCGGCTACCGCTACTACGAGACCGCCGCGGCCGAGGGGTTCATCGACTACGACGACGCCGTGGTGTACCCGTTCGGCTACGGCCTGAGCTACACCGACTTCGCGTGGGAGATCACGGGCACCGAGGCGGGCGACGTGGACGGCACCATCGCGGTCACCGTCGAGGTCACCAACACCGGTGACGTCGCCGGCCGCGACGTGGTCGAGCTCTACTACACCGCCCCGTACACGCCCGGCGGCATCGAGAAGTCCGAGGTGGTCCTCGGCGGCTTCGACAAGACCGGTGTGATCGAGCCCGGCGCCTCGGAGACGGTGACCATCGAGCTCGCGGTCGAGGACATGGCGTCCTACGACTACCAGGATGCGGCCGCGTACGTGCTCGAGGCGGGCGACTACGTCCTGTCGCTGCGCACCGACTCGCACCACGTCGCCGAGGGCACCGAGCCCTTCACCTACACGGTCGGCTCCGACATCGTCTACTCGGGCGAGAACCACCGCGCGTCGGACCTCGCCGAGGTCACCAACCAGTTCGACGACGTCTCGGCGAACTTCTCCGCCGACGGCGCCGACGGCACGGTCCAGATCATGTCGCGTGCGGACTTCGCCGGCACGTTCCCGACCGCCCCGACCGCCGAGCAGATGATCGCCTCCGACGCGACCGTCGAGGGCTTCGAGGCCTGGGACTACGACGCGGCCGCGGAGGCCTTCGAGGGCGACAAGCCCACCACGAACGCCAAGTCGGACCTCCAGCTGATCGACCTGCGCGGCCTCGCGAAGGACGACCCGCTGTGGGACGAGCTCCTCGACTCGCTGACCGTGGGCGAGATGACGGACATGCTGCTCAACGGCGCGTACCAGACGGCCGCGATCGGCTCGATCGCCAAGCCGACCACGCTCGAGCCCGACGGCCCCGCCGGCTTCTCGTCGTTCATCAACTCGTCGATCAACGGCACGGCCTACCCGTCCGAGTTCCTCATCGCCCAGACCTGGGACGTCGAGCTCGGCGCCGCGATGGGCGAGATGCTCGGCAACGAGGCGCTCCAGAAGGGCATCAACGGCTGGTACGCACCCGCGGTGAACCTGCACCGCTCGCCCTTCGCGGGCCGCAACTTCGAGTACTACTCGGAGGACCCGTTCCTGTCGGGCGCGATGGCGACCTCGGTGGCCAACGGCGTCGCGAGCAAGGGCGTGTACGTCACGCTCAAGCACTTCGCGATGAACGACCAGGAGACCAACCGCGTCGACAACGGCCCGGCCACCTGGGCGACCGAGCAGACCATCCGCGAGATCTACCTCAAGCCCTTCGAGATGGCCGTCAAGGACGTCACGATGGACGTCGAGTACCTCGCTGACGACCAGGGCACCACCGCCGAGACCACCATCGGCATCGGCGGCATCATGAGCTCGTTCAACCGCATCGGCGCCACCTGGACCGGCGGCTCCGAGGCGCTCATGACCAACGTGCTGCGTGAGGAGTGGGGCTTCGAGGGCTTCGCGATCACCGACTTCAACCTGTACCCGTACATGAACCCCAACCAGGGCATCTCGGCGGGCACGGACCTCACGCTGACCTTCCAGCCGTCGAAGTCGTTCGGCGACACGTCGTCGGCGAAGGCGGTCACGGACATCCGCAACGCGACCCACAACATCCTGTTCACGGTCGCGAACTCGAACGCCATGGACGGCCTGGCCCCGGGCGCGACGGTGGACTACACGCCGCCGACCTGGGTGGTCATCCAGATCGTCTCGACCGTGGTCGTGGGCCTGCTGGTCCTCGGCGGGATCTTCATGGTGGTGCGCCGCGTGCGTCGTCACCGTGCGGTCCCGGCGACCCCGACCGATGCCTGACATCGGCTGAGAGACCCACGGTGCCGGGCCCCGCGATGGCGGGCCCGGCACCACCTCAGGCCCGAGGCGCCTCAGCGCCTCGGGCCTTTCCCATGCGCCCGCACCGGGGCGGCGACCTGGGACGATGCGCGTCCGGCGGCATGTCCGCGACAGAACGTGCGGCCCATCGGGCAGGTTGTGCAGGACCGCCTGTGAACGCTCGCAGCACACGGCTTAATTGACTGACGGCATCGACCCGCGGACCTCGCGGGCCGTCGACGAGAACAACGGAGTTGCGATGACAAGCCGAGAGAGCCACCGGGCCGACGCCCGTACCGAGGCCGCGGCTGCATCGTCCGCCCGCACGCGAGGCGGTCTCACCGCCCCGGTGGGCCACGCCGCCGTCAAGGAAGGAACCGCCACCATGACCGACGAGCTCACCCTGCTCGAGAAGGCCGCCCTGCTGAGCGGCGAGAGCGTCTGGGAGACCCGCAGCGTGCCGCGCGTGGGTCTGCGCGCGCTGAACCTCTCGGACGGCCCCCACGGCATCCGCAAGCAGCTCGGCTCGGGCGACCACCTGGGGATCAACGGCTCCGCGCCGGCCACGTGCTTCCCGACCGCCGCGACCGTCGCCAACTCCTGGGACGTGTCGCTCGCCGAGCAGATCGGCGAGGCGCTGGGCGCCGAGGCCGCGGAGCTCGACGTCGACGTGGTGCTGGGCCCCGGCCTCAACATCAAGCGTTCGCCGCTGTGCGGCCGCAACTTCGAGTACTTCTCCGAGGACCCGTACCTGTCGGGCAAGCTCGCCGCCGGCTACGTGCGCGGCATCCAGTCGCAGGGCGCCTCCGCGTGCCCCAAGCACTTCGCGGCCAACAGCCAGGAGCACCGCCGCATGGCGAGCGACTCCGTGGTCGACGAGCGCACGCTTCGCGAGATCTACCTCACCGCCTTCGAGATCGTGGTGCGGGAGGCGGCGCCCAAGGCGATCATGTCCTCCTACAACATGGTCAACGGCGTCTACGCGCACGAGAACCCGCACCTGCTGCAGGACGTGCTGCGCGACGAGTGGGGCTTCGACGGCGCGGTGATCTCCGACTGGGGCGGGTCCAACGACGCCGAGGCGGCGGTCAAGGCCGGCGGGACGCTCGAGATGCCGTCGCCCGGGCTCGACTCGGCCCGTCAGCTGCTCGCGGCCGTCGAGGCCGGCACGCTCACCGAGGCCGAGCTCGACGTGCGCGTCGCGGAGATGCGCACGCTCGTGGACCGGATCGACCCGTCGCTCGCCCGCAAGGTCGACGCGCAGGCGCAGCACGAGCTCGCACGCCGCGTCGCCGAGGCGAGCCAGGTGCTCCTCAAGAACGACGATGCGCTGCTGCCCCTCGCGGCCGGCACCCGCGTCGCGGTCATCGGCGACTTCGCCGAGACCCCCCGCTACCAGGGCGCCGGCTCCTCGCTGGTGAACCCGACGCAGCTGTCCACGGCGCGCACGGTCCTCGACGGCTCGCCGCTCGACGTGGTGCGCTACGCGCAGGGCTTCCGCCGCACGGGCGGCGCTGACGAGGCGCTCGCCTCCGAGGCGGTCGACGCCGCGCGTGAGGCCGATGTGGTGCTGCTGTACCTGGGCCTCGACGAGACCAGCGAGTCCGAGGGCAACGACCGCACGCACATGGAGCTGCCGCTCAACCAGGTCGAGCTGCTCAACCGCCTGCGCCAGTCCACCGACCGGATCGTCGTGGTCCTGTCCGCCGGCTCCGCGGTCGAGATGCCGTGGATCGACGACGCCCGCGCGATCGTGCACGGCTACCTGGGCGGCCAGGCGGGTGCCGAGGCGACCGTCAACGTCATCACCGGCGCCGTGAACCCGTCGGGCCGCCTCGCGGAGACCTACCCGCTGCGTCTCGAGGACAACCCGTCGCACCCGTACTACCCGGGAAAGGAGTCCAGCGCCGAGTACCGCGAGGGCCTGTACGTGGGCTACCGCTACTACTCGACCGCCGAGGTCCCCGTGCTGTTCCCGTTCGGCTTCGGGCTGAGCTACACCACCTTCGCGTACGGCGAGGTGACGGTGGATGCCCAGGGCGCGACGTTCACGGTGACCAACACCGGCAGCGTCGAGGGGTCCGAGGTCGCGCAGCTGTACGTGGGCCGCGTGTCCGCGGGGGTGCACCGCCCGTCGCGCGAGCTCAAGGGCTTCCACAAGGTGCGCCTCGCGCCGGGGGAGAGCGCGACGCTCACCATCCCGTTCGACGAGTACACGTTCCGCCACTTCTCCGTCGCCAACGACTCGTGGGCCGTCGAGGCGGGCGAGTACTGGATCGGGATCGGCGCCTCCGTCGAGGACATCCGCGCCTTCGCCCATCTCGAGGTCGCGGGCCGTGCCGCCGACGCGGACGCGGATCCCGCCCCGGAGCCGTATGCCACGGGTGCCGTCGGCTCGATCACCGATGCCGAGTTCGCGACCCTCCTGGGGCGTCGGCTTCCCGAGCTCGAGGGCGGCCGGCGCATGCTCGAGGCGAACTCGCCGCTGCTCGCGATGCACCAGGCCCGCAGCCCGCTGGCCCGCCTCGCGGCGAAGGTGCTGCGCTCGCTCATCGCGCGCTCCGAGCGCAAGGGCAAGCCCGACCTCAACCTGTACTTCCTCTACAACATGCCGTTCCGTGCCATCGGGAAGATGACCAACGGCGCCGTGTCCATGGAGATGGTCGACTCGATCGTCACCATGGTCAACGGTCGCCACCTCGCCGGCCTCGGCGGCATCATCAGCGGCTTCTTCCGCGGTGCGCGCACCGGCAAGCGGCTCGCCGCCGAGCTCGCCGAGTCCGGCCGGCGCCCCACCCCTTCCACCGACTCCGTGCGCACCGGCGCCTGATCGACCTTCGAGAGAGAGCAACGATGTTCCAGCCCCTGATCCGCGCGTGGCGCCGCTTCGAGGAGCGCCGCCCCAACACGGCCCAGTTCCTCATGTTCTTCGTCTTCTCGAACGCGGTCACGGCGCTCCAGCTGGCGCTCATGCCGATCCTGCGCTCGTGGCTCGACGGCACCGAGCTGCTCAACACGACCTTCCAGGTGTTCCCGGTCGGCTCGAACGTCGACGGCTCGCAGTACTTCATGTTCGACTACCCGGCGGGCGCGATCGGCGACGGTGGCGGCGGCGGCCTGTCCTACTTCCTGTCGGTGCAGATCACGCTGGCGATCGCGCAGATCATCAACTTCTTCCTGCAGCGCAACATCACCTTCAAGTCCAACACCTCGCCGTGGATCGCGGCCATGTGGTACTTCATCGCCTACGTCGCCATCACCTTCGTGGCGGCCGCGGCCCAGGGCTTCTACAAGGCGCCGCTGTACGACTTCTTCATCAACACGCTCGGATGGGGCACCACCGGCGAGACGGTGGCGGACGTCACCACCATGGTGATCAACTCCGCGATCTCCTTCTGGGTGTTCTTCCCCATCTTCAAGCTCATCTTCCGTCAGGTGCCCGAGCAGGACCAGGACGGTCAGGGGTCCCAGCCCGCGGCGGCTATCGTTTCCACCGAAGAAGGCACGGCCGGCTCTGCGCCGGTCCCCGCCGCGGTCATCGAGCGCGACAGCGCCGACGCGACGCGGGACGAGCACAAGGACGCGTAGAGGACCCCACCATGCACCCCACCCTGACGGTGGTCGTCCCCTCGTACAACGCTGAGGGATGGCTGGAGCGCTGCGTCGACTCGCTGCTGATCGGCGAGACCGACATCGAGATCCTCATCGTGAACGACGGCTCGACCGACGGCACGGGGGACATGGCGGACCGCTACGAGGCGGCCCACCCCGGCATCGTGCGGGCGATCCACAAGCCCAACGGGGGCCACGGCTCGACCATCAACGTCGGCATCGACGTCGCCCGCGGCCGCTACCTCAAGGTGGTCGACGCGGACGACTGGGTGGACGGTGAGGCGTTCGCGACGCTGCTCGCGACGCTGCGAGGCTTCTCCGGGGACCAGGAGCTCGACCTGGTGCTGAGCAACTTCGTGTACGAGAAGGTGGGCCGGCGCCGCAAGCGCGCCGTCCGCTACCGCAACGTGCTGCCGCAGGGCAGGGTGTTCGGCTGGGACGAGGTGGGGCGCTTCCGCACCGGTCAGTTCCTGATGATGCACTCGCTCGTGTACCGCACGGGCCTGCTGCGCGAGTCGGGGCTCCGCCTGCCGGAGCACACCTTCTACGTGGACAACCTGTACGTCTACCAGCCGCTGCTGCACGTGACGTCGATGTACTACCTCGACGTGGACCTCTACCGGTACTTCATCGGGCGCCCCGACCAGTCGGTCAACGAGGCCGTGATGATCCGCCGGATCGACCAGCAGCTCAAGGTGAACCGTCTGCTCATGGACGTCGAGGTCAGCCCGTACGAGGTCGCCCCGGCGCTGTACAAGTACCTGCTCCACCACCTTCAGGTGGTGTGCGTGATCTCGTCGACGATGCTGCTGCGCTCGGGGCGTGACGAGGACTTCGCGCGCAAGGTGGCGCTGTGGCAGGACCTCCACTTCGACGACCCGGAGGTCTACCGGCAGCTCAAGCGCGGCGCTCTCGGACGCATCGTGCACCTGCCGGGCAAGCCTGGCCGCAAGGCGACGGTCGCGGCCTACCGCGGCGCGTCCTGGGCCCTGCAGCTCAACTGATCTCGCGAGGGACGATGCGTCACCCGGCGAAGGCCGTGGTGGCGAGGAAGTCGCCGAGCATCTGCCGCCACACCCACCACGTGTGGCCGCCGTGCGTCGCGTACGTCGCGGCGTCGAGGCCGGCCTCGCGGTAGCGCGCCGCGAGCTCCTCGAAGTCCTCCGGCGCGGGCGCGAGCGCGTCCTCGGCGCCGGTGCCCAGGTGCACGGCGCGTGCGGTCGCAGCGACCGCCAGGTCCGCGTCGCCCAGCTCGGCGGCGGCCGGGCTCGCGACCGCCTCCGGCATCGACCAGATGCCGTAAGCGCCGAACAGGTCGGGCTGCGTGAGCAGCAGGTGCTCGCTGAGCCGCGCGCCCATCGACAGGCCCCCGAAGGCGCGCAGCGCGGGATCCGCGGTCGCGTCGAGCTCTGCCTCGGCGTAGGGCAGCACGCTGTCGATCAGCTCCGCGGTGTAGAGGTCCCAGAAGTCCGGGTCCGCCATGCCGTCCTCGGACAGGCCCTCGAAGGCCGTGGTGACGGCGACCACGGGCGGGATCACGCCGTCCGCGATCGCGTGGTCGAGCAGCTGGGCCGCGCCTCCCTCGACCCACCACGAGGCCTCGTCGCCGCCCGCGCCGTGCGACAGCACCAGCAGGGGATAGGGCTCTGTGCGGTCGGGGTCGTAGCCCGCCGGCAGGTACACGCCCATCCGGTGCTCGCCCGCGGGATCGATCGAGAGGTCCGAGGGGTACGTCCGGACCTCGACGGTGCCCTGCTCGGCCGCGGCGGTGGGCAGCTGGCCGGCCGCATCGTACGTGGGGTGCGCCTGGTCCACGGGCACGAACAGCTGTGACCAGGCCTGCGTCGCCCCGGGCTGGGCCTCGAGGGGCGGCGGGTTGGCCGGGTCCGCCGCGACCGTGCACAGCAGGATGACCGAGCACTCGCGCGTGACGAAGCCGTAGTTCCACAGCCCCGCCGGGACCGCCGTGGTGAGCTCCCACACCCCGTCCTCGCCGCGCGTCATCTCCGCGAGGTCCTCGGCGAGCGGGGGCGCGCTGACGTCACCCTCGGACCACTCGTCGCCCAGCCAGGACCAGCTCGCGCCGGCGAGGCCCACGGCGTCGGGCTCCGTGAAGTACAGGTCGCCCGCGAGCCATACGGCCTCCGCCTCGGGCGCGTCGAAGCGGAACGTCACCTCGTAGCCCGTGGGGGACGATGCGCTCGCCACCACCTCCGGGCTCGTGAGGGGCGCGGTCGGGGAGGGTGGGGACGCGCCGCAGGCCGTGAGGGCGAGCGTCGCGGCGGTGCCGGCCGCGAGGAGGGTGAGCCTGCGCATCAGTCGGGGATGGGGACCATGAGGCGAAGGATGAACCAGCCGTCCTCGGTGCTCACCGTGAGGCTGCCGTCGTAGCGCTCGGCGACCTGGCGGATGTTCTTGAGGCCGTAGCCGTGGTGGTGCGCATCGTCCTTGGTGGTCGCGGGGAGGCCGTCGACCAGCGTGAGCGAGCCGCCGAACCAGTTCTCGAAGCGCGCGAGCGCGAAGTGCCCCTGGCGGTAGACCGCGACGCGGATGAGGCGCTGCTCGGGGTCCTTGACGCGGGACGTCGCCTCGATCGCGTTGTCGAGCGCGTTGCCGAAGACCGTGACGACGTCCATGACCTCCATGAAGTCGACCACGGCGCCGTCGACCACGCTGGTCACGGTGATGCCCTCGAGCTCCGCCTGCTCGGTCTTGCTCGAGAGCATCGTGTCGACCACGGCGTTGCCGGTGTCGACCGCCATCGCGGAGTAGCCGCGGACCGAGCGCTCGAGCTGGTCGACCATCTCCGAGCGCAGCGCCGCGTCCGTCTCGTTGCGGATGGCCGTGATGTAGTGCTTCATGTCGTGGTAGCGCGCGTTCACCGCCTCGCGCTCCTGACGGGAGCGCAGGTACTGCTGATGCTGGTGGCGCAGCAGCGAGTTCATCGACTGCACCTCGACGGCGCGCTGGAGCTGGAGGCGCTGGCTGCGCATCGCGTAGAGCGCGATGAAGCCCGCGAAGTCCACGAGCGTGCGGATGTAGTAGATCTCGGGTCCGTCGCGGCCGCTGAACGGGGTGTCGCCCGTGACGAAGCTGAGGTTCGACATGAGGAACGTGACGAGCGCGATCGACAGGGTCGAGGCCAGGATGCGGCCGTCGATCGGGATCATCTCGTTGGGCGGGAAGTTGCGCCGCTCGGCGAACCACGCGGCCGTGAACCCCGTGCCGTAGAGGATGACGATCAGCGCGAAGCGCCCCCAGCCCCACGTGTCGCCGCCGAAGAAGTGCTGATCCAGCTGCCACTCGAGCGACGCGACCAGCTCGCCGAGCACGAAGGCGCGCGCGAGCAGGTCGCCCGCTCCCTTGGAATCCGTGTCGACGCACACACGGATGAGCGCGTACATCGCGCCCACGGCGAGCACCATGCCGAGCGACCACAGGCCCAGCGGCAGGGTGCCCGCGAACTTCTGGACGCCCCACAGCACGCCCAGGCCCACGAGCAGCGCGCCGATGAGCGGGAGCCTCGACAGCCGCTTGGGCACGAGCGTGATGTAGAGCAGGCACGCGCCCCACTCGGCCAGGGCCGTGAGCGCGCGCGGGATGTCCTGGAGGGCGTCCTCGATCACGCGCGCTGCCCGTCGACGTACTCCGCGAGCGCGTCCATGAACGCCTTCTTGCGCGGCCGGCTCACCTGGAGCTCGGCCCCGCCCACCATGACGCTCACGTTCTGGTCGACGCGCTTCACGTGACGCAGGTTGACCAGGTAGCAGTTGTTGGAGCGGAAGAAGCCCATGTCCGCGAGCTCCTCGTCGAGCGCCTTGAGGGTGCCCGAGAACGAGTAGCTGCGGTCCAGCCCGTGCACCGTGATGCGGTGCTTGACGGACTCGACGTAGACGATCTCTGCCGGGTCGAGCCGCACCACCGAGTTGTTGATGGTGAGGGTCACGGCTCGCGTCTCGCGCTTGCGCAGGCGGGCGAGCGAGCGCGTGAGCTCCTGGGCGAACGCGAAGTACGGCACGGGCTTGAGGAGGTACGTCATCGCGTCGACCTCGTAGCCGCGGATCGCGTACTGGCCCATGTTGGTGACGAAGATGATGAGGACGTCCGTGTCGACCTCGCGGATGCGGTGCGCGGCGTCGAAGCCGTCCATGTGGGGCATCTCGACGTCGAGGAACAGGATGTCGAACTGCGGACGGTAGTTCGCCACCGCCTCGCGCCCGTCGGGGTACGCGCGGATGTCGAACTCGAGCGTGTTCTCCTCGGCGTAGCGCGCGAGGTGCTGCATGAGCGTGTCTCGGTACGTGGCGTCGTCCTCGACGATCCCGATCCTGAACACATCACTCCTTCAGCTGCCCCTCGGCCGTCCCAGTGTAAAACGACGTCACACCTGTCCGGCCCGCCCTTGCGTCCTGCCGCCGCGCTCTAGGATTCATGGCATGACCGATCTCATCGTGGTCGGCGCCGGCCTGTTCGGGCTGACCGTCGCCGAGCGCATGGCGGAGCTCGGGCGCCAGGTCCTGGTGATCGACCGGCGCGACCACATCGGCGGCAACGCGTACTCCTACGCGGACCCCGAGACCGGGATCGAGGTCCACCGCTACGGCGCCCACCTGTTCCACACCTCCAACGAGCGCGTGTGGGAGTACGTCAACCGCTTCACGGGCTTCACGCCGTACGTGCACCGCGTCTACACGACGCATCGCGGCGAGGTGTTCCCCATGCCCATCAACCTGGGCACCATCAACCAGTTCTTCCGTTCCGCCTACGGCCCCGAGCAGGCGCGCGCGGTCATCCGCGAGCAGGCCGCGGAGCTGGGGGAGCGGGAGCCCGCCAACCTGGACGAGCAGGGCGTCCGGCTCATCGGGCGGCCCCTCTACGAGGCCTTCATCCGCGAGTACACGGCCAAGCAGTGGCAGACCGATCCGCGGGAGCTGCCCGCGTCGATCATCTCGCGCCTGCCGGTGCGGTACTCGTACGACAACCGCTACTTCAACGACCGCTACGAGGGCCTGCCCGTCGACGGCTACACCGCGTGGTTCGAGCGCATGCTCGACCACCCTCGCATCCGGGTGCAGCTCGGGGTCGACTTCCTGGACCCGGCCTCGGAGGTGTCGAAGGATACGACCGTGGGGCGCGTTCCGGTGGTCTACACGGGTCCGCTCGACCGCTACTTCGCGGACATCGAGGGCGCGCTCGGGTGGCGCACCATCGACTTCGAGTGGGAGGTCATGCCCACCGGAGACTTCCAGGGCTGCCCGGTGATGAACTATGCGGACGCAGACGTGCCGCACACGCGCACCATCGAGTTCCGCCACTTCCATCCCGAGCGCGCGGACCGGTACCCGGCGGACCGCAGCATCGTCGCCCGCGAGTTCTCGCGCTTCGCGGAGCACGGCGACGAGCCGTACTACCCGATCAACACCCCCGCCGACCGCACCAAGGTCGAGGCATACCGCGCGCTCGCGGCGCGCGAGGCGGGCGTCCACTTCGGTGGACGGTTGGGCACGTACCAGTACCTGGACATGCACATGGCGATCGCCTCGGCGCTGTCGCTGGTGGACAACACGCTCGCGCCGTAGCCACCCCGCCCTCTCCCCCTCCGGAAGTGGTAGATCACTCCCCCTCCGGAAGTGGTAGATCACTGTCGCTTCTCGCGGATCTCCGCGCGGCAGTGGTGGGTGAGTGTCGCTTCAGAGGGGCAGCACGAGCTGCTCGCCCTGGTTCCTGATGTTGCCCACGTCGCGCCCGACCTCATGCCAGGTCAGCGCGGGCGCGGGCGCGGCGATCACGGCGAAGAGGTCGTCCTTGCCGGTACCCGCGTCGAGCCAGGCGGCCGCCTCGTCGTGCAGGAGCATCACCGGCTGGCGGTCGTGGATCTCTTGCATCTCGTCGCGCGCCGCGGTGGTGACGATCGAGCAGGTCGCGAGCCACGGCGCCTCGTCGCCGAGCGCCTTGTCGCGCCAGAACTCGAACAGCCCGGCGAGCGCCAGGGGAGCGCCGTCCTCGGTGTGGATGAAGTAGGGATGCTTGACCCCGTCGACGGTCCTCCACTCGTAGTACCCGGACGCCGGGACGATGCAGCGTCGCTTGGCGAAGGCCGAGCGGAAGGACGGCTTCTCCGCAACGGTCTCGGAGCGCGCGTTGAACATCTTGGAGCCGATGGACGGGTCCTTGGCCCACGAGGGCACCAGGCCCCACCTGGCGAGCTCGAGCGAGCGGCCGGCCTCCTTGCGCGCGACGATGATGCTGGTGTCCTGCATCGGCCCGATGTTGTAGCGCGGGGCGAGGCGCGCATCGTCCGCGATCACCGCGATCTCGAACGCGTCGACGAGCTCCTGCTCGGTGAGGAAGTTGGCGTAGCGGCCGCACATGCCTCCAGCCTAGGCATGAGCGCTGCGGCGCGAGCTGGAGCCCGTTGCAGGCGCGACCTTCGGGAGGTTGAGCGCTTGCATGCCGCCTGCTTTGAGAGGTATATCTAGCAGGCAATTCGCGGGCGCGTGCGAACGCTCGCGGAAACGGGGGACCGGGTGTCCGGGTTCAGGACGCATGTCGCGCTGGTGCTGGGGCTGACGGTCGCGTCGGGTGCTGCTGCACCCGCGAGCGCGACGCCGAGCCTCGGAGAGGTCAGGATCGCCTCGGAGCAGACACGGCAGACCTGGGGTGCCTGCGGGATCTCAAGCTCGTCCTCCAAGACGGTGGCGACCTTCGTCCGCTACGGGGTCGCCAAGGCGTACCTCTGGCGCGGAACCGAGAGGTGGGGCTTCCGGCATATCCAGGCGGGCCATGCGTCCCAGTTCGCGACGGTCGCCGCGGGGACGAATCTCGCCGGCAACTGGCGGTACATGGCCGACTATGCGATCCGGAACGTGCCGATCAGCCCGTCGGCGAGCGTCTACCAGGGTGCCAACAAGTATTGCTGCTCACACCAGCTTGCGCTGCGCGATGCGCGCACCGGCAACGTGATCCGCAGGCAGACCTTCCGCGTGGTGGTCGACCTGGTGCAGCGCAAGATCCTCACGGCCTTCCCGAGCAGGAGCGCGTGCTGATGGCAGCGGGTGACGGCGAGCATCGGCTCGGGCTCGAGGACCTGGTCGAGTTCTGGAGGCGCCACCGCACTCAGCCGATCGAGCGCGTCGACGACGGGCTGGCGGTGGCGCGCGAGCGCGATCTGGTCGACCCCGGCGTCGAGCCGTGGGCGACGGTGCAGTTCTCGCCGGGGCAGCTGCGCGCCATCATCGAATGGGTCGTCAGCGGGGCCGGGCCCACCGAGGATCCCCTGTCCATGGTGGCGATGTACATCGACGAAGGCGTCAACAGCGAACGTGGCGCACGCTCCGATCGCTTCCACTGGGAGCTCCGGCGGCACGGCGGCTACTGGCTCGTGCCGGTCGACGACGGCGCCTGAGGGGAGAACGGCCCGCGGCGATCGGTCGCAGGGCATCCTGCCAGCACCTTTGTTCTCCACACCCCTTGTCCCAAATGTCCGGATAGGGATAGCGTCGCCGCCATGGGGGGCGAGGCGCACGCGCACATCGAGGACGAGGTCCGCGCGCGCATCCGAGCCACCGGGGTCGACCCGGCCCGTGACCCGCGCGCGGTGGAGGCGCTCGTCGCCCAGGCGATCGACGCGTGGGACGAGCGCGCGCTGCTCGGCGGACGCGCGCCCGTGCCCGACCGCTCGACGCTCGCGCGCGCCGTGACCGATGCCGTCGCGGGCCTCGGTCCGCTGCAGCCGCTCCTCGATGACCCCACGGTCGAGGAGGTCTGGATCAACTCGCCCCACGAGGTCTACGTCGCCCGCGGCGGGGTGAGCGAGCTCACCAGCGTGCTCCTCTCAGCGGAGGAGGTCCGTGCGCTCGTCGAACGCATGCTCGCGCTCGCGGGCAGGCGCCTCGACCTCAGCTCGCCGTTCGTGGACGCGGCGCTTCCAGGAGGGGAGCGGCTCCATGTCGCGATCCCCGACGTCACCCGGCGCCACTGGGCCGTCAACATCCGCAAGTACATCGCGCGCGCCTCGGACGTCGACGACCTGGTCGCGCTTGGGACCCTGACCCCGCCCGCCGCACGGTTCCTCGCGGCTGCCGTGCGGGCGGGTCTCACCGTGCTGGTCTCGGGCGGCACCCAGGCCGGCAAGACCACCACGCTTGGAGCGCTCGCAGGAGCGATTCCCGCGCGCGAGCGCGTCATCACGTGCGAGGAGGTCTTCGAGCTCTCGTTGCCGCTGCGTGACGTGGTGGCCCTGCAGTGCCGTCAGCCGTCGCTCGAGGGCACCGGCGAGATCACGCTCCGCCGGCTGGTGAAGGAGGCGCTGCGGATGCGGCCCGACCGCATCGTGGTCGGGGAGGTGCGGGAGTCCGAGGCGCTCGACCTGCTCATCGCTCTCAACGCCGGATTGCCAGGCCTGTCGACCGTGCATGCCAACTCCGCACGCGATGCCCTCGCGAAGATGTGCACCCTTCCTCTGCTTGCCGGCGACAACGTGTCCGACCGCTTCGTGGTGCCCGCGGTGGCCGCCGCGATCGACCTGGTGGTCCATCTGGGTCTCGACGCGGACGGCCGCCGCCGCGTACGCGAGATCGTCGCCGTGACGGGCCGCGTCGAGTCGGGCGTGATCGAGACGTCCGAGATCTTCGCCTCGCGTGGCGGCGGACTCGCCCGCGGCACCGGCTTCCCGCCGCATGCGGACCGCTTCGCGCGCGTCGGTGCCCCGCTGCACGAGCTTCTGGCGGCCTGACATGGATGCCGTCCTGGGGCTGCTGCTCGGTCTGGGGCTGTTGCTCGTGTGGTGGTCGTGGTGGGAGGAGCCGCCACGTGCGCCGCGGGCCCGGCCACGTCGCGAGGCGTTCGAGGACCTGCTGGTCCAGGCGGGGCTGCCGGGGGTGAGGCTGGGCGCCTTCGCGGCGTCCTCGCTCGGGATCGGGCTGGCTGCGTCGCTGATCGCGTGGACGGGAACGGGGTCCGCGGTCGTCGGCGTGATCGGCGGGTTCGCGGCCGCCTACGCACCCGTCGCCTTCGTCTCGAGCCGCGCCCGCGCCCGGCGAGCGCGCCTTCGCCGGTCATGGCCCGAGGCGGTCGACATCCTCCTCTCCGGCATCCGGGCGGGCCTCGCGTTGCCCGAGGCGCTCGCGTCGCTCGCTGATCGCGGTCCCGAGCCGCTCCGCCCCGCCTTCTCCGCCTTCGCCGAGGAGCACCGCGCGACCGGCGCCTTCTCCGCGAGCCTCGACAGCCTCAAGGCCTCGCTCGCCGACCCCGTCGCCGATCGCATCGTCGAGGCGGTGCGCCTTGCACGCGATGTCGGTGGTACCGAGGTGGGTGCCGTGCTGCGCTCGCTCGGCCAGTTCCTCCGGGACGATGCGCGGATCCGTGGCGAGCTCGAGGCTCGGCAGGGGTGGACGGTGAGCGCCGCGAGGCTCGCCGTCGCCGCGCCGTGGCTCCTGCTTGCGCTTCTCGCGACGCGGCCCGACGGTCTCGCCGCCTTCGACTCCGCGCAGGGCGCCATGGTCCTGGTCGCAGGCGCGGCCGCGTGTGCCGGTGCGTACCGGCTCATGCGGGTGCTCGGGCGCCTGCCCAGCGACAGGCGGGTGCTGCGGTGATCGCGGCGACGGCGCTCGCGCTCGCGGCGGGCCTCGCGCTCGTGTGGTCGTGGGCGCACGCCCGTCGCTTCTCGCTCGAGCGGCGGATCGCGCCGCGCCTGGTGGGAGGCCGCGCCGCGCGCGCCCGCGGAGGAGCGGGCCGGTTCGCGGCGCCCCTCCTCGGCGATGCGCTTCGCGTGGTCGAGCGCTGGGGTGCGCCCACCGCGGAGCTCGAGCAGCGGCTCGCCCGCGCGGGTGCCGCGACCACCCCCACCGGGCATCGTGTCCGCGTCGCCGCAACGGCCGTGGCGGGGCTCGCCGCAGGGCTCCTGCTCGGGCTGGGTCTCGCGAGTGCCCGCGGTACGGGGCCGGTGCCGGCGCTCCTCCTTGCCGGGGCCTGTGCGGCTGCGGGCGCCGTGGCGCCCGACCTGCTGCTCACCCACCGCGCGCGTGCGCGCGCCGCCCGGATCCGCGCGGACCTGCCACCGACAGCCGACATGCTCGCGCTCGCGGTCGTCGCGGGGGAGTCGGTGCCCGGGGCGCTCGATCGTGTGTCGCGCACCTCGTCGGGCCCGCTCGCGGAGGAGCTTGCGGCGGCGCTCGCGGAGGTGCGATCCGGCCGCACCGCGACGGATGCGCTCGACCGCATGGGTGCGCGTGCGGGGGAGCCGGCGCTCGCATCGTTCTGCGATGCGCTGGTGACGGCGATGGAGCGCGGCAGCCCGCTCGCCGAGGTGCTGCACGCGCAGGCGGCGGATGTCCGCGATCGCGAGCGGCAGGCCCTGCTCGCCGAGGGAGGGCGGCGCGAGATCGCGATGCTCGTGCCGGTGGTGTTGCTGATCCTGCCGGTCACGGTGCTGTTCGCGCTGTACCCGGGGCTGGTGGCGCTGCGGCTGGGTGGATGACACGAAGAGGAACGAGGGGGAACTCATGACGAGGATCACGGAGGCGCTCCGCGACGACCGCGGGGACGTGCCGGGCTGGGTGCTGGTGACGCTCATGACGGCAGGTTTGGTGGCCACCATCTGGGCGCTCGCGGGGCCCGCGCTCGGCGACCTGTTCAACTCGGCTCTTGAGTCGGTCACCGGGCCCTGACCACGGCAGCGCGGTGGTCGAGTTCGTGCTCGTGGCCGCGCTCGTGGTCGCGGTCGGATTGGTGGTGCTGCAGATCGTGCTCGCGGCGCACGTCCGCAGCACCTTCACGGCGTGCGCCGCGGAGGGCGCGCGCACGGCCGCCGTGGCACGCCTCGGGGACGATGCTGGTGCAGATCGCGCCCTCGGGTGCGCCGCATCGTCGCTCGGAAGGGACGTCGAGGTCGATGTCGCGCACGTCGCGGTCGGCGGTCGCGACACGGTGCGCGTCACGCTGACGGGGCAGGCTCCCGCGCTGTCCTTCTGGGCCGGGGGCCTGATCGAGGCGGACGGCCGGGCGCTCGTGGAGGGTGACGATGCGCCGTGAGCCCCGAGCGGACGGCGGCTCCGCGAGCATCGAGTTCGTGGCGCTTACGCTCGTGCTGCTGGTGCCGCTCCTCGCGCTGGTGGTCATGGTGACGCGGGTCCAGTCCGCGGCCTATGCCGCAGAGGCCGCAGCATCGGCCGCGTCCCGTGCGGCCGTGGTCTCGGGTCTCGAGGCGCTCGCGGACGGGTCGAGCGACGCCGATGCGCTCGCCCGCGCTCGCGAGGACGGACGCCTGGCCGCCGCCTTGGTGGCCGAGGACTTCGGGTGGGGCCCGAGCCTCGACGTGGTGCTCACGTGCGACGGCGCGTGCCTTGCGCCGGGCACGCGCGTCTCCGCGCGCGCCGCAGTCGAGGTGCCGCTGCCGGGCGTGCCGTCGTTCGTGCGGTCGATGGTGCCCGCGACCCTCACCGTCGACGCGGTCGCGTCGAGCCCCGTCGACGGGTACGCGCCGTGAGGGCGCGGGACGATGCGGGCTCGGTGAGCGTCCTCACGATCGGGCTCCTCGCCGTGCTGCTGGCGGCGCTCGTCACGGTGATGGCGGTGACCCAGGTGCAGCTGCAGCGTTCGCGCCTCGCGCACGCCGCCGACGAGGTCGCGCTCGCCGCCGCCGACAGCGTCGACCTCGACCGCTATCTCCGCACCGGCGAGGTGGTGCTCGACCCGGATCTGCTGCGTGGAGCCGCCGCGGCGCAGCTCGCGGACTCCGCTGGGCGCGACGGGCTCGAAGCCGCGGTGCTGGTGGACGCATCGTCCCCCGATGGGTTCACGGCAGAGGTGACGCTCGCGCTGAGGGTGCCGGTGCTGTTCGGTGCGAGCTGGCTTCCGGGGCGCGCGGACCTCACCGCGACGGCCTCCGCACGCGCCCTGCCCTGATCAGGCCGAACGGCCCGGGGCACTTGGTCCCAAGCACCCGCAGCCATCCGGGCATACCGTGAAACACATGGCCCGCCGGCCGCCGGGAGACGGCAGCGGAGCTCATCCATAGGCCCCACAAGGGCGTTCACCTCAGGGAGAGGGAGTACCCCGCTATGACCACTGAAGCCGTCAACAACGACACGATCCAGGACGACGCGGGCGACCCCCGCGCCCACGCGTGGCGTGGCTTCACCTCCGGCGCCTGGTGCGATGGCATCGACGTCCGTGACTTCATCCAGCTGAACTACACCCCCTACGAGGGCGACGACAGCTTCCTCGCCGGCCCGACGGCCCGCACCACCGGCGTGTGGGACAAGCTCTCCGCGATGTTCCCGGAGGAGCGCGAGAAGGGCGTCTACGACGTCGACTGGGAGACCCCGGCCTCGATCACCGCGCACGACGCGGGCTACATCGACAAGGACAACGAGGTCATCGTCGGCCTCCAGACCGATGCCCCCCTCAAGCGCGCGATCATGCCGTTCGGCGGCTGGCGCATGGTGGTGAAGGAGCTCGAAACCTACGGCTACCCCGTGAAGCCGGAGCTCGAGGAGACCTTCACCAAGTACCGCAAGACCCACAACGACGGCGTCTTCGACGCGTACCCCCCGAACGTCCGCGCGGCCCGTTCCTCGCACATCGTCACCGGCCTGCCCGACGCCTACGGCCGCGGCCGCATCATCGGCGACTACCGCCGCGTGGCCCTCTACGGCGTCGACGCCCTCATCCAGGGCAAGAAGCTCGAGCGCATCGAGCTCGACATGGAGCGCTCGACCGAGGACGTCATCCGTGACCGCGAGGAGAACTCCGAGCAGATCAAGGCGCTCAACGAGCTCAAGCAGATGGCGGCCAAGTACGGCTACGACATCTCGGGCCCGGCCCAGAACGCCCGCGAGGCCGTCCAGTGGCTGTACTTCGCGTACCTCGCCGCGGTGAAGGAGCAGAACGGCGCCGCCATGTCGCTGGGCCGCACCTCGACCTTCATCGACGTGTTCATCGAGCGCGACATCGCCGCCGGCGTCCTCACCGAGGAGTCCGCGCAGGAGATCATCGACGACTTCGTCATCAAGCTGCGCATCGTCCGCTTCCTGCGCACCCCCGAGTACGACGCCCTGTTCTCCGGCGACCCGACGTGGGTCACCGAGACCATCGGCGGCATGGGTGAGGACGGCCGCCCGCTGGTGACCCGTACGTCGTTCCGCTACCTGCAGACGCTGTACAACCTCGGCCCGGCCCCCGAGCCGAACCTGACGGTGTTCTGGTCGGACAAGCTCCCGCAGGGCTTCAAGGACTACTGCGCCAAGGTGTCGATCGACACGTCGGCCATCCAGTACGAGTCCGACGAGCTCATCCGCCCCTGCTACGGCGACGACACCGCGATCGCGTGCTGCGTGTCCGCCATGGCCGTGGGCAAGCAGATGCAGTTCTTCGGTGCCCGCGTCAACCTCGCCAAGTCGCTCCTGTACGCGATCAACGGCGGCCGTGACGAGATCTCGGGCAAGCAGATCGCTCCCGTCTCCGCCCCGCTCACGGACGAGGTCCTCGACTTCGACCAGGTGATGGAGGCCTACGACAAGCTGCTCGACTGGCTCGCCGAGACCTACGTGGACGCGCTCAACTGCATCCACTACATGCACGACAAGTACGCGTACGAGCGCATCGAGATGGCGCTGCACGACCGCACCATCCTGCGCACCATGGCGTGCGGCATCGCCGGCCTGTCGGTCGCGACCGACTCGCTCTCCGCGATCAAGTACGGCAAGGTCCGTCCCGTCCGTGACGAGTCCGGCCTCGCGGTCGACTACGAGGTCGAGGGCGAGTACCCGACCTACGGCAACGACGACGACCGTGCCGACGACATCGCGGTGGACCTGGTGGGCCGCTTCATGGAGAAGATCCGCAAGCAGCCGACCTACCGCAACGCGCAGCACACGCAGTCGGTCCTGACGATCACCTCGAACGTGGTCTACGGCAAGCACACGGGCAACACCCCGGACGGCCGCCGTACCGGCGAGCCCTTCGCGCCCGGCGCCAACCCGATGAACGGCCGCGACGTGCACGGCGTGATGGCCTCGGCCCTCTCCGTGGCGAAGCTGCCCTACTCGGACGCGCAGGACGGCATCTCGCTGACCACGTCCATCGTGCCCTCGGGCCTGGGCCGCAACCGCGACGACCAGGTCAAGAACCTGGTGGGCATCCTCGACGCGTACAACGTGTCGCAGGGCTTCCACGTCAACGTGAACGTCCTCAACCGCGAGGTCCTCGAGGACGCCATGGAGCACCCCGAGAACTACCCCCAGCTCACGATCCGCGTCTCCGGATACGCCGTGAACTTTGTCCGTCTGACCCGTGAGCAGCAGCTCGACGTGCTCTCCCGCACCTTCCACGCCGGGCTGTAGCCCCTCTCCACAGACTGGACACCCAGCGGCGCCTCGCCCCTCCCGGGGCGGGGCGCCGCTCCTTTCTCCCGCGCTCCTATGCTCGGTACCAGGAGGTCCCCATGTCCGACAACGCCGTACCCGTGCCGCTGCTCGCCGAGCCCCCGATGGAGGTCGCGGACGAGGAGATGGCCGCGGCCGAGCTGATCCGCGACCACCAGGAGGGCTCGGTCCACTCGTGGGACCTGGTCACCGGCGCCGACGGCCCCGGCACCCGCATGACGCTCTTCCTGGCCGGCTGCGGCATGCGCTGCCAGTTCTGCCAGAACCCGGACACGTGGCGCATGCGCGACGGCAAGCGCCACACCGTGGACGAGGTGATGGAGCGCGTCACCCGCTACGCCCGGATCATGAAGGTCACCGGGGGAGGGCTCACCATCTCCGGCGGCGAGCCGCTGCTGCAGTCGAAGTTCGTGATGAACATCTTCCGCCGCTGCAAGGACCTCGACATCGACACGGCGCTCGACACGGCGGGCCTGCTGGGCGCTCGCCTCACCGACGACGACCTCAACTACGTCGACCTGGTGCTGCTCGACATCAAGTCGGGTCTGCCCGAGACCTACAAGCGCGTCACCGGACGTCCGCTCCAGCCCACGCTCGACTTCGCGGAGCGCCTGTCGCGCCTGGGCAAGAAGATGTGGATCAGGTTCGTGCTGGTCCCCGGGCTGACCGACGCTCCCGAGAACGTCGACGCGATCGCGGACTTCGTCACCACGCTCGACGGCGTCGAGCGCCTCGAGGTGCTGCCGTTCCACCAGCTGGGGCGCGACAAGTGGGAGCTCTCCGGCGAGCCCTACCTGCTCGCGGACACGCAGCCGCCGGACAAGGAGCTCATCGAGCGGGTCAAGGAGCAGTTCGCGCTGCGCGGCATCAACGTGATGTAGCGGGCGCCCGTGCGGTCTGCACGCCCTTGCGCGACGCGGGGAGGGTGTGCCTAGGGTGGGACGATCGCGCGCGGCCGTGACGGGGCGGCGCCCGACGGGGGGAGCCGACGATGGCCTTCACAGTGGTGGACCCGGTCGCGGGGACCCGGCTGGCGGAGTATCCGACGATGACGGCGGACCAGGTCGCCGCAGTGGTCGACGGCGCGGATCGCGCGTTCCGGGACTGGTCGCGTGGCGCATCGCCCGGTGAACGGGCGGTTCCTCTCGCGCGTGCGGCGGAGCTGCTGCGCGAGCGACGCGCGGAGCTCGCCGACATCATCGTCCGGGAGATGGGGAAGAGCCGCAACGAGGCAGGCTGGGAGATCGACGCATCCGCCGACTTCTTCGCGTGGGCTGCCGAGAACGTCGAGATGCTCACGGCCGACATCCCGCTGTACTCGGAGCCGGGCCTGCGCGAGGTGCTCCGCCCCGCGCCGCTCGGCGCGGTGCTCGTGATCGTCCCGTGGAACTTCCCGATCATGAACATCGCCCGGATCGTCGCCCCCAACATCGCCGTCGGGAACACGGTCATGGTCAAGCCCGCGCCCCAATGTCCCGAGTCGGCCGCCGCCGTGGAGAGGCTCCTGCGCAGTGCCGGTCTGCCCGATGGTGCCTGCACCACGCTGTACGCGGAGGTCGACCAGATCCCGGCCGTGATCGCGGACAGGCGGGTGGTCGGGGTGTCGATCACCGGCTCGCCGCGCGCGGGCAGGTCCGTCGCGGAGACCGCCGGCCGACATCTCACCCGCGTGTCCCTCGAGCTGGGTGGCTCGGACCCGTTCGTCCTGCTGTCGACGGACAACATGGACGCCGTCGCTGAGTCGGCATTCTGGATGCGGTCGTTCAACTCCGGCCAGGTGTGCTGCGCGGCCAAGAGGTTCATCGTGATGGACGACCTGTACGACGAGTTCATCGAGGCGTTCGTGAGCAGGATGAGCGGCTGCGTCACCGGGCCACCCGACGCGGAGGGCGTCGAGGTGTGCGGGCTGTCCTCCCTGGTCGCGGCGGAGCGGTTGGAGGCGCAGGTCGACCGCGCCGTCGAACAAGGCGCGCGGGTGCTGTGCGGCGGCACCCGCGACGGGTCCTTCTTCGAGCCGACGGTGCTGGTCGACGTCGCGCCCGGCACGGATGCCTACGAGGAGGAGCTCTTCGGGCCGGTCGCGGTGGTGCATCGCGTTGCCGATGAAGCGGCCGCGGTCGCGCTGGCCAACGACACCCCGTACGGGCTCGGGGCACGGGTCTTCACCACGGACGCCGCGCAGGGCGAGCGGGTCGCGGACCTGCTCGAGGCTGGCATGGTCGCGATCAACGCGGATATGGGCGGCGGTCCGGGCGTCCCGTTCGGCGGAGTCAAGGACTCGGGGTCGGGGCGGATCGGGGGCGCGGTCGGCGCGCACGAGTTCGTCAACCTCAAGCTGCTCCGGATCGGCTCGTGACGCGCGGCGCGCGCGGGTGCGCTGGAGCGCGCACACGGAAGGCCGGGACCCCTGAGGGCCCCGGCCTTCCGGACAGCAGCAGGATCAGGCGGTGAGCGCTGCCGCGAGAGCGTCGAAGGCCGCGACGTAGGCGTCGACCGACGCGTCCGAGTGGACCACCGACAGCGTCCACTCCTCCTCGCGGCCGGGCGTCATGAAGATGCCGTGGTTCATGTTCCACAGCCATGCGAGGTCGCACAGCTCGGCGTCCTGGGCGTTCTTGAAGCCCTCGTAGTCCGTGATCTTCTCGGTGGAGAACGTCACGCAGCCCTTGGAGCCGATGCCCACGGCGTAGCCGGGGAGGTCGTACTTCTCGATGACGCCCTGGCAGCCGGCGACGATGCGGTCGTTGAGCTCGCCGAGCCGCTCGTACGCGGCCGGCGTGAGCACCTCGAGCAGCGAGGCCTTCGCGGCGGCCATCGACAGCGGGTTCCCGTTGTACGTGCCCACCTGGTAGACCTTGCCGCTCTCGACCACCGACATGACCTCCTCCGAGCCGCCGATCGCGCCCGACGGCAGGCCTCCGCCCAGTACCTTGGCGAGCGTCACCAGGTCCGGCTTCACGCCGAACTTCTCGGTCGCGCCGCCGGGCGCGATCGCGAGGCCGGTCTTGACCTCGTCGAAGATCAGCACGATGCCGTGCTTGGACGTGATCTCGCGCACGGCCTCGAGGTAGCCGGGCTCGGGCAGGACCACGCCGAGGTTCATCATGGCGGCCTCCATGATCACGCACGCGGGGAGGCGGCCCTCCTCCGCGAGGCGCTCGATGCGGCGCTCCATAGCACCCGCATCGTTGAACGGCACCGCGACGGTCATGTCGACCGTCGCCTGCGGGATGCCGGCGCCGTAGGCGAGCGACGCATAGTTCTCGCGGTCGCCGATCTTGTCGTACTCGACGCCGATCGACACCATGACCGTGTCGTGGTGGCCGTGGTAGGAGCCGAAGATCTTCATCACGGTGTCGCGGCCGGTGTAGGCACGGGCGATGCGGATCGCGTCCATCGTGGACTCGGAGCCCGAGTTGGTGAAGCGCCACTTGGGAAGGCCCCAGCGGCGCGCGAGCTCGTCGGCGACGTCGATGACGTCCTCGGTGGCGGCCGCGAAGTGGGTGCCGAGCGGGTAGCGCTTCGCGAGCGCCTCGCCGATCGCGGGGTGCGCGTGTCCCTGGACCATCGAGCCGAAGCCGTTGTGGAAGTCGTAGTACTCGTTGCCGTCGACGTCGGTGATGCGGTCGCCCGCACCCGACTCGATGTAGATGGGCCACGGGTCGCGGCCCTGGTAGCTGGACGCGACGCCGCCGGAGAGGTGCTCCGAGGCGTGGCCGTACATGGCCTTGGACTTGGGGGTGCGCTCGTTGAGCAGCGCGGTCTGCTCCTCGATGAGCTGGGCGATACGAGCGCGGTCGAGCGTGACGGGCATGACTCCTCCACCCGACCGGCCTGGCGACGGGCAACTGTGAGGTTCGGTTCGCGACCACCGCCGGCCTGGCGCTGGGGTCGCACACCCGGGGAGTGCATCTCCGACGCTAGCCGATGCCGTGTTTCGGGTCCATGACGCGGCGTCGGACGATGCGTCGGGGGCCGGGCGCGGCCCGGCCGCCGTGTCCGGAAGGGCGGGTCCCGGGACCTCGGCCCTTGCCGCGGGAGGGGACGATGCGGTTGCATGCGGATCGCACCCGCCACCGTCAGGAGTGATATCCGTGGGGACCACGGTCTTCGAGCGCCACCCGGCCGCCGCATCGTCCATCGCCACCATGCTCGAGGGCTCGGCCCTCAGCCCCTTCTGGACGGACGATGCGCCCGGCCCCGAGCGCCCCGCGCTCGCGGGCAGCCATCGCGCCGACCTGGTGATCGTGGGCGGCGGCTACAGCGGCCTGTGGACCGCGATCATGGCGAAGGAGCGCGATCCGGGGCTGTCGGTCACCGTGCTCGAGGGGCGTCGCGTGGGCTGGGCGGCCTCGGGACGCAACGGCGGCTTCTGCGAGGCGAGCCTCACGCACGGCCGCGAGAACGGCGAGAGCCGGTGGCCCGAGGAGATCGACGAGCTCGACCGCCTGGGGATGGAGAACCTCGACCAGATCGGTGAGACGGTCGCGCGCTACGGCATGGACGTCGACTGGCAGCGCACGGGTGCGCTCGCCGTCGCGGTCGAGCCGCACCAGGTCGCGTGGCTGGGGGAGGGCGCCCTCGACGCGGAGGCGACGCGTGCCCTGGTGAACTCGCCCACCTACCTGGGCGGCGCCCTGAGCGCGGACGACACCGCGCTGGTGCACCCCGCGAAGCTCGCGCGCGAGCTCGCGCGGGTCGCGGAGGAGCTGGGCGTGCAGATCTTCGAGGCCTCGCCGGTCACGGCGCTCGAGGACGGCCCGCTGGTGCGGACGCGGGACGGCGTGGTGCGCGCGGGCAAGGTCGCGCTCGCGACCAACGTCTTCCCGTCGCTGCTCAAGCGCAACCGGCTCATGACGGTGCCGGTCTACGACTACTCGCTCATGACGGAGCCGCTCACGGACGCCCAGCTGGCGGAGATCGGCTGGGAGGGCCGCCAGGGCGTCGCGGACATGGCGAACCAGTTCCACTACTACCGGCTCACGGCGGACAACCGGCTGCTGTTCGGCGGCTATGACGCGATCTACCATGCGGGCGGCCGCGTGCGGGCCAGGTACCAGGACCGACGCGAGTCCTACGAGAAGCTCGCGAGCCACCTCCTGACCACGTTCCCGCAGCTCGACGGGATCCGGGCGACCCACCGCTGGGCCGGTGCGATCGACACGAGCACGCGCTTCTGCGCCTTCTGGGGCACGGCGCGCGACGGCGACGTCGCCTACTCTCTGGGCTTCACCGGGCTGGGGGTCGGGGCCACGCGCTTCGGCGCGAACGTCATGCTCGACCTGCTCGCGGGCGAGGAGACGGAGCGGACCCGCCTCACCATGGTGCGCGAGCGGCCCCTGCCGTTCCCGCCCGAGCCGCTCGCGAGCCTCGGGATCAACGCGACGCGCTGGAGCCTCGACCGCGCCGATCACCGCGAGGGGCGCCGCAACCTGCTGCTGCGCGGGCTCGACGCGGTGGGACTGGGGTTCGACTCGTGAGCAGCGGCTCTGCCCGTGCTGTCCGCTGACACGGGCCTGGTCCTCGCCTCCGGTGCGGGCCTCATCGCCGTCGAGGTCGCGCGCTCCGTCCCGGCCTGGCTGAGGGTGCGGCGCTCGCACCGGGTCGACGGGCTCTCCGCCGTCTCTCTCGGGGTCCTGCTCGGTTCCGTGCCCGCGTGGCTCGCGGTCGCGGTGCTCGCGCAGGCGTGGGGCGTGTTGGTCGCGACCCTGGTGTGGGCGGTCTTCCACGCGCGCCTATGCCGCGAGGCCTCGCTGCTGGACGCGACCTTCCGCTCCGTCATGCCGCGCGCCGCGGGCGCGACCCTTGCCGGCCTCGCGCTCATCGGCGTGGTGGGCGAGTCGATCGGGGCGCTGCGGATGTCGGTGGGCCTCGCGCTCGTCGCCGTGACCGCGGCGTACTCGATCCCCGCGCTGTGGTCGGGCCTGCGCGCCGCGGATGTGAGCGGCATCTCGATCACCGCCACCGCGGTGAGCGCGGTCGAGGGCGTCATCTACGTGGTGGTCGGCATGGGGTGGACGGGCACCGTGGTGGTCCCGAGCTACCTGGCGTTCGGCGCGCTCGCGATCGCCTCGAACGTCCCGCGCTGCTGGCGCGCGATCGCGCAGCGCGCCCGGGATGCCCGCCGCGAGCGCACCGAGCCGCTCGGGCTAGGGTTCGAGGCATGAACCTCGAGCCTGGCATCCCCGTCGACCTCCACGCCCTCTCCCTCGAGACCGAGCCGATCGAGGCCGCGGCCGTCGAGGCGGGTGCGCCCGTCGCGGGCGCCGTGGCGCTTGCCGAGGTCGGGGAGATCGAGGTGGGCGTGTGGGAGATGACGCCCGGCGTCGCGACCGACATCGAGGCCGACGAGGTGTTCGTGGTGCTCTCGGGGCGCGCGCGCATCGAGTACCTGGACCCGGCGCTGCCGACGGCCGAGGTAGGCCCCGGCTCGCTCGTATGGCTCCAGGCTGGCATGAGCACGCGCTGGACCGTCACGGAGACGCTGCGGAAGGTCTACGTCGCGGGCTGAGCCTGCCCCTACTGGTGGCGCGACAGCAGCGCGATGTGCAGCGCGGTCTGGGTCTCGCCGTCCTCGAGGTCCACGCCCAGCAGGGACTGGATGAGCTCGAGGCGCTGGTAGAACACGGAACGCGACAGGTGCGCGGCGCGCGCCGCTGCGGTGCGGTTGCCCGGGTGCGAGAGCGCGGCCTTGAGCACACGCTGGAGGTCGCCGTCCGTGCGCTGGTCGTGCTCGACGATCGGCGCGAGCACCCGCTCCCCGTGGTCGAGCAGGCGGTGGTCGTCGCGCAGGCTGCTCAGCAGTCGTGACAGCGGCCGGCGCTCGACCCACAGCACCTCGCCCGGGGCGGGCTCGCGCGCGTTGTCCAGGGCCTCGTGAAGCGACAGCGTCGCGGCGTCCACCTCGCGTGCCTCGCGGCCCACGGTGATCGCGACGCGCGCGCCGTCGCTCAGCGCTCGGGGGAGCGAGGCGATCGCGAGGTCGTCGAGGGGACGATGCGCGGGCACGGACAGCAGCACCACGATGACCGGGGTACCCGAGCGGCCGGGCACGGCGAGGGCTCGCGCGCGTGCCCCGACGCCGAGCGCCCAGGACTCGATCTGCGCCGCGGTCGGCTCGCCGCCGCGCAGCGCGATCCCGTACAGCAGCCGATCCGTCACGGGCACGCCCGCTGCCTCGAGGCGTGCGGCCATGGCCTCGGACGTCGCGAAGCGGCCCGCGAGCAGGGGGTCGAGCACATGCCGACGCGCGAGCGTGGCCCACTCGTCGCGCCCTCCGTCCGCGAGCCTACCGAGCGCGAGCGCGATCGCGCCCTGCAGCAGCACGTTGCGGCGCCCGGCGGGGTGGTCGGGCCCGGGCAGCGCGACCAGGAAGCCCCAGCGCTTGCCGCGGGCGTCGACGGGCACCACGAGCCAGCGGTCGCCGTCGCGATGCGCGGAACGCGAGCGCCGTTCCCAATCCGTGAGCACGTTCGCCTCGTTGCCGACGGGCACCTCCGCGATGAGCGCCTCATGCGCGAGGCTCTCGAGGACCACCGGCGCGCCGAGTGCACGTGCGAGCTCGCGCACCACGTGGTCGGCAGGCGCGCCTCGCAGCGCGAGCGACGTGAACACCTCGCGGACCTCGTCGCGTGCGCGCAGCGCCGTCATCTGCCCCGCGATGATCCGGGAGTGGCCCGCCTCCGTGAGGGTCACGAACCGCACCTCGCGGTGCAGGACGATGAACGCGATCCCGTGGCGTCGCGCCGTCTCGACCACCACGGCCGGGGGCGTGGGATAACGCGTGCCCAGCTCGAGCACGAGCGCGGCGATGCCCGCCTCCGCGAGGCTCTCGACGAGCGCGGTGAGACCGGCATCGTCCTCGGGCCAAGCCGTTCCCATCGACAGCAGCAGCTCGCGACCGTCGAGCATGCGGGCGATGTCGGCACGCTCGGAGGTGTGGATCCACCGCACCGGCGCGTCGAGCAGGTCCCCGCCCACGAGCACCTCGGGTCGCCCGGCACGGAACGCGGGGTCCTCGAGCAGCTCGATCACGGAGGGAAGCGCGGCGAGCGCCGCCCGGCTCGGACGATGTGTCAGGGTTCCAGGCAATTCGCGACGGTCGGAGGCCTCCATCCGGCCATCGTATGTGTGAATCTGGCCGCCTAGCGCACACGTGCGCTCCGGGCAGAGTGTCCGGCGCGTGCGCGAAGGGAGAGCTGTGAGCCTGATCCGTCATCACATCGCGGGCGCCGAGGCGGGCGCCGGCGAGCGCACCGGAAGCGTCTTCAACCCCGCTACCGGGGAGATCGCCGGCGAGGTCGCGTTCGCGACGGTCGCCGAGGTCGAGGACGCCATCGCGGCGGCCGCGGCAGCGCTGCCGGCCTGGCGCGCGAGCGGGCTCATCAAGCGCGCGGACGTGTTCTTCCGCCTGCGCCACCTGCTGGTCGAGCGCCAGGACGAGCTCGCCGCGATCATCACGCGCGAGCACGGCAAGGTGCTCGGCGACGCGAAGGGCGAGATCAGCCGCGGGATCGAGAACGTCGAGTTCGCGGCGGGGCTGGTGCACCACCTCAAGGGCGAGCACTCGCAGCAGGTCGCGCGCGGCGTCGACGTCCACTCGGTCAAGCAGCCCGTGGGTGTCGTGGCCGCGATCACCCCCTTCAACTTCCCGGTGATGGTGCCGCTGTGGATGGCCGCCTCGGCGATCGCGTGCGGGAACACCGTGGTGCTCAAGCCGAGCGAGAAGGACCCCTCGGCGTCGATCTTCCTCGCGCGCCTGTTCGAGGAGGCGGGGCTGCCCGCCGGCGTGCTCAACGTGGTCCACGGCGACAAGGTGGCCGTCGACACGCTGCTCGAGTCGCCTGAGGTGAAGGCGGTGAGCTTCGTGGGGTCGACGCCCGTCGCCCGCGCGATCTACGAGCGCGGCACCGCCGCCGGCAAGCGCGTCCAGGCGCTCGGCGGCGCGAAGAACCACATGATCGTCATGCCCGACGCGGACCTCGATGCCGCTGCCGACGCCGCCGTCTCGGCGGCCTACGGCTCCGCGGGCGAGCGCTGCATGGCCATCTCCGTCCTGGTGCCCGTGGGCGAGGAGACGGCCGATGCGCTGGTCGCCAAGGTGGCCGAGCGCATGGCCGGCCTCACCATCGGCGACGGTACGGACCCGGCCTCGGAGATGGGCCCGCTCATCACGCGCGAGCACCGCGACCGCGTCGCCTCCTACGTGACCGGCGCCGCGGCGGAGGGTGCCACCGTGGTGGTCGACGGCACGGCGCAGGAGTTCGAGGGCGACGGCTTCTTCATCGGCACGTCGCTCGTGGACCACGTCACGCCCGGCACCAAGGTCTACGACGACGAGATCTTCGGCCCCGTGCTCTCGGTGGTGCGCGCAGCGTCCTACGACGAGGCCGTCGCGCTGGTCAACGCCAACGCGTTCGCGAACGGCACCGCGATCTTCACTCGCGACGGCGGCACGGCCCGCGCCTTCGAGATCGACATCGAGGTGGGCATGGTGGGCGTCAACGTCCCGCTCCCGGTGCCGATCGGCGCGTACTCGTTCGGTGGCTGGAAGAACTCGCTGTTCGGCGACTCGCACATCTACGGCCCCGAGTCGGTCCACTTCTACACGCGGTCCAAGGTGGTCACCACGCGGTGGCCCGAGCCCAGCGAGTCGCAGATCGACCTGGGCTTCCCGAGCAACCACTAAGGGGGAGAGATGACCACCGAGCAGGACGCCATGACCGGCGCCGAGGCGCGCGTGCGCGCCGACGACCGCAACCACGTCTTCCACTCGTGGAGCGCGCAGGCGCTCATCGACCCGCTGCCCGTCGCGGGCGGCGAGGGCTCCGAGTTCTGGGACTACGCGGGCAACCGCTACCTCGACTTCGGCGCGCAGCTGGTGAACCTCAACCTGGGTCACCAGCACCCGGACCTCATCGAGGCGATCGAGAAGCAGGCCCGCACGCTCGCGACCATCCAGCCGTCCTTCGCGAACGATGTGCGGGGCGAGCTCGCGCGCCTCATCACCGAGGTCGCGGGCGAGCGCTTCTCGAGCGTGTTCTTCACCAACGGCGGCGCCGACGCGAACGAGAACGCCGTGCGCATGGCGCGCCTGTTCACGGGCAAGCGCAAGGTGCTCGCGATGTACCGCAGCTACCACGGCAACACGACCACCGCGATCTCGCTCACGGGCGACCCGCGCCGCTGGCCCAACGAGCCCGCCGACGGCTCGGTGGTGCACTTCTTCGGGCCGTACCTCTACCGCTCGGCGTTCCACTCGGACACCGAGGAGCAGGAGACGCAGCGCGCGCTCGAGCACCTCGAGCAGACCATCGTGCTCGAGGGCGCCTCGACCATCGGCGCGATCGTGCTCGAGACCATCGTGGGCACCAACGGCGTGCTGGTCCCGCCGCCGGGCTACCTCGCGGGTGTGCGCGAGCTGTGCGACAAGTACGGCATCGTCTACATCGCCGACGAGGTCATGGTCGGCTTCGGGCGCACGGGCGAGTGGTTCGCGTTCCAGGGCCACGGCGTCGAGCCCGACCTCATCACGTTCGCCAAGGGCGTCAACTCCGGCTACGTCCCGCTGGGCGGCGTGGTGATCTCGCGCGAGATCGCGGCGGCCTTCGAGCAGAAGGCCTTCCCGGGAGGTCTGACGTACTCGGGCCACCCGCTCGCTTGCGCGCCGGGCGTCGCGACGTTCGAGGTCTTCCGCCGCGACGGCATCCTCGAGCGCGTGCGCGACCTGGGGGAGCGCGTGATCCGACCGGTGCTCGAGTCCTGGGTGGAGTCGCACCCGTGCGTGGGCGAGGTCCGCGGCACGGGCCTGTTCTGGGCGATCGAGCTGGTGCGGGACAAGGAGACGCGCGAGCCGCTGGTGCCGTTCAACGCCGCAGGCGCGGACGCCGCGCCCATGGGGGTGTTCGCCAAGGCGTGCAAGGACGCAGGGCTGTGGCCCTTCGTGCACTTCAACCGCACGCACCTCGCGCCGCCGCTCGTCATCACGGAGGACGAGCTCCGGAGGGGGCTGCGCGTGATCGACGCTGCGCTGAGCGAGGTCGACGCGCTCATCGCGTGATCCTCCGCGCTGCGAGGTGCTCGGTGCCCGATCCGCTCGATATCGAGCACCGAGCACCGAGCACCGAGCACCTCGCAGCGCGCTTCCCGCAGGTCGCGTCAGTCGAGCAGCCCCGCCGCGCGCATCGCGGCCCACACCTGCGAGCGGCCCGCGACGGACCCCAGGTCCTGCCCGAGCAGCTCCTGGGCCGCCGCGAGCCGTGCCCGCACCGTATGCCGGTGCACGCCCAGCGCGCGTGCCGCCGCATCGTGCGCGCAATCCGCGGCGAACCACGCCGCGAGCGTGGCGACCAGCGCCGAGCCCTGCCGCTCGTCGTGCGCGGTCAGAGGCTCGAGCGCGGCCTGCGCGACGATGCGCGCCTCGCCGGTCTCGAGCAGCGCCAGCACCCCGGCGCCGGGCAGGTCCGCGAAGCGGGTGACGGGGGCGAGCCGCCGGTCGCGCGCGGTGCGTGCCTGCCCGAGCGCCTCCGGCACCGCATCCAGGCGCACCGGCGCAGAGACGCCCACCGTGCCGCCGTGCCGCAGCACCAGCTCGTCGACAAGCGACGCGTCCTCGTCCGCGAGCACCATGACCAGGTCGCCATGGTCCACCGCGTGGAGCATCGCGACGCCGCGGGTGTCGAGCCAGCGGCCGGTCCCGCCGGCCTCGGCGAGCCGCTGGTCGGCGACCGCGACCACCACGGGAGGGTCGGGCAACGGCGATCCCGACGCGCGTGCGACGCCGGCCGCGAGCGCGACGTCTCCGCGCAGGAGCGCCGCGAGCACCCCCTCGGCGAGCGCCTCGCGCGCCTGCTCGAGGTCCTGACGCTGCTCGAGCGCGAGCGCGGCCATCGCGACCACGGTGGTCACCACCGCACGGTGCTGCTCGTCGAGGTCCTCCGCTGCGATCGCGAGCACGGCGCGCAGGCGGCCCCGCTGGCCGAGCGTCTGGAGCTGGAAGCCCTGCCCCGCCACGGTGACGCCCGAGGTCGCCTGGACGCCGCGCACCAGCATCGCCGCCGCGTGCCGACGCAGCTCCGCCACGCTTGCGGCGTCCACCCCGCCGCCCGGATGCTCGTGCATGAGCGCGTCGCCGTCGACGAGCCCCACCCACGCGCCGAGGCGGCGAGCGAGCTCCGCGAGCATCGAGCGAAGCCCGTCCGGACGCAGCGCCGCGAGCGCGACGGCGCGCTGCGCCTCGAGCGCCCACGTCCGGCGCTCGTACGCGACGGCGGCGAGCGCCTCGGCGTTGGCGCGTGCGAGCGCGATGAACGGGGTGTCGTACGGGACCTCCCACAGCGGCAGGCGCGCCTCGCGGCAGGCCTTCACCAGGGGCTCGGGGATGCCCTCCCGCTCGACCTCGGTGCCGAAGCCCAGCCCGATCATCCCCGAGCGCGCGAGGCGACGCACATAGGCGGCGTACGGCTTGGGATCGTCGCCCGCATCGCGGAACTGGGTGCCCGTGGTGAGCAGCACCATGCCTCCCGCGAGGAAGGGCGTGGGGTCGGCGAGGTCCGAGCTGTGGATCCAACGCACGGTCGCGTCGAGCGCGCCCTCCGGGATCGCGGTCTCCGGGGTCGCGAGCCGGAGATGCAGCTCGGGTCGCGCGAGCAGCGCGCGGATGGTGGGCGAAGCCATGAGCCGAGCCTGCCACCGTGGACAGTTCGGGGCAAGAGGCTGTACGCGGCGGCGAGTGCGGCGGCCGGGGCGGCGGGCCTAGCGTCGCCCTCATGACCCTCATCGACACCTCCGCCGCGACCACCGGCGGACCGGCCCTCACGCAGGAGCGCCGGCTCGTCACCGCGATCCCCGGCCCGCGCTCGCAGGAGCTGCTCGCCCGCAAGTCCGCTGCTGTCGCCGCCGGCGTGGGCCACACCGCCCCGATCGCAGCCGTCGCCGCCGGCGGAGGCGTGGTCGTGGACGCGGACGGCAACTCGCTCATCGACCTCGGCTCCGGCATCGCCGTGACCTCGGTGGGCAACGCCCACCCGAAGGTGGTCGAGGCCGTCCAGCGTCAGGCCGCCCAGTTCACCCACACGTGCTTCATGGTCTCGCCGTACGAGGGCTACGTGGCGGTCGCCGAGGCGCTGAACCGCCTCACGCCGGGCGACTTCCCCAAGAAGTCCGCGCTGTTCAACTCCGGTGCGGAGGCGGTCGAGAACGCCGTCAAGATCGCCCGCAAGGCCACCGGCCGGCAGGCCGTCGTGGCCTTCGACCACGCGTACCACGGCCGCACCAACCTCACCATGGCCCTCACCGCGAAGGCGATGCCGTACAAGAGCGGCTTCGGACCCTTCGCCTCCGAGGTCTACCGCGCGCCTATGTCCTACCCGTACCGCGACGGCCTGAGCGGTCCCGAGGCCGCGGCCAAGGCGATCTCGGTGATCGAGAAGCAGGTGGGCGCCGACAACCTCGCGGCCGTCATCATCGAGCCGATCCAGGGCGAGGGCGGGTTCATCGTGCCCGCCGAGGGCTTCCTGCCGGCGATCTCGCAGTGGTGCACCGCCAACGGCGTGGTCCTCATCGCGGACGAGGTGCAGAGCGGCTTCGCGCGCACGGGAGCGATGTTCGCCTCCGAGCACTTCGGCATCGTGCCCGACATGGTCACCACCGCCAAGGGCATCGCGGGCGGGCTGCCGCTCGCCGCGGTCACCGGCCGCGCCGAGATCATGGACGCCGCCCACGTCGGCGGCCTGGGCGGCACCTACGGCGGCAACCCGATCGCATGCGCCGCCGCGCTCGCGACCATCGAGGTCTTCGAGACCGAGGACCTGTCCGACCGCGCTCGCGAGATCGAGGCGCTGATGCTGTCCCGTCTCGAGACGATGCAGGCCGCGGACCCGCGGATCGGGGACATCCGCGGGCTCGGCGCGATGATCGCGATCGAGCTCGTGGATCCCGCGACCAAGGCGCCCGCCGCCGCGCTCGCCGGCGCCGTCGCCAAGCGCTGCATCGCGGAGGGCGTGATCGTCCTCACGTGCGGCACGTACGGCAACGTGCTGCGCTTCCTGCCACCGCTCACCATCGGCGACGCGCTGCTGTCCGAGGGCCTCGACGTGGTCGCGGCCGCGCTCGCGGCGGAGGTCGCGGCGTGACCGCGGCGGCGGAGCGCGTGCTCCTCGACTCCGTCCCCACCGGCCTCTACATCGCGGGGGAGTGGACCGGCTCCTCGTCCGGCGCGACCCTCGAGGTGACGGACCCGTCGACGGGCGAGGCGCTCGCCCGCATCGCCGATGCGACGCCGGACGATGCACGACGCGCCCTGGACGCGGCCGTCGACGCCCAGGAGGCATGGGCCGCCACGGCGCCGCGCGTGCGCGGCGAGATCCTCCGCAAGGCCTTCGAGCTGGTGCGCGAGCGCGCCGAGGACTTCGCGCTGCTCATGACCCTCGAGATGGGCAAGCCGCTCGCGGAGGCGCGCGGCGAGGTCGCGTACGGCAACGAGTTCCTGCGCTGGTTCTCCGAGGAGGCCGTGCGGATCACGGGTCGCTACGGCACCAACCCCGAGGGCACCGGCCGCATGGTCGTCTCGCAGCGCCCGGTGGGGCCGTCGTACCTGATCACGCCCTGGAACTTCCCGCTCGCGATGGCGACGCGGAAGATCGCGCCCGCGCTCGCGGCCGGCTGCACCGTGGTGGTCAAGCCCGCCGCGCTGACGCCGCTCACCACGCTGCTGCTCGCCTCGGTGCTCGAGGAGGCTGGCGTGCCCGCGGGGGTGGTGAACGTCATCACCACGTCGCGCTCGGGAGCCGTCTCGGAGCCCATCATCTCGGACCCGCGCCTGCGCAAGCTGTCCTTCACCGGCTCGACCGAGGTGGGTCGCGCGCTCATCAAGCAGGCCGCCGACGGCGTGCTGCGGGTCTCGATGGAGCTGGGAGGCAACGCACCGTTCCTGGTGTTCGAGGACGCGGACCTGGACAAGGCGGTCGAGGGTGCGCTGATGGCGAAGTTCCGCAACATCGGTCAGGCGTGCACCGCGGCCAACAGGTTCATCGTGCATGCGTCGGTCGCCGACGAGTTCGCGCGGCGGGTGACGGAGCGCGTCACCGCGATGCGGGTGGGCCGCGGCACCGAGGACGGCGTCACCATCGGCCCGCTGATCGACGACCGGGCCGTCGCGACCTCGCTCGCGCTCGTGGACGATGCGGTGGCGAAGGGCGCCACGCTCGCGACCGGCGGCAAGGCCCTCGAGGGTGCGGGCTCGTTCGTCGAGCCGACCGTGCTCACGGGCGTCCAGCCGGGCTCCGAGATCCTCACCACCGAGATCTTCGGCCCGGTGCTCGCGATCGCGACGTTCGAGACGGAGGAGGAGGCGATCGCGCTCGCGAACGCCACCGAGTACGGCCTGGTCTCCTACGCCTTCACGCAGGACCTCGCCCGGGGCCACCGGCTCATCGACCGGCTCGACACCGGGATGATGGGCCTCAACGCGGGCGTGGTGTCCAACGCCGCCGCCCCGTTCGGCGGGGTCAAGCAGTCCGGCATCGGCCGCGAGGGCGGGCTCGAGGGCATCCACGAGTACCTCTCGACCAAGTACACCCTGATCCCGGCGGACTGACCCGCCGCATCGTCCACCCACCACCAGCAACGCAAGGAGACACATGTCCGGCTACGCAGTAGTGAACCCGGCCACCGGCGAGCGCCTGGCCGACTACCCGACGATGTCCGAAGGCGACGTCGAGACCGCTCTCGCGGCCGCCGACGGCGCGTACCGGGGGTGGTTGCGCTCGTCCACGGTTGCGGAGCGTGCCGCGCTGGTGCGTCGCGTCGCCGAGCTGCACCGTGAGCGCCGCGAGGAGCTCGCCGCGATCATCGTGCGCGAGATGGGCAAGCCGCTCTCGCATGCGCTGGGCGAGGTGGACTTCGCCGCGGACATCACCGAGTACTACGCGGACAATGCGGAGAAGGTCACGGGCGACACCCCGATCGACATCCTCGGCGAGGGCACCGCCGTGATCCGTCGCAGCCCGCTCGGCGCGCTGCTCGGCATCATGCCGTGGAACTTCCCCTACTACCAGGTCGCACGCTTCGCGGCACCGAACATCGTGGTGGGCAACGCGATCGTGCTCAAGCACGCGCCGCAGTGCCCCGAGTCCGCCGCGGCGATCGAGCAGATGTACCGCGACGCGGGCTTCCCCGAGGGCGTCTACGTCAACGTGTACGCCTCGAACGAGCAGGCCGCGACCATGATCGCCGACCCTCGCATCGCGGGCGTCTCGGTGACGGGCTCGGAGCGCGCGGGTTCCGCCGTCGCGTCCCTCGCCGGCCAGCACCTCAAGAAGGTCGCGCTCGAGCTCGGCGGCTCGGACCCGTTCATCGTGCTCTCCACGGATGACATGGACTCCGTGGTCGCCGGCGCCGTCGAGGCGCGCATGGACAACTCGGGCCAGTCGTGCAACGCGCCCAAGCGCTTCATCATCATCGACTCGCTCTACGACGAGTTCCTCGAGAAGTTCACCGCCGCGATGGTGGCGTGCACCGCGGGCGACCCGTTCGCGGAGGAGAGCGTCATCGGGCCGCTGTCCTCGCTCGCCGCGGCGGAGCGCCTCGATGCCCAGGTCTCGAAGGCCGTCGAGCAGGGCGCGACCCTGGTGGCCGGGGGCACGCGCGACGGCGCGTTCTACGAGCCGACGGTGCTCACGGGCGTCACCCAGGACATGGACGTGTACCGCGAGGAGCTCTTCGGACCCGCGGCGGCCGTGTACAAGGTGGCCTCGGAGGAGGAGGCGGTCGCGCTCGCGAACGACACGGCCTTCGGTCTCGGCTCGTACGTCTACACGACGGACCCGGAGCAGGCCGAGCGCATCGCGGACGCGATCGAGGCCGGCATGGTCTACGTCAACTGTGTGCTGGCGGACAGCCCCGAGCTGCCGTTCGGCGGCGTGAAGCGCTCCGGCACCTCGCGCGAGATGGGCCTCCTGGCGGCTGACGAGTTCGTCAACAAGAAGCTCATCCGCATCGCGTGACCCCTGCGCCCGGCAGGCGCGCGCTGCTGACACATGGGTGCACGCACACGGTGCTGTGCGGGCACCCATGTGTCACCGGGGTGAGGGCTCGGCGCGCTCGCATACCCCCTGGGGTATGCTGTCCGTCATGATCAGCATCCGCCGCGGCGCCCTCGCCGCCACCGCCCTTGTCCTCGCGGCGACGCTCGCCGCCTGCGCGCCCACGGAGTCCGGCCCCGTCGCGTTCGACGGCGAGCACGTCTCCGCCGACCGCTTCGCCGAGGCCGTCGCCACCGACGGCGTCGTGGTGGTCGACGTCCGCACGCCCGAGGAGTACGCCGAGGGCCACCTGCCCGACGCGGTCAACATCGACGTCTCGGCCGCGACGTTCGACTCGGAGGTCGCCGCGCTCGACCCCGAGGGCGAGTACGCCGTCTACTGCCGCTCCGGCAACCGCTCGGCCGTCGCGATCGACCAGATGGCCGCGGGCGGCGTCGAGCACACCGTGGGCCTCGACGGCGGCATCGGCGCCTGGAGCGGCGAGGTCGTCGCCGGCTGACCGACGCCCCCGGCTCAAGGCCGACCGAAGGTGCCCGCCATGGGCTCATGGCGGGCACCTTCCGTCGGGATCGGCGCTTGCACGGGGGTGGGGCGGTTCAGCCCTCCGCGGTGAGCAGCTCGCCGCGGACGACCGCCACGGCGGTCCGCCATCCGAGCCCGAGGACCAGCAGGCTCGCAACTGCGACCGCGGCCACCCCGACCCAGGCCGCGAACGCGGTCGCCCCGCTCTCGTAGGCCGCGAGGAGCGCCGACGCGGCCGCGGCGAGGGGGAACGTGTACGCCCATGCGCTCACCGCGAACGGCACCTTGCGCAGGTAGGTGGCCTGCGACGCGAGCAGCGCGAGCTGGAAGATCACCACGCCGAGCAGCATCATCGCGACCGGGTCCGTCCACGACCCTCCCAGCCTCACCCAGGCGAGCGATGCGACGGCCGGAGGCGCGGCGAGGATCGCGAGCGTGGGGGCGAGGCGCCACGGCATGGTGCCCTCGAGGAACAGCCGTCCCAGCACGATCGGCAGCAGCCCGAGCCAGAACAGCGCGCCAACCCCGAAGAAGTACCAGCTGATCTCCGCGGGCGCGTGCGCGACGCCGGCGAGCGGTGCCACCAGGTTGCCGACGATCGGGATGAACCACGCGGGATGCACGTGCACCGCCTGGACGCGCGCATCGGCGATCCAGGTGCGCATGATGAGCACCGTCGCGAGGAGCTGGAGCACCGCCCCGGGCCACCAGAGCGCCGCGGAGACGCCCTCCGCGATCGGCGCGAACGCGGCGGCGAGGACCATGAGGGACACGGGGAGCGTGCCCACGAACGCCGACTTGACGGGGTGCTGCCACTCGGCGCGAGCCGCGCCGGGGTGCCGGACCACCTTCGCGGCGTACGCGACGACGGCGACGGCGGCCACCGCGAGGCCCACGCCCGCGAGGATGTCGTTCACCGGCAGCGCGAGCCCGAAGGCCTCCTCGAGGCGGTACCACGCGACCGCGGTGCCGCCCACCCCCATCGCGACCGCGAAGACGCCCACGGGCAGGTGGGCGAGGCTGGGCGGCGGCACGGTGGACGATGCGGCGGCGGGGTCGGTGGACATGGCTGCCTCCTCGGCGGTCGGGGATACCCCATGGCGTATGTCCTCAGTCTGGCATCGACCGCGGGGGTCGCGGACGGGGCCCATGGTCCCGGGCCCGCGCCGCGCGCATGCCTCGGGACGCTCGTCAAGGCGGGGGATGGGGCCGTTCCAAGCGCCCCGCCGCGCCGCATCGTCCCCGCGAATGCGCCCGAAAACCCCTGGCAACTATACCCCGCAGGGTATAAAACGCCTGGTATTGGGCCTATGGTCCCCGGGACCTCTGCCCCGCGAGATGCCGCCGGTCCGCGCCTACCGTGAGGGTCATGGGGATCGAGGCCCGGAGGGGGCCGGCACCCGTCACTAGGAGCCAGACAAAGATGACTACCACTGTCCCGGAGAGCGCGACCACCGACGTCGCGACCGCCATCGACAAGCTCGTCGCCAACGCCCAGGAGGCGCTCGACGCGTACAGCGTGTTCACGCAGGACGACGTCAACCTCCTCGTCAAGAAGGCCTCTGTGGCCGCCCTCAACCAGCACGGCGAGCTCGCCGTCCTCGCGGTCCAGGAGACCGGCCGCGGCGTGTTCGAGGACAAGGCCGTCAAGAACATCTTCGCGTGCGAGCACGTGACCCACTCGATGGGCCCGATGAAGACCGTCGGCATCATCAACGAGGACCCGATCAAGGGCATCACCGAGATCGCGGAGCCCGTCGGCGTCGTCGCCGGCGTGACCCCGGTCACCAACCCCACCTCGACCGCGATCTTCAAGTCGCTCATCGCGCTCAAGACCCGCAACCCGATCATCTTCGCGTTCCACCCGAGCGCGCAGCAGTCGTCCGTCGCCGCCGCCAAGATCGTGCGCGACGCCGCGATCAAGGCCGGCGCCCCCGAGCACTGCATCCAGTGGGTCGAGACCCCGTCGCTCGAGGCGACCAACCTCCTCATGAACCACGACGGCGTCGCGCTGATCCTCGCGACCGGCGGCAACGCGATGGTCAAGGCCGCGTACTCGTGCGGCAAGCCGGCCCTCGGCGTCGGCGCGGGCAACGTCCCCGCCTACGTGCACAAGTCGGCCGTGCTCGAGCGCTCGATCAACGACCTCGTGATCTCCAAGGCCTTCGACAACGGCATGGTGTGCGCCTCGGAGCAGGCCGTCATCCTCGACGCCGAGATCTACGACAAGGCTCTCGAGCTGTTCGACCGCCTCCACGCCTACAAGGTCACCCCGGCTGAGAAGAAGATGCTCGAGGAGTTCATCTTCGGCGTCACCGCCGACGGCCAGAACTGCGCCGGCGCGAAGCTCAACCCGAACGTGGTGGGCAAGTCGCCGCAGTGGATCGCCGAGCAGGCCGGCTTCTCCGTCCCGGAGGAGACCTCGATCATCCTCGCCGAGGTCTCGACCGTCGGCGAGAGCGAGCCCCTGACCCGCGAGAAGCTGTGCCCGGTCCTCGCCGTCCTCAAGGCGGAGTCCACCGAGCAGGGCCTCGACTACGCCGAGCGCATGGTCGAGTTCCACGGCCTGGGCCACTCGGCCGCGATCCACGCGACCGACGACGCGCTGATCAAGGACTTCGGCAAGCGCTGCAAGGCCATCCGCATCATCGTGAACTCGCCCTCGAGCCACGGCGGCATCGGCGACATCTACAACGCGTTCATGCCGTCGCTGACCCTGGGCTGCGGCTCCTACGGCCACAACTCGGTCTCGAACAACGTCACCGCGGTCAACCTCATCAACGTGAAGCGCATCGGCCGGAGGAACAACAACATGCAGTGGTTCAAGGTTCCGGCCAAGACCTACTTCGAGCCCAACGCGATCCAGTACCTGCACGACATGAACGGCGTGAACCGCGTCACCATCGTGACCGACGCCACCATGACCCGCATCGGCATCGTCGACAAGGTCCTCGACGTCCTCAACCGTCGCGAGAACCCCGTCTCCGTGCAGATCATCGACAACGTCGAGCCCGAGCCGAGCGTCGCGACCGTCCGCAAGGGCGCCGAGACCCTCCGCGCCTTCAAGCCCGACACGATCATCGCGGTCGGCGGCGGCTCGCCGATGGACGCGGCGAAGGTCATGTGGCTGCTGTACGAGCACCCGGACATCGACTTCGCCGACCTGAAGGAGAAGTTCTTCGACGTCCGCAAGCGCGCCTTCCAGTTCCCGAAGCTGGGCGAGCTCGCCAAGCTGGTCTGCATCCCGACCACGTCGGGCACCGGCTCCGAGGTGACCCCGTTCGCCGTGATCTCCGACCCGGAGAGCGGCCGCAAGTACCCGCTCGCCGACTACGCGCTCACGCCGACCGTCGCGATCGTGGACCCGGTCCTCACCGCGAACCTCCCGTCGCGCGTCGCCGCGGACTCCGGTCTCGACGCCCTGACCCACGCCACCGAGGCCTTCGTCTCGGTCTACGCGAACGACTACACCGACGGCCTGTGCCTCCAGGCCATCAAGATGGTCTTCGAGTACCTGCCCCAGTCGGTGCAGGAGGGCGGCCAGGCGGTCAAGGCCCGCGAGAAGATGCACAACGCCGCGACGATCGCCGGTATGGCCTTCGCCAACGCGTTCCTCGGCCTGGTGCACGCCATGTCGCACGTGACCGGCTCGACCTTCCACATCGCGCACGGCCGCACCAACTCGGTGTACCTGCCCCACGTGATCCGCTACAACGGCAAGGTCCCGACCAAGCCGGCCTCGTGGCCCAAGGCGGAGTCCTACGTCGCGCCGGAGCGCTACCAGGAGATCGCGAAGCACCTCGGTCTCCCGGCCTCGACCCCCGAGGAGGGCGTCGAGTCCTACGCGAAGGCCGTCGAGGACCTGCGCACCGCGTGCGGCGTCGAGCGTTCCTTCAAGGAGCTCGGTGTGGACGAGGCGGAGTTCATGGCCTCGCTCGACACGCTGGCGATGAACGCGTACGCCGACCAGTGCGCGCCGGCCAACCCGCGTCTGCCCATCCTCGAGGACATGAAGGTGATGATGGAGGCCGCGTACTACGGCATCACCTGGGACGAGGTGAAGGCGAACCGCAAGGCCGAGGCCATCGTCGCCGACGCGAAGAAGGCCCCCGCCAAGAAGGCCGCTGCGAAGAAGGCCTGACCAAGCTGGCTCCCGGGGTCCCCGTGACCCCGTGAGACCCTCCCTCAGGGCCCCGACACCCCTCCGGTGTCGGGGCCCTGTGCTTGCTCCGGGCGCGGGCACGCTGCCGGGAAGATGTAACACCGCGTTTACCTATCGTTCGATAGAGTCGCGCCATGACGACGCAGAACACCCCGCCCGCGGTGCTGGTGGCCAACCGTGCGGAGATCGCGACCCGGATCTTCCGCTCAGTCAAGGCGTGGGGTGGCCGCACCATCGGCGTGTACACCGACGACGACCGCGGCAGCCTCCACATCGAGGCCGCCGACGAGGTGGTCCGCCTCGAGCGCCGCGGCGAGCTCGACCCCTACCTCGACATCGAGCAGCTGATCGCGATCGCGCGCGACCGCGGCGCATGGGCGATCCACCCCGGCTACGGCTACCTGTCGGAGAATGCCGGCTTCGCCCGCGCGGTCGAGGAGGCCGGGCTCGTGTTCGTCGGGCCGCGCCCGGACCAGATCGCGCTGTTCGGCGACAAGCAGGCGGCCCGCGAGAGGGCCATCGCCGCGGGTGTGCCGACCTCGGAGGCGACCGCGGAGCTGCGCGATGCGGACCACGCCCGCGAGGAGATCGCGCGCATCGGCCTGCCCGTCATCGTCAAGGCGGCGGCCGGCGGCGGCGGCAAGGGCATGCTCGTGGTGCGTGCCCTCGACGAGGTCGAGGCGGCCTACGCCTCCGTGGCGCGTGTCGCGTCCACCGTGGGCGGCGGCGTCTTCGCCGAGCGCTATATCGAGCACGCGCGGCACGTCGAGGTCCAGATCTTCGGCGACGGCGACGGGCTCGTGGTGACGCTCGGTGATCGCGACTGCACGCTGCAGCGCCGCAATCAGAAGGTGGTGGAGGAGGCGCCCGCGTTCGACCTCGCACCCGAGCTGCGTGCCCGCCTGCACACGACGGCGCGCGCGCTCGGCGCGAGCGCGGCCTACCGCAGCGCCGGCACGGTCGAGTTCGTCGTGGACGCCGTCACGGGAGATGCGTCCTTCTTGGAGATCAACACGCGGCTGCAGGTCGAGCACCCTGTCACGGAGGCGGTCACGGGCGTCGACCTGGTGGGATGGATGCTGCGCCTTGCCGCCGGCGACCCGGCGTTCCTCGCTCCCTACGCGGCGTCCGGCGCGGTCCCCGTCACGGGCGCGGCGGTGGAGAGCCGCATCTACGCCGAGGACGCGGCCGCGGGCTTCCGCCCGAGCCCTGGCACGGTGACCGCCGTCCATCTGCCGGCCGACGTCCGCGTCGACCACTGGATCCAGGCCGGCACCGAGGTGGGGATGCGCTTCGATCCGATGCTCGCCAAGGTCGTCACCGACGGCGCGACTCGCGAGGAGGCGTGGGCCCGCCACGCCGACGCGCTCTCGCACACGCGAATCGACGGCGTCCACACCAACCTTCCGCTGCTGCGCGCGATCGCGGCCTCCGACGTCGTGGCAGGCGGTGCGCACACGACCGCAAGCCTCGGCTCGCAGATCGTCCCCGAGCCCGGCGGGATCCGAGTCGAGCATCCCGGCTTCCTCACCACCGTCCAGGAGGGGCCGGGCCGGACGGGTCTGTGGCACATCGGCGTCCCGCCGTCGGGTCCGATGGACGACCGCAGCTTCGCGCTGGGCAACCGCGTGCTGGGCAACGCTCCGGGGACGGCCGGGCTCGAGTGCACGGTCACCGGGCCCGCGCTCACCTTCGGCGCCGCGACCCAGGTGTGCGTGACCGGGGCGCCCGCGCAGGTCACGCTCGACGGTGCCGCCGTCGAGCAGTGGCGGCGCGTCGAGGTGCCCGCCGGGTCGACGCTGGAGATCGGCCGCGTCGCGTCGGGGCTGCGCGTCTACGTCCTCGTCGCGGGCGGGGTGGATGTGCCCGAGCACCTCGGCTCGCGTGCCACCTTCACGCTGGGACGCTTCGGAGGTCACGCGGGTCGCGCGCTCCTCGCGGGTGACGAGCTCCCCATCGGCACGGCGTCCGCGGCCCAGGCAGACGACGCGGAGCCTCCCGCCCGACCCGTGATCGGCTCCGCGTGGGAGATCGGCGTCCTCGACGGCCCGCACAGCGCGCCCGACTTCTTCACCGAGGAGGACGTCGCGGACATCCTCGAGGCGAGCTACACGGTGCACTTCAACTCGGACCGGACCGGCGTGCGGCTCGTGGGGCCCAAGCCGGAGTGGGCGCGCACCGACGGCGGCGAGGCGGGGCTGCACCCGTCGAATATCCACGACACGCCCTACTCCGTGGGCGGGATGGACTTCACGGGCGACACCCCGGTCCTGCTCGGCCCGGACGGCCCGAGCCTCGGCGGCTTCGTCACCCCGGTCACCGTGGCGAAGGCCGAGCGCTGGAAGCTCGGCCAGCTCGCGCCCGGCGACCAGGTCCGCTTCGTGCGGCTCGCCCCCGCGATCCCCGAGCCGGCGGGTGCCCCGCGTGGGGTGCTGGCCGACCGCGACGGCGTGGTGGTCCGCCGCCAGAGCGACGACAGCCTGCTGGTCGAGCTCGGCCCGCAGGAGCTCGACCTGCTGCTCCGTGCGCGCGTGCACGTCCTGCAGGGCCGGCTGCGGGACGATGCGCCGGCCGGGATCCGCGATCTCACGCCGGGGATCCGCTCCCTCCAGGTGACCTTCGACGACCCGTCGCGCATCACGCCCGAGGTGCTCGAGCGCATCGTCGCCCTGGCGGCGGACACCGCGGAGGCGTCCGACCTGGTGGTCCCGAGCCGGCGTGTGCGCCTTCCGTTGTCGTGGGACGACCCGGCCACGCGCGAGGCGATCGCGCGCTACGAGGCGGGCGTGCGCGACGACGCCCCGTGGAACCCGTGGAACATCGAGTTCATCCGCCGGGTCAACGGGCTCGACGGCGTCGAGGACGTCTACGCGACCCTGTTCGACGCCGAGTACCTTGTGCTCGGGCTCGGCGACGTCTATCTGGGCGCGCCCGTCGCGACGCCGCTCGATCCCCGCCACCGGCTGGTCACCACCAAGTACAACCCGGCGCGCACGTGGACGGCGGAGAATTCCGTGGGCATCGGGGGCGCCTACCTGTGCATCTACGGGATGGAGGGCCCGGGCGGCTACCAGTTCGTGGGACGCACGACGCAGGTCTGGGACCGCTGGGCGTCCTTCGCCGGCGAGGACCGCGCCGTCGACGGCTCACGGCCGTGGCTGCTCGACTGGTTCGACCGGATCTCCTGGTACGAGGTCTCCGCGGAGGAGCTCCTGCGGCTGCGTGCCGACTTCGCGGCCGGGCTCTGGCGCCCCGAGATCGAGGACGGCACGCTCTCCCTGGCCGACCACGTGCGCTTCCTCGACGACAACGCCGCGTCCATCGCGGAGTTCCGGGGGCGCCAGCGTGCCGCGTTCGCCGCGGAGCGCGACCGATGGGAGGCGAGCGGCGAGTTCGATCGCGCGATCGAGCCCGCGGACCCCGTGGCCCCCGCGGCGCTCGCCGACGGCTGCGTGGGCGTCGAGGCTCCTTTCGCCGCCAACGTCTGGAAGGTCCTGGTCGAGGAGGGGCAGAGGATCGAGGCCGGTCATACGGTCGCGGTGGTGGAGGCGATGAAGATGGAGACCAAGGTGATCGCGGCGCATTCCGGAACCGTCGACGCGGTGCTCGCGCCGGCGGGCGCGACCGTCGCCCCGGGCGACGCGATCGTGTCGCTCAGGACTGGGGTCTGACATGGCGGCGACATTCGAAGGGCCGCTCGCCCTGGGCGGGAAGCCGCTCGCCCTCCACGCGTTCGTCGTGGGCTACGAGCCGATGCGCGAGTCGATGTCGATCGACGGCGGCGACCCCCTGAGGCATCTGCTCGAGCCGGTGACGGCGGTGGCCGTCGAGTACACGGACGGGTGGGTGCTGCTCGACACGGGCTTCAACGTCGCCGTCGTGCGCGATCCCGAGCGTCGTCGCGAGGTGTTCAACTACGACAGCTACACGGCTGTGGTGCCCCTGGGGGACCCGCTCCTCGACGCGGTCGCCGGAGCGGGCTTCGAGTGGTCGGACCTGGCGGCCTGCGCGATCAGCCATGCGCACCTCGACCACACGGGAGGCATCGCGCACGTCCCGGACGGGGTGCCGGTGATCCTGCAGAGGCGTGAGCTCGAGTGGCTCGCCTCCGGCGCGGGGATCCGCGATGTGGTGCTCCCCTCAGACGTGCTCGACGCGGGGGAGGACCTCCGTGCGATCGATGGCGAGACCGTCCTCGCCCCCGGGCTCACGGCGCTCGACACCCATGGCCACACGCCCGGTCACCAGTCGTTCCGGGTGGACCTGGTCTCGGGCCGGTCGATCGTGCTCGCGTGCGACGCCGCCGACCTCATCGAGAACCTCGAGACCCAGCGCCGCTGCTCCGTGGTGCCTGTCCCCGGCGCGGAGCGGGCGGCGCAGGAGGCGGTCGAGACGCTCGCGCGGTGGCGCCGCGAGGGTCTCGAGGTGTGGCCCGGGCACGACCCGCACTGGTGGCCGTGGGCCGCGGCGATGCGGGGTGAGGCGGTGCGGGTCGACTGAGACCCGCTCAGCGATCGGCGGCGAGGATGCGCAGCGTGGCCTTCTCGATGCCGGTCGCGACGGCGTCCGCGTCGAGCCGGGGATCGTCGGCTCGCCTGAGGATCACGCCCTCGACGAGCGAGAACAGCAGCGCGGCCGTCTCGGCGGGGTCGTCCACGGCGGCCTGGCCGGCTGCGAGCGCGCGCCGCAGCAGCGCGCCGTACGCGCCGACCAGCTCCTGGCGCATCGCCTGGAAGGAGCCGAACAGCGGCTCGCTGGTCTCTGGAAGCAGGTAGAGCGCTCCGATGTTCGACGGCCCGGAGGCGAGCAGGTGCACGTCGAACCGGATGAGCGTGAGCAGCTGCGCGAGCGGATCCGAGTCCGTGTCGGCGAGCAGCTCGCGCGCCTTCTCCGTCGAGGGCCGCGCGGTGTCGATGAGCAGCTCGTTGAGCATCGCGGCCTTGTTGGGGAAGTGGTAATACAGCGACGGCTGCTTGATGTCGACCGCCGCGGAGATCTGCCGCGTGGTGGTCGCGGCGTAGCCCTGCTCGACGAAGAGCCGGGCGGCCGCCTCGAGGATCCGGTCGCGCCCCACCGGGTCCTTGCCGTGCGGGCGCGACCGACGCGGCGCGTCGGTGCTCGCTGGTGCGGAATCGGTGCGGTTCATGGCTGATCGACCCCCACAGTAGCGCCTGCCGCACGCGGCGCCAGCGGCGCCTCGCACGCGAAATCGAGCCGAAACAAAGGCGTTCTACACTCGCGCTGTACCTATCGACCGAAAGGTGGCGAGATGAGCAACGATCTGGGGGCCGGACGGCGCGCGAGCACCGCGACGCCCGCACAGGCGCGTGACGATGCGCGCGGGCGCGCAGGCACCGCTGTCGAGGCGATGCCCTACCTCCCGCCGTCGTCCTCGCCGCATGTGCCCGACGGGGTCGACCCGGGGGATCTGGTCTGGGCCGAGACCGTCGCGGGGCCGGGCTACGCCCACGCGACCCTGGCGCGGGGCTCCCGCATCCGACTCGAGGACGTCACCGGCGATGCGTGCGCGCATGTGGTGCTCGTGAGCGCCCTCCAGCGGTCCGAGCGCCTTAACGTCGCGGATACCCAGAAGATCCCGTGGCAGGCCTACCTGGGCGCCGGGCACCCGCTCCTGTCCGGCGACGGGCGTGTCCTGGCGACGGTCGTGGCGGACGCCGCCGACGGCCGGCACGACGCGTTCTGCGGCGTCACCACGCTCGCGAGCAACCACGCGCGCTACGGCGCAGGCGAGGCGCACTCGGCCACGCCGGCGGGTCGCGAGCTCCTGCGGCTCGCCGCGGCGAAGGAGGGTCTCGCGCCGCGCGACATCCCGCCGAGCGTCTCCTTCTTCAAGGGCGTCCGCGTGGGGGCCGACGGCGCGCTCGAGTGGACCGGCGGCGCCGGTGCCGGGGCCGCCGTCGAGCTCGTCGCCGAGGTGCCCCTCACGGTCCTGATCGCCAACGCGGCGCATCCGCTCGATCCCGACGACCGCTACCGGACGGGCCCGCTGCGCGTCCACGCGTGGGCTGCCGCCGCATCGTCACCCGCGGACCCGTGGTGGACCGCGACGCCCGAGCGCGCCCGCGCCTACCTCAACACCCAGCAGCACCTTCTCGCGAGGGGGATCCGATGACCGTCACGTGGGCCACCTACGAGGCCGGCTACTTCGACCGCAGCGAGGCGTACGTCGCCGGCGCCGCGGTGCTCGACCACGAGATCGCGCCGCGCGCGGGCTGGTCCGCCGTGGTGCGGGCCGGGCATGTGCTGACGCTGGTCGACGTGGGCGGCAACCAGTCGGGCGACTGCCTCATCTACGACGCGGTCGACCACGAGGAGCGCTACAGCGCGCAGGCCACGATCGCGGCGCAGCGCAACGCCTACCTGGTCGAGGGCTCGGTGCTGCTGTCGGACGAGGGTCGGGCGCTCATGACCGTCGTCGGCAACGAGGTCGAACGCCAGGACACCATCGGCGGCGCGTGCTCGAAGGAGTCGAACACGCTCCGCTACGGGCATCACACGATGTTCCACCACGCATGCCGGGAGAACTTCCTGCTCGAGGGAGCGCGGCACGGGCTCGGGCCGCGGGACCTGGTGTCGAACATCAACTGGTTCATGAACGTGCCCGTGGAGGCCGACGGCACCCTGGGCATCGTCGACGGCATGTCGGCGCCCGGCAAGCGTGTCGCGCTGCGCGCCGAGCGTGACGTCCTGGTGATCATCTCGAACTGCCCGCAGGTCAACAATCCGTGCAACGACTTCAACCCCACCCCGCTGCGTGCGATCGTGACGGACCCGGAGGGTCGGGCGTGAGCGCGGCCGATGCGGTCGCGAGGTTCCTCTCCACCGTCGAGGTGACCGAGCGTCCCGAGGCGTGGATCCATGTGGTCCCCGCCGCGGAGCTCGTCGCCGAGGCGGCGGAGGTCGACGCGGCCGTCGCCGCGGGGGCGGACCTGCCGCTCGCGGGCCGGCTGGTCGCGGTGAAGGACAACATCGATGTCGCCGGCTGTTCGACCACCGCAGCCGCGCCCACGTACTCCTTCGTCCCCGTCGGCGATGCCCCCGCGGTCGCGCGCCTGCGCGCCGCCGGTGCGATCGTCGTCGGCAAGACCAACCTCGACCAGTTCGCCACCGGGCTCGTGGGCACGCGCTCCCCGCACGGAGCCGTGCGCCACGCGACCGACGCGACGCGCATCAGCGGCGGCTCGAGCTCGGGCTCCGCGGTCGCCGTGGCGCTCGGCCTCGTGGACCTCTCGCTCGGGACCGACACCGCTGGCTCGGGGCGGGTGCCGGCGGCGCTCCACGGGCTCTGGGGCCTCAAGCCCACGCGCGGCCTCGTGCCGACCACCGGCGTGGTCCCCGCGTGCGCGTCGCTCGACTGCGTCACGGTGTTCTCCGCCGACCCCGAGCTCGCGGCGACGGCCATCGCCGTGATGTCCGGTCCGGACCTCGGCGACCCGCTCTCGCGCCGCCCGCGCGCGGGCGTGCCGCTCGCGTCTTCCGCGCGACGTCGCCTCATCGTGCCGACCGCCGTGGACCTGGGCGACCTCGCACCGGGCTGGGCCGAGGCGTTCGACCGTGTGGTCGTGGCGGCGGGTGCTGCGGGCATCGACGTGGTCGAGCGCTCGATCGCGCCGCTGCTCGACGCCGCCCGCATGCTCTACGAGTCGTCCTTCGTGGCTGAGCGGTACGCCGCGGTCGGGGCCCATATCGAGGTGCATCGTGACGAGATCGGGGAGTCCCTCGATCCCACGGTCGCGGGGATCATCCTCGCGGGCGGCGGCCGCACGGCCCCCGAGCTCTTCGCGGATCAGCGCGCGCTCGAGGCGTACCGCGCCGCCGCCGCCGAGCTCCTTGCGGACGCCGCCGCGGTCCTCACGCCGACCACCACCTGGCATCCGACGCTCGCCCAGGTGGCGGCCGATCCGGTCGGCGCGAACTCGCGCATGGGTCGCTTCACCAACTTCGCCAACCTTCTCGACATGGCGGCGGTCGCCCTGCCGGCGGGCCGTGCGGGCGAGGACGCTTTCGGCGCGATGCTCACCGGGCACGCGTTCAGCGACGGTCGCCTGCTCGCGCTCGCGCGCCGCATCGCGAACGCGGTCGAGCCGGGGGAGCGGGCGGTGTCCGCTGCGGCGCCGCACGAGGATCCCGCGGAGGCGGATGAGCTCGACGTGTTCGTGGTGGGTGCCCACCGTGAGGGGCAGCCCCTCCATCATCAGCTCGCGGGCCGGGGCGCACGTCTTGTCGGGCGGGTACGCACGGCGCCCGTGTACCAGATGTACGCTTTGGCCACGGTTCCCCCCAAGCCAGGACTGCTGAGGAGCGCCTCCGATGGAGGTGCGATCCTCGGCGAGGTATGGCGGCTCCCCGCCGCGGGGTTCGGTGCCTTCGTGGACGAGATCCCCGCCCCGATGGCCATCGGCAACGTCGCCCTCGAGGACGGACGCGTCGTCAACGGATTCGTGTGCGAGGCGCACGCGACCGACGGCGCGGTCGACATCACGGCCTCGGGCGACTGGCTCGCCTGGCTGCGTTCCCAGTCGGGCGAAACGCACCCGTAACACTGCCCGCGATCCAATGTAACTATTGACCGATAGGTTCGCGGTACCGTTCCACGGAACGGCCCCCCGAACCCTCTTCGAAGGAGCCAGCAGTGAACCGCCGCACCACCTTCGCCCTCGCCGGAGCCGCCGCTCTCGCGCTCGGCCTGTCCGCGTGCTCGAGCGCCGAGGAGACCCTTCCCGGGCAGTCCGCCGGCTCCTCGGATGCCGCCGACCTCGACACGACGCTCGACATGGGCCTGTCCTCCGACATCTCCGCGCCCGACCCGAGCTCGGCCTACTCGGGCTCCGAGATGAACCTCGTGCTCGCCGCCTACGAGGGGCTCCTCAAGTACGCGAACGGGACCGAGGACGCGGAGATCGTGCCGTCGCTCGCCACCGACTGGACCGTCTCGGAGGACGGCCTCACCTATACGTTCACGCTGCGCGACGGCGTGACCTTCGCGGACGGTACCCCGTTCACCTCGGCGGCCGTCCAGCCGTCCGTCGACCGCATGCTCGCGGAGGGTGCCTCGGGGCCGGGCTACATGGTGGGCGGCATCGCGTCCATCGACACCCCGTCCGACACCGAGGTGGTCTTCACGCTCGAGGCGCCGAACGACGCGTTCCTCGACTACCTCGCCTCGCCGTTCGGGCTCAAGATGATCTCGCCCGACGCGCTCGCCGCTCACGGCGACGATGCGGAGTGGTTCGCCGCCAACTCGGCCGGCACCGGACCGTTCCAGTACGCCAAGTTCGACGAGGGCGTGAGCTACGAGCTGACCGCCAACGAGTCGTACTGGGGCGACACCGGGGGCTACGAGTCGATCGAGTTCCACATCCTCGACTCGACCAACACCATCCAGCTGCAGCTCGAGAGCGGGGAGCTCGACGGCTACATCGGCTCCGCGAACAAGCCGCTGTTCGACGCGCTCAGCGCGAACGAGGCGCTCAACGCCTACACCTACCCGTCGATGATGGCGCCCGTGGTCTACCTCAACCCGAGCCACGACATCCTTGCCGACGCGGAGACGCGGCTGGCGCTGCTGAGCGGCGTCGACTGGGACGGCATCGTCCAGTCGGTCTACGGCGACCTGGGCACCACGTCGGCAGGCGTGTTCCCGTCGACCATGGTCGACTCGTCCCTCAACCAGGCCGGCATCACGTACGACGCCGACGCTCTCGCCGCGCTCGCCGAGGGCGGTCTCGCCGGCGAGTCGATCACCATCAGCTACCCGTCGTACGTCCCCGGCGGCCAGGACATCGCGGACAACCTCGCAGCCCAGCTCAACACGGTGGGCATCAAGGCGGAGTCGGTCGGGCTCGAGTCGAGCGCGTACTGGTCCTCGGTGTTCGACCCTGAGAAGGCTCCCGACATCACGCTCATGAGCATCTTCCCGGATGCCGCCCACCCCGACACCTGGGCGCGCCTCCTGTACTCGTCGGAGGGCGGGCTCAACCTGTTCTACCCCGAGATCGACGGCCTCGACGCGGTGCTCGACGAGGCGGTCGAGACGGGCGACCACGACCTGTACGGCGATGTGACCTCGCTGGTCGCGGGCTCCGGCGACTACTACACGGTCGCCGATCTCAAGGTCTCGGCCGCTTTCCAGGCCTCGATCACGGGCGCGGAGTCGGCCAGCTACCCGCTGCTGGGCATCACGTTCGACTTCACGCAGCTGTCCCCGGGCCAGTAAGGCCCATCCCCCTACGCGGTCCCTCGTGGCGGCGGCTCTCCCCCCGCCGCCGCCACGAGGCCCGCCCCGGAGAAGGAGAGGCCTCATGGCCGACACGACCGTCCTCACGGTCTCCGATCTCACCGTCACGTACCGCGGTCGCGGACGCGTGGTCACGGCGGTGTCCGACGTCAGCCTCACGATCGACGCCGGCCGATGCCTGGGCCTGGTCGGCGAGTCGGGATCGGGGAAGTCGACCATCGGCGCCGCCGTCCAGGGCATCATCCCCGCGGACGGCGTCGCGGAGGCGACCGGGAGCATCGTGATCGCCGGGCGCGAGCTCGCGCCCATCACCGACCCGGCGTGGACCCAGGTCCGGGGCAGCGACGTGACGTCCGTGTTCCAGGACCCCATGCGCTCGCTCGACCCGACCATGACCATCGGGCGGATGCTCAACCGGTACACCGGATCCGCCGAGGCGTCCGTCGCCGCGCTCGAGCGCGTGCAGATCCGTCGCGCGGGCGAGGTCCTCAAGAAGTACCCCCATCAGCTGTCGGGCGGGATGCGCCAGCGCGTGATGATCGCGCTCGCCCTCGCTCCTGGGCCCCGCCTGCTCATCGCGGACGAGCCCACCACCGCGCTCGACGTCTCGGTGCAGGCCGAGGTCCTCGGCGTCCTGCGCGAGTCCATCGAGGACGCGGGCTGCGCCGTGCTCTTCGTGACCCACGACCTCGGCGTCGCGCGCCACATGTGCGACGACATCGCGGTGATGAAGGACGGCGTCGTGGTCGAGGCGGGTCCCGCCGAGGATGTCATCGGACGGCCCAGCGACCCCTACACGCAGCGCCTCATGGCCTCCCGGATCACCCTCGAGACGGATCGGTCGCGTCCGGTGGGAGCGCCCGAGCGCGCGGTCGTGGCCTCGATGGAGGACGTGCTGCGCGGTCTCGACCGTCCCGCGCTCGACGTCACCGGCGCCTGGTCGGATGGCGCGCTCACCTGGGAGGCGTTCACCGGGCCCACCGCCGCGGTCGGTGCCGCGAGCGGGCACCCCGAGGTGCGGCTGGTGGAGCATGTCACGCGCGCGTCGCTCGCGGTCAACGAGGTGAACAAGACGTACTCGACCCGCGCCCGCGGCCGCAGGGTCGACAACCACGTCCTCAAGGATGTCTCATTCGAGATCGGCTACCGCGAGGCGGTCGCGCTCGTCGGGGAGTCCGGCTCGGGCAAGTCCACGCTCCTGAGGATCGCAGGCGGCATCGAGACCGCCGACACCGGCACGGTCGACGCCCAGGGCGTGGCGGGCGAGGGCACCCAGGTGGTCTTCCAGGATGCGGGAGCCTCGCTGACCCCGTGGCGCACCGTCGAGGAGCTCCTGCGCGAGCGCATCGAGCACACGATCACCGGTCGCGGGCTGTCCCGCGCGCAGATGCGCGCGATGGCGCTGAGCACGCTCGAGCTCGTCGGTCTCGACGCGTCGGTGCTGGCCGCGCGGCCCACCCAGCTCTCCGGCGGTCAGCAGCAGCGCGTCGCGATCGCCCGCGCCGTGGTGGTGCCGCCGTCGGTGCTCCTGTGCGACGAGCCGACGAGCGCGCTCGACGTGTCCGTCGCCTGCTCGGTCCTCAACCTCATCAACCTGCTGCGTCACTCGCTGGGCATCTCGATCATGTTCGTCACCCACGACCTCGCCGCGGCGCGGCTCATCGCAGACCGCGTGCTGGTGATGACCGGCGGCGAGATCGTCGAGACGGTGCCCGCCGAGCGGCTCGCTCAGGACATCACCACGGATTACGGACGGAGGCTCGTCGATGCTGTTCTCGCGTAGAGGCACGCTCGAGCGTGTCGAGGCGGCGCAGGCGTCGCGTCGCGACAGTGCATGGTCCGCCCTCGGCACGGGGGAGAAGGCCTCGCTCATCGCGATGGCCGCCATCGTCCTCCTCGCGCTCATCGGCCCCACGCTCATGCCGTACAGCCCGATCATCCCGTCGGGGCCCCAGCTCGCGCCGCCGCTCTCGTCCGGTCATGTGCTCGGCACCGACGTGCTCGGGATGGACATGGCGACCCGGCTCGTCGCCGGGATGCAGCGAAGCCTCCTCGCCGCCGTGGTCGTCACCGCCGTGTCCGCGGCGCTCGGCACGCTCATCGGGGTGCTCGCCGGCTTCCGGGGAGGCTGGCTCGACAGCGCGCTCATGCGCTTCACCGACCTGTTCCTGGCGTTTCCCGCGATGATCATCGCAATGGCGGTCGCGGCCGCGATCGGCCAGTCGCTCGGGTCCGCGATGATCGGCATCATCGTGGTGTGGTGGCCGCTCTACGCACGCCTGGTGCGCGGCGAGGTGCGCCGCGTCGTCGCCCTTCCGCACGTCCAGGCCGCCCGGGTGTCGGGGGTCCGTGGGTGGAGGCTGCTGTGGCGCCACGTGGTGCCGGCGGTCATGCCGACCGTGGTGGTGACCGCGAGCCTCGACATCGGTGCGGTCGTCATGACGCTCGCCGCGCTGTCGTTCATCGGGCTCGGCACCCCCGCCCCCGCCCCGGAGCTGGGCCGCATGGCCTCGGACGGCATGAAGTACTTCCTCAACGCATGGTGGATCGCGGTGCTGCCCAGCGTCACGATCGGCCTGCTGGCCTTCGTCTTCAACTATGCCGGCGACGCCCTGCGCGTGGTGCTCCGGCGGACGGGTGTGTGACCATGCTGAGCTTCGTCGGCAAGCGCCTCGGCTCGCTCGTGGTGGTGCTGTTCTTCCTCACGCTGCTGGTCTTCACGCTCGGCAAGGTCGCCGACTCCGATCCGGTGCGCACGTACGTGGGCGTCAACGCCAGCGTCGAGGCGGTCGAGGCCGCGCGTGAGGAGCTCGGCCTCGACGATCCGATCCCAGTCCAGTTCGCGAGCTTCGTGGGCGGAGCCGTGCAGGGGGACTTCGGCGTCTCGCTCGCATCCAAGCGCCCCATCTCCGACGAGCTGTCGACCCGGCTGCCGGCCACCCTCGAGCTCGCGGGCTGGGCGCTCACCCTCACGGTGCTCATCGGGGTGTCGCTCGCATCCCTCTACTCGCGGCCCGGCCGCATCGGCGCGGTGCTGAGGTTCGTGTTCTTCTCCGCCGCCTCCGCGCCGTCGTTCCTCATCGCGATGCTCTCGGTGCTCGTGTTCTACAAGTGGCTCGGCGGCATGCTGCCGGCAGCGGGCCGCTCCTCGTACGGCCCCTACGACGACGGGACCGGCTTCTACGTGATCGACGGCATCCTGCACGCGAGCCCCACCTACACGTGGGACGCGATCCAGCACCTGCTCCTCCCGGCGCTCGCGGCCTCGGTCGGTGCGGGGGTGGCGCTCGCCCGCGTGCTCGCCGACGGCATCTCCTCGTCCCTGTCGTCGCCGTGGGCGAGGACCGCGCGCGCGCTCGGCGAGCGCGAGGGCACCATCGTCCGGCGGCATGCGCTGCGCAACGCCTCGTCGCCCGCGCTGTCGCTCCTCGCGGTGCAGGCGGGGTTCATGGTGTCGAGCCTGGTGGTGGTGGAGCAGGTGTTCTCGTGGAACGGGCTCGGCTCGTACCTGTCCTCCGCGATCGGCGTCGGCGACTTCCCCGCGATCGCGGCCGTGTGCCTCATCCTCGGCGCGGTCTACGTGGTCCTCAACACCCTCGTCGACGTCGCGCTCGCCGCGGTCGACCCCCGCGTCCGTCTCTCCTGAACCGAAAGGACCCCCCATGCCGCTCCAGGTGACCGACTGGTCCCCCCACGACGAGCTGAACCCCGTCGGCAACGTCACCCTTCTCGTCGTCGACATCCAGGGCGGAGGCGCGGCTCCGCACGTGTCGACGCTCGGCGGCATGACCGGGCAGCAGGCGCGACGCCAGCGCGCGATCGACCTCGTGAATGCGTTCCGCGCCAAGGGGCGGCCGGTGGTCTTCCTCCAGGAGGTCCACAAGCCGTCGCTCATCGACATCGGACGCGAGCTCGATGGTGCCGAGGGCGCCCACTGCGTCGAGGGTTGGGAGACCACCGAGCTCTACCCGGGGCTCGAGCCGCTTCCCCACGAGTACCTGGTCCAGAAGCGCCGCTACTCCGGCTTCTACGGCACCGAGCTCGACATCGTGCTCAAGGGCTACGGGACGGACACGATCGTCATGATCGGCGGCCTCACGGACGTCTGCATCCACTACACCGCCGTCGACGCCCATCAGCTCGACTACCGGTTCCGCACCATCAGCGACCTGGTGGGCGGGTCATCCGACAAGGCGCACGATGCGGCGCTGCGCGCCATGAGGTACCTCCAGCGCGACTCGCTCGTGACCGCCGACGCCGCGCACGCGTGGCTCGACTCGCTGACGGACGCCCCCATGCCGGGGGCGGACGCCATGGACCTCGAGCGCTGACAGGACAGGAGCACCACATGAACATCCACGGCAACCCCGTCCTCGTCGTCGTCGACTTCCAGGGAGGACCGCTCGACGGCAGCCCCGGCCAGCAGGACGGCTTCGACGTGCGCGCGCAGCGCGACCGCGCGGTCGCGATGGTCGACCTCGCCCGCGAGAAGGGCGTCCCCGTCGTGTGGATCCAGGAGGTCCACAAGCCCCACCTCATCGACATGGGCCGCGAGATGGACGGGTCCGAGGGCCCGCACTGCATCGAGGGCAGCCCGTACACGGAGCTCGCGTCCGGGCTCAAGCCGACCCCCGACGAGTTCCACATCCGCAAGCGCCGCTACTCCGGGTTCTTCGGCACGCAGCTCGACATCGTCCTGCGCGCGTACAAGGCGGACTCCGTGATCCTCATCGGGGGCTTCACTGACATCTGCATCCTCTACACCGCGGTCGACGCCCACCAGCGCGACCTGTTCCTCAACGTGGTGACCGATGTGGTGCACGGCTCCTCGCAGCAGGCCCACGACGATGCGCTCGACATGATCGAGTACATGCAGCGCCGGTCGCTCGTCACCTCGGCCGAGACGATGGAGTGGCTCGAGTCCGTCGAGCGCGTGTGAGCGGCATCGACCGTCGCGTGCACACGACGCTGTGGATCCTCGCGTCGGCCGTGTTCGCGGCGACGCTCGGCAACATGCTCGTGCCGGGCGTGCTCCCGACCTTCTCCGAGGAGACCGGGATCTCGATCGCGGACGTCGGACGCTCCAACGCGGTGTTCGGCCTCGCGTACGCCGCTGCTGCGCCGACCCTCGCGATCCTGGTGCGTAGGGTCAGCCCGTACACCGTGCTCATCATCGCGCTCGCGCTCGAGGCGGTGACGCTGGTCGGGGTCGCGGCGGCAGGGTCGACCGAGCAGCTCGCGGCGGCCCGCATCGCCCACGCGGTCGCGGCCGCAGGGGTGGTGCCGATGTGCACCGTCCACGCCGGCTCGATCGTCGCGCCCTCGCTACGTTCGCGCGCGCTGTCGATCTCCTTCGGCGGCATGGTCGTGTCGTCGCTCGTCGGCGCGCCGCTGGGCAACACGCTCGCGGGCCTCATCGGCGCGCGGGCCTCGTTCATCGCGGTGGCGGTGCTGCTCGTCGTCGTCGCGCTCGTCGCGCTGCGCGCGTCGCGCTGGCAGGCGGGGCTCGTCGCCGACGCGGAGGCGAGCCACGCGGCAGGGACCACGTCGGGCGCGCTCGGCATGTGGGCGTGGATCACGCTCGGCGCCGTCTTCGCCACGGCGGCCATGGAGGGCGCCGCGACGAGCGGCCTCAACACCTTCGTCTCGCCGTTCCTCACGGACGCGGTGGGCGCCACGGGCACCCCGCTGTCGCTCCTGCTGCTGTGCTACGGGATCGCCGGGCTGGCGGGCAACGCGCTGCTGGGCGCGATCGCCGACCGTGTGGGCCCGGGCCGCGCGCTCGTGCTCGTCGCGGCGGCCGCGGCGGCCTCGGTCGCGGGCCTCATGATCGTGGACGCCGCGTGGCAGGCGGCCGTGTTCCTGCTGGCGTGGGGCTTCTGCTCGTGGGCGATCAACCCGCCGCTCCAGGCGCTCATCATCGGTCACGCCGGCAGGCACCTCAAGCTGCTCGTCGCTGTGAACTCGTCCGTGATCTTCACCGGGTCGTCGCTCGGTGCCGCCGTTGCGGCGGCTCAGGTGGACGGGGGCGGGCTTGCGTCCCTGCCGCTCACGGCCGCGGCGCTGTTCGCCCTGTCAGCGGTGGGTGCGGCCGTGGCCTGGCTGGCGTCCCGCAAGGCCGCCGCGAGCCTCGCGGTGGACGCGCATACGGCCGACGTCGAGCCGTCCGTCCCACCGCCCGGCGCCTGAGACCCGACCCCGGCGCACGGCGGAGCGGTCAGCCGATCCGCCCGTCGAGGTCCTTCGCGGCGCGGCCGGCCTGAAGCACGGTCCTCGCGCGCGACGCATCGGACAGCACGTGCGGGGCCGACAACGGATCCACGTCCCACAGCACCAGGTCGGCGAGCTTGCCGACCTCCACGGAGCCCAGATGGTCGGCGAGTCCCAGCAGCCGAGCGCCCTGAATCGTGCAGGCGTGAAGCGCCTGGAGAGGCGTCATCCCGGCATCGACCAAGTGGCCCATCTCCGCGCCGTTGCGTCCGTGCGGGTGGATCCCCGCGTCGGTGCCCATGGCGACGGGCACGCCCGCCTCGATCGCGCGGCGCGCAGCGTCGCGGCCACGGACCTGCCACTCGAGCTTCTTCGCCACCACCTGCGGCGGCTTCTTCGCGGGGTCCGGCGACAGGGACAGCGTGGAGAGCGTGGGGACGAGCACGGTGCCGCGCGCGAGCATCTCCTCGATGAGCTCGTCGGACATCTCGTAGCCGTGCTCGAGGCTCGTGACGCCGCCGCGCACCGCGGCGAGCGCGCCCTCGTTCCCCTGCGCGTGCGCGGCGATGGGACGCCCGCCGCGGCGCGCGAGCTCGGCCACCATGAGCCGCACCTGGCGTTCGGGGATCCCCAGGTCGTCCGGGCTGTCCTCGGGGGTGCTGATGCCGCCGGTGGTGCAGATCTTCACCACGTCGGCGCCGGTGCGCACGAGCGTCCGGATCGCCTTGACGACCTCGTCGTCCGAGTCGACGACGCCCACCGAGGGGATGGGCTCGAAGTCGCTGTAGGCCGGAAGGCTGCGGTTGGCGCGCACCGGGTCGGCGTGGCCGCCGGTGGGGGAGAGCATCGTGATCGCGAGGTGCATGCGCGGGCCCGCGATGAGCCCGGCCTCGACGGCGCGGCGGTATCCCGGCGTGAGACCGGCGAGGTCGCGTACCGCGGTGACCCCGGCCTCCACAGTGAGCCGCATCGACTCAGCGGTCGCGAACGCGTGCTCCTCCATGAACTTGAGCCGGTCCGCCTCCGGGTTGGACTCGTTCGGCATGGTGAGGTGGACGTGCGTGTCGACGAGGCCCGCGGTGAGGAAGAGCCCCGAGGCGTCGACCGTGGCCTCCGCGCGCGTGGCGGCGGGGCCGACCCCGATCGCGACGATCCTGCCGTCGACGACCTCGACGTCCGCGGTACGGGGTTCCGCCCCTGTGCCGTCGATCACGGTGGCGCCGACGATGCGGATGGACCCCTGCCGGACAGGGGTGACGGGGAGGCGCGTGGGTGACATGGTTCCCTTCCGAAGCGGTTCTCGCCACGAGCCTAACGCCCGATAGGTGAACGCCGTGTTTCGGGAGGAACCCCCTACGATGGCCGCCATGACCGCCTCGCTCCGCCACCGCATCGTCCTCAGCGCCGCCGTGGGCGCGCTCGCCCTCTCGCTCGCCGGGTGCGGCGACGCGAAGGACGCCCTCACCGAGGCCACGTCCGGCGCGAAGGACGCGATCGAGAAGGCGAACGAGGTGAAGGACCAGGTCGAGCAGAAGGCGGACGAGGTCCAGCAGAAGGTCGACGACGCGAAGACGACGATCGACGAGACCAAGAAGAAGGTCGAGGACGTCAAGGACGCCGTCGACGCGGTCACCGGCGGCTGATCCCGCGCATCGCGCGCGAGGTCCCGCACCCGCGCCACTAGACTTGACGCTCGTGGCCACCGACTTCGCGACCGAGATCCAAGAGCTCCGCTCGACCTTCTCCCAGATCGAGGCGGTGACGGACCCGACCCGGCTCAAGGCGCGCATCGCCGAGCTCGAGGAGGCGGCCGCCGCGCCCGACCTCTGGGACGACCAGGACAACGCCCAGAAGGTCACCAGCCAGCTGAGCCAGGCGAACGCCGAGCTCGACCGCGTGACGCGCATGGGCGCGCGCATCGACGACCTCGAGGTCCTGGTGGAGCTCGGCATCGAGGGCGAGGACGAGGACACGCTCGCCGAGGCCGACGCCGACCTCGCGAAGCTCAAGTCCGACCTGTCCGCCATGGAGGTCCGCACCCTGATGACGGGGGAGTGGGACGAGCGCAACGCCGTGGTGACCATCCGTTCCGGCGCCGGCGGCGACGATGCGACGGACTTCGCCGAGATGCTGCTGCGCATGTACCTGCGCTGGGCCGAGCGCCACGGCTACGGCACCAAGGTGCTCGACACCAGCTACGCGGAGGGCGCCGGCATCAAGTCCGCGACCTTCGAGCTCAACGCGCCGTACGCCTACGGGACCATGTCGGTCGAGGCCGGCACGCATCGTCTCGCGCGCATCAGCCCCTTCGGGTCCGCTGACAAGCGCCAGACGTCGTTCGCCGCGGTCGAGGTGATCCCCGAGATCGAGCAGACCGACCACATCGAGGTCCCCGAGTCCGAGATCAAGGTCGACGTCTTCCGCTCTTCCGGTCCGGGCGGCCAGTCGGTCAACACCACCGACTCCGCCGTGCGCCTCACGCACCTCCCCACCGGCATCGTCGTGTCGATGCAGGACGAGAAGTCGCAGATCCAGAACCGCGCCGCCGCCATGCGCGTCCTGCAGTCGCGCCTGCTGCTGTTGAAGAAGGAGCAGGAGGCCGCGCAGAAGAAGGAGCTCGCGGGCGACATCAAGGCGTCGTGGGGCGACCAGATGCGCTCGTACTTCCTCTACGGCCAGCAGCTGGTCAAGGACCTGCGCACCGGCTACGAGGTCGGCAACCCGCAGATCGTGTTCGACGGCGACCTCGACGGCTTCATCGACGCGGGCATCCGCTGGCGCCGCGCGGAGCAGAAGGCCGCCCAGCAGTCCTGACAGCAGCAACGGATCTCGCCGCGACACGCCGGTGAGGAAGGACGATGCGCCGGGACGGCCCGGCGTGTCGCCGTGGATTCCGTTGGGGCTGTCAGAAGGTCGATGCATCGCCAACTGTCGGGATGTGACGAACAGGACACGCCGGGTGCGGCGCGCCTCCCCGCACCCTGGTGAGGGCGTTCCTACCATGCTGAGGTGGCGCGGGTCCTACCCCTCGCGCGCGCAGCACTCATGATTCGACTCGACAACGCCACCAAGGTCTACAAGCGGGGCGCCCGTCCCGCGCTCGACTCCGTCTCCGTGGAGATCGAGCGCGGCGACTTCGTGTTCCTCGTGGGCTCGTCCGGATCGGGCAAGTCGACGTTCCTCAAGCTGATCCTGCGCGAGGAGAGGCCCACCGGCGGCGACGTCTACGTCGCGGGCCGCCACCTCAACAAGCTCTCCGCCTGGCGCGTCCCGCACCTGCGCCGCGAGATCGGCGCGGTGTTCCAGGACTTCCGCCTGCTTCCCAACAAGACCGTGTACCAGAACGTCGCCTTCGCGCTCCAGGTGATCGGCAAGAGCCGCCACCACATCCAGTCGACCGTGCCCGAGATGCTCGACCTCGTGGGCCTGTCGGGCAAGGAGAAGCGCTTCCCGCACGAGCTGTCGGGCGGTGAGCAGCAGCGCGTCGCGATCGCGCGCGCGTTCGTCAACCACCCCCCGATCCTGCTGTGCGACGAGCCGACGGGAAACCTCGACCCCGGCACCTCGGTGGGCATCATGCGCCTGCTCGACCGCATCAACCGCACGGGCACCACCGTGCTCATGGCCACGCACGACGACGAGATCGTCGACCAGATGCGCAAGCGCGTCATCGAGCTGCGCGGCGGCGAGCTGGTCCGCGACCAGGACCGCGGTGTCTACGGGTTGGAGCGCGTGTGAGGCTCCGGTTCATCTTCGGCGAGGTCTTCAACGGCCTCCGCCGCAACACGACCATGGCGCTGTCCGTGGTGCTCGTGACGTTCGTGTCGCTCATGTTCGTGGGTGCCGCCGCGCTCACGCAGATGCAGATCGACCAGCTCAAGGACGACTGGTACGGCAAGGTCGAGATCGCGATCTTCCTGTGCCCCGAGAGCTCGCGCAACGAACGATGCGCCGAGGGCGCCGTCACGGCGGCGCAGGAGGACGACATCCGCGCGGTCCTCGAGGACGGCGCTCTGAGCGACCTGGTCCAGAAGGTCTACTACGAGTCGCGCGAGGAGGCCTACGGGAAGTTCGTCGCGAACGACGACGAGGGCATCTGGTCGTACCTCACGCCCGAGCAGATGCAGCCCAGCTTCCGCGTCAAGCTCTCCGATCCGGAGCAGTACCAGGTGGTCGCGGACGCGACCGAGGGTCTGCCCGGCGTCGACGTGGTCCGCGACCAGCGCGAGATCTTCTCCGAGCTGTTCCGCTTCCTCAACGCCGCCACGGTGATCGCCGCGGCGCTGGCCGGCGTCATGCTCATCGCCGCGATGCTGCTCATCACCACCACCATCAGGCTCAGCGCGCTCAGCCGCAGGCGTGAGACGCAGATCATGCGCATGGTGGGATCCTCGCGGTCGCTCATCCAGATGCCGTTCATGCTCGAGGGCGCGGTCGCCGCGACCGCCGGAGCGGTGCTCGCGATCGGCGGCCTGTTCTTCGGGGTCCGCTACCTCATCGAGGACTGGCTCAAGAGCTCGGTGACGTGGGTCCAGTACATCGGCACGTCGGATGTGTGGAACGTCGCGCCGTGGCTGCTGGTGATCGCGGTGGGCCTCGCGGCCGTCGCATCCATCGTCACCCTCGGGAGGTACACGCGCGCATGATCCGCCACCTCCGCACGCCCCTGCTCGCCGCGACGGCGACGCTGCTCGTCGCCGTGCTGACCGGCACCCTGGTGACGGGTGCGGGCGCCGAGGGCGGCATCCGCTACGACTCGAGCTACGACGACGACATCGAGCGGGCGCAGGACAGGTCGGACTCGTACGACGAGCAGCTCGAGGACCTCGAGGGTGCCCTCGAGGACACGAGCGCGGAGATCATCGCAGCCTCCAAGAAGCTCAAGGCGACCGAGGCGAAGCTGCCCGCGGCGCAGGAGGCGCTGGACAAGGCGAACGACAAGGTCGACGAGGCGCTGCTCCAGCAGAAGCTCACCGCGGACAAGCTCGCGGCGGCCGAGGCGCAGGACAAGGCGATCGCGGACCAGATCGCGGAGGACGAGGCGCGGATCGTCGAGCTCGAGGAGATCGTCGCCGCGCTCGCCCGCGCGCAGTACCAGGGGGTAGGCGACGACGAGGCGCTGAGCCTCGTGTTCGGCGCGAGCACGTCCCAGGAGTTCATCGACAAGTTCGCGGCGGAGCACAACGCCTCGCGCGTGCAGTCGAACGCGCTCGCCGATGTCGAGGAGATCGCCGCGGTCAACCGCAACCGCGGTGCGCGTCAGGAGGCCGTGCGCGACTACATCGTCGAGCTCAAGGCCGAGGCCGATGCGCTCGTGGTCGAGACCGAGCGGCTCCAGAAGAAGGCGGCCGAGAAGAAGGCCTCTCTCGACGAGCTGGTCGCGGAGCAGCAGAAGCTCAAGGCGGACCTCGAGGCGAAGAAGGCCGAGGAGCTCGCGCGCCAGGAGGCGCTCGAGGCTAAGCAGCAGGCCGTCCGCAACACCATCAAGGACCTGGTCAAGAAGAAGCTCGCCGAGGAGGAGGCCGCGCGCAAGGCCGCCGAGGAAGCCGCCCGCAAGGCCGCCGAGGAGGCCGCCAAGGGCAACGGCGGCTCGTCGAGCTCCGGCGGCTCGTCCAGCTCCGGCGGCTCGTCCAGCTCGGGCGGCTCGACCAGCACGTGGAGCAAGGGCCTGCTGGGCTGGCCCTCGCCGTACCACGTGGTGACCTCGAGCTACGGCATGCGCTTCCACCCGATCCTCCACTACTGGCGCCTTCACGCCGGCACCGACATCCGCGCGTACTGCGGCACCCCGATCTACGCGGCGCGCGCGGGCAAGGTGCAGTGGGCGATGTGGCGCGCAGGGCTCGGCAACACGGTCCTGCTCGACCACGGCTACATCGAGGGCAAGTCGCTCATGACCAGCTACAACCACCTCACGCGCTCCGTGGTGAGCGCGGGTCAGTACGTGACCAAGGGGCAGCTGGTGGGCTACTCGGGCAACACCGGCACGTCCGCGGCATGCCACCTCCACTTCGAGGTGTACGTCAACGGCGACACCACCGATCCGATGCAGTACATCGGCTGAGCGTCCGCACGCGCACCGCTAGACTGGTGCGTCGCGCCTACCCGGCGGTAGGCGGCCCAGGACGGAGCCGAGGAGGTGGCACATGGCTGAGAGCGGCATCAAGGTGGTCGCGACCAACCGTGCTGCGCGCCACGACTTCTTCATCGACGACGTCCTCGAGGCCGGCATCGTCCTCACCGGCACCGAGGTGAAGTCGCTCCGTCAGGGCCGCGCTGTGATCGGCGATGGCTACGTCTACGTCGACGGCGGCGAGGCGTGGGTGGAGAACGTCCACATCCCCGAGTACTCGCAGGGCACGTGGACCAACCACGCGCCCAAGCGCAAGCGCAAGCTGCTGCTCCACGGGCACGAGATCGAGGACCTCCAGCAGCGCACGCGTGAGAAGGGCTTCACGATCGTCCCGCTGCGGCTGTACTTCCTCGACGGGCGCGCGAAGCTCGAGATCGGCGTCGCGCGCGGCAAGAAGATGCACGACAAGCGCCAGGCGCTTCGCGAGAAGCAGGACAAGCGCGAGGCCGAGCGCACCTTCGGCACGCAGCGCGGCATCAACCGCTGACCGACCTGCCGGCGGCGGGACGATGCGCGGGTCGCGTCCATCGGGGCGCGCCGGGGTGGGCATGATGGACCCATGGTCCGCATCGTCCTGTCTGTTCTGTCAGCCCTGGTAGCCGCGTTGGTGCCGGCCGCCGCGCACGCCGACGCGCCCGACGGCGGCCGGAGCGTCGAGAGGTGGGAGGCGGCCTACACGCTTCAGGGCGACGGGTCCGCGGACGTCACGGTCGAGATCGACTTCGACTTCGGCAACGACCCCGGTCACGGTCCGTACTGGACCCTGCCGATCCGCCAGGCCACCGACGATCCGGACTACGACCGCGTCTACGCCATCACGGATGTGGACGCTGCGTCGCCGTCGGGCGCGCCCGCGAAGGTCTACCTCGAGGAGGGCGACGACTGGCTGGTGGTCCGCGTGGGCGACGAGAACGTGGGCGACGTCTCCGGCGTGCAGACCTACGTGCTCACCTACACGGTCCATGACGTCATGAACTCCACCGATGCGGGCGACGAGTTCTACTGGAACGTGATCGGCGACGGGTGGGAGACGCCCATCGCCGACATCCAGGTGACCGTGACGGGCGAGGCCGACGTCACCGACGCGATCTGCTTCGCAGGACCCGCCGGCGGCACCACCGCATGCGACGGCGTGGACTTCGGCGGTGTCGGCGCGACCTTCACGCAGACATCGCTCGAGCCCGGGGAGCCGATGTCGGTCGTCATGGCCTACCCGGCGGGCACGTACGCGACGGAGCCGGTGCTGCGGGAGAGCAGCGACCTCGCGCATGCCTTCCGCATCACGCCCTGGACCGTCGGTGGCTTCCTGGTGCTGCTGCTCGGCGGCCTCGCGCTGGTGGTGCGCAGGATCCGCACCACGGGCGCGGACCTCGAGTACGCCGACTTCACGCCCGGCGTCGGCCCCGCCGGGGGAGAGGTCGCCGCGGTGCGCAAGCGCGATACGCGCGCTCCCGTCGCGGTCGCGTTCGCGCCGCCGGACGGCCTCCGCCCGGGACAGCTGGGCACCCTCATCGACGAGAAGGCCGATGTGCGGGACGTCACCGCGACGATGGTGGATCTCGCTGTCCGCGGCTACCTGGTGATCGAGGCCTCGGCTGAGGACGAGTACACGCTGGTCAAGCAGCGCGATGCCGACGACGCGCTGCATCCGTACGAGCAGATGCTCTTCGACGCGATCTTCACCGGCCGCGACCGGGTCACGCTCGACGACCTCAAGACCACGTTCCACGCGGACATGGCGAAGGTCCAGGCCCAGCTCTACCGCAACGTCACCAACAACGGCTGGTTCCGGTCGAACCCCACGCATGCGCGCGGCGCGTGGGCAGGGACGGGCGCAGCGGTGCTCATCGCCGGCGTGCTCGCGACCGTGGGGCTGGCGAACGTGTCCTCGCTCGCGTTGATCCCGCTCGCGCTCGTGGTGGTGGGCATCGTCATGGTCGCGACCTTCGCGATCGCGCCCGCGCGGACGCCCGAGGGCAGCCGGATCCTCGCGCAGACCAAGGGCTTCGAGCTCTACCTGCGCACCGCCGAGGCGGCGCAGCTGCGCGTCGAGGAGGGCCACGACCTGTTCAGCAGGTACCTGCCCTACGCGATCGCGTTCGGCGACGCCGAGGTGTGGACCAAGAAGTTCGAGCAGCTCGCGGCGCAGGGGGCGCGTCTGGCCGAGCCGACCTGGTACCGCGGCTACGGCTTCGGCTACGGGCTGTTCTGGGCCCACGCCGCGGGCTTCGGCCACCGCATGAACGAGTTCACCGCGCTCGCCGATGCGGCCATCAGCGCGCCCACGCCGGGCTCATCGGGCGGATCGGGGTTCTCGGGTGGCGGCGGCTTCTCCGGCGGCGGCGGGGGTGGAGGCGGCGGCGGAGGCTGGTGACCCGCCGGCGCACGCTGTGAGGTGCTCGGTGCCCATCTCGGGCCGGATCGGGCACCCAGCACCTCCTGGCGCGCCGCCGGGAGGCCCAACGCGAAGAGGCCCGCACCCCCGTACGGGGATGCGGGCCTCTCCGCGTGATGGAGGTCAGGCCGTGGCCGGCTGCTCCTCGTCGGGCTCCTCGGTGTGGGGCACGGGGTGCTCGCGCTCGAGCGCCGCGCCCTCCACGTCCACGTTGGGGAGGATCTTGTCGAGCCAGCGCGGCAGCCACCACGCCTTCTCGCCCACGAGGTGCATGAGCGACGGCACGATGACCATGCGGACCACGAAGGCGTCGAACAGGACGCCCATCGCGAGCCCGAAGCCCATGGGCCGGATCATCGCGATGTGCGAGAACACGAAGCCGCCGAACACGGAGATCATGATGATCGCGGCGGCGGTCACCACGGCGCGCCCGTGGCGCAGACCCGCGACCACCGAGCGGCGCGCGTCGAGGCCGTGGACGTACGCCTCACGCATGCCCGTGGTGAGGAACAGCTGGTAGTCCATCGCCAGGCCGAACAGGATGCCGGTGAGGATGATCGGCAGGAAGCTCAGGATCGGGCCCGGGTCGTGGACGCCGAAGATCGAGCTGAGCCAGCCCCACTGGAACACCGCGGTCACCATGCCGAAGGCCGCGAAAAGCGACAGCACGAAGCCGAGCGTCGCGATGAGCGGCACGATCAGCGAGCGGAACACGATGATGAGGATGACGATCGACAGCCCGACCACGATCGCGAGGTAGAGCGGCAGCGCGTCGTCCAGCTTCTGCGAGACGTCGATGTTGCCGGAGGCCTCGCCGGCGACGCCGATGACGGTGCCGTCCTCGAGCGGCGAGAGCTCGCGGAGGTCCTCGACCAGCTGCACGGTCGACTCGCTGCCCGGGCCCTCCTGGGGGATGACCTGGAAGGCGAGGAAGCCGTTGTCCTCGGAGGCGCCGGCCGGCGCGACGGCTGCGACGTCGGGGTTGTCCATGAGGACGTTCGCGATGTCGACCTGGGCCGCCAGGAGCTCGTCGTCGGAGACCGCCTCGGGCAGGTCGGCGGTCACCAGCAGGGTGCCGTTGACGCCCTCGCCGAACTTCTGGTCGACGGTCTTGTAGGCGATGTACTGGGTCGAGTCCTCGGGCTCCTGCGTGCCGTCGGGCAGGCCCAGGCGCATCGACATCGCGGGGATCGCGAGGATGAGCAGGCCGACCACGGCCGCCGCGAAGCGCAGCAGCGCAGCACCGGTGCGCATCGGCGCGACGGGTGCCTCGGCGTGCTCGGCGGCACCGCGGGACGCGCGGGCCTTCTTGCTGAGCACGCGGTGGCCGATGAGGCCCAGCACGGCGGGCGTGAGCGTCACGGACACCAGCACCGCGATGCCGACGCCGAACGCGCCGACGGTGCCCATGATGCCGAGGAAGGGGATCCCGGTGATGTTGAGGGCGAGCAGCGCGACGATGACCGTCGAGCCCGCGAACACCACCGCGTTGCCGGACGTGCCGTTCGCGAGGCCGACGGACTCGTGCAGGTCCATGCCGCGCTTGTACTGCTCGCGGTGGCGGTTGGCGATGAACAGCGAGTAGTCGATGCCCACGGCGAGAGCGAGCATGACGCCGAGCACGGGGGTCACGGAGGACATCTCGACCACGCCGGAGAAGGCGAGCGTGGTGGCGACGCCCACGCCGACGCCGAGCACCGACGTGAGGATGGGCATGAGCGCGGGCCAGATCGCTCGCATCATCACCATGAGGACCACGAAGGCGAGCGCCACGCCGATGATCTCGCCGGCGCCCATGACGCCCTCGACCGAGGTCGCGATGTCCGCGGAGAAGTTCACGGTGATGCCGTCGGGGGTGGCGGCGCGGACGTCGGCGATGACCGCGTCCTTGTCCTCCTGGACCACCTCGTACACGTTGGTGTCGAACTGGATGATGCCGAGCGCGGTGGTGCCGTCCTCCGACACCGAGCGGATGCCCGACGCGGCGTCCGCGAGCTGGGCGCCGAGGGCGAGCTGCGCCTCCTGGGCCTCGAGCTCCGCGCGGCCGTCGTCGATCTGCGCCTGGCTGTCGTCGAGCTGCGTCTGCTGCTCCTCGATCTGCGCGAGGCCCGCGTCGAGCTGCTCCTGCTGCGCGTCGATCTGCGCCTGCTGCGCCTCGAACTCGGCGACCGCGAACTCGTAGGTGCCGGCGTCCTTCGCCTGCTGGATCGCCTCGTCGAGCTGGGCCTGGCCCGCGTCGAGCTGTGCCTGGCCCTCCTCGAGCTGCGCGAGGGCGTCGTCGAGCTGGGCCTGGCCCGCGTCGAGCTGCTCCTGGCCGGCGTCGAGCTGGGCGCGCGCGTCCTCGATCTGCTGCGGCGCGTCCGCGAGCTGCGCCTGCTGCTCCTCGATCTGCGCCTGCGTGGCGAACGGATCGATCACGCCGGTGACGGCGTCGACGTCCTGCGCTGCGGCGAGCGCGTCGCTGACCTGCTGCTTCTGCTCGTCGGTGAACGGCTCGCCGCTCTCGGTCTGGAAGACCGCGCGCGAGGATCCGCCCGCGAGCTCGGGGATCTCCTCCACCAGCTGGTCCGTGACCTTCTCGGTCTCGAGCCCGGGGATGGAGAAGCTGTCGGTGAGGGTGCCGCCGAAGGCGACGAAGCTGCCGCCGGCGACGCCGAGCGCCAGCAGCCACGCGACGATCGCGATGAGCGGCCGCATCGCCGACGCGCGGCCGATGCGGTACAGGAGGTGGGCCACAGGGGAACCTTTCTCAGGGGTGATCCGGGGAGGGTGGCGACGATGCCCTGGCGTGATGCCCGGCCGCGCGGGCGGAGCCCGGGCCGGGTGGCACGTCTCAGGGAAGTCTAGGACAACTCCGACGAGTTTCACGACAAGTGTTGGTTATCGGTTGGTGAACCGTCGGAGGCGGTGCCACAATCTCCCCGTGGATGCGCGCATCGTGAGGACCCGGAGACGCCTGCAGGAGGCTCTCGTCGCGCTCGCGAGCGAGCGGGGGCTCGACGACGTCTCGGTGAGCGACATCGTGGCCGCCGCCGGCGTCAACCGGTCGACCTTCTACCAGCACTACTCCGACAAGGAGACGCTGCTCGCCGATGCGCTCGACGCCGTCGCCGAGGAGGCCGGGGCCGGGATGACCGGGCTGGTCCTCGGCGCCGCGCCGCCCGAGCCGCTCGTGCGGTTCCTCGAGCATGTCGAGGCGCATGCGGACCTGTACCGGCGGGTGTTCACCGAGCCCGGCTACGGCGCGGTGCTGACGCGGCTCCGCAGCCGCAGCCGCGAGGCGATCGTCGACCTCGCGCCCGACGTCGAGGAGGTGTCGCGCAAGCAGCTGCCGGTCGACGTGGTGGCGGCGGGGCTCACGGGGCTCGTGCTCGGGGTCGTGGGGGAGTGGCTGGTCACCGAGGACCGGCCTCCGGCCGCCGAGGCCGCGGGCTGGATCTGGAGCATCGTGCTCGGCCTGCCGGTGCTCGGCGAGGGCGCCTGAGCGCCTCCCGGGCGGGCCATGGAGGCGTGCTTGGGCGCTGTCGGTCGTCCCGGTAGACTGGTGTCATAACTGCACAGGGGATGATCGGTTTCGACGTGTGTTTACTTCCGGAGGGAAGCGGGCCGAGAACGCAGAGTTATCTCGTAAACGACCTCTGCAACCTATAGGTGCCGATTCCAAGCGCACCGACTTCGCCCTCGCTGCCTAAGCGAGCGCCATGAAGTCCGTCAGCCCAGGGGTGTTCCCGACCTGGATCCTGGCGTCGACTAGGGAACTTGCTTCAGCCCTGCGTCATCGGGGGCTGCGGGACTCTTAGATGACTGAGCCCGCTCACCACCTGCCTGATGGTGGGTGAGGGGCTGAGAAAACCTTCTTCAGGCTGCGCCCGGAGAAGACTTCGGTTTGGACATGCGGACCCGGGTTCGATTCCCGGCATCTCCACCTCTCGCGAGGCCCCCGACGCCCACCGGCGTGCGGGGGCCTTCGCATGCCCGGCGCCGGGCGCCCGCCCGCCGCGCCCGCCCGCCGCGTCCGTGCTTCCCCGCGGGACATGGGTGCCGGATCCGGCCCGGATACGACCCTCATGTCCCGCCAGCGGGCTCGCGAGAGGCGTCACTAGGCTCGGGCCATGACGCTGGCGATCCTCGCGACCCTGGCAGGCCTCGCCGCGCTCGCGTGGAGCGCCGACCGCTTCGTCTCCGGCGCCTCGTCCGTCGCGGCGCACCTGGGCATGGCGCCGCTGCTCATCGGCATGGTGGTGGTCGGCTTCGGGACGTCCGCCCCCGAGCTCGTGGTGTCCGCCTTCGCGGCCGCGGGCGGCGATCCCGAGATCGCGCTCGGCAACGCCCTCGGCTCGAACATCGCCAACATCGGGCTCATCCTCGGCATCACCGCGATCATCGTGCCCGTCCTGGTCCACCGCGGCGTGCTCCGCCGCGAGCTGCCCCTGCTGCTGGCGGCGACGCTGCTGCTCGGACTCGTCCTGCTCGACGGGAGCATCTCCCGTGCCGACGCCGGGATCCTGGTCGCCGCCCTCGGGGCGCAGCTGGTCTGGGCGGTCCGCACGGGCACCCGACGTCCCGCGCAGGGCCAGCAGGAGGACGAGCTCGCCGTCGCGGTCGAGACCCGCGAGATCGCGGTCGGGATGTCCTATCGCGCCGCGTGGGCGTGGACCATCGGCGGCATCGTGCTGCTGGTCGCGGCCTCCCGCGTCCTCGTGTGGGGAGCGGTGGGCATCGCGGAGCGGCTCGGATGGTCGGACCTCGTGATCGGCCTCACCGTGGTCGCCATCGGCACCTCGGCGCCGGAGCTGGCGGCGGCCGTCGTCTCCGCGCGCCGGCGTGAGACGGACCTGGTGCTGGGCAACGTCATCGGCTCGAACCTGTTCAACACGCTCGCGGTGGTGGGGCTCGCGGGGCTCATCGCACCCTCGGCGGTCGAGCCCCAGGCGCTGACGCGGGACCTCCCGGTGCTCCTCGCCTTCACGCTCGCGCTGCTCGTCATGGGCTTCCGGCCCCGAGCGGACGGACGCATCAACCGCCTCGAGGGTGGCGCGCTCCTGGCGGCGTGGATCGCGTACACCGCGGTCCTCATCGGCACCGCGAGCGGCTGAGCCTCGGGACCTCCGTACCTGCTCGCACGCCGTATCGCCCCTTACCTTCGATACGTGCTGACCCTCCCCGAAACAGTCGACGTCCATGCCAAGGCCGCCGTGGCCAAGGTGAAGCTCTCGCGCACCCCGCTGCGCCTCCTCGTCTCGGCGATGCTCGCCGGCATGTGGATCGGCGTCGGCGACGTCCTCATGTGGTCGGCCGCGGGGCCGTTCCACGTCGCGGGCGACCCGATGGAGAAGCTCGTCGCGGGCAGCGTGTTCGCCGCCGCGCTCACCATCGTGGTCTTCGCCGGCTCGGAGCTCGCGACCAGCGCGATGATGATCCTCCCGCTCGGTGCGATCCGCCGCACCATCTCCTGGTTCCAGGCCGCGGGTGTGCTCCTCGCGATCTTCTTCTCCAACATGATCGGCGCCTTCGCCTTCGCGTGGGTGATGATCCAGACCGGCGTGCTGGGTCACGGCGCGGCAGGCGAGTTCGCCGCCGACACCCTCGCGGGCAAGATCTCGCACACCCCCGCGGAGCTGTTCTGGCGCGGCGTCATGTGCAACGTCCTCGTGTGCGTCGCCATCTGGGCCGCGGCCCGTCTCAAGAACGAGGTCGCCAAGGCCGTCATCATCTTCTGGGCCGTGCTCGCCTTCATCGCGTCGGGCTTCGAGCACGTGGTCGCGAACATGACCACGTTCGGCATCGGCCTCATCAGCGGCGGCGACGTCACCTGGGCGGACTTCGGCACCAACATGGTGTGCGTGGGCCTGGGCAACCTCGTCGGCGGCGCCGTGGTGATCGGTCTCGCCTACGCCTTCGTCGCAGGAAAGGCGCGTCCGGACGCGGACGATGCGGTGGCGCAGGATCCGGTCGAAGAGGCCCAGGCCGTCCTCGAGGACGCGACGGCCCGCTGAGCTAGCGCCCCATCGCGACGCGCTCGGGGCAGTCGAACGGGTCGCGCGCGGCCAGCCCGACGCGGTTGAGGTACTGCACCACGATCGCGTAGGACTGCAGCAGCGTGGTCTCCGTGTAGGGCACACCGACGTTCGCGCAGTGCTCGCGGACGATCTCCCGGGCGCGTCCCAGGTGCGGACGCGCCATCGAGGGGAACAGGTGGTGCTCGATCTGGAAGTTGAGCCCGCCCATGAGGATGGACATCGCCCAGCCGCCCCGGATGTTGCGGCTGGTGAGCACCTGCTTGGACAGGAAGTCCATCTTCATGTCCGCAGGGACGATCATCATGCCCTTGTGGTTCGGCGCGAACGAGGCGCCCATGTAGACGCCGAACACGGCCATCTGCACGCCGAGGAACGCGAACGCCATGCCGAGCGGCAGGAACCAGAACAGCGGGATCAGGTAGAGCGCGAAGTGCGCCACGATCGCGGGGATCTCCTGCCAGCGCTGGCGTCGCGTCCCAGAGGTCACCAGCGAGCGGATCGACTGGTAGTGGAGGTTGATGCCCTCGAGCGTGAGGAGCGGGAAGAACAGCCAGCCCTGCCGCGCATTGATCCACCGCAGGAACCCGCGGGCGTTCGCGGCGTCCTCCTCCTGGAACGCGATGGTGTCCATGTCGATGTCGGGGTCCTTGCCCACGCGGTTGGGGTTGCCGTGGTGGCGCGTGTGCTTGTGCATCCACCACTGGTGGCTGATGCCGACCATCAACGTGCTGAGGAAGCGACCCAGACGGTCGTTCGCGGGTCCCGACGCGAGGACGGTCCGGTGCGACGCCTCATGCCCCAGGAAGGCGAGCTGCGTGAGCACGATGGCGAGCGCGGCCGCCATGAGCAGCTGGAACCACGAGTCCCCGAGGAGGATCACGCCCGTGACGACGCCGCCGAGCGCCAGCGCGAGCACCGCGCCGTAGACGGCGTAGAAGCCGTAGGCGCGCTCGAGGAGGCCGGTCTCGCGGATGGTCGCCGACAGCGCCGCGAAGCGGCGGGTGACGTGGTTGACGGGCAGGGACGATGCGGGGGGCTGCGCGGGGATCATGCCTCTCCGGGGTCGTGGCGGGTGACTTCCCAGTCGGGCTGAGCGGCAGTGCTCGTCATACGGATGGCGCCTACCCTACGGTGCCGTAGGTTCGGTGTCACGGTTCACGCGCAGAACCACCCCCCACCTGGGATGACGCCGTGTCCTGGGCGGTCAGCGCCCGGCGACGGTGACCCGGATCTGCGAGCCCCACGGGTCCGCGACCGTCACCGTGCGCCCGTCGTCCGCGACCGCCGCGGCGCGGTGGGCGAGCCGTTCGCGCAGCGCGCCCAGGTCGTCCGCCGACGGCAGCACGATGTCCATGGTGCCCAGGCCGAGCGAGGCCGCGCGCGGGCCGGCGCCGCGCGAGTTCCAGGTGTTGAGCCCGATGTGGTGGTGGTAGCCGCCGGCGGACACGAACAGCGCGCTGCCCATGTCGAGCACCTCGTCGAAGCCGAGCGTGCGCACGTAGAAATCCTTCGCGGTGGGGATGTCTCCCACCTGGAGGTGCACGTGGCCCACGCTCGCGGCGACCGAGGGCGCGGCGACCTCCGCCTCCGTGAGGTGGCTGGTAAGGAACCCGTTGACGTCGATGTGCTCCGTGCCCATGAGGGGCCGGCCGGTGGCGTCGCGCCGCCAGCTCTCGCGCGGGCGGTCGAAGTACAGCTCGACGCCGTTGCCCTCCGGGTCGTCGAAGTAGAAGGCCTCGCTCACCAGGTGGTCGGCGGCGCCGGTGTAGGAGCCCGGCGCGGCCTGCGCGACCCGCAGCACCGCGGCGGCGAGACCTTCGCGCGAGTCGAACAGCACCGCGGTGTGGAACAGGCCCGCGCCGTGGCGGTCGAAGCGAGGAAGCCCGCGCGTGGGGGTGAGCACCACGGTGTCGACGCCGCCGCGCCCGAGCACGTGGCGGTCGCCCTCGACGCGGATCTGCTCGAGCGCGAGCACGTCGCGGTAGTAGGCGAGCATCATGTCGAGGTCCTCGACGTGCAGCTCGACCGGTCCCATCGTCGTGCCTGCCGCGATGCGGTCCGTGCGCGAAGCGTCCATGTGCGTCCCTCGTCCTCAGTTAGGTTGTCGTGGCAACTATATGCGCACCTGCGGCACGGAGTCCATCCCGTCGCGCAACGCGCCTGGAAGTCCGGCGATACCCTGGCGCCATGACCACGGTCCCCGCCCCGGCGCTGTCCCTGCGTGGGCTTGTGAAGCGCTTCGGCCACACGCTCGCGGTGGACCGCGTCGACCTCGACATCCCCGCGGGCTCGTTCTACGGGGTGGTCGGTCCCAACGGCGCCGGCAAGACCACCACGCTGTCGATGGCGACCGGGCTGCTGCAGCCCGACGCGGGCACGGTGTCCGTGCTGGGGATCGATCTCTGGGGCGCGCCGGAGGCCGCCAAGCCCCTCATCGGGGTGCTCCCGGACGGCCTGCACACCTTCGACCGCCTCACGGGTGCGGAGCTGATCTCCTACGCGGGACGCCTCCGCGGTCTCGACAGGGACGTGGTGCGCGCCCGGCGCGACGACCTGCTCGCGGCGCTCGATCTCGAGGACGCCGGCCGCACGTTGGTGATGGACTACTCGGCGGGCATGGCCAAGAAGATCGGCCTCGCCTGCGCGCTCGTGCACGCGCCGCGGCTGCTGGTGCTCGACGAGCCCTTCGAGGCCGTGGACCCGGTGTCCGCGGGCGCGATCCGCCGCATCCTCGAGGAGTACGTGGCGACGGGTGGCACGGTGGTGCTGTCCTCGCATGTGATGGCGTTGGTCGAGCGGCTCTGCGACCACGTCGCGGTCGTCGGGCGCGGGAGGGTCCTCGCCTCCGGCAGCCTCGCGGAGGTCCGCGACGGCGCCCTCGACCTCGAGGAGCGGTTCGTGGCGCTCGTGGGCGACGAGCGCGAGCGGCGGGACCTCACGTGGTTGCGACAGTCGTAGCGATCCGCCTGCGCGCCGCGTGGCACCTCGCGCGGCGGGAGTGGTGGCGCCTGCTGATCGCCGGCCTGGGCGTGACGTGGATGCTGACGATGCTCCCGTGGCTCGTCTGGGGCGGCGCTGCGCTCGCGCGCCAGAGCGACGAGGTCCGTGCCGACCTCCTCGTGGGTCTGGTCGCCGTGCTGTCGATCGGCTGGGCCGTGGTGCCGCTCATGGTGGCGGGGCTCGACGACACGCTGGAGCCCGCGCGCTTCCGCACCCTCGGCGTGTCCGCGCGCACCATCATGCCCGGCCTCACCGTCGCGGCGTTCCTCACCCTGCCCGCGCTGTTCTTCGCGCTCGCGCTCGGGCTGCTCGGGCTGTCCTGGCGCGTGAGCGGCCCGGAGGCGCTGGCGGTGGCCGCGCTGGGCCTCGCGCTCGCCTACGGCTCCATGGTGCTCGGCGCGCGGGTGAGCGCCGCGTGGGCCGCGCGCGTGCTGTCCTCCAGGCGGGCCAAGCTCGCGACGTTCGCCGTGCTGGGGCTCGCGCTCGCCGCCGCGGCGCCTGTGGCGCTGGTGCTGTTCCGCGACGGTCTCACCGCGGTGATCGGCGCGGACGTCGAGGTCCTGCTCGACCGGCTCGGGACCACGCCGCTCGGCGCGGGCGTCGCGGCACCCGCGCTCGCGGCGGAGGGCGACTGGCTCGGCGCCGGGTGGCGGATCGCGATGCAGGCCGCGTGGCTGCTGCTGGTGCACGCGGTGTGGCGGGTCAACGTCGCCCACCAGCTCGTGGCGCCGCTGGGCCGCGGAGGCGGGGCGCGCCGCCGCCACGACCGCATCCTCGATCCGGTCAGGGGGCTTGTGCGCCCGCGCGACGGCGCGACGGCGGCGGTGCACGCCCGCCTGGTGCGCGCGTGGGTGAGCGATCCCCGCTACCTGTCGTCCCTGGTCGGCGTGATGCTCCTGCCCGTCACGTTCTTCGCGCTCGTGATGCCCGTGTTCGACCTCGACCCGCGATGGGCGTACCTGGTGCCGATCGTGCTCGCGGTCACCATCGGGTGGGGCCGCCACAACGACGTCGCCTTCGACTCGACCGCGCTGTGGCTCGACGTGGTCTCGGGCCGGCTGGGCCAGGCGGTGCTGCGCGGGAGGCTCGCGGCGACCGCATCATGGGCGCTGCCGCTCATCGTGGTCGTCGCGCTCGCGACGGTCGCGTGGGGCGGACGCTGGGCCGACGCGCCCGGGCTGCTGGGAACCTGCGTCGGAGTGCTCGGGGTGAGCCTGGGCGTCGCGGCGCTGAGCGCGGTGCTGGTGCCTTACCGCGCGCCCGCGCCGGGTGCGAGCCCGTTCGGCTCGGAGGTCGGGGCGGTCGGCGCCGGCCTGGTCGCGCAGCTGGTCTCGACGCTCGTCCTCGTGCTGCTCGTGCCGTTCGTGGTGGTGCCGTTCGTGGTCGCGCTCGTGGCCGAGGCGCCGGGGTGGGGCGCCGCCGCGTGCGTGCTCGGGATCATCACTGGGATCGGCGCGTACGCCGGCGGGGTGCGCGCCGCAGGCGCGGTGTACAACGCGCGTTCCGGACGGCTGCTGGCGGCCGTGGCGTAGGGGTGGCCCGCGCGTACCATGGTGCGCATGAGCGAGACCCTTGAGCCGATGACCCAGCCGCAGGGCGGCACCGCCACCATCGAGCGCACCGGCACCCAGGAGCTGGTCGAGCCCGGCGATGCCGAGCGGTTCGCGCACTACGTCAAGAAGGAGAAGATCCTCGAGTCCGCCATGAGCGGCGAGCCCGTGATCGCCCTCTGCGGCAAGGTGTGGGTCCCCGGGCGCGACCCGAACCGCTTCCCCGTGTGCCCTGCGTGCAAGGAGATCATCGACGCGGCATTCGGTTCCGACGGCGACGAGTAGCGGCGCAAGCGCGCCCCGCGGCCTTACGCTGAGCGCGTGGGTACCCAGGAGCGACTCGAGCCGGACGCGGGCGTCCGCACGCGCGTGCGCGAGCCCTGGGTCACGGTGGTCTGGAACGACCCGGTCAACCTCATGAGCTACGTCACGCGCGTGTTCCAGGAGTACTTCGGGCTGCCGCGCCAGGAGGCCGAGGCACGCATGCGCGAGGTGCATGAGAAGGGCCGGTCGGTGCTGAGCAGCGGAAGCCGCGAGCAGATGGAGGTGCACGTCCAGGCGATGCACTCGTACGGGCTGTGGGCCACGCTCGAGCGGGCGGACGCGTGAGGGCCTTCGCCGCCCGTGACGGCGCGGCCGTCGCGGCGCTCGACGAGGACGAGCGCCTGGTCATCGCGCGCATCGTCGCCGACGTGGGCCTCCTCCTGGGCGGCGAGTCGTTCGGCAGCGCGCCTCACTCGACGCTCCCGCACCGCGAGGATCTCGCGGAGAGCCTGCGCTTCCTCGACGAGCTCGCCGACGCTCCGGCGGAGCCGGACGACCCGGCGCTCCTGAGGCTCCTTCCCAACGCCGCGCCACGCGAGCGCGAGGTCGCGGACGAGTTCCGCCGCCTCACCGAGGACGACCTTCGCGCGACCAAGCTCGCACGGCTGCGCCGCATGTGGGAGGAGCTGAGCCAGGACGTGGACGAGTGGGTGGTCCCCGCCGAGCACGTCATGCCCACCGCGGCGGCGCTGACCGACGTGCGGCTGGTCCTCGCGTCCCGGCTCGGGCTGGAGAGCGATGCGGACGCCGAGGCGCTGCACGCGGACATCGCACGCGCGGGCGAGGCCATGGAGTCGGACGCCCCGCACGAGCCGACCATCGACCCCGAGCGGGTATGGCTCGGGATGCTCTACGACGCCCTCACGTGGCTCCAGGAATCGCTGGTGTCCGTGTCTCTAGGAGGACAGGCATGAACGACGCGCCCATCGGCGTGTTCGACTCGGGCGTGGGCGGTCTCACCGTCGCCCGCGCGATCATGGACACGATGCCGCACGAGTCGGTGCACTACGTCGGCGACACCGCGCACGGTCCCTACGGCCCGCTCGGCATCGCCGAGGTGCGCCAGCACGCGCTCGACATCATGGACGCGCTGGTCGCCGACGGGGTCAAGACCCTGGTGATCGCGTGCAACACGGCCTCCGCCGCGGTGCTTCGCGATGCGCGCGAGAGGTTCTCGCGCGAGCGCGGCATCCCGGTGGTCGAGGTCATCCTGCCGGCCGCGCGCCGCGCCGCGTCGCTGTCGCGCTCGCGGCACGTGGGCGTGATCGGCACGGTCGCGACCGTGACGTCGGGGGCGTACGAGGACGCTCTTGCCGGCGCACCCGACCTCACCATCACCAGCCAGGCGTGCCCGCGCTTCGTCGACCTGGTCGAGGCGGGGGAGACCACGGGTCCCGAGGTGATCCGCGTGGCGCGCGAGTACCTCGCGCCGCTGCAGGAGGCCGGGGTGGACACGCTGATCCTCGGCTGCACTCACTATCCGCTCCTCGCGGGCGCGATCGCGTACGTGATGGGGCCGGATGTCACCCTGGTCGACTCCGCGTCGGAGACCGCGCGCGACGTCTACCGTGTGCTCGCGGCCAACGGGCTCGAGCGCGAGGCGCACAGCGCACCCAGCCACCGCTTCTACGCGACAGGTCCGCGCGACCGCTTCGAGGCGCTCGCGCAGCGCTTCCTCGGTCCCGTGGTGACGCAGGTGGAACCTCTCCCCGAAGTGGAGGCAGCCCAGTGAGGCTCACCATCGTCGGCTCCGCCGGCTCGACCGCGGGCCCGGATGCGCCCGCCTCCTGCTACCTCGTGGAGGCGGACGATGCGGACGGCCGCACGTGGCGCATCGTCCTCGACCTCGGGTCGGGCGCGATCGGACCGCTCCAGCGCTACTGCGATCCCGCCCGCGTCGACGCGGTCGTGGTCTCGCACGGGCATCCCGACCACTGCGCGGACCTCGCCGCGCTGTCCGTCCTGCGCCGCTACGGACCTGCGGCGGACGACGACCTGGCACCGCTGACGCTGCTCGGCCCCGAGGGGCTCGACCAGCGCATCGTCCAGATCGCCGGCTCCGAGGACCTCACCGCGCTCGCGACCTTCGACTTCACGGCCGTGGGCGACGGCGACACCGCGACCGTCGGGCCCTTCTCGTTCACGTTCGCGCGCGCGTGGCACCCCGTCCCCGCGGTCGCGGTGCGCGTCGCCGGGCCCTCGGCGCTCGCGGACGGCCCGACCTCGCTGGTCTTCACGGGTGACACGGACCGCTGCGACGAGGTCCTGGGCCTCGCGCGCGGCGCCGACGCGCTGCTCGCGGAGGCCGGGTGGGCGCATTCGCGCGTCAACCCCGAAGGCATCCACATGAACGGCACGCAGGCGGGCACGCTCGCGCGCGACGCGGGGGTGGGCGAGCTCATCGTCACCCACATCGCGTCGTGGGTGGACCCCGCCGGCACGCTCGAGCTTGCGACCGTGGCCTACGGCGCGCCCGTCACCCACGCGGTCCCGGGCGAGACGCACGTGCTCTGACCCGCGCCTGTCCGACAGCCGCAACGGAGCGAGTCCCGGTGGTGCGGCGTGTCGCGGCCCGTGACCGATCCCACCGACGGCGGGTCGGGACCAGCTCCGTTGCCGCTGTCACGGGACGGATAGGCTCGTCACCATGACGATCACCCGTGCCGACGGCCGTACCCCCGACCAGCTCCGCCCCATCTCCTTCGAGCGGGGATTCCAGCGCAACGCCGAGGGCTCGTGCCTGGTGACGTTCGGCGGGACGCGCGTGCTGTGCTCCGCGTCCTTCACCGAGGGCGTGCCGCGCTGGAAGAAGGGCTCCGGCGAGGGCTGGGTCACCGCCGAGTACGCGATGCTCCCGCGCGCCACCAACACGCGCAACGACCGCGAGTCGGTGCGCGGCAAGATCGGCGGCCGGACCATGGAGATCAGCCGTCTCATCGGCCGCTCGCTGCGCGCGATCATCGACGTCAAGGCGCTCGGCGAGAACACCATCGTGCTCGACTGCGACGTGCTCGACGCGGACGGCGGCACCCGCACCGCGGCGATCACCGGCGCGTACGTCGCGCTCGCGGACGCGATCGAGTGGGGACGCAAGCACGGCGCCATCAAGCCCGGCGCCCAGCCCCTCAGCGGTTCGGTCTCCGCCGTGAGCGTGGGCATCATCGACGGTGTCCCGATGCTCGACCTGCCGTACGTCGAGGACGTCCGCGCCGAGACGGACATGAACGTGGTGATGACCGGCACCGGCGGCTTCGTCGAGGTGCAGGGGACCGCCGAAGGCGCTCCGTTCGACCGGGCCGAGCTCGACGCGCTCCTCGCGCTCGCGACCGCCGGCAACGCCGAGCTCGCCGTGCTCCAGGCAGCCGCGCTGGAGGGCTGACCATGCCCCGCCTCGCGATCGCGACGCACAACGCCCACAAGGTGGGCGAGATCTGGGCGATCCTCGCGCCGCTGGTGCCGGGGCTCGCTCGCGAGGACGTGGCGTCGGCCAAGGAGCTCGGTGCCCCGAGCCCCGTCGAGGACGGCACCACCTTCGCGGAGAACGCGCTCATCAAGGCCCACGCGCTCGCCGCCGCGACCGGGCTGCCGGCCATCGCCGACGACTCGGGCATCGCGGTCGACATCATGGGTGGCGCGCCCGGCATCTTCTCCGCGCTGTGGTCCGGCGCGCACGGGCAGGACCAGGAGAACCTCGACCTGCTCCTCGCGCAGATGGCGGACATCCCGGACCAGCACCGCGGCGCGGAGTTCGTGTGCGCCGCCGTGCTGGTGATGCCGGACGGGCGGGAGCACGTGTGCCGCTCGATCCTGCGCGGCGAGCTCCTCCGAGCGCCCGCAGGGGAGGGCGGCTTCGGCTACGACCCGATCTTCCGCGCGCAGGGAGAGGCGGTCTCCAACGCCGAGCTCACCGCGGAGCGCAAGAACCAGATCAGCCACCGCGGCAAGGCGTTCCGTGCGCTCGCGCCCCACGTGGCCGAGGCTCTCCGGGCCTGAGGTGCCCCGCCCCCGCCCGGTCCGGGACGCTCGGTCCTCGGGATCGGACGCGGAGGGACCTCCCGCGACGCTCGGTCCGCCCGTGCTCCCGGATCGACTGGCGCCCGGCCTGCGCGTCGTCTTCTGCGGCACCTCGCCGGGGCTCGCCTCGGCGGCACGCGGGCACTACTACGCGGGCCCAGGCAACCGGTTCTGGGAGTACCTGGGTGCGGCGCGCATCGTCCCCGAGCCGCTGGGCCCGGAGGACGATGCGCGCGTCACGGGATTCGGCGTAGGCCTCACCGACCTGGTCAAGACCATGGCGCAGAGCCACGACCGCGGCCTGCCCTACGACGTCCCGGCGCTCGCCGCGAAGGTCGCCGCGCATCGTCCCCGGTGGATCGCCTTCACCTCCAAGGAGGCAGGCGCGCAGGCCTCCCGCTGGCTCGGGCACCCCCGACCCGGGCTCGGGATCCAGGAGTGGCTGTTCGCCGGGGCGCGCGTGTTCGTGCTGCCGAGCCCGAGCGGGCGCAACCAGGGGCGGGCGCACTACGACGGGCGCCCCGGCCGCCTCGCCTGGTGGGAGGAGCTGGCGAGCGCCCTCGAGCGCGAGCCCTAGGTCGCGGCGCCGCAGTGCGCGAGCGCCTGACGGACCAGCACGTGCTGGCCGCCGGCCATCTCTGCGGCCACGTCCTCGCTCGCCGCCTCCTCGGGCGTGAGCCACGTGAGGTCGAGCGCTCCCTGCTGCGGCTCGCAGTGCCCCTCGACGGGCACCACGTAGACCAGGGCGACGGCGTGCTGGCGGGAGTCGTGGAAGGGCGTGACGCCCTTGGTGGGGAAGTACTCGGCGACCGCGAGCGGCACGGGCGACAGCGGCACCTGCGGCATCGCCGCGAGCCCCAGGTCCTTCTCGAGGTTGCGCACGATGGCGTCGCGAATCCGCTCGTGCAGCAGCACGCGCCCGGCGACGATCGCGCGGGACATCGCGCCGTCGATGGCCCTGAGGAGCAGTCCCACCTCGGTGATCTCGCCCATGGGATTAATCCGCACGGGGATCACGTTGACGTATACCAACGGGAGCTCGGAACGGACGTGCTGCAGCTCGCGGTCGGACAGCCAGCCGGTGGGTTCGTCAGGGAGCTCGGCCATATCGGTCATGAGTCTTTTCTACCTTGAGTCTGCGCGTGGCCCGTCAACCGCGCCGTGACGTGACAACCTGGATACCGAAAGCCCGCACGCAGGGAAGTGGTAGGATACCCCCCGGGGTATTACTGCCGAAGAGAGGAAGCAATGGCAACTGTCGAGCTGACCACCGACACCTTCGATGAGACCGTGAGCAAGGACGGCATCGTCCTCGTGGACTTCTGGGCCGAATGGTGCGGCCCGTGCAAGCGCTTCGCGCCCATCTTCGAGCAGTCCTCGGACGTCAAGCCCGAGATCGTGCACGCCAAGGTCGACACCGAGGCGCACCAGGAGCTCAGCGTGAAGTACGGGATCACCGCGATCCCCACGCTCATGGCGTTCCGCGACGGCATCATGGTCTTCAACCAGGCCGGCGCGCTGCCGGGCCCGGCGCTCGAGCAGCTGATCGGCGCTGTCGAGGGTCTCGACATGGACGAGGTCCGCACCAAGATCGCCGAGCACGAGTCCGCGCAGGGCTGAGACGGCTTCACGGGGCCCGGTCCTCCCGCAGGGAGGGCCGGGCCTTCTGCATGCCCGGCGACGGGGGTCGGCAGCGATCAGAGGCTGCGTGCCGCCGCGAGGGCGACGATGCCCAGCGCGATGACGGCCGCCGCCGCGACGACGCCGAGGACCCGGACCGCGCGAGGGGGCACGCGCGCACCGATCGCCGTGCCGACGATCGCGAGCCCCGCCTGCCACAGCAACGAGCCGATCCCGGCCGCCACGACGAAGACGACCGGGCCCGCCGACGCCGTGGTGACGGACGTCACCACGCCCGCGAGCGCGAGGAAGTACACGACCGTCGCCGGGTTGAGCGAGGTGAGCGCCACGAACCGCCCGTAGACGCGCAGCGGGCGACCCGGGACAACCTCCCCGGCGGGCGCCGGCGGCCCGAGGGCGCCGCGCAGCAGCAGGAGGCCGATCCCGATGATCACCACCCCGGAGGCCACCGCGATGGTCCGGCTCCACGGGGCGAGCACCTCCGCAGCCGCGGCGCCGAACCCGACAGCCACCGCGCAGTAGGCGAGGTCGACCGTCGCGACGCCGGCGGCGGCGGCCAGGCCCGTACGCAGCCCGCCGACCATGGACTCGCGCAGGATCAGCACGCCGATCGCCCCGAGCGGCATCGCGACCGCGAGGCCCGCGACGAACCCCGCCGCGGCGAGCGTGAGGAGGTCGTGGGTCACGGCGCCATCGTGGCATGTACGTGGCGTGAGACGACAGATCCCGCACCGGTGGGCCGGTGCGGGATCACGGGGTGCGCGAGGGGGGACTTGAACCCCCACGCCCGAGGGCACTGGAACCTAAATCCAGCGCGTCTGCCAATTCCGCCACTCGCGCGCGGGGTCCAGGATACGGGCGCTCGACCGCGCCTGGACCACGCGTGCGGAGGTGTCAGTCGATCTTGAGGTCGCGACGCAGCTTGGCGACGTGGCCCGTGGCCTTGACGTTGTACTGCGCGAGCGCGACGGCGCCGTCCTCGCCGATCACCACGGTCGAGCGGATCGCGCCCTCGACCTCCTTGCCGTAGAGCTTCTTGAGGCCCCACGCGCCGTAGAGGTTCTGGACCGCGAGGTCCTCGTCGGACACGAGCGTGAACGTCAGGCCCTCGGCCTCGCGGAACTTCGCCAGCTTCTCCGGCGAGTCCTTCGAGATGCCGACCACCTCGTAGCCCTCGGCGTGGAGGCGGTCGAGCGAGTCGCGGAAGTCGCACGCCTGCGTGGTGCAGCCCGGCGTCATGGCGGCGGGGTAGAAGTACAGGATGACCTTGCGGCCGCGCAGGTCCGCGAGGCGGAAGGTGCCGGAGTCGGTCGATGCGGTGAAGTCGGGCGCGATGTCGCCCACGGCGAGTCGGGTGTCGTTCATGATGCGTCCAACGCTAGCGCGGGGGACACGATTCCACCGCCGTGCGCCGGTGCCTGCCGAAGCGCGTATGGCGTCGCTACACTCGCGCCCAAGGGGGCGATCATGGTCGTAGCAGGGGATTCGGCGTGTCCGTTGTGCGGGGATCCCGCGTCTGACCAGCCCGGAGGTGCGTGCCCGGGCTGCGGTGCCGATCTGGGCGACCCGGCGGCGCAACAGCTGCGCGAGGCCGTGGCCGAGGTGGCGCTCTCGCAAGCGGCGTACGACGCCGCGCGGGTCCGGCTGGATCGCGACCTCGCGGCGCGCGAGCGCGCCCGGGTCGAACTCGGCGCGACCAGGTTCAGGATGCTGCGCCTGGGTCCGGAGGACGATGCGCCCCGCGAGGATGCGCCCGTCGCGCCGCCCGCCGTCTCCGCGCCGCGCGACGTCTTCGCGGTCCCGGGACCGTACCGGCCCCGGGCGCCACGCGCCCCTCGGGCTCGCACGGCACGCCTGCGGACCGCGCTCACGGCCCCGGTGCTGCTGGGGATGGCGGGCGCCGCGCTGCTCATCGCCTCCGCGATCGTGTTCGTCGCGGTGACGTGGGAGACCATCCTTCCGGCGCTGCAGGCCGTCATCCTGCTGGCGATCGCGGCGGCGGTGGGCGTGCTCGCGCGCTGGGTCCTCCGCCGCGGCATGTCCGAGCCTGCCGGTGCCATCGGCGTGGTCTCGGCGGCCTTCGCGGGGACCGCCGTGGTCGCGCTCGAGCGCACCGCGGACGTGCTCGGGGTCTTCACCACGCCGGTCGCGCTCCTGGTCGCAGCCGCGACCGCATCGCTGCTCGCCCGGCGCGACGTGCCGTGGCTGTCGCTCGCCGCGGCCGCGACCGTCCCTGTCGCGGCCCTCATCGCGGTGGCGGGCGCCGGCGCCGAGTCGGGGGCCGCGGGCCTCGCGCTGTCCGCCGCGGTGGCCGTGGGCCTGCTCATGGCGGCGGGCGAGCGGTGGTTCGACGGCATGGGTGCCCGCATCCAGCGCTATGCGGTCGCGGCGCTCGGGCCGCTCGCCGTGGTGGCGACCTACGCCCTGGCCGACCTCGACCCGGGCGAGATCGGGTGGGTGTGGGCTCCGGCGATCGCGGCGGTCGGCGCGGCGGTCCGTTGGCGCGGCATCGGCGTCGCCTCCGCGGTGGCCGCGGCGACGGGGGCGGGCGCGGCCATGGCGCCGCTGCTCGACGAGCCGGCGCTCGCGCTGCTCGTGATCGCGGCGATCGGCGCGCTGGCGCTCGCGGCCGGCGCCAGCGAGCCCGCGCTGCAGCGGGCCGTCGCGTGGGGGCTCGTCCCCGCAGGCATCGCCGCCGTCGTCGCCGCGATCGCGGGCCTGGGCATCGCGATCGATGCGCGCGGGGCGGCGGCCACGGCCCCGTGGGCGTGGCCTCTGGGCCTGGTCGGCATCGGCGCCGCGAGCATCGTCGCGAGGCGCTGGGACGATGCGGAGCACGCGCGCGCAGTCCTGATGGCCGGCGCGGCGTCGGTCGCCGCCGCGACCGTGCCCGTCGTGCTCGCGGTCGCGCCTCCGTCGGGAGGCGGAGCCGCCATCGCCCTGGCCGCGACGTTGGTGGCGGTGGTGCTCGCGGGCGCTGCGCGCACGTGGCCCGCGGGGCCGGCGCGCCTCACCGTCGCGCTCGCGGGGGTGGCGACGGGTGCCGGCGGTGCGCTCGTGGGCGTGGCCGCGTGGGCATCGCCCGGAGAGCGGTGGCCGTGGCTCGCGCTCGCCGGCGCCGCGGTCCCGGTCGCCCTAGCCCTGGCGGCGGTCCGTGGTGCGCCCCGGGCGCTCGGCTCTCTCACCGCGCTGCTGGTGACGCTCGCTCCCGCCGCCACCGTGCTCCGCCTCGGCGGCGGGGAGGCGTGGGCGGGTGCCGCTCTGGTGGCCTCTGCGGCCGCGCTCGCATGGTTGCTCGCGGGAGTCGCCCCCGAGCGTGCGCGCTGGGCGCTTGCGGGCCTCGCGCCTGCGGTGGTCCTGCTGGTGGTCGCGCTCGCGTGGGGTGGTGCGGCGGCGATCGACGTGCTCCGCATCGAGGGAGCTGCGGGGTCGCGCGGTTGGCTGCTGGCGTGCGGGCTCACGCTGCTCGCGGGCGTGGTGGCCTCGGCGGCGATCCGTGGGCGCGCGATCGGCGACGGAGACCCTGCACGGCTCGGCGAGGCTGCCGGGGCCGTGCTCGCCGTCGCGACGGCGGGCGTCGGGACGGCGGCGGTCGCGTCGGCGGGGGTGGGCGAGGTGGCGACGATGGGCGCGGCGCTCGTGCTGTCCGCGGCCGCGGGAGCCACCGGATGGTGGTGGCGTGATGCGAAGGCCCGGGCGGTCGCGCAGATCGGCGCGATCGCGTGGGTGACGGCGCTCGCCCTGCGCGGGGTCGCGGGCATCGCGGTCGGCCTGGTCCCGCCCGTGACGGGCGCGACAGTGGTGCTGGGGATCGCCGGGCTGCTCGCGCTCGCCGCGCTCCTGGTCCCGCGCTTCGCGACCTCGCCCGCGGTCGCGATCGCCACCCTGGTGGCGCCGGCCTGGGTGAGCGGTGCGGATGGTGGTCCCGTGGCGGTCGCGCTCGCTGCGGCGGCATCCGCCGCAGGTGCCGCGTGGCTGCTGCGTGCGCTCGGCGAGCACCGTGCCGTCGCGGGCCGGTGGGGGCTCGTGCCGGTCGCGCTGTGGGCGCTGCCGGGCTTCGCGTCGGCAGTGCTCGCCTGGCTGGGGGCCGTGTCCGATGCGTGGGAGGGGTCCGGCGCGGGGACACCCGTCGACCCGCTCGCCGCGCCGGCCGCCGCGGTCGCGGCGGTCGGGCTCCTTGCCGCACGGAGGCTGCGGGCTGACGCCGCGACCATCGTCGCCGGCGCATGCGTCCTCGCCGCGGCGGCCGTCCCGACGCCGTGGTCGGCGATCGTGGTCGCGGCTGTCGCCGTCGCAGGGGTCGCGGTCCTGGGTCGCTGGACGGTCGGTCCGTGGCATCCCGTGCTGCTCGCCCTCGCGGCGGTGCTGATGGCGGGCGTGCACCCGTGGGCGCAGGTCGCGGCGCACGCGGTGGTCGCCTCGGTGCTCGTGTTGATCGCGCGACGCATGGTCGCGTGGCGCGAGGTGGGCGGGCTGGTGGCGGTAGCGGCAGGTGCGATCGCGGCGCGCCTCGCGGTCGGCGAGCTCGGCGCGGAGGTGGTCGCCACGGCGGCGCTGGCCGGCGTCGCTTTCGCGGGCATCGTGGCGCTCGCGCGCCTCGGGTGGCTCCCGTCCGACGCGGTGGCACGGGCAGGGGGCGCCGCATCGATCCTGGTCCTGGCCGCGGGCATCGTCGCGGACGATGCGACGGCGACCGGCCTCGCGATGCTGGTCGTGTCCGCGGGCTGGCTCGCGCTGCGCGAGCCGGCGCCGTTGCCCGCGCGGGTGGGCGCGGCGATCGCCGCGACGCTCGGTGTCGGGCTCGTCCTCGGCGGCGCCGGGGTGGAGGCGCTGGAGGCGTACACGATCGTGCCGGCGGCGTGGGCGCTGGCCGAGGGCGTCGCATGGATGCGGCGCGATCCTGAGCTGGCGAGCACCACCGCGCTGGGCGGCGGGCTCGCGCTGGCGATCGTGCCGAGCCTCGTCGCCATCGCGGTGCAGCCGGGCGCGCTCGTGCGCACCGTCGGTCTCACGCTCGCGGTGGCGGCGCTAGCCGTGGTGAGCGTGCGCACCCGCTGGCTCGCGCCCGCGGTCGCCGCAGCGGCGACCGCCGTCGCGCTCGCGCTCGTCCAGGTCGCGGTGCCCGACCCCGAGCTGCCCCGCTGGATCGCCTTCGCGGCGGTGGGTGCGGTGCTGCTCGGGCTCGCCGTCGCCTACGATCGGCTTCGCCAGCTCAGGTGAGCCGGGACGCCGGAGGCGTCCCCGTGCCGATTTCACTTTCGCGCAGAAGTCAGGTAGTGTTTTCTCTCGCGCCGCGGTAGCGGAGCGATGCGCCTCTAGCTCAACTGGCAGAGCAGCTGACTCTTAATCAGCGGGTTCAGGGTTCGAGTCCCTGGGGGCGTACCACAGGCATCTTCTCAGTTGGGTTCGAAAGAATTCGCGATTCGGAAGGCAGAGCCTAGATCAGGGCGGTTCGGTCACTCTTCACAAGTGATCGGACCGCCCTGAGTCGTTTCCCGGCAAGGTTGGCGGGTCCGCGCCTCCGAACGTACCTGCGTGAAGTTGTGCTTCTGGTGGGGAGAGCTGCTACGCGGCCTTGGCCGGTCTGCCCGGCGGCGCGGGCTTCTGGGGTCTGCCCGACTTGTCCTCCGGGGGGGCGTCCCGTGATGCGAATGGGCAGGTTGTTGGGCTCGCGGCGGTGGTTGGCGAGCGGGGCGATCACCGGACGGCCGCCCGGGTTCGGCGTGGGCTCCTCGCGGTCGGCGATGTCGCGCAGGATCTCGAGGATCGCGTGGATGTTGGCGCCGACGGCCTTGAAGATCGGCGGGACGTCTTGCTTGCCCGGGCCGCGATGCCGGCGGTGGTCGGCTGCGGCGATGGCGGCCGCAGTGCTGTCCTTGCGGGCCCGGTTGTAGCCCTCCATCTGGTTGCGGCGCGGCCCGTAGGTCGCGTTCCGCTCCGGGCTCTCGAAGGCGGCCGCGGCAGTCGTCGCGACCGGCTCTGGTCGGTCTGTGGGCCCCGAGGGGTCCGCGCGGTGGTGTCCGACGCGGTTATGTACGATCGTACGCATGAATGACTATCAAGCCTCTCTTGGCGATGGCGCAGGCGACACGCGGTCCCACCACGAACGGATGATGGCGGGAGATCTCTACATCGCAGACGACCCGGCGATCGCAGAGGCGCAACGTGCCGCCGTGCATCGCATGGCGCGTTTCGCAGACGAGTACCACCGCGATCCCGAGCGTGGTCAAGAGGCAGCGCGAGAGCTGATGCCTGGAGCGGACCCCACCGCATTCGTGCGCGCGCCGGTCTATGTTGACTACGGCACGAACATCCGCATCGGTGCCCGCACCTTAGTCAACATGGGCCTCACGGCGCTGGACGTCGCGACTATCACGATCGGCGCCGACTGCCAGATCGGTCCTCATGTCCAACTTCTCACGCCGACGCATCCCCTGGAACCGCAGCCCCGGCGCGACAAGTGGGAGGCAGCGCGACCCATCGTCATCGGCGACAACGTGTGGCTCGGCGGCGGCGCCATCATCTGCCCAGGAGTGAGCGTGGGCGAGAACTCGGTCGTCGCCGCCGGTGCGGTCGTGACCAAGGACGTGCCGGCGAACGTCGTCGTGGCCGGCGTTCCTGCGAAGGTGATCCGCACGCTTGAGGAGGGCGGCGAGAGTGCGGCGCCATGATCCCGGAAGGCGCGACCGCATCGTCAAGGTCACGCTCGACCTGATCGCGGAGGTCGGCGTGGCCGGGGTGTCGCACCGAGGGATCGCTCACCGTGCTGACGTGCCTCTGGGGTCCATGACCTACCACTTCGACGGCATGGACGACCTGCTCCGCACGGCGTTCGCTCGTTTCGCGGAGCGCTTCGCCGCGTCCTACGCCGCGCACTTTGCCGAGGCGCGCACACGAGACGAGGCCATCGCTGCCGTCGTCGCCCTGGTCCGAGATCTCTCTGCCGACGCTGGGATGCGCGACAACATCATCGCGTACGAGCTCTACATGCTCGCCGCCCGAGATCCTGCCTACCGAGAGATCACGGGTCGTTGGATGGCCGGCAGCCGGTCCGAGCTTGAACGCTGGTTCGCCCCAGACGTCGCGCGTCAGCTGGACGCCCTGATCGAGGGGTTCGCGCTGCATGGTGCCCTCGATGTGGCACCGCTCGAGCTCGACGTCGTCGCGTCGGCCGTGAGCAGGCTCGTCGGCGCGTGATCCGCAGCTGGAGCCCGCTCGCGCGGCGACGTGTGCCGCGCGAGCGAGCCGTGCCGGACACCGTCAGCGCGATGCCTTCCAGTCGCCGACCATCTCCACGTAGCAATACCCGGTGACCTGCTCTCCGTCGATGGTGCCTGCCACGTCGCTCGCGGCCTCATAGTGGGGGAGGAATCCCTGCAGCTCCTGCTCGCGCGGAGACGGCGTCACCACCAGGTCGAGGCTGAGCTCTGGGGCGGTCAGATGCCACCGCGTGGGGTAGCGGTTTCCGCTCGCCGGGAGCCAGTAGTCGCTGGCGCCCTCGGTCAGCGGGGTGAGGGCAGCGACGCGGTGGGCGCCGTGCTCGTCGATGCAGGTCACCCAGGAATCGGTCCGTCCCTCCGTGTCGACGGCCTCCCACAGGCTCAGTCGCAGGCCGTTGCTCAGGTTGAGGTCCATCCAGGTCCAGCGGCCGTTGAGCTTGAGGATGTTCTGGTTCTGCCACTGCCGATCGAACCAGGAGGTGCCAGTGACTTCGTGGGTGCGCCCCTCGACCGTGATGCGGCCCGATGTCTCCATCGTCGGGAGCGAGTACTGGCGCACATCGAGCCCGAGGATCTCGAAGCGCCCGGTGCCCTTGTTGTACAGCGGGTGTCCGGTGCCGTGAAGGGTGAGGTCGATGCTGGCGCCCTTCATCTCGGCGCGGACCCGCATGGTCTCCAGGTCGCCTTCAAGGCTGCAGTTCGGTGCGCGGACCACGAATCTGTCGCCGGCGAACGTGCCCTTCCACGGTGCGAACAGCTTGTCCTCGGATCCGTACCAGCCGGTGGTCTGATCGGTCACGCTGAATGAGCTGTTCAGAGCGACGGGGATGCCCTTGACCGACATCACGATGACGTGAGCGAGGTAGTTCAGCACGTGGCCATCCGACGCGAAGTGGCCGATCGCGAACCACGAGTTCACGGAGTAGCCGCGCTTCATCGGCAGGTCCGCGACGATGTCGATCGCGGGACTTGCCCCCGCAGGCGTGGTGTGGGCGTTCGCAAGGAGGGTGGTGCGGGTCATGGTTGTCCTTCTCGGGTGATGAATAGGGTCGGGGCTGCGTGCAGCGGGGTTCGGGAATCAGGGGGCCGGGCGATCGGCGGGCGCCGCGTGGTCGGAGCCGCGGGCGTGGGCAGCGAGCAGCGGCATGAGGATCTCGTCGACGGCGCGGATCACGAGCGCGCGGTCCGGTCCCGACCCGTTGACGAGCCCGTGCGTGACGACGATCGCGGGGACGAGCATCGCGATCATGTCGAGACCGTCCGAAGCGGTGGTGCCGTCACCGCGCACACGCGCGCTCAGGACGATCTCGGTGAGAGCGGGGAGGTTGTCGACCAGCACTCCTCCGACGAGCCGCTGAACGAGCTCGGGCTCTGTGTCGCGTGCGAGCACCAGTGCGGCCAGCACCCTGAGCCTGTCCTCCGTCATGTGGCCTGAAGCCGCCTCGAGTAGCCCGATGAGGTCGTCTCGCAGGCTGCCGTGCGGTGCGAAGCGCACGGAGTTCGCCTCGACATCGCGCTCGATCGCGGCGAGGACGAGCGAGTTCTTGTTCTTGTACCGGCGGTAGAGCGCGGGCATCGTGGTGCCGGCGCGGCGCGCGACCTCGGCGAGCGAGAGCGCGTCGTAGCCCACCTCCGCGAGCAGGTTTGCGGCTGCTTCGATGAGGGCGGCGTCCAGCTCGGGGTTCGGCGGGCGCCCGGGTGAGCGTCGTGTCGCGGTCATGCGGCCTCCACAGCAATGCGGTGCGAGTGGGAGCGATGGTCGCACCCCATATCGATTACGATAATGACCGTAATGTTATCTGGCAAGAGCTGCGGGGCGATCCCGCCCTCGGCTAGC